>NZ_VDGH01000005.1 GCF_006861795.1 Psychrobacillus lasiicapitis | reverse complement strand
CGCTGACCGCTCTAGAGATAGAGTTTTCCCTTCGGGGACAGCGGTGACAGGTGGTGCATGGTTGTCGTCAGCTCGTGTCGTGAGATGTTGGGTTAAGTCCCGCAACGAGCGCAACCCTTGATCTTAGTTGCCAGCATTCAGTTGGGCACTCTAAGGTGACTGCCGGTGATAAACCGGAGGAAGGTGGGGATGACGTCAAATCATCATGCCCCTTATGACCTGGGCTACACACGTGCTACAATGGACGGTACAGAGGGTCGCAACCCCGCGAGGGTGAGCTAATCCCATAAAACCGTTCTCAGTTCGGATTGTAGGCTGCAACTCGCCTACATGAAGCCGGAATCGCTAGTAATCGTGGATCAGCATGCCACGGTGAATACGTTCCCGGGCCTTGTACACACCGCCCGTCACACCACGAGAGTTTGTAACACCCGAAGTCGGTGGGGTAACCCTTACGGGAGCCAGCCGCCGAAGGTGGGACAGATGATTGGGGTGAAGTCGTAACAAGGTAGCCGTATCGGAAGGTGCGGCTGGATCACCTCCTTTCTAAGGATAATTACGGAATACAGATCTTTATCTGTAGCTTAACGTTTTGCAGTTCAGTTTTGAATGTTCATATAATATATGAAATTCAAAGAGGGCCTATAGCTCAGCTGGTTAGAGCGCACGCCTGATAAGCGTGAGGTCGATGNATTCCACACTTGTTCTTTGAAAACTGGATAAAACGACATTGAAACAATTAATACAAGAAATTCAATTTATGATCACTTCGTGATCATGATGTGTAACACTTTTTAACTTTTAGGTTAAGTTAATAAGGGCGCACGGTGAATGCCTTGGCACTAGGAGCCGAAGAAGGACGGCACTAACACCGATATGCTTCGGGGAGCTGTAAGTGAGCTTTGATCCGGAGATTTCCGAATGGGGGAACCCACTGTTCGTAATGGAGCAGTACATTTGCGTGAATACATAGCGCATCTGTGGCATACCCAGGGAACTGAAACATCTAAGTACCTGGAGGAAGAGAAAGAAAAATCGATTCCCTGAGTAGCGGCGAGCGAAACGGGAATAGCCCAAACCAAGAGGCTTGCCTCTTGGGGTTGTAGGACACTCTACATAGAGTTACAAAGGAATGAGCTAGACGAAGCGATCTGGAAAGGTCCGCAGGATAGGGTAAAAGCCCCGTAGTCCAAAGTTCATTCTCTCTTGAGTGTATCCTGAGTACGGCGGAACACGTGAAATTCCGTCGGAATCCGGGAGGACCATCTCCCAAGGCTAAATACTCCCTAGTGACCGATAGTGAACCAGTACCGTGAGGGAAAGGTGAAAAGCACCCCGGAAGGGGAGTGAAATAGACCCTGAAACCGTGTGCCTACAAGTAGTCAGAGCCCGTTAATGGGTGATGGCGTGCCTTTTGTAGAATGAACCGGCGAGTTACGATTACATGCAAGGTTAAGCTGAGAAAGCGGAGCCGCAGCGAAAGCGAGTCTGAATAGGGCGAATGAGTATGTGGTCGTAGACCCGAAACCAGGTGATCTACCCATGTCCAGGATGAAGGTAAGGTAACACTTACTGGAGGTCCGAACCCACGTACGTTGAAAAGTGCGGGGATGAGGTGTGGGTAGCGGAGAAATTCCAATCGAACCTGGAGATAGCTGGTTCTCTCCGAAATAGCTTTAGGGCTAGCCTCAAACGCGAGAATCTTGGAGGTAGAGCACTGTTTGGACTAGGGGCCCATCCCGGGTTACCGAATTCAGACAAACTCCGAATGCCAATGATTTATGTTTGGGAGTCAGACTGCGAGTGATAAGATCCGTAGTCAAGAGGGAAACAGCCCAGACCACCAGCTAAGGTCCCCAAGTATTTGTTAAGTGGAAAAGGATGTGGCGTTGCTTAGACAACCAGGATGTTGGCTTAGAAGCAGCCATCATTTAAAGAGTGCGTAATAGCTCACTGGTCGAGTGACGCTGCGCCGAAAATGTATCGGGGCTAAACAAATCACCGAAGCTGTGGATTGATACCAACGGTATCAATCCACAGCTTCGGTGATTTGTTNATCAGTGGTAGGAGAGCGTTCTAAGGGCGTTGAAGTCAGACCGGAAGGACTGGTGGAGCGCTTAGAAGTGAGAATGCCGGTATGAGTAGCGAAAGATGGGTGAGAATCCCATCCACCGTATGACTAAGGTTTCCTGAGGAAGGCTCGTCCGCTCAGGGTTAGTCGGGACCTAAGCCGAGGCCGATAGGCGTAGGCGATGGACAACAGGTTGATATTCCTGTACCACCAAACCACCGTTTGAGTAATGGGGGGACGCAGGAGGATAGGGTAAGCGTGCTGTTGGTTATGCACGTCCAAGCAGTGAGGCGTGAATGTAGGAAAATCCGCATTCTATAACGTTGAGCTGTGATGGCGAGCTCGTATGAGCGAAGTTCCTGATTTCACACTGCCAAGAAAAGCCTCTAGCGAGGTGATAGGTGCCCGTACCGCAAACCGACACAGGTAGTCGAGGAGAGAATCCTAAGGTGAGCGAGAGAACTCTCGTTAAGGAACTCGGCAAAATGACCCCGTAACTTCGGGAGAAGGGGTGCTCTCTCAGGCTTTCACCCGAAAGAGCACCCCTTCTCCCGAAGTTACGGGGTCATTTTGNGGAAGGTTAAGAGGAGTGCTTAGCGCAAGCGAAGGTGCGAATTGAAGCCCCAGTAAACGGCGGCCGTAACTATAACGGTCCTAAGGTAGCGAAATTCCTTGTCGGGTAAGTTCCGACCCGCACGAAAGGCGTAACGATCTGGGCACTGTCTCAACGAGAGACTCGGTGAAATTATAGTACCTGTGAAGATGCAGGTTACCCGCGACAGGACGGAAAGACCCCGTGGAGCTTTACTATAGCTTGATATTGAATTTTGGTGCAACTTGTACAGGATAGGCAGGAGCCTTAGAGCCCGGAGCGCCAGCTTCGGAGGAGGCGTCGGTGGGATACTGCCCTGGTTGTATTGAAATTCTAACCCATACCCGTAACCCGGGTAGGAGACAGTGTCAGGCGGGTAGTTTGACTGGGGCGGTCGCCTCCTAAAGTGTAACGGAGGCGCCCAAAGGTTCCCTCAGAATGGTTGGAAATCATTCGAAGAGTGTAAAGGCAGAAGGGAGCTTGACTGCGAGACCTACAAGTCGAGCAGGGTCGAAAGACGGGCTTAGTGATCCGGTGGTTCCGCATGGAAGGGCCATCGCTCAACGGATAAAAGCTACCCCGGGGATAACAGGCTTATCTCCCCCAAGAGTCCACATCGACGGGGAGGTTTGGCACCTCGATGTCGGCTCATCGCATCCTGGGGCTGTAGTCGGTCCCAAGGGTTGGGCTGTTCGCCCATTAAAGCGGTACGCGAGCTGGGTTCAGAACGTCGTGAGACAGTTCGGTCCCTATCCGTCGTGGGCGTAGGAAATTTGAGAGGAGCTGTCCTTAGTACGAGAGGACCGGGATGGACACACCGCTGGTGTACCAGTTGTTCTGCCAAGAGCATCGCTGGGTAGCTATGTGTGGACGGGATAAGTGCTGAAAGCATCTAAGCACGAAGCCCCCCTCAAGATGAGATTTCCCATTACGCAAGTAAGTAAGATCCCTCAAAGACGATGAGGTAGATAGGTTCGGGGTGGAAGCGTGGCGACACGTGCAGCTGACGAATACTAATCGATCGAGGACTTAACCAAATGTATTTATTTGTTTTAAAATGTCGTTTATCCAGTTTTGAAAGAATAATTTTTAAAAAAACACTTGAAATTTTCTACAAAGTTGTTATAATAAAACTTGTCTTTCAAATAATTAAGTGAAGTTAGAACATTCTGTGCAAGTAAGTCTAGTGATGAAGGCGAAGAGGTCACACCCGTTCCCATACCGAACACGGAAGTTAAGCTCTTCAGCGCCGATGGTAGTTGGGGGATTCCCCCTGTGAGAGTAGGACGTCGCTGGGCTTGCAATAAATACATAGTGCAACTTGATTTTAATACCCAGGAGGATTAGCTCAGCTGGGAGAGCATCTGCCTTACAAGCAGAGGGTCGGCGGTTCGAGCCCGTCATCCTCCACCATATTTATACTTAGCCGGAGTAGCTCAACTGGTAGAGCAACTGACTTGTAATCAGTAGGTTGAGGGTTCAAGTCCTTTCTCCGGCACCATTGTACGAGCCATTAGCTCAGTTGGTAGAGCATCTGACTTTTAATCAGAGGGTCGTAGGTTCGAATCCTACATGGCTCACCATTTTTAAAAATATGCATGCGGGTGTGGCGGAACTGGCAGACGCACTAGACTTAGGATCTAGCGCCGCAAGGCGTGGGGGTTCGACTCCCTTCACCCGCACCATTTAATTTCATAACCGAGCGGAAGTAGTTCAGTGGTAGAACACCACCTTGCCAAGGTGGGGGTCGCGAGTTCGAACCTCGTCTTCCGCTCCAAAGATTCATCAAAGTGCCGGGGTGGCGGAACTGGCAGACGCACAGGACTTAAAATCCTGCGGTAGGTGACTACCGTACCGGTTCGATTCCGGTCCTCGGCACCACTTTTATGAGAAATATAAGCGCCCGTAGCTCAATTGGATAGAGCGTCTGACTACGGATCAGAAGGTTGTGGGTTCGACTCCTGCCGGGCGCGCCATATATTACGGGAAGTAGCTCAGCTTGGTAGAGCACTTGGTTTGGGACCAAGGGGTCGCAGGTTCGAATCCTGTCTTCCCGACCAGTCTAAAAAAATGGGGCCTTAGCTCAGCTGGGAGAGCGCCTGCCTTGCACGCAGGAGGTCAGCGGTTCGATCCCGCTAGGCTCCACCATTTATTAATGTAAAAATCTTGGCGGTGTAGCTCAGTTGGCTAGAGCACTCGGTTCATACCCGAAAGGTCGTGGGTTCGACTCCCTCTGCCGCTATATTTAGGACCTTTAGCTCAGTTGGTTAGAGCAGACGGCTCATAACCGTCCGGTCGCAGGTTCGAGTCCTGCAAGGTCCACCATCAACATATTTCGGAGGAATACCCAAGTCTGGCTGAAGGGATCGGTCTTGAAAACCGACAGGCGGGTCATACCGCGCGGGGGTTCGAATCCCTCTTCCTCCTCCATTTTAAGGTTATTACATAATTCGAGCGTAGCAAGATTAACTTTTAAAACATACTATTATCGCGGGGTGGAGCAGTTCGGTAGCTCGTCGGGCTCATAACCCGAAGGTCACAGGTTCAAATCCTGTCCCCGCAACCAAATGGTCCCGTGGTGTAGCGGTTAACATGCCTGCCTGTCACGCAGGAGATCGCCGGTTCGATCCCGGTCGGGACCGCCATTTAATTAATTTAAGTTTATTAGTTTGAAATTCAGGACAAGTAAATAAAAATTCAAGAGGCTCAGTAGCTCAGTCGGTAGAGCAAAGGACTGAAAATCCTTGTGTCGGCGGTTCGATTCCGTCCTGAGCCACCATAGTAACGCGGGTGTAGTTTAGTGGTAAAACCTCAGCCTTCCAAGCTGATGATGAGAGTTCGATTCTCTTCACCCGCTCCAATAATGGGCCTATAGCTCAGCTGGTTAGAGCGCACGCCTGATAAGCGTGAGGTCGATGGTTCGAGTCCATTTAGGCCCACCATTATTCCGAAGTAGCTCAGTGGTAGAGCAATCGGCTGTTAACCGATCGGTCGTAGGTTCGAGTCCTACCTTCGGAGCCAACATATGGGGAAGTACTCAAGTGGCTGAAGAGGCGCCCCTGCTAAGGGTGTAGGTCGGGCAACCGGCGCGAGGGTTCAAATCCCTCCTTCTCCGCCATATATGTTTGGCCCCTTGGTCAAGCGGTTAAGACACCGCCCTTTCACGGCGGTAACACGGGTTCGAATCCCGTAGGGGTCATTTTAAAAGCATGTATCCTGTTAGGAAACATGCTTTTTTCAATCCTTTAGAGTTTATCAAAATCCTTTAATTTAGAAGCTTTCTGTAGTTCTGTTAAGCTAGTTAGAATGCACGCCTGAGAGCGTGAGATCTATGTTTTTAGTCCAATTTAAGATTACTATTATTCCGAAGTAGCTCAGTGGTAGAGCAATCGGCTGTTAACCGATCGGTCGTAGGTTCGAGTCCTACCTTCGGAGCCAATATATGGGGAAGTACTCAAGTGGCTGAAGAGGCGCCCCTGCTAAGGGTGTAGGTCGGGCAACCGGCGCGAGGGTTCAAATCCCTCCTTCTCCGCCATATATATATGGCCCCTTGGTCAAGCGGTTAAGACACCGCCCTTTCACGGCGGTAACACGGGTTCGAATCCCGTAGGGGTCATTATAACAAAAGCATGTTTCCATTTAGGAAGCATGCTTTTTTAATTGGTTAGGAAATTATAAAAAGTTTAGGACATATGTATAACTTATTAGTAGCATAAGGAACGGTAATTTATTATTTTAATTGTAATATTGGAGAACTACGCATTAGTTATCGGCGTCTCACTTCAAGTAAATTTTCTATTTTAAGAATTAGTTACTTACATGGGCAGTTTGGTTGCTCTCATACAGATTTAGTTGCTTTGGAAATAGAATTGGTTGCTTTCAATAACTAATTGATCTCCCTTATCCATTAAATGGATAAGGGGGCAGTGAGTGAGATACTTCAATTTATGGGGATACTGTGCGGTCAATATTCGCCAGTCTCCGCTCTGTTACCCAAAAATGTATCAGCTAGATTGGTTTTGTCGTGTTCAAGACCTGTTATGTCTAGTTCAACCATTTACTGGATTTTTGACAGGAAACATATGCTAATAAGAGAATTTATCAGAACAGCTGGACCTAATTAAGTAGCAAGCTCATTTGATTTCGCTATAGGCGGCGAATCCAGTGAAGGCCAACAGGATGTTGGTTTCGAAGGTGTTGCCACAGGATGTGGCGTTCTTAGCCTTCGTTCCTCTGGTGGGCTAATGAGTCTTCACAACCTACGCGGAAGCGGCAGTAAAAGCTCATCGTTCACCCCACGGAAAGCAGCCGTCCTGCAACGGAAATCATCTAATAGAGCTATTTACCGCGCAGTTTCCTTATTCAGTGCGTTATTTCGTTCCTGTGCTAAATTGGAAAGGGCGATAGGGGCTCGCGCTTTTGTGCTGCCTTTAGAAGAAGGAGAAGCCTAATTAGTAGCTTTCCCTAGCTCCGTTAAGCGTTGAGCAAAGCCTTCTGTTTTCGTGCTAATGCCAGGAAATACATCGTTCAGTTCGTATGCTTGTGAACCATGCTCTACAAAATCAAGTCCAGCAATTTCTTCCTCATTTGATACCCGAATGGGGCTAAATGCTTTTACAATAAGCAGGAATCCGGAAACAGTAACAGAAACCCAGACAATAACAGCTAAAATTCCTAATATCTGAACAACTATTAGGCTCGCTCCACCACCTACAAGGAGTCCACTTGAAGTTTCAAATAATCCAACAGCTAACGTTCCCCAAATTCCAGTTATCCCATGAACTGCTATTGCTCCAACAGGATCATCCACTTTCAATATAACATCTAAGAAGCGAACTCCTTCTGTCATAATAATACCTGCAAGTAATCCAATTAAGATAGAACTTATGAGTGAGACGTTAGCAGCTCCAGCCGTAATACTTACTAAACCTGCTAGTGCGCCGTTTAATGTGAGAGAAGCGTCCAATTTTTTAAATCTTAGTTTTGTATAAAAAGCGGTAGATAAAACTCCGGCAGAAGCAGCAAATAAAGTATTTGCAATAATTTGCGGGACAAGAGTAGGGTCGGCAGCTAAGGTGCTTGCTCCATTAAATCCGAACCAGCCAACCCATAAGACGAAAACGCCTAAAGCACCGAGGGGAATACTGTGACCAGGTATAACATTAACTTTACCGTTACTATATTTTCCAAGACGGGGACCTAAAAGTGCTGCTGCTACGAAAGCTCCGATTGCTCCTGTTAAGTGAACGACTGTAGAACCTGCAAAATCAATGAAGCCAAGCTTAGCTAACCATCCGCCTCCCCAAATCCAGTGACCTACAACTGGATAGATAATGCCAGTCATTACTACTACTAAAAGTAAGTAAGAAGATAACTTCATTCGCTCAGCAACTGCACCTGAAATAATGGTTGCACAAGTGGCTGCAAAAACAGATTGGAAAACGAAGAAACCCATATCGTCTCTTCCAAGTAGTGCAAATCCGTCTGTTCCTATTGCACCAAAGAAAGATTCACCAAACATAAAACCAAACCCTACAAGGAAATATAAAACAGCGCCAAGTGATACTGTGAGGAAGTTTTTCATTAAAATATTCAATGTATTTTTAGAACGAGTAAAACCTGTTTCGAGCATTGCAAATCCTGCATGCATAAAAAATACTAAAATGGCACCTAACATTACCCACAACATGTCGATTGAATGTTGAACTATTTCTATTGTCATAAAACCCTCTCCTTTAGTTTACGGCAACTGCACCGCGTTCTTTTGTTCTTATACGGATTGCTTCATCTACAGGTAAAACAAATATTTTTCCATCACCGACTTCGTTGGTAGATGCGTGATTCAAAATGGCTTCTACTAATTTCTCTACTAAATGATCTTCTACGACCATTTCAAGCTTCAATTTTGTATGAAATTCCATTTCATAGTTGTTACCACGAAATAATCCAGTGCGTCCTTCTTGGCGACCGCAACCAGCAATTTCTGTCACGCTTAGCCCGTCAATTCCTTCTAATGCAAGTGCTTGACGAACTTCCGAAAATACATCTGGGCGAATAATTGCTTCGATTTTTTTCATTTAGATCCTCCTAATGTAAGAATATATAACATCATATTATAAAAAATAAAAAATGTAAATGATATTCTGAAAATTATGTTAGTTTATATAACATGAGTAAACCATGCGAGAAAAAAACTCCATAAAAAAACGCAAGAAGAAAATTGTTGCTTTTTCTTCTTGCGCTTTTCTTATAAGAAGTAACCGATTAATAAACCTATCCCTAAAAGGAATACAAAGATTGTATTAGTCAGTGCTGTATCTTTCATAGCAGGCGCTACTTCAAGGGGATTATCCTTTTCTCTGAATAGTTTAATCGCATGCAATGGTTTTTTTATACTTAATATAATGAGCAATGACCATGGTGTAATAATTTGTAGCAAGACTAAGCCTAAAATCCAAAGATAGGATATGATAAAATAAGAAGCCAAAATATTAATAGCGTTTTTTCTACCTACAAGGATCGCCATCGTTTTTCTGCCGCCTTTTGTATCTTCCTCAAGATCACGGATATTATTAGAAAGCATAATCGCAGCTACAAGTAGTGCACTTGGAATAGAAAGCAAGATGGCAAAATTAGGGACAGAACCAACTTGGATGAAAGTCGCAATTAAAACAATAAGCATACCCATTACTACACCACTAAAAAATTCTCCAAATGGTGTGTAGGCGATAGGATAAGGTCCACCAGTATACAGATAGCCTATTAGCATACAGGCAGCGCCAACAACAAGTAACATCCAAGAGGATTTATAGCAAATGTAGATACCTAGTAATCCAGCAAGTCCATATAATAGCAATGCTAACTGCATTACTGTTTTCGGTTTAACACCATTTCGAACGATCGCTCCACCTATACCCACGGATTCTTCACTATCAAGTCCGCGAGCAAAATCATAGTACTCATTGAACATATTAGTAGCCGCTTGTATAAAAAGACAAGCAACTAACATTGCCAAAAATAATAGCCAGTTAATATTTGTGTAATAGAGTGCGATCATCGTACCCAGAAATACTGGAGCAAATGATGCGGTTAATGTATGGGGTCTTGTTAATTTCCACCAGACACGCCAACCTTTGTCGGCTTGTAGTTCATGTGACATAAAATTTTCTCTCCTTTTAAACAATCCATTATCAATATTAGCATATATTCGTTGCTAAATGTGTGCCGAAAAGTGTAGAAAGTTGTATGATAAAGGGTAGAGAAATAAAAAAGAATACATCATGATTAACACCAAGATATTAATACGGAGGTAATTTTAATGCCGAAAACCACCGGTCAAAAGCAAACAACATTACGTTTTTATACAGAAACAATAGAAGTATCGAGATTATCAGCTCATGCTTTTTTTGAAGCGGGGGATGAAAAATATAAAGGTCAACGATTTTTTTGGCAAAACAAAGAAAAAACTTTGACGCTTGTTGGCTTAGGTCATGCTCATACCATATCGAATAACTTAGCAGATAATCGATATGCTGATATTAATTCCAAATGGAAAGAGCTATGCAATGCTTCAGTTAAAGAACAAGTAGATGTTTCGCCAATATTATTTGGTGGATTTGCATTTGATCCTAAAAACACCATTACATCTGAATGGGACAATTTTCCTTCAGCATTCTTTGTAGTGGCAACATTTCAATTAGTAATTCAACAAGATCGAACATTTGTGAGCATTCATTATATAACAAACGAGGAAGAGAGCGCGGATATATTTGAACGATTACGGGTGGAAAGAGATGCGCTTATACACACTGCTCAAGTAAAAGAGCTTCAAACTCATTCCAAACCAGCATTAGTAAAACGCGAAGATCGATTAAAAGAGCAGTACTTACATGCGGTGGAAGATGTAACGAAAAGGATTCGTGAGGATGAAGTGAATAAAGTAGTAATTGCTCGTTCTCTTAAGTTGATGTTTGATCAGGATTTCTCTCCAGCAACAGCAATTTATCATGCTGCCATGGAACAACCGGAAAGTTATTTATTTGGTTTAGAAAACGGGGATCAAATGTTTTTTGGAGCAACTCCAGAACGGCTAGTGAAAGTAGAAAACTCCAAAGCGCAGTCTGCGGGACTTGCAGGTTCTGTTAAACGTGGTAAAAATTCAGTGGAAGATAAAGCATTAGGAGAAGCGCTTCTGGCGGATCCTAAAAACTTAGGGGAACACAAATACGTGGTAGATATGATTCGGAAAGTATTTGCGCAGTATTGTAAAGAACTGAAAGTACCGGCAAGACCGAAGCTTATGAAAATTAGAGATATCCAACATTTATATACACCAATAGAGGGGCATTTGAAAAAGGATTCCTCTTTATTTGCATTAGTACAAGCATTACATCCAACACCAGCCTTAGGCGGCGAACCGCGTCAAGAAGCGATTAGCATAATTCGTGAATCCGAACAAATGAATCGTGGCTATTATGCAGCTCCAATTGGTTGGATCAATACAGAAGGGGATGGCGAGTTTGCGGTAGGTATCCGTTCTGCATTAATCGAAAATGAATATGCTTATTTATATGCAGGCGGCGGAATTGTAGCAGAATCCTCTTCTATGGAAGAATTTGAAGAAACACGTGTGAAATTTAGACCAATGCTGCGCACGCTTGGAGGAAATATGAATGACTAACATCGAGTATTTAACATCCTATGTAAATCAATTTGTTGAAACAATTAAGCAAGCTGGTGTTAAACATATTGTAATGTGTCCCGGTTCCAGATCAACACCTCTTGCTTATGGCTTCGCGAAAAGCGATGGTTTTGCATTTTATCGCCAGACAGATGAACGTTCGGCTGGCTACTTTGCATTAGGTATTGCTAAAGCAACAAAGGAACCCGTTGTGCTTCTTTGTACTTCTGGAACAGCTGCAGCGAATTTCTTTCCAGCAATTGTGGAAGCTTTTTACGCGCGTGTTCCGTTACTTGTGGTGACGGCAGATCGTCCACATGAATTACGGGAAGTCGGAGCGCCGCAAGCAATTGATCAAATACATCTGTTTGGGAAGCATGTCAAATGGTCTGTTGACTTTCCGCTTCCAGAAGTGGATACAGCAGGTTTGGCCTTTATGGAGCGTCATATTCATCGTGCAGTGTCCACGTCGAAGTCTGCACCAATGGGCCCGGTCCATATAAATGTACCTTTTAGAGAGCCCCTCTTGTTAAATATGGAGCAGTCATTACCAATAACGGAGATGGAAGTATCAGAAGTAGGAAAGCTTGTCCCAAGTAATGATTTTACGGAATGGTACTTAGATTTACTGATGCGTGAAGATAAGGGATTAATTATTGTTGGGGATTCCATACATTCGACGGAAGGCTTTTGGGAATTTGCAAGAACAGTTCAGTGGCCAGTAATAGTCGATCCACTTTCTAACTTACGAACATCGGTACCAGATGATTGTATGGAACTATGTATTGATCAGTATGATGCACTCTTGAAAAACGAGGCATTTAAACAAACTGCTATTCCGAATGTTGTTATTCGTTTTGGGGCGCAGCCTGTTTCGAAGCCACTCACCTTATTTTTGAAGGCATGCAAGCCAAAAGTATTTATAGTAGTAGATGACAGTCCACTTTTCCGTGATTCTATTCATGCGGTAACGCATCATGTACAAGTAGAGACAAATACATTATGGATTCCGATTGAAGAAAAGCAAGCCTCTAGTTATTTACACAATTGGTCCAAAGCGAATGGTATCGCGACAAAACATATACAAGCGTATATAGCGAACGAGGAAGATGAAGGTGCATTGGCGGGAATATTGTTTGAAGCACTTCCTGATGGGGTAGATTTGTTTGCTAGCAGTAGTATGCCGATTCGTGATGTAGATACTTTTTTCAATAAAACGAAGAAAGATATTCAAATATATGCAAATAGAGGGACGAACGGAATTGATGGAGTAGTATCAACAGCATTAGGCGTTCAAGCTGCGACCAATCGACATGGATATTTGCTTATCGGAGATCTTGCTTTTTTACATGATGTGAATGGGCTAATTGTGAGTAGATTCCATCAAACAAATTGTACAATTGTTATTATGAACAATGATGGAGGAGGTATCTTCTCTTATTTATCGCAGTCAACCGAAACACATTATTTTGAGCAATTATTCGGAACACCTACTGGTTTAGAATTTTCACATATTGCAGCTATGTATGATGCCCAGTATGATGCTGTACACACGAAGGAAGCATTCCAACAAGCATTGATGCAGCCTAAGACGACAGATATCCGTATTATAGAAGTATTTACGAATCGACAAGTCAATACAGAAACGCATCAAAAATTATGGGTTGGTATTTCGGAGGAGTTAGATTCTAGTTGGAAAGTATAAATAGGACGGTTCGTTCGATCAATATGCATATCAAGCGATATAATATCGGAGCTACTGAAAAAGTTGTCTGCTTACATGGCTTTACAGGTTCTAGTAGTACTTGGGAGGAAGTAATTAGCTATCTTCCTTCTTCAGTGGAAATATTGGCAATTGATCTAATCGGACATGGACTGACGGAAAAGCCAGTCGATGCCACCCGTTATGATGTAGAGGAGCAGATAGAAGACCTTCATGCGATATTTCAACAATTGGAGTGGGCTCACTTTACGCTTGTCGGATACTCCATGGGAGGACGCTTAGCGTTAGCATACACGGCTAAATACCCTGTTGATAGATTAATACTAGAGAGTAGCTCTCCAGGCCTCGCAGACGATGAGGAAAGACAGAAAAGAAAGTTGTCGGATGAGTTGCTTGCAGAACGTATTAGGAAAGAAGGAGTTATTTCTTTCGTTGATTTTTGGGAGAATATATCTTTATTCCAAACACAAAAAAAGTTGTCTCCTGAAAAGCAAACAGTTATTCGTAAGGAAAGACTTGCTCAGTCAGCAGTTGGACTTAGCAATAGCTTGAAAGGATTTAGTACAGGAGTGCAACCTTCTTATTGGACAATACTAAAGGATATAACAATCCCAGTATTATTAGTGGTTGGAGAGCTTGATTTAAAGTTTTGTGCAATTGCTAGACGAATGCAACAGGAGTTGCCAAACTCGCATTTAGAAGTCATAGAAGATACTGGACATGCAATTCATGTGGAAAAACCGAAAATCTTTGCTACAATAATAAAGAAAGTTATTTTAGAGGAGGAAGAAAGATGACTCGTGAATGGACAACGCTACATACATATGAAGACATTAAGTATGAGTACTACAACGGTATTGCGAAAGTAACCATTAACCGTCCAGAAGTGCGAAATGCATTTCGTCCGAAAACGGTAATGGAAATGATTGATGCATTTTCACGCGCACGCGATGATAAAAATGTTGGTGTCATTATCTTAACAGGTGAAGGTGAGCATGCTTTCTGTTCAGGTGGAGACCAAAAAGTACGTGGACATGGTGGATACGTTGGAGAAGACGAAATTCCTCGTTTAAACGTACTAGACTTACAACGTTTAATCCGTGTTATTCCAAAGCCAGTTGTTGCAATGGTAGCTGGTTATGCAATCGGTGGAGGTCATGTATTACATGTTGTATGTGACTTAACAATTGCTGCTGACAATGCTCGCTTTGGACAAACAGGTCCAAAAGTGGGATCATTTGATGCAGGTTATGGTTCAGGTTATCTTGCTCGTATTATTGGACATAAGAAGGCACGTGAAATTTGGTACCTATGCCGCCAATACGATGCTCAACAAGCACTTGATATGGGATTAGTTAACACAGTTGTTCCTTATGAACAATTAGAAGACGAGACTGTACAATGGTGTGAAGAAATGCTAGAAATGAGTCCGACTGCTCTTCGCTTCTTAAAAGCAGCGATGAATGCAGATACAGACGGATTGGCAGGTCTTCAACAAATGGCAGGAGATGCAACTCTTCTTTACTACACTACAGATGAAGCTAAAGAAGGTCGCGATGCATTTAAAGAAAAACGTAAGCCTGATTTTGGTCAATTCCCACGTTTTCCGTGATTGCCTAAACAGTATGAGCTGCCCTTATTTGGGGCAGCTTTTTCTAAAGGAGATTAATATATATGTATCCGAATTTATTGATGAAAAGAGCAAGCTTAACACCGAATCGTGTTGCTTTACGATTTAATGACCAGGAGTGGACATTTGCACAACTGTTAGGGAAAGCAACTAAATACGCAGAAAAGCTTCATACAAAAGGTATCACACGCGGTATGAGAGTAGCTATATTAGCGTCTTCTGATGTAAGGTTAGTAGTTGTTTTACATGGATGTATGCAAATTGGTTGCGAGCTTGTTATGTTAAATGAACGTTTATCAGAAGAAGAGTTGAACTATCAACTAGCAGATAGTGCACCGGATCTTTTATTGGTTGATGATCATGCAAAAAGAACTTTATCTTTTGCAAATAAATGGTCTTTCGATGATGTTGAAGGCGCTGAGCAAACCGCTTTTGAAGTAGAGAAGGAGTGGCCAAAAGAACGTACGATAACAATTATGTATACTTCCGGTACGACTGGAAGACCTAAAGGGGTGCGACAATCGCTTGAAAACCATTTAATGAATGCGACTGGATCAGCCCTTAATCTAGGTGTCCAACCAAACGACTGTTGGTTATGCACTATGCCATTATTTCATATTAGTGGCTTTTCGATATTAATGCGTTCAGTAATATACGGAATGACGGTCAGTCTTCATACGAAATTTGACGCTTTGGCGGCAGTAGAAGAGATTCTATCTGGTACTGTTACAAGAATGTCTGTTGTGGCGGTTACATTAGAAAGAATGCTAACTGTATTAGAAGAGCGTGAACTTTCTTTTCCAGATACGTTCCGATCGATGCTTGTCGGCGGTGGGCCAGTGCCTCTACATTATTTAGAGAGAGCAATCGAACGAAATATTCCTGTGCTACAAACATATGGCATGACAGAAACTGCATCTCAGACGACAACCTTAGCAAGTGAGGATGCCATTATCAAATTAGGCTCTGCCGGTAAACCACTTTTCTTTGCGAATGTACGTATTGATGGTGTAGAAAAAATCGGAGAGATTTGTATAAAAGGACCACATGTAACACAAGGCTATGTTGGAGCAGCGGAACAAAAAAATCCTTTAGTAGATGGTTGGTTGCATACCGGTGATTTAGGATATTTGGATGAAGAAGGTTATTTATTTGTCGTTGATCGGCGTTCGGATTTAATCATTTCTGGGGGAGAAAATATATATCCTGCAGAAATAGAACAAGCTTTGGCTAAACATCCTGCAGTTAAAGAAGCTGGGGTGGCTGGAAGGCAGGATGACAAATGGGGGCAAGTACCTGTCGCATTTGTTGTATTAAAAGAGGAAACTACTGAAGAAAGCTTAAGAGCGTTTATGAAAAAGCAGCTAGCTTCCTACAAGCAGCCAGTGGACTACTATTTTGTAGATCAATTGCCTCGTAATGCATCGAATAAGTTGCTACGTAGAGAATTTTTCAATCATATAAAAAACACTTAGAAAATAAATTCTAAGTGTTTTTTATTATTTTAATACCGTTCGCAATGCGTCTAAATTTCTTTGCATAAGTGTGAAGTAGGTTTCGTTATTCGCAACATCTTCTTTTGATAAAACACCTAAATTGTGTAAAACTAAGCTTTCTGCACCAACTTCTTGTTGAATGACTTCTGTCAGCTTAGAAGAGACGTTTTGTTCAAACAAAATATACTTAATATTTTTTTCATTTGCTAAATCGATTAACTTTGTCAATTCTTTTTGCGATGGCTCATCTTGTGAGTTTAACCCAGCTACTGCAATTTGCTCCAAACCATATGTGTTAGCAATATATCCGAATGCAGCATGAGAAACGAAAAATGTTTTGTTCGGTACTTCATGTGCCATTTCTTCAAAATCATGATCTAGTTCTTGTAGTTCTTGGATTAATTGTTCGTAATTTTTTTCGAACGTTTCTTTTTCTTTTGGAGCAGCTTCTACAAGTGAGTTCTTAATAGATAGAGCTAGATTTTGACTAATTTTCGGTGAAATCCATACATGTGGGTCTGTATCTCCGTGGTCATGACCTTCGTGACCTTCTTCCGTAGCTTCTTCATGCTCATGGTCATGTGCTTCTTCCGTAGCTTCTTCATGCTCATGATCGTGTACTTCTTCTGTAGCTTCCTCATGTTCGTGATCGTGATCACTAGCATTTAGTTGATCTTCAGGAACAGCATCAATTGTTGCAATCATTTTCACATGCTCGTCCGCTAATGTTTTTTTGGCATTATCGACAAAACCTTCTAAACCTAAACCTATGTAGAAAAATAAATCTGCATCAGCAAGTGCTATCATATCTTTTTGAGTAGGCTCAAATGTATGCTCATTAGCTCCAGCTGGATAAATAGATTGAACATTAACTGTTTCTCCACCAATTCTTTGAGTAAAATATTGAAGCGGATAGACAGTTGTGTACACTTGTAAGGTATCGTCTTTTTCTTGCGTTGTTTCTGTTTGACTCGTTTCATTTCCACAAGCTGCCGTGAATAAAACAAGCAGGAATACTAAAAATAATAGAAGACCTTTTTTCATATTTCCACTCCTAAATAGTAATCGTTACGTTTTAAAAAGATTTAACTTTTACATCATACAAGACTAATCAAAAAAAAGCAAGAAAAAATAGCCTTTGAATTATTTTTTCTTCAAAGGCCATTCGTCTGGAACCGGATCAATGCCACCTTCGTGAAAAGGATGACATTTGGATATTCTTCTAATGGTTAAGTAACCACCTTTAATCGCTCCATGTTTTTGTACTGCTTCTACACCATAGTGTGAGCAAGTGGGATAGAATCTACAACTTGGTGGTGTTAAAGGAGAGATAAATTTTTGATAAAAGCGGAAAATAGCGATAATAATTTGCTTCATATATTATTTGACATCCTTTGGTTTTGGGTCAATAGTAGAAGGTTTTTCATTCATCGCTAATTTATATACAAATGCAAATCCAATTATACTAAGAAGAATTGCCGCACCTAAAATCCAGAATACCATTTAATTCACTCCATATATATTGTATTTAAGTTTATTGTAAGTAATAAAGAGGTATATTAAAAGAGAAAGCAACTATTATTTCAAGGAGAGTGGCAAATTTATGTCAGAAGCATTAAAAAAAGAACTAAACAAGCAAGTAGCGAATTGGTCGGTACTATATACAAAGTTACATAATTTTCACTGGTATGTGAAGGGACCATCTTTCTTTACATTACACGCTAAATTTGAAGAACTATATAACGAAGCAACCTTAAATATGGATGAAATTGCTGAGCGTTTATTAACTTTAGGTGAGGCACCAGTTGCAACGTTAAAAGAGCATTTAGAGCTTTCCGATATTAAAGAAGCAAAGAACAAAGAAAGCGCAGATGAAATGGTACAAGCTGTTGTAGAAGATTTTGATAAGATTATGAAATCACTCAAAAAAGGAATGGATGAAGCAGCAAAAGAAGAAGATGATATGACAGAGGATATGTTGAACGCTATTTATCAAAAAACGGAAAAACATCAATGGATGTTGAATGCGTTTTTAGGGGATACAAACGAAACTAAGAAATAAAACCTATGTAAAGTATTTAGCTGTTTGTCGATAATAAGGATATAAGGAGGGGTTTTCATGGATTTAAACTCCATCATGTCTTCGCAACTTATACAACTACAGCAAACGGTTCAAATGAGCGTTTTACAAAATGCCATGAATATGGATACCGTAGCTGCAGTTCAAATGCTGCAAGATATGCCTGAAACTGCTGCTCCTCATCCTTTTAAAGGAACAGTATTAGATATTCAAGCGTAAGAAAAGAAAAGCATGTACCTATTATTTTAGGTGCATGTTTTTTTATTTTGCCCACATACTATTTGAAAAGGATGTGTGTAAATGACTTTAAGTAAAGTATATATATCGGTCAAAAACCAACAATTATATATGTACCCCGACGAATCCCCATGGGAATTTGAAATTACGGTGAACCGTGAAATTATTCCTGTTTTTCGAATGCTTTTCAATCAATTAGATAGTGTAGAGATCAGCAATTTTTGGCGAGCGCATATACCGATAAAGAAGTATCATTTCGATAAAGAAAATGATCAATACGATAGAAGAATGAAAAAGCTATATGCGCTCATTCATGAATTTGGAGATGAAGAATCTAAACAGTTTGTCGAACAGCTACCCTATTTTACCCCAAGAAGGAGAGAGACCGTTGAGCAAAAATATTAACCGAAAAGGTAACGAAAATCCTGCCACTTATCGTAATGTAAGTTCTCTGTTAAACCAAAATCCCCAAATTAAAGCAAAACAAAATATCGCTCAAAATCGAGAAGAGGGAAATGAGCATTATAAACGGGATGAACAGAAAGAGTAGTCGAAGGAAAGACTTAGCAGCGCTGCTAAGTCTTTTTTCTTACATATGGTAAAATGAAAAGAAAAATACAGGCATCTTTATAAGTGGAATCCTGTTAAGTTTCTAGACATGGAAATAAGTTGAAGCTTGTAATTCTGAGGAGGAAGCATGATTAAACAAGGTTTATTACTCATAATGCCAACTGCCTTTATCTATATTGGCCTTTCTATACTCCAAAATATCCTTATTACTTTTCTTTTATTTTACAGTTGGTTATTATTTATACCGCTTTTTGTTGCTTCCTGGAAAAGAACAGATAGTTCGTCTTTACAGCTTGTTTTCTCGAAAAAAAATATATTGGTAGGAATTATAAGTGGATTGATTTGTTTAATATCCATTTATGGCTTCGTCTTTTTTTTCCAATCTTTTGTTATCGATATTAAACAATTACAGCAGTTATTAGAAAGATGGGATTTTAGCGGGACGAAGGTAATTATACTTGTATTAGTATTAGCGTTGATTAACCCTATATTAGAAGAACTTTATTGGAGAGAATTCATGTATGGAAGAATATCTATAAAATTAGGAGATGTTTCAGCGATTGTGATTACGGCTATATTTTATAGTATGTATCATCTGATTGTCGTACAGGAAATATTTAGTTTTCCATTTAATGTGTTGGCAGTAATACCTGTATTTTTGGCAGGGATCATGTGGGGAATATTTCGTATTAAGCTAGGTTCGATTACAGCGCCTATTATTAGTCATTGTTTAGCGGATATTGGGATTATGCTTGTATACTGGAATATTATTCTTTAGATTTCTTCTATGATAAAGTGAAACTTCAATCAGTGGGGGTTTTTCGACGCGCAGGACGTGCTAGTGGGGACGTTGCGACATGGACGTCGGGTTTTTAGTCCCCCTTCATCCCCCACTGATTGTTAGTTGTGTCCCACACGACGTGGGTCACACAGACGTTGCAACACGAGGTTGTGCACTTAGTCTGGGATCATTTAAACGGGCTTTTACGGGCAGTTGATCTCCCGCTTATCTTTTCACTTTTCTTAAATCTTGAAGTGGGAGTCTTACTGCCCGTGAATGCGGGATAAACTTTTGAATAGTAAACAAAAAGAGGGATAAAGAATGATTAATTTTCAAGATTTAAATGGTATACAAGTGGAACTTTCCTTTGAAAAAGGGCTACTTCAGACTAAGCCGATGCATGTATTAGTATTAGCAAAATATAAAGGAAAGTGGCTATTAACGAAACATCCAAAGCGAGGTATTGAGTTTCCTGGCGGTAAAGTGGAGGAAAATGAAACATTAGAGACAGCGGCGATACGGGAAGTATTAGAGGAAACTAATGTGGAAATTGACAATCTTGAATGGTTTGCCGAATATATGGTGCATGAGATAAACCCCTTCTGTAAGGCGGTATTTTTAGCAAACATAAGGTATATTCATGAAGAGAGGGCCAATTATGAAACGGATGGCGCATTGTGGTTGACGATGGATGAACTCTCCAACTGCGAAAATTTGAGCTTTCATATGCAAGATCAGGGTATGCAAGCAATGTTAGAGAAGGTGAATATGTATGAAGGAAAATGGAACGATTGAAAAAATGCGAAAATATCCTTCCCCAAATCCACATATTAATTTAACTGAAATTACATATTGGTCTTGTGGATTGCGAGTGAAAGGAATGCTCGCTTCCCCCAAACAAGAAGGAAGGTATGATGGGATATTGTATTTGAGGGGTGGCATGCAAAGTATTGGTATGGTAAGACCTGCCCGTATTGCCCAGATAGCTTCAGAGGGGTTTACCGTTTTTGCACCATACTATCGCGGAAATCGTGGTGGAGAGGGAAGGGACGAGTTTGCAGGTGAAGATCGATTGGATGCCGTTTATGCAGTGGATGTATTAAAGCAATTTTGCATTTCGTCTAGAATTCATATCTTCGCTTTCTCCCGAGGTGGTATTATGGCTTTATGGACCGCCATTATACGAAGTGATATAACTTCGATTGTCACATGGGCAGGAGTATCCGATATTTATCTAACTTACGAGGAACGTTTGGATATGCGAAGAATGATGAAAAGGGTAATAGGTGGTACTCCAACAAATAAGACAGAAGCTTATGAGGAGCGCGACGCCTTATTTAAAATAGCTGAAATACAAGCTTCTACACTGATCATTCATGGGAAAATGGATATTAATGTTTCGCCACAGCATGCGGAAATGTTAGAAAAAGAACTTATTGGGAATAACAAAATAGTAGAAACATGGTACTATCCTGAATTCACCCACTACTTTCCGAGCAAAGTAAATCGTCAAGTGGTGAAAGACGCATGCGCATGGATGAAAAAACAGAGAGGAGTTAGAAATTGGGAAATGTCATTGTAAACACCGAATCAATGAGTATAGAAGGTAAGTCATCATTTGCACTGGATACAAGTTTTTGGGAGGATCTTTGGGATAACTATACGACTACTTTTCATGATGTAGTGATTCACTGCTGGAAAGAAGAAGAGGAAATAATCGAAGAATTAAGACCGAAAGCGATTTCTATCTTAAATGAAGGACTCGTCAAGGTTATGACAGTTAACTTAAATGAGGAGAATCATACCTATTTTAGAAATAACTCGATCGATCCAAAAGGTGGGTTAAAATGGTTTATGATGTTCTTCAATAAAGACGGTGACGAACGATTAGAAATAGGTCATTACGGATCAGAAGTTATTTTATATAAAGTAGATGAGGTAAATGCAGAAAAGTTCGTTTCCTTATTCAATTCATCGGCTACCACCCACTTTTATGATGAAAATGCAGATTAATAACAAAAGCGCAAGAGCCTATGTCTGCCCCGACAGGCAAATGGGGATGGGGTAGGTCTGCAAAGTGCGCCACTTCCTGTGGCAAAGCAGACATAACCCGCATCATGCGGGCCAAAGAGGCAGCTCCTCAGCCGCCACAAGCGTTTTTGTTTGCGACGAGCTTGCGCAGGAGCAGCTTTTTCACATTTGACCCCGAGGGGCAAAGGCGCTGGAGTCTGGACGGGAACCGCTAGTAGAAATTTATCCTTATGCCGAAAATTTTATAGTTTTAGGACAATAAAAAAGGATGTCACCATTTAAATGGGACATCCTTTTTTTGATTATTATGCTAAAGGTCCGCCTTTAAGGGCAATATCTTCTGATACTGTACCGAATTTTTGGAAGTTTTTACGGAAAGCTTGTGCTAGTTCTCCTGCTTTCACGTCATAAGCTTCTTTGTCTTCCCATGCATTACGTGGAATTAACACTTCTGCTGGTACTCCTTCGATTTCAGTAGGAATTTCAAGACCAAACACTTCATCTGTTGTAGTATCTACATTTCGTAACTTCCCGTTGATTGCTGCACGTACCATTGTACGCGTATAAGCTAGTTTCATACGGCTACCAACACCGTATTCTCCACCAGTCCATCCTGTATTCACAAGGAATACTTGTGCACCATGCTCATCAATTTTCTTCCCAAGCATTTCAGCATATACAGTAGCGTGTAATGGCAAGAAAGGAGAACCAAAGCAAGTAGAGAATGCTGGTTGTGGAGATGTAATTCCACGTTCTGTTCCTGCTAATTTAGAAGTAAATCCACTTAAAAAGTGATACATTGCTTGTTCTTTTGTTAACTTACTGATTGGAGGCAGTACGCCAAACGCATCAGCAGTTAAGAAAACGATTGTATTTGGATGACCAGCAACAGAAGGGTCTACAATGTTATCGATATTTTGAATTTGATATGCTGCGCGCGTATTTTCTGTTAATGAATCATCTGCATAGTTCGCCACGCGAGTTTCTGGATCTACTACTACGTTCTCTAAAACTGTTCCAAATGTAATAGCGTCAAAGATTTGCGGTTCGTTTTCACGAGTAAGGTCGATACATTTTGCATAGCAGCCACCTTCGATATTAAACACGCCATTATCTGACCAACCGTGCTCATCATCACCGATTAATTTACGTCCTGCATCTGCAGAAAGTGTTGTTTTCCCTGTTCCAGATAAACCGAAGAATAATGCAACATCCCCAGCTTCTCCAACATTTGCTGAACAATGCATAGGAAAAATGTTTTGTTCTGGCAACAAATAGTTCATAATAGAGAAGATAGATTTTTTCATTTCACCTGCATATTCAGTTCCACCGATTAATACAATACGCTTTTCCATCGAAACGATGATGAATGTTTCTGATTTTGTTCCATCAATCGCTGGATCTGCTTTAAAGTTAGGTGCGCTTACAATTGTGAAATCTGCTTGATGATTTACAAGCTCTTCTTCGGTAGGACGGATAAATAATTGATGGGCAAATAAATTATGCCATGCAAATTCATTAATCACTTGGATGCCAAGACGGGATTCTTTATCTGCTCCTGCAAATCCTTTAAATACG
The DNA here is from genome assembly GCF_006861795.1 of Psychrobacillus lasiicapitis. Taxonomy (GTDB): domain Bacteria; phylum Bacillota; class Bacilli; order Bacillales_A; family Planococcaceae; genus Psychrobacillus; species Psychrobacillus lasiicapitis. The sequence goes on along the minus strand of NZ_VDGH01000005.1, from coordinate 293,116 downwards.
AATAATTCTTCTTGTTCTTTTAAGTAGCTTGTTACTTTTTTATATAGTGCATCAAAAATTTCGGGAGAGATAGGTTGGTTTACAGAACCCCAATCGATTTTGTCTTTAGAGATAGGCTCTTCTACGATATACTTATCTTCTGGGGAACGGCCTGTGTATTTACCTGTTTCTGCTTTTACAGCACCTGTTGAGGTTAAAATAGCTTCTCCTCTACAAGTTGCTTTTTCCACAAGTTGCGGCACTGATAATTGTACGCTAATATTATTTCCAGCTAGCAATTCGTTCAGTTCACTCACCGTATCGATTGAATTCATATTGTATTTACCATCCTTTTTTCGTTTTTCCTCCTTGCTTGGAGGAGTATTTACTTGATATGTGAATTAGTATAACACATTTAACTTAATAGTCTACACTAATTGAGTGTTTATTTTCATTTTAAATAATAACGGTTTTTTTGTTGACATTTGTCTGTTGTTTCCGTATGATGATAAATTGAACGGATACTCTTATCCCGAGCTGGTGGAGGGGTCAGGCCCTATGAAACCCGGCAACCTGTAATTTCTAGTATTACAAAGGTGCCCAACCTGAGACAAGGTGTGATTCCTTGATTGATAAGAGTGAAAGGTGCTTATGAAATGAATGCCTTTCCTCATGTAAATTACGTGAGTGAAAGGCTTTTTTATATTACATCGCCCTTTATCCTTGTGTGCCAAGTCCGAAACGGCTTCAAGTTTAATCCATTTGAAATGGCTTGACATGGGAATGAGTACCGTATCAATTCTTGAGAGAAATCTCGCAGGATATAGGAGGAATATTCTATGACACAACGCCGATTATTTACATCGGAATCAGTTACAGAAGGGCATCCAGATAAAATTTGTGACCAAATTTCGGATGCTATTTTAGATGCAATTTTAACAGAAGATCCAAATGCACGTGTTGCTTGTGAAACAAGTGTAACAACTGGACTTGTTTTAGTTGCAGGAGAAATTACAACATCTACTTATGTAGATATCCCAAAAGTAGTACGTTCTACTATTAAAGAAATAGGTTATACTCGTGCAAAATACGGATTTGACTCGGAAACTTCTGCGGTGTTAACTGCAATTGACGAGCAGTCAGTTGATATTGCAATGGGTGTTGACCAAGCGTTAGAAGCTCGTGAAGGATCAATGACTGATTCAGATATCGAAGCAATTGGAGCAGGGGACCAAGGTCTTATGTTTGGTTATGCATGTAACGAAACACCAGAACTTATGCCACTTCCAATCAGTTTAGCGCACAAGTTGTCACGTCGTTTAGCAGAAGTGCGTAAAGATGACACATTAGACTATTTACGCCCAGATGGTAAAACGCAAGTGACAGTGGAATATGATGAAAATAATAATCCAGTTCGTATCGACACGATTGTTATTTCTACCCAACATCATCCAGAAGTAACGTTAGAACAAATCCAAAAAGATTTAAAAGAAGTAGTGATCAATCCAATTGTTCCTGCTCATTTAATCGATGAAAATACAAAATACTTTATCAACCCAACTGGTCGTTTTGTAATCGGTGGTCCTCAAGGGGATGCTGGTTTAACAGGTCGTAAAATTATCGTTGATACGTACGGTGGATATGCTCGTCACGGCGGTGGGGCTTTCTCTGGTAAAGATCCAACGAAAGTTGACCGTTCAGCTGCATATGCTGCTCGCTATGTTGCAAAAAATATTGTCGCTGCAGGACTTGCAGATCGTTGTGAAGTTCAATTAGCTTATGCTATTGGTGTAGCACAACCTGTATCTATTGCTGTCGATACATTTGGAACAGGAAAAGTAGAAGAGGCACAATTAGTAGCGTATATTCGTGAATTATTCGACCTTCGTCCAGCAGGAATTATTAAAATGCTAGATCTTCGTCGTCCAATTTACAAACAAACTGCTGCTTATGGTCACTTCGGTCGTACAGACATCGATGCACCATGGGAAAAAACAGATAAAGCAGATGCTTTAAAAGAAAAAGCTGGTCTATAATTGATAAAAGCGATACTTTCCTTGTTATTTAGGGAAGTATCGCTTTTTTATTGGTTAGAAAACTATAAAGAATTTAGATATGTGGATAACTTGAATCAAGTCGCATAAGGAATGGCATGTTTTAATTTAATCGTGGTTTAGGGAAACTGCGCGGTAAAGATTTTAAGATGTTCGCCATGATTTCCGCTCCAGGCGGACGCTTTCCGTGGGACGAGCGGTGAGCCTCCTCCTCCGCTAACGCTACGTGCGGGGTCTCACCTGTCTCGCTAATCCCACAGGAGTCGCCGCCTTGCACTCCAATCAATAGAACCTACTAATAATCACTATAAAGTATGTCTTATTCAATTAACCATAGGTTTTCACCCTATAGAAAAAACAATGTAGTACTAGATCTAGTGCATTATTTCTTAGTAATTAGCAAACTCTACTGGATTGTAGCGAAAGGGTGGCGACTCCAGCGGGAACAGCACGAGCTGAAAGCCCCGCAGGAGCGTGAGCGACGAGGAGATTGAAGCTGTGCCCGCGGAAAGCGTCCACCCTGTAGCGAAAATCACGGCGGATACCTAATAAAGCCTTACCGCGCAGTTTCCCTATTACGTGCGTTATTTCGATTTTATCGCTCCCATGAGCTAAATTGGCCAGAGACAGGTGCTTTAGCACGGTGCACTTCGCTTTCCGTTGGCGAGTTCATGCTGCACTTATGTAGCTGCAGATTAAAAAATCTATAAAGTTAAGAGTAACTACTCTCCATATTCTTCCCTAAAAGAGAGAGGCTGTTAGTTATACTAGCCCCCCTAAAAATTCTTTCTGTCATAGTATTAATCGACGAGCAGTTCATTTGAGCATTTCTTATTCCTGTAATGATTTATAATACTGTCCTTTTTCGACATACTCATGAATAATTCGCTGTACATCTGCTTTATCAGCATCGTTCAGCTCTCGTACCACTTTTGCCGGATTTCCAAATGCCAATGAGTTAGGTGGGATTTTCTTTCCTGGAGGTACAAGACTTCCTGCTCCTATAAATGCACCTTCTCCGATTTCTGCGCCGTCTAAAATAATTGACCCCATTCCAACTAATGCGCCTTTACGAATGATACAGCTATGTAATGTTGCTTGATGGCCTATCGTTACCTCATCCTCAATAATAAGTGGCTTATTTGGGCTTTGATGAAGGCAACTTAAATCTTGAATACTTACTTTACGTCCAATAATCGTAGGAGCAACGTCCCCTCGAATTACCGTATTGAACCAAATTGTAGACTCCGGACCGATTGTCACATCGCCTGTTATTGTGACATAATCAGCTATAAAAGCAGTTTCATCTATCGATGGAATTTTGTCTTTATATGGATAAATCAATAAATACACACCCTTTATTAAAATAGAATATAATTAATCGTATCAAACAAATGCAAAAAATGAAACAAAACAGAAAGGTGTGCTGTTCATGTGGAAATGGGAAGCAGAAGAAAAACCAAAGGCAGTAGTTGTCCTCGTGCATAGTGCATATGAACACCATCGAAGATATGCTTGGCTAATTGAAAAACTAAGAAGCTCCAATTGTCATATCGTTATGGGGGATTTACCTGGTCATGGTGAACTAAAAAAAGCAAAAGGGCTACATGATGAGTCTTTTGAATTGTATAAAGACTATATAAAACAGGCACTTCAAGTTGCAGTTACATATGATCTACCAATTTTCCTAATGGGTCACGGCCTAGGTGCAACTTTGTTAGTGAAAGTAATGCGTAAACTAGAAATAGAATATGCGGGGGTAATTCTAACATCCCCATGGCTCCAATTGAAAAAAATGCCCTCTAAATGGACAAATGCGCTAGCTAAATTATCTGTCCCGCAAAAGATTAATCATGATCTTCAGTTAAATGAGTTAACAAGAAATTACGATGTGTACCGTCAATTTGTGGAAGACCAATCATATCGTACACTTGTTTCGAATGACTGGTATAAAGAACTGCAAATATTGATGAAAACCGTCGTTCAAGCAGAAGAATCTATCCCGAATGTTCCGGTTTTATTGATGACAGGAGAACGGGACAAAATTACGGATACTCAAACAACCATTAGCTGGTTAAAAAAACAAACTCTTTCCGAATATCAGTTCAAAGAATGGAAAAATTGTTTTCATGATTTGCATCAGGAACCAGAACGAGAAGAAATTTTTGCTTATTCTGATTCTTTTATAAATAATGTGCTAAGATCTATTGGTTATATTGTTTGACGGCATCCTTTAGGTGTAAAATAAGTCGTAGCTATAAAAAGGAGGAAGTTCCAAGTGAATCTTACATACCAAGGAAAAACAAAAGATGTATATAAGCTGGATAACGGGAATATTTTATTGAAGTTTAAAGATGATGTGACTGGAGAAAATGGTGTTTTTGATCCGGGTGCAAATACAGTAGGACTAACAATAGAAGGTGCTGGTAAAGCAGGACTTCGTATGACTACATACTTCTTTCAAAAGTTAATGGAAAAAGAAATACCTACTCATTTCATTGATTCGAATATTGAGGAATCTACCATGACCGTAAAAGAAGCAAAAGTTTTTGGAAAAGGACTTGAGGTTATTTGTCGCTTTAAAGCTGTTGGAAGCTTTCTACGCAGATACGGAGCATATTGTGAAGAAGGACAACCTCTCGATGCATTTGTCGAAGTAACGATTAAAGACGACGATCGTCAGGATCCTCCTATTTCTAAACAAGCACTCTCGATGCTTTCCATTTTGTCAGAAGAAGAATATGAAACGTTACAAACTTTAACGCAACAAATTTCTCAACTTGTGAAAGAAGATTTAGCGACAAAAGGGTTAGAATTATATGATATTAAACTCGAATTTGGTAGAGATGCTAAAACGAATGAAATAATTTTAATTGATGAGATTTCTGGTGGCAATATGCGTGTTTATAAAGATGGTCAATATATTGAACCGCTAGCATTGGAAACTTTATTGTTCTCTTAAATAAGGAAGAATCCTTTATTCCATAAGAATAAGGGATTTTTTGTGTTATAATCAAACGGTAGATATAGAGATTCAAAAGGAGAAATATATGCAAAAACAACATATTATTCGAAATATTATTGTGGAAACTCCATCAAAACCAGGTAATTTTGCGAAAGTTGCAACTGCAATCGGTTTAGGAGAAGGAGATATTGGTGATATTACTACTTTAAAAAGTGGTGCATTGACGACGCTTCGTGATATTACGATTACATGTAAATCGATTGAACAATTAGATCAAGTAATTGCAAATATTGAAGAAATTGGAAACGGTGTGAAAATTCATGCGGTAACAGATGATGTACTGAATGCGCATGAAGGCGGAAAAATTGCGATGAAGAGTAGATTGGATGTACGCTCTCTTGGAGATTTGCAACGAATCTATACGCCCGGAGTCGCAAGTGTGTGTATGGAAATTTACAACCATCCAGAAAAAGCTAACTACTTCACATCGATTGGAAACTCTGTTGCTATCGTAACAGACGGTACAGCGATTTTAGGTTTAGGCAATATTGGTCCAGTTGCTGGTATGCCAGTAATGGAAGGGAAAGCTGTATTATTAGATCAATTCGTCGGATTAAGTGGAATTCCGATTTTATTGAACACGAGCGATCCGGATGAAATAGTAGAAACAGTGAAGCATATTCATAAAGGTTTTGGAGCGATTTTACTGGAAGATATTGGCTCTCCGCATTGCTTTGAAATTGAAGAAAGGCTAAAAGAAGAGCTTCCAATTCCTGTTATGCATGACGATCAGCATGGTACGGCAGTAGTTGCTTTAGCGGCTATATTATCTGCATGCAAAGCTACCAATGTCGATGTGAAAAAAGCGAAAATCGGTCAAATTGGTCTTGGTGCAGCTGGTCTTGCGATTTGCCGTATGTTAATGGCTTATGGTGTAGAAGACGTTTATGGGCTAGATCGCCAAGAAGAAGCACAAAATCGTCTATTAAAGCACGGAGGGAAAACAATTGGCTCTCTTGAGGAAATGATGGAGACTTGTGATATTATCGTTGCCACAACGGGAGTGTCTGGCTTGATCAAACCTGAAATGGTTCGAAAAGGACAAATCATTTTAGCGCTTTCCAATCCAAATCCAGAAATACTTCCATCTGAAGCAATCGCAGCAGGAGCAGCTTTTGCAGCAGATGGACGTTCTGTAAACAACGTAATCGGATTCCCAGGTATATTTAAGGGAGCATTAGATGCTGGAGCGTCTGCTATAACATACCCAATGCTAATAGCTGCAGCCCAAGCAATTGTCGGTCATACAAAACCAGGGGAGTTAATACCAAATCCACTCGATCCAACTGTGCATCAATTAGTTGCAAGAGCAGTGGAAGAAGCAGCAAATAAAAAATAATATCCAAAATAAAAGAAGATTTCGGTTAAGATGCCGAAATCTTCTTTTTAAATTCCTCTTTGTAATCAGTTGCTTCTATCAAAGCCTTTTCTTCTAGTGGAATGCGAACCGAAAGCATCGCTAGATTTAAGAGCGTAAAGCAAATAGCGGTAAAATATGCCTGAAACATTAAAGGTAATAGCGCTATTTCAATACATACGACCACATAATTGGGATGTCTAATATACAAATATGGACCAGATTTCACAACGTTTGCGCCGGGTAAGATCATGATTTTCGTATTCCAAAATGTCCCTAAGGAGGTTAAACACCAAATTCGAAGTGCCTGAACAAATAAAAAGATTAACATAAACAATGGAAATAAAGGTGAAATACGTTGGTTTAAAAAGACGACTTCTGCAATCAAGCACACAAAAAAACTTACATGAAGCGTAATCATATAAGGATAATGTGAGCTACCTACTTCATATGCTCCGCGTGCAAGCATCCTCTTTTCATTTCGTTTGGCAATCAAAACTTCTATAATTCTTTGAGCAATTACAAGGAATATGATAATCCAAAACAACATGCTAATCCCCCCAATTTAGTAATACTGCTTCTCCACAAAATCCAGGGCCAAGTGCTACAAGTAAACCAATCGCTTCTTTTTTATTTTCATTTTGCATGAATTGCTCTAATACATATAAGACGGTTGGTGAAGACATATTACCATGATTTCTTAATACGTCTCGCGAAATTGATGTGTGGTCTTCTGTCAGGTGTAGTGTATCCTCATATGCTTTTAGTACTTTTTTTCCTCCGGGATGTGCTACAAAATGGTCGAGTTGTTCTGTTGTCAGTTGCTGTTCTGTAAAAAAATCATCGATGAAAGGACCAAGCCAGCTAGAAATAATAGAAGGGATACTCTTTGAAAATACAACATGTAATCCACTATTTTTAATATCCCATCCCATTACATTTTCAGAGTCTGGCATCCATTTAGAAGCTGTATTTATAATGTGAGGAACGGGTCTTTTCGTTGAAACATTTGCTTCATCCCCACATACTAATACACAAGCGGCACCGTCCGCAAAAAGAGAAGCACCTATTAAATTGCTTTTCGAAAAATCATTTGGTTGAAAAGTAAGACTGCAAAGCTCTACACAAACAACGAGTACTTTCTCTGTCGGATGAGCTTTGCAATAGTCAAATGCTCGGCTAACTCCTGCAGCTCCACCAGCACAACCTAGTCCCCATAACGGGATACGTTTCATGCGATCGGAAAAAGGAAGATGGTTCATCACGCGTGCATCAATACTCGGAGTAGAGATTCCAGTAGTACTGACAAATATAATGGCATCAATTTCTTTTGGATCTATCGTAGTTTGTAAAAAAGCTGTGTTTTGAAGGCAAGCTTGGATAACCTCTACACTATATTTTGTCGCTAAATCTATATAAATATCATTGCGTTCTTCAAAAGTATGATCTGTTCGATGCCACTCTAAAGGTACACAAAAATTGCGGGTTTCGATATCTCCATTCTCAAATACTTTTAATAATCGATCTAGCTGTGCGATTTTGTCTTGGAACAGTTCTTTTGTTAATTGTTCAATATTAGTTTGGTTTAATGAATAGGGAGGTTTATATGTACTTATAGAGGCAATTTTAGGCATGGAGTTACTCCTTTTTACTAAGTACTATACCCATATTTTTGTTAGATATGCATAAAGGTGGTTGAAGTGTTACTTAAATTATATAAAACTTTTTTTCATTGCAAATCTTTTAATAGTAGTTGCAATGCAGGAAACCCGACCTATTCAAAAAAGGTCGGGTTTCCTTAAAACGTTAACTCATCTTCATTTTTTCAATCGCCAATATAAACGGCGGGTCATTTTGTTGATTGACAAATTGGTACGAAAGCACATGGGCGTACGACTGTGGTAATTGTTGTACGAAATCCATCAGGGTATCTTTTTCCTCTTTTCCACCTTCATGACCGTGGTAAACGACTAGCACGATAAGCCCGCCAACTTTTAATAAATGTAATAGAGATTCGATTGCTTGAATAGTTGAAGCTCCTCTTGTCACGATCTCATGACTACTACCAGGCAAATAACCCAAATTAAAAATGGCAGCAGATACTTGACCAGACACATATTTTGCTAGATTTTCATGCCCATCATGAATTAACGAAACTTGCTCACTCAAGTTTGCTAGTTTTAGTTTTTCGGCGGTTGACTGAATGGCTTCTTTTTGTACATCGAAAGCATACACATGCCCATTTTTTCCTACTAAATCTGCAAGATATAAGGTATCATGTCCATTTCCGGCAGTTGCATCTACTACCGAATCACCTTTTTCAACAACACTTGCTAGTAATTCTTTTGCAAATGGTAAAACTCTTTTTAAAATCATTGTAGAACACCAGTCTTTTCATAAAATTTCCCTTGATAGCTATCCCTTTTTAAAAGCTCCGCATCTATGCCGTTTAATACATCCCATTTATTGACACTCCACATTGGGCCAATCATTAAATCGATCGGTCCATCACCAGTAATACGTTGGACAACCATCGCAGGTGGAAGTACTTCTAATTGGTCGGCAACAAGCTGAATATATGCATCCCGCTCCATAAATTCTAGCTTTCCTTTTTCGTATTGCTTCACCATTGGAGTTCCTTTTAATAAATGAAGTAAATGGATTTTAATCCCTTGTACATCAAGCTTAGCAACTTCACGTGCAGTTTCCATCATCATTTCACGGTCTTCTAAAGGAAGTCCATTAATAATATGTGTGCAAATTCTAATGCCGTGTTTGCGTAATTTGTTAACTCCATCTATATAAGTAGGGTAATCATGCGCGCGATTCACTAAACTGGCTGTTCTTTCATGTACTGTTTGAAGTCCTAGCTCTATCCATAAATATGTTCGTTCGTTTAACTCCGCTAAATACTCGACTACATCATCTGGTAAGCAGTCGGGTCTAGTTGCAATGGAAATCCCAACGACACCTTCTAATGCTAAAGCAGCTTCGAATTTTTCTTTTAGCACGGGGAGTGGGGCATGTGTATTTGTGTATGCTTGAAAATAGGCAATGCATTTTCCTTTTTTCCACTTTTCATGCATTTTGGCTTTTATTTTTTCAAATTGTACGGGGATTGGGTCGACTTTATCTCCCGCGAAGTCACCGCTACCGGCAACGCTACAAAAAGTACAGCCTCCAAAAGCTACTGTACCGTCTCTATTTGGACAGTCAAATCCTGCGTCTAGTGCGACTTTGAAAATCTTCTGGTCAAATTTATCTCGTAAATATCGATTCCATGTATAATACCTTTTTCCGTCGGATGGAAAAGGAAAATTTTTTTCATTCATGCGAATTCACTCCTTAACATGCCTATTTTATCACGTCTTCGTGAAGTTTGTTGTATCTACCTTGAAGTACCTTATAAAAAAGCATACAATAGTTTAGCGAACGAGGAAATGAGGTGTGGTGTATGCCGAAAGTTGTATGGCTTTTAATCATCGGAATGTTTGTCAATACGATGGGAAATTCCTTTTTATGGCCTTTACATACGATTTATATGCATGATTACTTGGGTCAGTCGCTGTCGATGGCTGGTTTTGTTCTCATGATTAATGCTGGAACAGGTGTAATCGGTAATTTACTTGGAGGGTATTTGTTCGACCGTATTGGTGGTTATAAATCGATTATGCTAGGGATTATATTGTCAATGGTTGCTTTAGTGATGTTGACAATTTGGCATGGATGGCCGGAATATATATGGTTTGTTGCAATTTTAGGTTTTAGTGGGGGAGTTATTTTCCCAAGTATGTATGCGATGGTCGGTAGTGTTTGGCCAGAAGGTGGCAGAAAAGCGTTTAATGCTATTTATTTGGCGCAAAATGTGGGAGTTGCAATTGGTCCGGCGATTGCTGGTATTGTAGCGGACCACAATATAAACAACATATTCATGGCAAATCTGCTGACCTATGTATTGTTTTTAGCTATTGTATGGGTTTTTTATCGGAAATTGGTTGTTACGACAAATAGACATACCTCGGTGTTGAACGAGAAAAAGGAAATAAAACAAAAAGCACCTTTTTACGCTATGATGATTGTAACGATTGGGTATATGCTGACATGGATTGTATACGTGCAGTGGACATCTACTATTTCAACGCATGTGTTAGATTTAGGTATATCATTAAAACAATATAGTTTGCTATGGTCGATCAATGGTGCGCTTATTATTGTGGCGCAACCGCTGATTAAACCAATCATTAGCCGATTAGAGCATAAAATAAAAGCGCAACTTATCATCGGGATTGTTATTTTCATGGGTTCTTTTGTTGTTGTTGCTTTTGCAGAGAGTTATGCGATGTTTATCACAGCGATGGTTATCCTAACCATTGGTGAAATATTCGTATGGCCTGCTGTACCAACACTTGCTGGTCAGTTAGCACCAAAAGGAAGAGAAGGGTTTTATCAAGGGATCGTCAATAGTATGGCAACCATTGGTCGAATGATTGGTCCTTTTATAGGTGGAATACTTGTAGAGGCTTATGGAACCCCAATGATGATCCTAATACTAACTAGCTTGATGATTTTTGCAATTGTCACGAGTTTGCTATATGATTTACCACTTAAAAAACGGACCGTTTGATGAAAATCAAACGGTTTTTTTCTGAAATGAAATTGATTAATATGCTAATCTTTGAGAATATTAAAGAAAAGCTGTTTCCAAGGGGGGATTGCAATGGAAACTTTTTTAAAAAACTTATCTATATCTGTGCTTGCGGAAATATTAGAAAATGCATTTCAGTGGTTTGTAGTGGTGGACGAGTTTTCTAACATTCTTTATATTAATGAAGAATATTGCCGTTTCTTAGAGGTAGAAAGGAAAGAGGCAATTGGAAAGCCGGTTGCTGAAGTTATAGAAAATACTAAAATGCATGAAGTTATAAAGTCAGGGATAGCACATATTGCCTCACCTCACTATATTAAAGGGACGTATATGCTTGCGAATCGAGTACCTCTTGTTGTGGAAGGGAAAATTGTTGGTGCTTTTGGAAGTGTGATATTTAGAGATATGTCTGATTGGAAAAAGCTAAGTTCTCATGTTCGTACAACAATGGAACGCATTCAATTGAATATGGAGGATAATAGTTATAAAGATTACTATCTAGGAGATATTAAAGGTACCTCTGCAGCGGTGCGTAAAATAAAAGAAACGATTGAAATAATTGCTCCGAGTGATATACCAGTTTTAATTGAAGGGGAAAGTGGGACTGGAAAAGAGATTTTTGCACACAGCATACATCAGCTTTCTGAACGATCAAACGAGCCGTTTGTTAAAGTGAATTGTGCAGCGGTTCCACCTGAATTGCTGGAGGAAGAATTATTCGGCAAGTATGACTTGGCAACTGGTAAATTTAGTAGAGGGAGATATAAGCAAGCGGATAAAGGGACGTTGTTCATAGATGAAATTAGTGCGCTGCCTTTAACGCTACAGGCCAAACTCCTACGTGCGTTACAAGATGGCACGGTTTTTACTGCGCATGCTGAGAAAGAAGAACAAGTAGATGTTCGCATACTAGCATCGTCGAATGTATCACTAGCAAATCTAGTGGAGGAAAAGAAATTTAGAGAGGATCTATTTTATAGGATTCAAGCTGTAACATTACAAATACCGCCTTTACGGGAGCGGTTGGAGGACCTAGATGAGCTGTTAAATTACTTTTTACAAAAGTTTGTCGTGCAGGCTGGCCGCCGGAAAATTGTATTGGCAACAAAAACGAGAGAAATACTTCAATCTTATCATTGGCCAGGAAATGTCCGTGAGTTGCAAAATGTACTACAAGCAGCGGTATATCTTGCTGAAAATGACATTATTGAGCCTTCTGCACTGCCTATACAAGTAAAGAAGCGAAATGCTTTGTCGTTTAACACGAATGGAAAACTAGAGGATATATTAATAGAAGTAGAAAGACGCGTTATTCAAGATTTACTTGAAAGTCAATCCAACAAAGCAACGATTGCAAAACAATTAGGAATAAGCAGATCGACGCTTTATGAAAAAATAAAAAAATATAACTTATGACCTAATTCCGATTTATTGGACACTTGTCCTGAAAATCGGATTTTTTCTGTTGAATCAAATGATATTTATAGTGCTTTTTCAGAAGAAATTATCCAGGAATTCGGATTTAGAGGGGATATCATGAACTTAATATTGTCACAATGGCTATTGCTAGAATATTCCGATTCTGTTTTAATTACATATGAAAGCGTTTTAAATTAATTCAGTAATAGTCTTTCATTTTTACAATTGGCGGGATGATTACTAGAATTCATTAAAAACGGAGGTAGACCAAATTCATGCTTATTCAATTTAATCCTTCGGCGGATGCCACCGATTTTGAAAAAGAGTTATAGGATGTTAGTCTAAATACGTCGCATCCATGTGACAACGGCTAACTGACCTGCATCACGCAGACCAAAAGCGCAATTCAAAATCTGGACGCTATCACTCCGAGGCGCAATTGATTAGGATGTTAAAAATGTAAGGGGGAATTCATATGAAACCGATTTATTCTTCTGCAGAAGAAGCGGTAATGGAAATTCAAGATGGAGCAACATTAATGGTAGGGGGATTTGGTTTAGTAGGGATACCGGAACAGCTGATTCTTGCCCTAGTGAAAAAAGGCGTAAAGGATTTAACGGTTATTTCAAATAACTGTGGGATCGATGAATGGGGACTTGGATTATTATTAAATAATAAACAAATAAAAAAAATGATAGGTTCATATGTTGGGGAAAATAAAGAATTTGAACGCCAAGTACTTTCTGGAGAAATTGAAGTAGAGCTAACTCCACAAGGAACTCTTGCTGAAAAAATTCGTGCAGGGGGTGCAGGTATCCCAGCATTTTTCACTCCGGCTGGTGTTGGTACAACAATTGCTGAGGGGAAAGAGATTCGTGTGTACGATGGTAAAGAATATGTACTAGAAGAAGCTTTGAAAGCAGATTTTTCTCTTATTCGTGCAGCGAAAGCAGATAAATTTGGAAACTTAATTTATAACAAAACCGCTCAAAACTTCAATCCAATGATGGCTGCTGCGGGTAAAATTACGATTGCTGAGGTAGAAGAAATTGTAGAGACAGGCGACTTAGATCCAGCTCAAATTCATACACCAAGTATCTATGTTCAAGGATTATTCCAAGCAGCACAAGAAAAAAGAATTGAACGTTTAACAACACGTTCATAAGAATGAAGGAGGAGACTTAGTTGAATACTCGTGAAATAATTGCAAGAAGAGCAGAAAAAGAAATAGAAGATGGTAACTATGTCAATTTAGGGATAGGAATTCCTACTCTAGTAGCGAACTACATTTCTCCTGACAAAACAGTTGTCCTACAATCGGAAAATGGATTACTTGGTATTGGACCATATCCGACTGAAGAGGAAGTAGATCCCGATCTAATAAATGCTGGGAAAGAAACGGTAACGACCATTCCTGGTTCTTCATTTTTTTCAAGTGCGGAATCATTTGCGATGATACGTGGCGGCCATGTAGATGTGGCAATTTTAGGGGGAATGGAGGTATCTGAAAAAGGAGATCTCGCTAACTGGATGATTCCCGGGAAAATGATTAAAGGAATGGGTGGTGCAATGGATTTAGTCCATGGTGCTAAAAAGACAATTGTAATTATGGATCATGTAGCGAAGGATGGTTCTGCAAAAATTAAAAAAGAGTGCTCTCTACCATTAACAGGAAAAGGCGTAGTGAATAAAATCATTACAGAGCGTGCCATGATTGAAGTAACACCAGAAGGACTCGAACTAAAAGAAGTATTCGAGGGGTTCAGTGTACAAGATATCATTGATTCTACAGAAGCATCCTTAATTGTAAAAGATGTAAAGGAAAACGTACAAATTAGTTAATTTAATAAATTTATAAATAAAACTTAGTGAAATAAACATTTGGGGGAAATGTTCATGGAATTATTAAGTATGGTTGGACTTATTGGGGGATTAGTTCTACTTATTATTTTGACTATGAAGGGTGTAAATATTTTAATAGCAGGTCCAATATCGGCATTATTAGTGGCTTTGACAAGCGGCATGCCATTATTTGCACAATTGGCGGATGAAGGGGAAGCCAATTTTGTAACAAGTTATATGACCGGGTTTACTGGCTTTATTATGTCTTGGTATTTAATGTTCTTACTTGGTGCTGTATTTGGTAAAGTAATGGAGGATAGCGGTGCTGCAGACTCTGTTTCTAAATGGATTGTTGATAAGTTAGGAATGAAATATGCAGTGCTTGCTATCGTTATTGCCTGTGCAATTCTTACATATGGAGGCGTAAGTCTGTTTGTTGTTGCGTTCTCTGTGTATCCAATGGCAATTTCATTGTTTAAGCAAGCAGACTTACCTCGTCGGTTTATCCCAGCAACTTTAGCATTAGGTTCTGTAACTTTTACAATGACTTCAGCAGGATCTCCAGAAATACAAAACTGGATTCCCATTGAGTTTCTAGGAACGAATGCATATGCAGGATGGGAAGTAAGTATTATCGTAGCAGCATTTATGGCTATTTTCGGATATTGGTGGCTAAGACGTATTATTCAGAAAGCGGTTAGTAAAGGAGAAAGATTTATAGACCGTGAATCTGATCCGACATTCGATACGACAAGAAGTTTACCGAATCCTTTCTTAGCAATGCTGCCATTAGTAGTTGTACTAGTTATTTCCTTTATATTCCATGACAAATTAGCGCAATCCGCATTAATTTTAGCGTTACTTGGTGGGGTAATAGCAACTTATATTGTTGGAAGAAAGTATTCCCAAAATTTCTGGGAAGCATTTTCTGCAGGTACTGTTGGTGCACTTATTGCAATCGGTAATACAGCTGCAGTTGTTGGTTTCGGTGGGGTTGCAAAAAATGTCCCTGCATTTACAACTGCAGTAGAAGCTATGACGAATATTCCGGGATCACCTTTAATTGGAGCTGCGATTGCAGTATCTGTAATTGCTGGTATGACAGGTTCGTCATCTGGTGGTCAATCTATCGCTTTACCATTATTAGCACCACATTATATGGATATGGGTGTAAACGCAGAAGCATTGCACCGAGTAGTCAGTATTTCATCTGGTGCACTAGATTCATTGCCGCATAATGGATATGTAGTAACTACAATTCAATCAATCTGTGGAGAAAAGCATAGTGCAGCATATTGGGGAGTAGCAGCCACGACTGTAGTAGTGCCGTTATTAGGGACAGCTTTGGCAATTATCTTGTTTTCACTAGGTTTAGGTATCTAAATTTTAATATCTAAAGAGTATAAGTAATGAGTTTTGGAGGTAATACAAATGGTAAAAGATAGAGTACTACTCATCACCGGAGCGGCACAAGGTATAGGATTTGAAATAGCACGTGAATTTTATGAAGCAGGTGCGAAGGTAGTTTTAACGGATATTAATGAAGAAAAAGTAAAAGAAGCTGCATTGTCACTTGGTGAAGACGTTCTTAGTGTTAAATGTGATGTTACAAATGAAGAGGAAATTGTACATTCTATTAATAGAACGGTAGAAGAGTTTGGTCGTATTGATATTTTAATTAATAATGCCGGAATGCAGCATGTTGCAATGCTAGAAGATTTTCCGACAGAGCGCTTTGAATTATTAATAAAAATTATGCTAACCGCTCCATTTGTGGCGACTAAGCATGTTCTTCCACATATGCGTAAAGAAGGCTTCGGTAGAATTATTAATATGGCATCCATCAATGGCTTAATTGGTTTTGCAGGAAAAGCTGCCTATAATTCTGCTAAGCATGGTGTTATTGGATTAACAAAAGTTGCAGCCTTGGAAACGGCTGCCGATGGAATAACGGTTAATGCTATCTGTCCTGGATATGCGGATACACTTCTTGTGCGCAATCAATTTGAGGATCTTGCAAAAACACGTAACATTCCAGTAGAAGCAGTACTAGAAGAAGTTTTATATCCGTTAGTTCCGCAGAAACGTTTGTTAGATGTAAAGGAAATTGCTGACTTGGCATTATTTTTAGCAAGTGATTCTGCAAAAGGGATGACAGGTCAAGCTGTTGTTTTAGATGGTGGATACACAACGCAATAAAAACTTGCTATTTCTTGTTATTTCCTCTAAAATACGAAGTAATAGCAAGACTGGGATAAGGATCAGTAAATAGCGTGTGTTTTTTTAGAGAGCTAACGGTTGGTGAAAGTTAGTGAAATGCCCTATTGAACTCGCCTTGGAGTCTGTATAAGTGAACTTTAGTAGCTTATACCGTTTTCCGCGTTAAGGAATCAAGTTGAGTGAAGTTTTCACTAATTTGGGTGGTACCGCGTGAGTATATCTCTCGTCCCTTATTTTTTAAGGGGCGAGTTTTTTTATTTCTAGCTTCAGCGCCTAGCCCCTCGAGGTCAAATGTGAAATAGCTGTGGTGGCTGAGGAGCTGCCTCCTTGGCCCGCACGATGCGGGTTATGTCTGCAATGCCACAGGATGTGGCGCACTTTGCAGACCTCCCCTAAACCCATTTGCCTGTCGGGGCATACACAGGCGCTTACGCTTTCTTACATTTAAGGAGGAAATTCAATGAGCTTTAATCATGAAGCAATCGAAAAAAAGTGGCAAAAGTATTGGCAAGAAAACAAGACGTATAAAATGACGGATGATCCATCCAAACCTAAATTTTATGCATTGGATATGTTTCCTTATCCATCAGGAGTAGGTTTACACGTTGGGCATCCACTGGGATATATCGCAACGGATATACTAAGTGCATTTAAACGTAAACAAGGCTATAACGTACTTCATCCAATGGGCTGGGATGCTTTTGGATTACCAGCAGAGCAATATGCGATTGATACTGGTAATGATCCAGCAGAATTTACTGCCAAGAATATTGCTACATTTAAACGTCAAATGACAGATTTAGGATTTTCATTTGACTGGGATAGAGAAGTTAATACGACAGATCCTTCGTACTACAAATGGACACAATGGATTTTCATTCAGTTGTACAAAAAAGGTCTAGCTTATGTAGATGAAGTACCAGTAAACTGGTGCCCTGCATTAGGTACTGTATTGGCAAATGAAGAGGTAATTGATGGCGTTTCTGAACGTGGAGGACATCCAGTAGAACGTCGTCCGATGCGTCAATGGGTACTTCGCATAACTGCCTATGCAGATAGACTTTTGGAAGACCTGGAAGAACTAGATTGGCCGGAAAGCTTAAAAGAAATGCAACGTAACTGGATTGGCCGTTCAGAAGGTGCTGAGCTTACATTTGACATAGCTGATACGAAGGAATCCTTCCGTGCATTTACTACTCGACCAGATACCATTTTCGGTGCAACTTATGCAGTATTAGCGCCTGAACACAAGCTTGTCGATACAATCACAACTGCTGAACAAGCTGAAGCAGTGCAAGCTTATAAAGATCAAGTGAAATTGAAAAGTGATTTAGAACGTACGGACCTTGCAAAACACAAAACAGGTGTATTCACAGGTGCTTATGCGATCAATCCAGTAAGTGGCGAAAAAATGCCAATTTGGATTGCGGATTATGTGTTAGCATCATACGGGACAGGTGCTATTATGGCGGTTCCAGCCCATGATGAGCGCGACTATGAATTTGCAAAACAATTTGACTTACCAATCGTTGAAGTAGTTTCAGGTGGGGATATTGAAAAAGAAGCATACACAGCTGATGGTACGCTTGTGAACTCAGAATTCTTAAATGGCTTGAACAAACAAGAAGCTATTGCCAAAGCGATCGAATGGTTTGAGCAAAATGGTAAAGGTGAAAAGAAAATTACGTATCGTCTTCGTGACTGGTTATTTAGCCGTCAACGTTATTGGGGCGAGCCAATTCCAATTATCCATTGGGAGGATGGCACATCTACTCCTGTAGATGAGTCTGAATTACCATTAATGCTTCCTGTAACTACAGATATCAAACCAAGTGGAACCGGTGAATCTCCATTAGCTAATATTACGGAGTGGGTAAATGTTGTAGATCCAGTAACAGGTAAAAAAGGGCGTCGTGAAACAAATACAATGCCACAATGGGCAGGCAGCTGCTGGTACTACCTACGTTATATCGATCCGAACAATGACGAAGCACTTGTGGATCCAGAACTAGCTAAACGTTGGCTTCCAGTTGACATTTATGTGGGTGGAGCGGAGCATGCGGTACTTCACTTGTTATATGCACGTTTTTGGCATAAATTCCTTTACGACATCGGCGTTGTGGCAACGAAAGAGCCATTTCAAAAACTATTTAACCAAGGAATGATCCTAGGTGAAGGTAACGAAAAAATGTCTAAGTCAAAAGGGAATGTAGTTAATCCTGATGATATCGTGAAAAGTCATGGAGCAGATTCTCTTCGTCTATATGAAATGTTCATGGGACCGCTGGATTCTTCTAAACCATGGTCAACAAACGGCTTAGATGGATCAAGACGATTCCTAGACCGTATTTGGCGTTTACTTGTCGATGAAGATGGTAAATTAAGTGCGAAAGTTACAGACACTTCTTCTGACAATATGGAAAAAGCGTATCACCAAACGGTTAAAAAAGTAACGGAAGACTTTGAAGCAATGCATTATAATACAGCCATTTCACAAATGATGGTATTTATCAATGAAGGCTATAAAGCAGAGAAAATCTCAAAAGAATATGTGGAGGGCTTTGTGAAGCTTATTTCTCCAATCGTTCCGCATATAGCTGAGGAGCTTTGGAGCATTCTTGGACATAATGATACAATCGTGTATGAATCTTGGCCAACATTCGATGAGTCTAAATTAGTAGATAACGAAGTAGAAGTTCCGGTGCAAATTAAAGGAAAAGTACGCGCGAAACTAAATGTTTCTAAAGATGCAACAAAAGAGGAGTTAGAAGCATTAGCTTTAGCTTCTGAACAAGTGCAACAATGGCTAGAAGGTCAAGAAGTGAAGAAGATTATTGCAATACCTGGAAAAATGGTTAATATTGTAATCTGACGAGTGAAAAAGCTGCTTATCCCTATGAAGGATAAGTAGCTTTTTTTTACTTTTTTTACTATTACAACTAAACTGTTCATTTTTCCAACTAAATCCTCAGAAATTACAACTAAACCTTCAAAAAATCCAACTAAACACCCCAAATTTCCAACTAACTCCATTCTCAAGCATTTCACAACTAAAAAAGCCCCTAGTAAGGTACTAGGAGCTCCTAAATTTTGTAGATTATCATTCAAGTGTTTCTATAAAAGTCTGTATAATTCGATTCCCTTGTGCAGTTCCAATGGATTCCGGATGGAATTGAAGTCCATAAAGAGGGTAATCACGATGCTTAATCGCCATTATTTCCTGATCATCTTCAGCTCTGGCAAGTACCTCTAGTTCGTCGCTTATCGTATTTTCATCAATCACAAGCGAATGATAACGCATTACGGAAAAGGGTTCATTTACACCCTCAAACAAATATGAATAAGTATGTTCTACGTTTGAAATCTTGCCATGCATGATTGTTTTTGCTTGCACAATATTCGCGCCAAATGCAGCCCCAATTGATTGATGACCGAGGCAAATGCCCAGTATCGGATATTTTCTGTGCAGCTTCTGGATGATCTCCACCGAAATGCCGGCTTCCGATGGGGTACCAGGACCTGGAGAAATAATAATAGCCGCAGGATTTAATCGTTCAATTTCCTCTATGGATATGGCATCATTTCGAATAACCATTACTTCCTGTCCTAGCGTGCTCACTTGTTGAAATAAATTATAAGTAAAGGAATCATAATTATCGATTAATAAAATCATCGTTGCACCTCCAACAATGCTTTTGCTTTATTAATCGTTTCCTCGTATTCACTTTTTGGAATCGAATCAAAGACAATACCAGCTCCGGCTTGAACATGCGCAAGGCCATCTTTCACAACCATCGTGCGTATAGCAAGTGCTAAATCCATATTGCCAGTGACGGATATATAGCCGACCGCTCCCGCGTACACTCCGCGTTTGGTAGTTTCCAAATCATTAATAATTTGCATTGCACGGATTTTAGGAGCTCCTGATACAGTTCCTGCTGGCAAACAAGCTGTCAACACGTCGAGCACATGCAAGTCTTTCATTAAGCGACCAGTTACTTCGGAGACTATATGCATGACATATTTATAGTATTCAATCTTCATATACTTTTCGATTTGTACGGAACCAATTTCTGAGATTCTTCCGATATCATTACGGCCAAGATCTACAAGCATGCGGTGCTCGGCAATTTCTTTTTCATCATTCAATAAATCTTTCGCGATTTGCATATCTTCCTCGGAGTTTTTTCCTCGTGGCTTTGTGCCTGCAATTGGATTGGTTGTAATCATGCCATTATTAACTTTTACTAAGCTTTCTGGTGAAGTTCCGAGAATAGTATATTTTTCAAACTCCATATAAAACATATAGGGAGAAGGATTCGAAGTGCGAAGCTGGCGATATAAGGCAAAAGGATTTCCTTCGAAAGGAGAAGAAAAACGTTGTGACAATACAATTTGGAAAATATCACCTTTTACAATATGCTCCTTTGCTCTTTCTACCATCTGAATGAAAGTTGCCTGTTCTATATTTGGTTGGAAAGCAAGACTTGTTTTTGTATCTTCTTGAAACTTGAAAACCTGCTGTAAATCGGTATAAATTGTTTCAATAGCAGATGCCATCTCTTGTTGCGTGCGACCAGTTTGAAATAAATCAATTGCAGCAATCGTCACAGTTTGCTTCAAATGATCAAAAATAATAAATGTATCATAAAACATTAGATGGATATCTGGCATTTCTAATTCATCAGGCAATAATTCCCCGATTTTCTCATGATAAAATGCTGTTTCGTATCCGAAGTAGCCAATCGCACCGCCAAAAAAAGCAAACGGGTACTTTTCCATATGAATGGGCATTAAATTTTTTAGCTTTTCTATTACAGAAGTTGATCCTTTCTCCGTTTCACCCTTGGTATATGACAGAGTATAGCCTGATTGGTCACCAATCAGTTCTGCAATGGGGTTTAATGCGATAAATGAATAGCGTCCACTTTCCTCATGCTTCGCGGAAGATTCAAATAGCATTTTCTTTCTTCCATTAATCGATTGGTAAATGGAAATAGGGGTCATCATGTCTCCTTGAATCTCTTTCATCTCATAGCTTCTCGTCTCAACTGTCATTACTAATCTCTCCTTTTCTCTGCTCAACTGAACACAAAAAGGCCCTCCATCTAAAAAGGACGGAGAGCCGTGGTGCCACCTTTATTGATTACTATTGTAACCCGCTTATTTTGCAAACAATCATTCGCAAAGTCTTATAACGTAGACCTACGCCAAAGCCTACTAATTCGTTCAGCCCGGAGCTCAGAAGCCCATTCACGACATGTCTGCTACTAACTTGCACCAACCGTCAGCTCTCTTAAGCATTTTACATCGCTACTATTCTTCCTCATCGCTTGTTAAAGACTATTGTATTATAAATAGTGTTAAAATTCAATTTATATTTTGAGGTAGCTAATAAATAGTTGCACATTTTAGGGATACTGCGCGGTAAGGCTTTAATAGGTGTCCACCGTGATTCACTCCATCCCCGCCGCTTAGGCGTACGTTGGGATGTCTCATTAGCCCAAGTGGAACAAAGGCTAAGAACGCCACATCGTGTGGTAACGCCTTTGAAACCGACATCCTGTTGACCTCGCCGTCTGGAGCGAAAATCAATAGATATTTCTTACTTATTCAGTATCGACTTCACTGAAAGCAACCAATTTTACTCCGAAAGCAACTAAATCTGTATGAGAGCAACCAAATTGTCATGGAAAGCAACCATTTCTTAAAATAACAAGTTTAGTTGGGGTGAGACTCCGATAACTACCGCACAGTTTCTCTATATTGCTTATTAATTATAGGATAGTGCAGCACTCATACCTGCAATTTTCCCAGTTACAAGAGCGGATGTAATATTATAACCACCTGTATATCCGTGAATATCTAAAATTTCCCCACAGAAATAAAGTCCTGCTTTTTTCTTAGAAGCCATTGTTTTCGGTTCAATTTCTTTAATAGATACGCCACCACCTGTTACAAATGCTTTATCGAGAGGCTGTGTACCATAAACGTCCACCGTAAATTGTTTCAGCTGATGTGCAAGTTCTCTTATTTTATCGTGCGCTAGGTTTTGCCCATCTTCGCTTTCCTGGATACCCGCACGCTGAAGCAAGAATAATAACCATCTTTCCGGCACAATCCCTTTCCAAACATTTTTCACCGCTTTTTTGGGATCCTCTTTGATGGAAGAAAGAAGAGATTGGAAGGTCTGCTCTTCGTTTTGATCGGGTAAACTATCGATGCGAATTTGAACAGGCTGTCCGCCATTTTTCTTTTGTTCTTTTACAACGAATTGGCTACAACGCAAAATGGCTGGCCCGCTTAAGCCGAAATGGGTAAATAGCATGTCCATTTGATGGGTAATAATCGGTTTACCATTTTTCTTCAGTACAGAAACGGCAACATCTCGTAGTGCAAGACCTTGAAGATCTTTCGATTTAATAAAAGACTCGCTTGATAGTAAAGGAACTTCTGTCGGATAGAGATCCGTAACTGTATGTCCAGCTTTTTCAGCCCAAGGATAGCCGTCACCAGTGGATCCAGTTTGCGGAACTGCTTTTCCTCCGACTGCAACAACAACAGCTGGTGCAACAATTTCTTCACCTGTACTAAGGCGGACGCCAATTACTTTTTCGTCATTCATTAACAGCTTTGCAACTGGGGAATTTAATTTAATTTCTACATGTAATCTTTCTAATTCATCAAGTAATGCATTTACAACATCCATTGCCTTATTAGAAACTGGAAACATTCTTCCGTGATCTTCTTCTTTTAAGGCGACCCCAAGATTTTCAAAAAACGCAATAATATCTTCATTATTAAAAACGGAGAAGGGACTGAATAAAAAACGTCCATTTCCCGGGATATTTTTGACTATTTCTTCTTGAGGAAGTCGATTGGTTACGTTACAGCGTCCTCCACCAGAAATAGCAAGTTTTTTACCGAGTTTCGATCCTTTTTCAATAAGTAATACTTTTTTCTTTTCTGCTCCAGCAGCTGCAGCGGCCATTAATCCTGATGGACCCCCACCGATTACAATAACGTCATACATAATTAGTTCACACTTTCACTTTTTTCTTTATTATACACGATTGTAGTTTTCATGAGACAGATGTAAACTGTAGTGTAGACAATTTAACTTCATTCAGCAATATTTTCTTGCACAGAAGCAAAAAATAACTACTGAATAAAGTTAAAGCCTCCGGCGGATGCCACAGATTATAGAAAATATCTCGAGCGAGCTTAGGCCTTCGTGATGCAGGCAATTAAGCATTTGTCAAGGATGAGAAGTTATTAGGCTAACTTCTTTACATAATCTGGGCAACACTGTTTTCTGCGACGAGCTTGAGAAGGAGCAAATACGTCGAGGCGAATTTGATAGGATTGGGCGGGTTTGATGGCTTCGAATTTATTAAAAGGGACAATGATTTTGACAGTTGGTCTCTTGTTATCAAGAATTTTGGGTGTACTATATGTTATTCCTTTTTACCAAATCATTGGGGAAGATTATGTAGCACTATACCAATACGCATATGTACCGTATTCCATTATGCTAGCGATTGCTGTTTCTGGAGTGCCAATCGCTGTTTCTAAGTTTGTTTCAAAATATAATGCGCTTGGGGATTATGCAACTGGTCGAAAATTAGTAAAGTCCAGTATGCTACTGATGATGGGTACAGGAGTTTTAGGGTTTATCATTTTATTTGCAATGTCGGAACCGATAGCTCATCTCATCATTAAAGATGATGAGGCACTGTTTACTGTAGAAGATGTAGCAACCGTTATTAAATATGTAAGTTTTGCGGTTATTGTTGTACCTGTCATGAGTTTAATCCGAGGATTTTTCCAAGGGTATCAACATATGTCTCCTACAGCAGTTTCACAGTTATTTGAGCAAATTGTACGTATTCTGTTTGTACTAGCAGGCGGATTTATGGTCGTTTATATTTTCAAAGGTTCTGAAAAAACCGCGATTTCTTTTGCAGTGTTTGCTGCGTTTTTAGGGGCGATTGCAAGTTTAATCGTTTTATATTGGTATTGGAAAAAATTAAAGCCAGAGTTTAATGGATTGCTCAATTCGAGTGGTAAAATGACTTCTGATGTTTCACTTACAAATATTTATAAAGAGATGCTGATTTACACCATTCCATTTGCTTTAGTCGGTGTTATCAATCCATTATTCCAATTTATCGATATGATTACATTTAACCGAGCAATGTTGAAAATAGGTATTAATGGAGAAATTTCCAACACATTACTTGGAATGCTCAACTTTTCCACACACAAATTAGTAATGATCCCTGTAATGCTAGCAACAGGATTTTCCATGACGTTAATTCCGTTAATCACAAGTTATTACGCTAAGCAAGATTTTGGCCAAGTAAGAAAATCATTAGACCAAACTTTTCAAATATTACTATTCCTAACTGTACCAGCTGCAATGGGAATTTCCGTTTTAGCGAATGAATTTTACTTAGTGTTTTACGAGCAAAGTGAAACAGGGGCGACAGTGCTTGCTCATTATGCACCTGTAGCTATATTATTTGCGCTTTATCCAGTGACAACAGCGATTTTGCAAGGGATAGATCGTCAAAAACTTATTATATTGAATTTGTTAATAGGTATATTAACAAAGCTTGTATTAAATACGCCACTCATTAAAGCGTTTGAAACAGACGGTGCAATATTGGCTACCTCATTAGGTTATATTGTAGCAATAGGGTTAAATATGTTTGCGATTCGAAAAACTTTACATTACAAATCAACGATGGTATTTAGAAGAATTCTATTAATCGTTGTGGTAAATGTAGCTATGTTAATGCTTGTATTCCTTTCCAAATGGGGTATTGAAAAAATGGTCATGATTGATCATAAGCTGGAAGCGTTAGTAGTCATCTTCGTTTGTGCTTCCATCGGTGCTGCTTTTTATGGATATGTGACATTGCGATTAGGTCTTGCACAAAAACTCTTTGGAGAAAGACTCACAAAATATACGAAAAAAATTGGTTTTTAGGAGAACGATATGCGATTAGATAAATTTCTAGCTCATACGGGCTTTGGAACAAGAAGAGAAGTTAAGCTATTGATCAAGTCAAAGGCAATTCAAGTAAATGAAGTTACTGTAAAGGATAGTTCCATGCATGTAAATGAACATAGCGATAGAGTATCTGTTTACGGGGAAGTGATAGAATATAAACAGTTCATTTATTTAATGTTAAATAAACCAGCAGGCGTTGTATCTGCAACAGAAGATACAAGGGATAAAACCGTCATCGATCTATTGGATGATGATGTGCGACATTTCGAACCTTATCCAGTCGGGAGGCTGGATAAGGATACAGTGGGGCTGCTCTTGCTTACAAATGACGGTGCATTAACGCATCGTTTGCTGTCGCCAAACAAAGAGGTGCCTAAAGTATACTTTGCTAAAGTGCAAGGTATTGTTAACGAGACTGATATAGAAGCTTTTAAAAATGGAGTCACATTAGATGACGGCTATCATACTAAACCCGGATTACTGCAAATTTTAAAAAGTGGGTCCATTTCTGAAATTGAATTAACAATTACAGAAGGGAAATTTCATCAAGTTAAAAGAATGTTTGAAGCAGTAGGGAAGAAGGTAGTCTACTTAAAAAGACTTTCAATGGGTACCCTTAAGCTAGATGAGTCACTTGTAGAAGGGACTTATAGGGAATTAACAGAAGAAGAATTAGAGCAAATACAGCAAAAGAATGACCTCGCTTAAATTTTGAGCATGGTCATTCTTTTCATATTGAAGCTATCTAAGATGTTAATTTAACGCGTTTGTTCGTCGTGGTCCATTTGCCTCTTGTTGGACTAATAACTAAGTCATTAAAAGCAAGCACATTCAAATCTCGCTGAATGGTGCGAGGAGTGATGCCAAATTCATCGACTAAGTCTTGTGTTGTAACAGTTCCGTTATCTCGGATGAACATGTACATGTCTTTAATTCGATTGAGCATCCGATCAGTAGTAGGTTTCATGAGTAACCACTCCTTCATCATCATATCTCTTGGCTAGACTAGCGGACGACATGGGTGAAAAGCAACTAGATAATTGCAATTTACAGCCCCTTTACTATATTGGTAGTCAATAGTATTATCTGACAATTTAATTATAGTAGATTTTCTACCAAATTTCTATCAAAACAAATTAATTTACAAAGATTTAATATAAAAATCTGAAAGTACAGGCATTCATAAGTTATAAATTTTTTTAAAAGACGTCCTGTTAAAATAAGTGTAAAATAGCTATATACATTAATCGTAGAGGTGGTTGTCTTATGAACTGGCTAAAACTTGCAGAAGAAAAGAAAGAAGAAATAATTACAGAGTTACAAAAGCTTATTCAAATCCCAAGTGTGCTACAAAAAGATCTAGCTACAGATGACATGCCTTTCGGTCCAAAACCTTTAGAAGCATTACAACATATGCTGCGTGAAGGAGAACAAGCCGGTTTTACAACAAAAAATGTAGATAATATGGCTGGACATATTGAAATGGGCGAAGGTGAAGAAATTCTAGGTATTCTTTGTCATGTAGATGTAGTACCAGAAGGAAATGGCTGGACTTACCCACCATTTGAGGGCATCGTGGCGAACGATCGAGTATACGGCCGAGGTGCTATAGATGATAAAGGACCAACCATTGCCGCATGGATGGCGATGAAATTAGTAAAAGAATCTGGAATTGAGCTTTCTAAAAAAGTGCGCATGATTATTGGAACGGACGAAGAAAGTGGCTTTCGTTGCGTAGATCGCTATTTTCAAAAAGAAGAAATGCCTACAATTGGGTTTGCTCCGGATGCGGATTTTCCAATTATTAATGCAGAAAAAGGAATTGCCAGTTTAATATTTACGCAAACAGGTTCCCCTGAAACAGAAACAATTCAGTTCTTCCAAGCTGGAAAACGAACAAATATGGTACCGGATGAAGCTTTTGCCTTTGTATTTGGTGGACTAATTACGATTAAAGAAAAGTTTGATGTTTTTGCAAAAGAACATGGCATTACCGGGGAAGTTGCTCCTCAAGGTCCCACGGTAAAAGTATTAGTCCACGGAAAATCTGCACATGCTATGGAACCGGATGAAGGAGTTAACGCAGCAATCGTACTTGCGAAATTTTTACAAACGATTAATTTAACCGATCATTCGAAAGCTTTTGTAGACTTTTTAGTTGAAGGCTTCGGAGAAGATAGCAGAGGACATAATCTCGCTTTAAACTTTACGGATGAGATTTCAGGCGATACTACGCTTAATCCTGGGGTTATTCACTATGCCCCAGAACAAGGATCATGCACGCAGGTAAGTATGCGTTATTCTGTTACGTATCCTTTTGAAAAAAAGCTTGCTGCTTGTCGAGAAGTACTGAAGCAAATGAGCATTACACTAGATTTAGGTTCTAATTCTGCTCCGCATCATGTCGATGAAAAGGATGAGTTAATCCAAACATTGCAAAAAGTATATAAAAGAAATACTGGAGAAGAAGCTAAGCTTCTATCCATTGGTGGAGGGACATATGCACGTGTACTCGATAAAGGGGTGGCGTTCGGTATGCTTTTTCCGGGTAGAAAAGATGTTGCGCACCAACTAGATGAATATGTGGATATTGAAGATTTGATAAAAGCTACAGCAATTTATGCGGATGCAATCGTTGAACTTGCAGGTAAAAATATAGAAGCGGGTGAAAAATAATGGATAAAATTTTATGGAATGACGAAATTATAAACGAAGAAGACGTGAAAATTGGATTTGAAGACCGAGGTTATCAATTCGGTGATGGAATTTACGAAGTAATTAAAATTTATAACGGCAATGTATTTACAGCAACAGAGCATATTGATCGTTTATATGCAAGTGCCGACAAAATTCAACTAGTGATTCCGTACACAAAAGACGTTATGCACAAGATGCTCCATGAACTAATCGAAACAAACGAAGTAGAGAATGGTCATATATATGTTCAAGTTACACGTGGTATAAGTCCGAGACAGCATAATTTTCCAAATCCTGCTGTGGAATCCGTTTTAACAGCATATACAAAAGAAACGACACGCCCATTCGCTCAGCTAGAGAACGGGGTAAAAGCGTGTTTTGTAGAGGATATTCGATGGCTCCGTTGTGATATTAAGTCGCTTAACTTACTTGGTAATGTACTCGCTAAACAAGAAGCAATTAGTAAAGACTGCTATGAAGCAATTCAGCATCGTGGAGAGATCGTCACAGAGGGATCTTCTTCGAATGTGTATGGCATAAAAGACGGTGTGCTTTATACACATCCGGTAAGTAACTTAATATTAAATGGTATTACAAGAAAAGTGATTTTAGATTGTTGCGAAGAAATCGGATTAAAAGTTGTTGAAGAAGCGTTTACGAAAGATCAAGCATTGGCTATGGATGAAATGATTATGTCCTCTACGAATGCAGAGGTAATGCCGATCATTTCACTTGAAGGGCAACTAATCGGAGAGGGTAAACGTGGGGAATGGACGGAAAAACTGCAACAAGCATTTGAACACAAAATCCCATCTTCTATTGGTGTATGAAACAACATTACTTTATCGGTATTAAGGTTCCCGAGCATATTGCAAAAGTAATTGTAAATGAGCGTGATAATACAAATGTGCACCAAACACATAAAACTTTGCCAGTTGCAGAGGACTTACATATCACGCTCTTTTACTTAGGGCATGTGGAACCGAATGTTTTAGCAACGATAGCGCAACGTTTACGAGATATTCAGTGGGAAGAGTTCAAACTAACAACAAGTGGTCTATCCCATTTTGGAAATGCACAAACACCTCGCGTAATATATACGGCTATAGAAAACAGCGAGTATTTGCATGATTTACACCAGCAAATTGTGCAACAATTATCTAAAGTCATCGAGCTAAACAACATAAAAGAATTTCGGGCTCATATTACTATTGCTAAAAAATGGGCAGAAACGAACGACTTGCATACAAAAGATTTTCAATTACCAAAAATGAGTTTTGATGTTTCTCATTTCTCCATTTTCCAGATTAATAACAATCGTTCCCCTCGTTATGAGGAAATTGTTTGTATACAGAATAGTGGGGTGTAGAATGGCTCAATTAGTAAAGCTACAGGATTATGTTTCACGTTACGAAAAAGATTTGAAAAGATACCCGACTCAATTTATTCGATTGAAAAAACAACAATGGGAGCGCACGAAAGAAGCATTCGAAAAAGGGGCATTCCATAATAATTGGATGGAAGCAGAAGAGGAAAAAATAGAGGAACCAGAGAAAAAATCTATTTTTTCTAAACTGTTTTATCGGAATAAGGAAGAAAATCAGGAAATAGAAGAGGCAATTACTATCTCGGATGAGCCCACTCCTCTTTTTTTTGAACCCAAAATTGTTTATGAACCACAGACAAAAGAAGATTTAAAACGAATGTATTTGGATCAGCTTTTTCATTTTCAATTAAAATGGGCAAGTTCCACTTTACGTGAAAAGTCGTATGTGGATCCAAAATTTATGCGAGATACTTTATTAAGATCGTTTATGCAGACGCTGCCGGATAATTATTTTTTATTTTATTATCCTATTTTAAAGTTAAAAAAAGCCCCAATAGAATTGGATATTATGCTTGTTTTGCCAACGGAAATCGTTTGTATCGTCATGCTAGAAGGCCAAAATTTAGATGCATTTATCGGTAGCGGGGACCGTTTTTGGATAAGAAAAAGTGGAAAAGAAGAGAAAAAGGTATTAAGTCCAATGCTTAATATTAATCGTATGGAATCTATCTTATTGCAAGTTTTTAAAAAAGAAGAAATAGATTTACCAATTAGAAAAGTTATTCTATCAAGGAATGGATATATCGACTATCCTGGTTCTTCTTATAATGTCCAATTTATCGATAGCAGGACATATGAAGAATGGTTTGCATCGTTAAAAAACTCTCCATCTCCTATGAAACATATGCAGTTTAAAGCTGCACAAGCTATTTTGAATTTAGTGCAAACTACTTCCTATTCAAGGTCTTCTTGGGATTTAGATAGTGAGGAGAAAGATGAATAACATTGTTTTTATCGTCAATGAGCATGCTGGCAATGGACGCGGAAAAAAGATTTGGATGAAATGGAAAGAAGCCATTACTTTTCCTTATACGTTTGTGTTAACGGAGCGAAGTGGACATGCGACAGAAATTGCGAGAGGCTATGCTACATCGAGTAAAGATGAGTTATTGATAATTGCTGTTGGCGGGGATGGGACGGTCCACGAAATCATTGTTGGAGTGACAGGATATAATCATGTTCGTGTTGGTGTCATTTCTGCTGGAAGTGGAAATGATTTCGGCCGAACATTTTCTGTTTTTAAAACGACTGAGCAATTAAATAAGTACGTACATAGCAACTATGAATCAGTGAAAATGGATCTAGCTTTGTTAACTATTGGTCATGATTCATACCCAGTAGTGAATAATGCTGGTTTTGGTTTTGATGCGAAAGTTGCTTATTCTGTGAACCATTCTACATGGAAAAAACGATTAAATACAGTTGGTTTAGGTAAGTTAACTTACATTATATACCTTATAAAAGAGTTATTTACATTCAAGCGTTTTTCTTTCACTTTACATACAGAAGACAAAATGGTAACGTATGACGATGTTTGGTTTATTGTGGTGTGCAATCAACCCTATTTTGGTGGAGGGATGAAGATATCTCCTTTATCAAAACCAAATGATCAATTAATTGAAATGACCGTTGTGTACAAGCTGGCAAGATGGAAATTATTATTTATATTTAGTACCGTGTTTTTTGGAAAACATACAAAATATAAAGAAGTCATTCAGTTTCAAGCGAAAAACTATACAATATCCATGCATGACAAAGTTTACGGACATGTAGATGGGGAATTTTCTTGTATAACAGAGGAAAACCACTCTTATATATTTACGGTCATATCAAAAGCTTGGAATTTAGCAAAACATATAGAAAAAGGAGTTTAACGTAATGAGGTTAAGACATAAACCATGGGCAGATGAATTTATAAATAGCCACCCTGAAATTGTTATTCCAAATCCAGAAGAGTTGAAAGGGAATTGGGAGTCCGAATTCAAAAATGATTATCCGCTTCATATTGAAGTAGGTACAGGAAAAGGTCAGTTTATTACAGGAATGGCAAAACAAAACCCGGATATTAACTATATAGGAATAGAGCTTTATGATAGTGTAATTGTTTCCGCGGTTGAAAATGCAATTGCTGCAGGCTCTCCATCAAATTTACGCTTACTAAAAGTAAATGGTGCCGATTTAGAAAAGTACTTCGAGAAAAACGATGTAGACCGCGTGTATTTGAATTTTTCTGATCCGTGGCCAAAAATTAGACATGCGAAAAGACGTTTAACGCATGAAGGATTTCTGAAACTATATGAATCTATTTTAGTAGACAATGCGGAAATTCATTTCAAAACGGATAATCGCGGTTTATTTGAATACTCTTTAATTAGTATGTCGGCTTATGGTATGTTAATAAAAGATGTTTCACTCGATTTGCACGCAAATATGCCTGAAGATAATATTATGACGGAGTATGAAGAGAAATTTTCTGCAAAAGGGCAGCCGATTTATCGAGTTGAAGCAAAATTCGTATAAAAGGGGACAAGGGAGAATGGATACGTTTCAATTTCACGACATGTCTTTAACTTGGTTAAAAGGCGGGACAACACATATGGACGGGGGTGCCATGTTCGGTGTTGTACCAAAACCATTATGGGAGAAGAAATATCCTGTCAATGAAAAAAATCAAATCGAATTAGCGTCCGATCCATTATTCATCCAGCACAAAGGACAAAATATTTTACTAGAAGCAGGAATCGGTTATGGAAAATTTACAGACAAGCAACTACGAAACTATGGAATTTCAGATCAATCTCAGGTGGAAGACAATTTAGCACAACTTGGTGTTCTCCCAGAAGAAATCGATATAGTGATCATGACACATTTACATTTCGATCATGCGTGTGGCTTAACTAAATGGGTAGAGGACAGGCTTGTCTCCAGTTTTCCAAATGCGAAAATTTATGTATCGGACGTCGAATGGAATGAAATGAAAAACCCAAATATCCGTTCCCGAAATACATATTGGAAAGAAAATTGGGAGCCAATAGAAGATCAAGTAGTGACATTTACAGAATCTATAGAAGTAGTAGATGGGATTGAAATGATCCACACTGGTGGTCACAGTGACGGACATAGTATTGTGCTGTTTAAGCAAAACGATGAGACGATTATTCATATGGCGGATCTCATGCCTACAAATGCCCACCAAAATCCACTATGGGTATTGGCTTATGATGATTATCCGATGACTTCTGTTTTTGCAAAAGAAAAGTGGGTAAATGAGGCATTACAATCTAATTATTGGTTTAGCTTTTACCATGACGTTTTTTACCGATTAGTGAAATGGTCTGAAGATGGAAAAGAGATAGTAGATAAATTAGAGAGAACGAATGGCTTTTAAAATGAAGTTTAATAAAAACAGCTTATGGTTTATATAATCATAAGCTGTTTTTATTTATGGATGGAGCCCTATAAGTCAAGTAGCATTAGGAGCGGCATGTTTATATTTTAATTGTTGTATAGGGATACTGTGCGGTAGAGAGTTGAATGAAGTGGACGATTGGATTTCCGCTACAGGGCGGACGCTTTCCGCCGGCTTGGCTTCAGACGCTTCCCTTGCTCCTGCGCAAGCTCGTCGCAAAAGTAAATTTCGCTACACTCAGTCCAGGGTCTTCAGCATTTTAGGAACAAAGGCTAAGAACGCCACATCGTGTGGCAACGCCTTCGAGGCCAACATCGACAAGAGAATGGAAAAAGCCAAGAAGGAAGTAAACATATTACTTCTTACTTGGCTTTAGTTATGTTAGTTTTTTGTCTTACATTTTTACCAATTCTACAACCGTACCAGTTTTTGCATCTGCTGCAAATTCAAACTGCTCAAGTTCTCCATCTCTCATGCGGGAAATGCCGCCTTTGTATACGTTCGTTTGAATAGCCTCTTTTTTAAATGGCTCTGGGTTCATTAAAATCCATGACCCATCAATTGGTCCCTCTTCTTTAAATGCTGTTTTTATATCTTTTAGAACGAGTTCGGCAGATCGATTATTCATTTTGTTAGCGGCTTGACTTGCGATAATTCCAATAGCAATTCCAGTACCTAAACCCATCATATAATCTTTTAGTTTCATCGTTATCTTCCTCCAGTCCTTTTTTTTAGTGTATCACACATCCGGTGTCGTTTAAATTATTCGATATTCGAAGTTTAATTGTAGTAAAGTAATGCATCTTTTATTACAATAGAAGTGGAATCTTTATTGAAAAATATATTTTTACATAAGCTTTAGGAGGCTTTTTTATATGAATGAAGAAACGCGTTCACTATTTAAAACGTTAACAGAATTACCAGGTGCACCTGGCAATGAACATGCAGTTCGTGCATTTATGCGTAGCGAGCTGTCGAAATATTCCGATGAGATTGTGCAAGATAATCTAGGTGGTATTTTCGGTTTAAAAAAAGGGAATGCAAATGGACCTAAAATATTAGTAGCCGGTCATATGGACGAAGTTGGTTTCATGGTATCCGGTATTACTGACAACGGAATGATTCGTTTTCAACCACTTGGAGGTTGGTGGAGCCAAGTTCTACTTGCGCAACGTGTGGACATTGTAACAAAAGAAAAAACAATTCCTGGTGTAATTGGTTCCATTCCTCCTCATTTACTAAGCGATGAAATACGCAACAAGCCGATGGATATAAAAAATATGCTCATTGATGTTGGTGCAGACGATAAAGAAGATGTGGCGCGCATGGGGATTAAACCAGGAGATCAGATCGTTCCCGTTTGTCCGTTTACACCAATGGCTAATGATAAAAAAATCATGGCAAAAGCTTGGGATAATCGCTATGGCTGTGGACTTGCAATTGAACTATTAAAAGAAGTACAAAACGAGCAATTACCGAATATGCTTTATTCCGGTGCAAATGTAATGGAAGAAGTCGGCTTACGTGGGGCACAGGCTTCTGCAAATATGATTAAACCAGACCTATTCTTTGCATTAGATGCTAGCCCTGCAAATGATGCTTCTGGCAATAAAAATGAATTTGGTCAACTTGGAAAAGGGACACTTTTACGTATTTTTGACCGTACAATGGTTACGCATCGCGGTATGCGAGAATTTGTATTGGATACAGCAGAAACACATGATATCCCTTACCAATACTTCATCTCCCAAGGTGGTACGGATGCAGGTCGAGTGCATACATCCAATGAAGGGATTCCAAGTGCTGTAATTGGTATATGCTCACGCTATATTCACACATCATCTTCTATCATTCATACAGATGACTATGCAGCAGCAAAAGAATTACTAGTAAAACTAGTAAAAGCATGTGACCAAACTACATTAGAAACGATTAAAGCAAACGTATAAAAAAGATGCCCTCGAGGCATCTTTTTTTGGAAATGGAGAATAAGTTGATGAAAATATACATAGGAACTAATAATAAAGCTAAAACAAAAGCAGTGCAAACAATTGCGAGTCTATATTATCCGGATGCCAGTTTTGTAAATAAGGAAGTAGATTCCTTCGTATCTGCACAGCCAATGAGCAATGAAGAAACGAGACAGGGAGCGATCAATCGAGCAAAACAGCTAATAGGTCAGCAGGATACCTTATTTGGAATTGGGTTAGAAGGAGGGGTACAAGAAATAGACGGCATCCTATATATTTGTAATTGGGGTGCGCTTGTCGTAAATAATGGAGACATATTTACCGCAACAGGAGCAGGTATTCCTTTGCCGGACGAAGTTGCCGAAAAGTTACGTGCTGGGGCGGAACTTGGACCAGTAATGGACGTCTATACAAATAGGAAAGGAATTCGCCACGCAGAAGGAGCAATTGGTGTATTTACGGACGGTCTTATAACAAGGAGTATGATGTTCGAACATATTATGTACCTTCTAATAGGACAATATGAGCTTTCCAGGAAGTTGTTGTAGTTGCATGTAAGGTAAATCATCGTTAAAATATATAGCAGTTATGCTGTGAATGGAGGAAAGTAAATGACTCGAAATTGGATGCGATTTCTTTTCGTGTCGCTAGCTGTCATTTTATTAGTTGGATGCTCTTCCATCGAAGATGAAGTGGAAGATGGTATAGAAAATGCTAAGTTAGTTTTTCAAAGTGATGCTGAAAAACCGAATGAAAAAATAAACAATATGAAATTATTTATCCCTAGTGGTTTTTCGATAGAAGATGAGCCTGATGAAACAAATATTATTCTTTCAAAAGGGAAAGATTCCTATATATTATTTCTCAACCCTAACGAATTACCAGGTAGTCGATTATATTATGATTTAATGATGGCAGACACTAATTTAAATATAGTAGAAGAAAAGACATTTGAACAAAATGGTCGATTTGGTTTTGTAGCGATTCTTGAAAATAGTGAAGAGAAATACGAGCTCATTACTAGTATTGGTGGTATCAAACTGTCAACGATTTCTAAACAACAAGATATTGCAGGCAATTTGGAAAAAATGATGACAATTGTTCGATCTATCACGACAAACTAAAGGAGAATTTATATGCAAAATTTAACTTCCATAGAACAATTTGAGCAGTTAAAACAAGAGGAAAAGGTAGTTTTCAAATTTACAGCGAATTGGTGTCCGGACTGCCATTTCATTGACCCTTTTATGGGAGAAATAGAAGACAAATTTTCAAGTTTTACATTTGTGTCTGTAAATCGAGATGAATTTATCGACTTATGTGGCCAGTTAGATGTGTACGGGATTCCAAGTTTTATCGTTTTCGAAAATGGTGTGGAAAAAGGTCGTTTTGTTAGTAAAGACCGTAAAACAAAAGAGGAAATTGAATCATTTCTTCAAACGATGTAAAACATTCAAACGGTTCACTCCTAGTGGACCGTTTAAATTTTTTCAGCCAACATTTACACCGAGGCCTAATGGATTGAATGGAAAGGAAAGATTTACTGTGAAAGCATTAGAACTAATAAGAGTATTAAAAACAAAACTATCAGAAGAGATATATACGTATGATTATAATCGCGAGACAAATAAACTTCGATTGACATATAAGGAGATAGGAAAAGGAATTGATATTTCCATACCTCCTATATTAGCTAAATACGAAACGAAAAAGGATCAAGCAATCGAAGAAGTAGTCTACACGATTCATCACACATTTTTAGCGATGGAAAAAGAAAAAGCGGGAGAGATTGATCCAGCTTCTTCTGTTTATCCAGTTATTCGTTCCACCTCATTTCCTTTGAAGTCGAATGAGGGAAATAAATTTATCACAAAAGACCATACTGCAGAAACACGTATTTATTATGCGATAGACTTGGGAAGCACCTATCGTTTACTAGATGAAAAAATGTTAGCTGCTTGGAACATTCGGGAAACAGAAATTCGCGAAAGAGCATTATTCCAAGTTAGAAACTTAGAAACAAATTATAAAAAAGATGTCGTAGCGGACAACACATTCTATTTCTTCAATAATAATGATGGATATGATGCTAGTCGTATGTTAAATGAATCACTTCTTCGAGATATGAAAAAAATAATTGTTGGAGATATGACTGTTTCTGTACCCCATCAAGATGTTATGATTATTGGTGATATAAGAAATGAAACAGGGTACGACGTTCTAGCTCAAATGACGATGCATTTCTTCACAGTTGGAACAGTGCCCATTACTTCATTATCTTTTATATATGAAAATGGAGATTTAGAGCCGATCTTTATCATGGCGAAAAATCGAGTAACAAAGGAGAACGAAGACAAATGAATATTTTTTACAATGAAGTTGGCGTAGGGGATGTACTTTTAGTACAAGTAACACCTGAAAAAGTAGAAAAAGTAGTGACGGAAACAAAAGGTGACGTTACGCTTGTGAGAGATGCAAAAACAAATGAAGTATTAGCGATCAATATTTTTAATTTTAGCAAATATGAAAAAATCGAAACAACAGGCAATGTGGAGCTTACAGAAGCGTTTGTTGAAAAAGTGCAGCAAGCTTTACATACAAATGGGGCAGACTACCAATTAGAAGTGGATTTATCACCTAAGTTTGTCGTTGGTTACGTAGAATCATTAGAGCAACATCCAAATGCAGACAAATTAAAAGTTTGCCAAGTAAATGTTGGGGAAACAACATTACAGATCGTATGTGGGGCTCCTAATGTGGATGCAGGACAAAAAGTAGTTGTCGCAAAAGTGGGAGCAGTGATGCCTTCTGGTATGGTTATCAAAGATGCAGAGCTTCGTGGAATTGCTTCTAGTGGAATGTTATGTTCTGCAAAAGAATTAGCATTACCAAATGCTCCTGAAGTGAAAGGTATATTAGTTCTAGACGAAAACGCCGAAATAGGAACTGCCTTTGAATCATAAGGCATACTCTTGTTATCGGTAATTAGCTAATTTCTATCAAAATATGAAAAAGCATGCCATTCTGGTGTGCTTTTTTATTATATAAGGGGACGTATACCGTTTTTATTGGTAAAATAGAATGTATCTATTAGAAAGAGTGATGAAATTGAATTGGTTTAAAAAACTATTTGGACTTAATGAAGAAGAAAATAGAGAAGAAATCGAAGTAGTAGAGAAAACGGTTTCGACT
Source organism: Psychrobacillus lasiicapitis (assembly GCF_006861795.1). GTDB lineage: Bacteria > Bacillota > Bacilli > Bacillales_A > Planococcaceae > Psychrobacillus > Psychrobacillus lasiicapitis. The sequence goes on along the minus strand of NZ_VDGH01000005.1, from coordinate 254,901 downwards.
ACACGATCAAAAACACCATTCCGCTTTCCGTTAATCCCTGATGATGAAAAAAATGAAACGGTATATGAGCAACAAAACGAAGAGAAAACGATGCAAGAGCCTTTTATAGAAAAACCATTAACAGAAGAAGAACAGCTGTATAAGCCTTTGTACACGCAGGAGAAATGGCAACAAAGGAAGCAACCGACAATCATTCACCGTTCAGACAAGACTATAGTGGATGATACGCCAGCAATTTTGAGGAAAAAAAGAGGATTTACACCATCAGAAGTGCCTTCACCTGTATATGGGTTTTCCAAGAAAAGTAGAGGAACTTCCAATTCCAATAACAAATCAGTCGTAGATAATGCTCCGATACGCACCATTCAAGAAACATGGCAGCAACGAAAAATACAGAAAGTAGAACAACGTGTAGTTAAAAATACAACGGATGATATTATTACGACAGCAAGTAAAAAAAGGGCATTTACGCCAACAGAGGTACCATCACCGATTTATGGCTTTTCTAAAAATCGAGAAAAGCAACTACCTATTGAAAACACAGTAGAACCAGAAGTGAAAACAACAAAATTGACCAGAGTGGAAACACCTCTAACTAGCATTCCACAGCATCAGAAGAAAGAAGAGTTCGCATCAACGATTAGAAAGATAGAAGAGTCTGTACTAACAATAGAACAAGAAGTATTGGAAGCAAAATCTGAGATACTTGAAGAAAAAACAGAAGTACAGGAAATTCAACCGGAAGTACTGGAAGAGAAACCGGAAGTACCGGAAGAGAAACCAGAAGTACAAGAAGTTCAACCGGAAATACCGGAAGAGAGACCAGAAGTAGAGGAAGCTCAACCGGAAGTACCAGTGGAAAAACCAGAAGTACAAGAAGTTCAACTGGAAATACCGGAAGAGAGACCAGAAGTAGAGGAAGCTCAACCGGAAGTACCAGTGGAAAAACCAGAAGTACAAGAAGTTCAACCGGAAATACCGGAAGAGAGACCAGAAGTACAGGAAGTTCAAGCAGAAGTACCGGAAGAAACACTAGAGTTACTAGATGCAAAACCTGTTGCACCGGAAGTAATAAAAGAAGAAACACAAGAAAATAGAGAAGTGCAAGAAGAAAAATCAGAACTACTAGTTGAAAAAATGGAAATAAACCCAAAAGTTCAAAAAGAAAATATCCGACCTTTTAATGTATTGATGCTGAAATCAGATAAACAACATATGGAAAAGGCAATAATCAAAAAAGAGGAAAAAGCAGAAGAGCCAATCATGATAGAAGCTTCAAGGACTCTAGCTCCACAAGAAATTGCTTCCGAAGAAACTGCAGCGTCATTACCGGAAGAACAACCATTAGCTGTATTGGAACATGCAAGGGAAGAGGAATTAGAAGTTAAAAAAGAAAATATTCGTCCGTTTAATGTTCTAATGTTGAAATCAGATAATCAAAAGATGAATAGACTAAATATAAATAATATACAACAAAAGCCTATAGAGAAAATTGATGTAGCTGAAACCACTCCAATTGAAAATGAAGAGCAAGTGGAGCAGGAAATTGTTCTATCTAATTACACGACACCATCATTCAGTTATTTGCTCCCTCCCGAAATGAAAGATGAAGATAAAGAGTGGATGGAAGAACAGGCATATACATTAGTAGAGGCATTATCCCATTTCCAAGTAACAGGTGAAATTGTTCAAATGGTTCAAGGACCAGCCGTCACACAGTTTGAGTTGACGGTAGGTCATGGGACGAAGGTAAGTAAGATTCGCAATTTAGCAGATGATTTGAAATTAGCACTTGCTGCAAAGGATATACGTATTCAAGCACCAATTCCGGGAAAAAGATCGATTGGTATTGAAATACCTAACCGGACATCGCGAGCAGTTCGCATTTCCGAAGTGCTTAATACGGACGTTTTTGTACAATCGGATTCACCACTTGAAGCTGCGCTTGGACTTGATCTTACTGGAAAACCGGTAACTCTAGATTTACGGAAAATGCCGCATGGCTTAATAGCAGGAGCAACAGGATCGGGGAAATCAGTATTTATTAACTCTTTACTTGTTAGTTTGTTGTATAAAGCAACACCTGAGGAAGTAAAATTACTATTAATCGATCCTAAAATGGTAGAGCTGGCTCCTTTTAATCATATTCCGCATTTGATAAGTCCGGTCATTACAGATGTAAAAGCTGCAACTGCAGCACTTAAATGGGCTGTTGAGGAAATGGAGCGTCGCTATCAGCTGTTTGCGCATATTGGCGTTCGTGATATTAGCAGATACAACGCACTTGCAACGGAAAAAAGAAAATTTGCTCAAAAACTTCCATACATCGTGATTGTGATTGATGAGCTTGCGGACTTAATGATGATGGCTCCTGCAGAAGTGGAAGATGCTATTTGTCGCATTGCACAAAAAGCGAGAGCATGTGGTATTCATTTAGCTTTAGCTACTCAGCGTCCATCTGTAGATGTTATTACAGGGCTTATTAAAGCGAATATTCCTACACGTATTGCTTTTTCTGTCTCTTCTCAAATTGATTCACGTACGATTTTAGATCAACAAGGAGCCGAACGTTTATTAGGTAAAGGAGATATGCTGTATCAAGGAAATGGCATGTCCAGTCCTGTTCGCATACAAGGTACTTATGTAACTGACGATGAAATCGAAGCGATTATCGAATATGCGAGAAGTCAAGGGACTCCTGACTATATATTTGAACAAGAGGAATTGTTGCAAAAAGCAGAAACATCTGAGCAAGATGATCTATTTGAAGAAGCATGCCGCTTTATCGTAGAGCAAGGATCTGCTTCGACTTCTTTGTTACAGCGTAAATTTCATATTGGATATAACCGGGCTGCAAGGCTAATAGATGCCATGTATGAGTGTGGTTATATTTCGGAGCAAAAAGGTAGTAAAGCAAGAGATGTGTTACTTACTAATGATAGTTTAGATCAAATATTTAGTTAATATTGTTTATTAAATGTATGGATGAAAAAATGATATAATGGGGAGTACGTCTACGCATATAAATGATAGATGAAAGTAACAATGGATTAACTAGTGGTGTATTTAAGCGGGGATAGCCCCAGGAGGTTTACAACGTATGACAAAGTATCATTTTACAGGTATCAAAGGCTCTGGAATGAGCCCATTGGCACAGATATTACATGATGTAGGAAATGAGGTACAAGGCTCTGATATTGAGAAATATTTCTTTACAGAAAAGCCTTTACATGAAAGAAATATAAATGTGTTGTTATTTGATGAAGCAAATATTGATGAGGGGATGACAATTATTGCAGGAAATGCTTTTCCTGATAGTCACCCTGAGCTTATAAAAGCAAAGGAACTAGGTTTGGAAGTCATTCGTTACCATAACTTTTTAGGTGACTATATGAGCCGATTTACTTCCATTGCAGTAACAGGTGCGCATGGCAAAACGTCTACAACTGGATTGCTTTCTCATGTTTTAAGTGGGTATGCACCTACTTCTTTTTTAATCGGTGATGGCACTGGAAAAGGAGAAAAGGATGCAGCGAACTTTGTTTTTGAGGCATGTGAATATCGTAGACATTTTTTAGCCTACAGTCCGGATTATGCGATCATGACCAATATTGACTTTGATCACCCAGATTATTTCCAAGATATTGAGGATGTATTTAATGCATTTCAATCCATGGCGATGCAAGTGAAAAAAGGAATTATCGCTTGTGGCGACGATGTCTATCTACAAAAGATTAAAGCACCGGTACCAGTAGTCTATTATGGTTTTGGAGAGCATAATGATTTCGCAGCCCGAAATATCGAAAAAACAACAGAAGGAACCTCTTTTGATGTATTTGTACGAAATGAATTCTATGAGCGCTTTACGATTCCTTTGTTCGGGGACCACGCTGTGTTAAATTCACTTGCAGTTATCTCTTTATGCCATTATGAAGAAGTTCCAGCGGATATTATCCAAAAAGGACTAGAAACATTTGAAGGTGTGAAAAGACGCTTTACTGAAACGATTATCGGCGACCGTGTTATTATTGATGATTATGCCCATCATCCAACAGAAATTAAAGCAACGATTCAATCAGCGCAGCAAAAATATCCTAAACGAAAAATTGTTGCGATATTTCAACCACATACATTTACAAGAACGAAAAAGTTTTTGCATGAATTTAGCGATAGTCTTAGTTTAGCCGATCAAGTCTATTTATGTGATATTTTCGGTTCTGCTCGAGAAAACGCTGGGGAATTGTCCGTTCAAACACTTGCAGATTTAATCGAAAACAGTCATATTTTACATGAAGAGACGGTAGATCAATTACTTGGCTATGAAGAGGCGGTTTATCTTTTCATGGGAGCTGGAGATGTACAAAAATATCAGCAAGCTTTCGAAGAAAAACTAAATAGCTGAAAAAAATGCTTAATCCTTTAGTGATTAAGCATTTTTTTAAAGGATATTTGAAAGAAACGTAGTATAGTAATATAGAGAAAGAAGTTTAATTTTATTCTTTTAGGGTAAAAATGTTATAGGTCAATGAAAAAAGGGGAGAAGACAAAATGGAAAATCTTTTATACATAGCTGCTATCATAGCTGCAGTTGCATTTTTAGTGCTCTGTATAAGTCTAGCTGTTACATTGTTTTCAGTTAAAAAGACTTTAAATAATGTTGCGGACACTTTAGATGGACTTGATACAAATCTACAAAATGTTACAAAGGAGACAGCGGAACTTCTTCATAAAACGAATGGATTAGCGGAAGATATCCAAGAGAAGTCTGAAAAACTAAATACAGTTGTCGATGCTGTAAAAAATGTAGGAACTTCTGTAAATGGCTTTAACCATTCTATCCAGCGTCTAACAACTTCTGTTACATCTGAGGTAGCAAAGAACGAAGAGAAAATAGCACAAGTTGTCCAGTGGAGTAATGTAGTATTAGGAATACGAGATAAATGGAAAGAAAGAAAAGAGTTAGAGCAAGCGGGTTATCATACTTACGAACAGAATAAAAATTCAAACTTATAAATTGGAGGAATTCAGATGAGCAATCACGAAACAAAAAAACCAAATTATAACGAAGCATCTTATAATCATGAATATTATGCGAACCAAACATCGTATGATAGACAAGCAACTCCAAATTACCCAGCAGTACCTTACTACAACGAAACAAGAGATAATGTATATCGAGAAGAAGAAGTAAATGGGAAGGATTTTATCATTGGAGTATTCATCGGTGGTATTATCGGCGCTGCGACTGCATTATTGTTAGCTCCTAAAACGGGATCTGAGCTTCGTGGTAACCTTTCTACGCAAGCAGGACAATTAAAAGAAAAAACGTTAGATTTATCTTCAACTGCTAAAGAGAAGACGTCACAAATCTCGAAGCAACTACAAGAGCAATCCGGCCAATTAGTTGATAAAGTAAAATCTATTAAAGGGCAACCAACATCTCCTTTAGACGATGGTACTGCTTCCTATGAAGGTGAAGAACCTATGGATTATATGGAGACCATTTCGAATACAACAGACGAGGTAACTGCAGAACAAGAAGATACTACAGCAGTTGCAGAGGCGCTAAAAGAAGCGGTCGTAGGTACTGATAACTCGAATAAATAATAAAAAACGAAACGAGCATCGACTCGTTTCGTTTTTTTATATTACTTGAGGATTATTTCTAATAGATCCCCACCAAAAATTTCTTCGTCAAATCTAGAGGGCTGTCCATTTCTAATAATTTGAAACGAACTGGCACCTTCTGGCATATTCCAATTCGTAAAACGGAATACATCCTGGAAAATCCACGGAGAATGGTTTTCCTGCTTCCATTGAAGACTTGTTCCGCTTGGTATATAATCCATAGGCGATACCCTCTTCTCTCCAATTGTTACAACCGCACATTCTCTCGTTAGCTCGACTGCTTCTCCTTGGAAAGTAACTGTAATATGTTCCGTCAATTTCTTATCCAATTGATTAGCGAGTTGTTGCAAAGTCGGAGGATTCGCAGCACCTACTTCTAGGACATCATTGTCTTGAACCGGATACGTAAGCTTTACTATGTTTCCGTTTAACAATAATTTCGATGACAGGTCCGGTATATAATGATTTTTATCGTTAATCGTAACCGAATAAGGAGACAACTGGGCGATATAATGTTCTTTTCGAAGAGCATGTAAAACTTGTTCCACTGTTTGTGGCGTATCGACTGTTATTTTGTCTCTTTCTTTTAATGCAGTGTCAATAGAAATTGCTTTTCCATTAACTTTTACAGTAGGTTCAACTGTATGTGAAACGCCTTGAAAATAGATCGTTTTGACAGAAGCATTATCGATTAAATCACGGACAGAAGCGGAACCCTCTTTTCCGTTCTCGCCTTCTAATATTTCAATAATATCTTTATTTTTTATCACTTCTTTTGTATTAGTTTTTAGTCCATTTAACATAATTACAGCTGGTTTCCCATGTTCACCTGGAATATGTATCGGTTGCCCATTTACTTCTACGGAAAGGGCTGCTCCTGGTTTGCCGTATAACTGGCGCGTAGGGATATTCGCTGCAAGCAGTGCATCCCCTACAGTCATTTCTTTTAGCTCAAATAGGCGAACGACTTGGTTATTAACTTTTACCGACATATATTGTATTGGTGCACGTTTTGCTGCAATTGCAATTCCGATCGGTGTAACTAGTTCAGGAGATACAGGAATATGTGCTTCTTTTGTTAAACTTTGAATAGCATCAATTCCTCGGACTGCCACACGATTTGCAGGTAGATTTAGTTTATCAGCTAGAATTGTGGTAAGGGAAGGGGTTAAGCTTCCTCCACCGACTAGCATGACGGCTTTCGTTGATCGGTTATTATTCAGCCGGAGAATTTCAGTTGAAATGGATGTGGCTAGTTCTAATATTGCCGGTTTAATTGCTGCTATCATTTCTTCTTTTGGAATGTTTTGCTCGAATCCTAAGATATCTTGTATTGGTATAAAATCATTCGTATTAATCGCTCTTTTTGCATCTTCTGCAAGTGGAAAATCGAGTAAGAAATGGTCACTTAATGCTTCTGTAATTTCATCCCCTGCATTTGGAACCATTCCGTATGCAACAACGGTACCAAAGTCGGTAATTGCAATATCGGAAGTTCCAGCGCCAATGTCTACCAGGGCTACATTAAGTCTCCGCATAGTGGGAGGGATTAGTACATTGATCGCTGCAATAGGCTCTAATGTTAAAGCTTCCATTTCTAAATTAGCTCTCTTTAAAGCAGAAAGTAATGATTCGACAACTACTCGTGGCAAAAAGGTTGCGATTACTTCTATAGATGCTTCACGACCTTGTTGGTCTACCAAACTACCGATTTCCTCACCATCTAATCGGTAGTATAAAACACTATATCCAACACAGTAATAATGGCTCGATTCCGTTTCAGTGTCGTTTTGTACAATATTATTTTGTGCCTGTTGAACGGCTGCAAGCTCTAGTCGGCTTATATCATCCTCTGAAAAGATAGGTCTATTTTTAATATCCAGTTTAACCTCTGCTTGTTCTGTTTTTAATGCGCGTCCTGCTGCTGCAACACTTACTTTCTCAAGTGGACCATGTTTTTCCTCGAGTTGTTTTTTGATCGATTGGATTACTTCCGCCACTTTCAATACATTATGTATTTGCCCGTCGACCATTGCCCGTTCTTTATGTTCCTCGACTAATATATCGACAACATGAAAGGTCTCATTGCGCTCTTCTAGTATAATTCCAACTACAGATCTTGTTCCTATATCTAATGCAAATAACTTAGATGCCAATTTCCCACGTCCTTTTTCAGGCAAATACTTTAGCGAGTTGAATCGCTAAAATAAAAATGCGTGACATTTTCACAAACATTGATTATAATATGAGTTATACTTAAAAATGTATCATAATTTTCAGTCGATATAAAGTATCGGTGGAAAGAAGAGAGGAGAAATATCTATGAGTCATATGGATTTAGAAGCTCTACGCAGTCGTGTAGATGAGATTAACGTAGAAATTTTACAGTTAATCAATGAAAGAGCCGGTGTTGTAAAAGAGATAGGAAGAGTGAAAGAAAAGCAAGGTGTAAATAGATATGATCCTCTTCGTGAAAGACATATGTTAGATCACTTAAAAGAAAATAATGCTGGTCCACTACCACAATCAACGGTTGAGCATATTTTTAAAGAAATATTTAAAACTGCTTTGGAATTACAAGTGGATGATCAAAAGAAAGCATTATTAGTTTCTCGTAAAAAGAAATCTGCTGATACAGTCGTGGAAATAAACGGTGAGAAAATTGGTACAGGATCACCTTCTTTCGTGTTTGGTCCATGTGCAGTAGAATCATATACACAAGTAGCAGAAGTAGCAGCTGCAATCCAAGCAAAAGGTCTAAAGCTAATTCGTGGGGGAGCATACAAACCACGTACATCACCTTATGATTTCCAAGGTCTAGGATTAGATGGCCTTAAAATATTAAAACAAATTTCACAAGAATATGGCTTGGCAGTTGTGTCTGAAATTGTCACTCCTAGCCATTTAGATGAAGCGCTTGACTATGTAGATGTCGTGCAAGTAGGTGCTCGAAATATGCAAAACTTTGAATTATTAAAAGCGGTAGGTTCTATTAATAAGCCGGTATTATTAAAACGAGGTATTGCAGCTACACTAGATGAGTTCATTCATGCAGCAGAATATATTATGTCACAAGGAAATGATCAAATCATCTTATGTGAACGCGGTATTCGCACATACGAACGTGCTACTCGAAATACATTAGATATTTCAGCAGTGCCAATTTTAAAACAAGAAACGCATTTACCAGTATTTGTGGACGTTACACATTCGACAGGACGTCGTGATATTCTTTTACCTGCAGCAAAAGCTGCTATCGCAATTGGAGCAGATGGAGTGATGGCTGAAGTTCATCCTGATCCAGCAGTTGCGTTATCGGATGCTGCACAGCAAATGAATTTACAACAATTCGATGAGTTCTATAATTCATTGCAAAACTTCATGAAAACACATGAAGTGCATGCATAAGTAGAAAAATTTCACAAAACCGACTCTTCTTATAGAGTCGGTTTTACTATTTGATTGATAATTATAGGGTATATCAAGTATTATTTATATATAATATAAATAGTAAAAAATGTGAAGGAGGGATATGCGTTGACTATAACCATTTATGATGTAGCAAGAGAAGCAAATGTGTCGATGGCAACTGTTTCACGTGTAGTTAATGGAAACCAAAACGTCAAGCCAGCAACCCGTCAAAAAGTGTTAGCTGTTATCGAGCGATTGGACTATCGACCGAATGCAGTAGCTAGAGGGTTGGCTAGTAAGAAAACAAAAACAGTAGGGGTAATAATACCGGATATTTCTAACGTATTTTACGCAGAACTAGTGCGAGGCATAGAAGATATAGCAACCATGTATCGCTATAATATTATTTTAACGAACTCTGACCAGCAAGCTGATAAAGAAGTACAGCTACTTTCTACATTGTTCAGTAAACAAGTGGATGGAATTGTGATGATGAGTGACGAAGTAACAAAGGATATGCTTAGTGAAATGGAAAGGTCGAGCGTTCCGATTGTTTTAGCAGGCACCGTGGAAACATCTGAATCATTTCCTTCTGTTAATATCGAATATCATGACGCAGCAGTTGATGCTGTAAATCGACTCATCCAAAATGGTCATACTCGTATTGCATTTGTCTCTGGAAATATGGACTCGACCATCGATCGTGTATATAAGCGTTCTGGTTATGAAAAAGCATTAAAAGAGGCAAATATAGAAATCGATGATGAATTGATCGTAGGTGTAGATAATACATACGATGACGGTCTTGCAGCATGGGAAGAATTGGGTCAGCTTACCAATCCTCCTACGGCAGTTTTTGCAGGCAATGACGAGATCGCAATTGGTTTGATCCATGGGGCACAGGATAGCGGACTAAATGTACCAAATGACATCGAAGTCATCAGTTTTGAAAACTCAAAACTAGCTCGTATGGTTAGACCACAGTTAACAAGTGTTGTATTACCTTTATACGATATTGGAGCAGTTTCCATGCGATTATTAACGAAATTTATGAACAAAGAAAAAATCGACGAACAAATTGTCGTTCTTCCTTATCGAATTGAGGAAAGAGACTCCGTCAAATAGAAAATCACCAGTAGCCATTGGTTACTGGTGATTTTTGTATGATTGCTGATTGCGAAGGGCGTATAATGCTTTTTCGAGCATCTGTTTATTTTTTTCTGTTATCTCTGCTTTACGTGGAATTGGTTCATACAATGGACTTGGATCCATCCAAGTCGGAATAAATGGAACTGGCGACTCTTTTGACCAACGATCGAGCCAAGCTTTTGGTAAGTTTCCTTCAGGTGTCTTTATATCATTCATTTCCATCCAAAGAAGAGACCAAGCACGAGGAACGACACGCCATATATCATACCCACCGCCACCAACAGCTATCCATCTTCCGTCACAATATTGATGTGCCAGTTCATGGGCAAGTTTAGGAATCTCTCGGTAAATGTTCATTGTTCCATATAAATGGGTTAATGGATCAAAATAATGCGCATCTGCACCATTTTGGCTTAAGATAACATCTGGTTTGAAAGATTCTACAATTTCACGAAGTGCTGTACGATAAATTTCTAAAAAGGATTCATCCTCAGTAAAAGCGTCTATCGGAAAGTTAAAGGAAGTCCCGTATCCTTCGCCGGTTCCTCTTTCGGTAATATTACCTGTGCCGGGGAATAAGTATCTGCCAGTTTCATGAATCGAAATAGTACATACATTTGGGTCATCGTAAAAACTCCACTGTACACCATCTCCGTGATGCGCATCTGTGTCGATATAAAGAACACGTGCATTGTATTTTAGCTGCATATACTTAATAGCTACTGAACTATCATTATAAACACAAAATCCCGAAGCTCGTCCTTTAAATCCGTGATGAAGACCTCCCCCTATGTTGAGTGCATGGACAGATTTCCCTTCCATAACGTAATCCACTGCAGTTAACGTACCACCGACAAGACTTGCGCTCGCTTCGTGCATATGTGGGAAGATAGGGGTATCTTCGGTTCCGATACCATAGCTTTCATAATTGGTTGTTTCACTTTTCTCCAGGCTTGCTTTTTTGACGATTTCAATATAACCGGGATCATGTACTAAACTTAATTCTTCATCTGTTGCAATGCGCGGTACTACGATATCCGATGGCGATAAAGCGTTCATTTCTTTTAAAAGATCGACCGTTAGAGTTAGGCGTTTTTGATTGAATGGATGCGTTTCGGAAAATTTATAGCCTAACTGGTCTTCTGAAAAGACAAACACGGCATTTGTTTTCATAAAATTTTTCCCGGATGATTTGGCCACAGTACTTCGAAGCCATCCGCTTGTAACGCTTCGATGAGTTTAAGTGGATTCATCGTTTTTACACGAAGCACTAAAATTTTATAATCTTCATTCGCTTTATCGGGATATACGAGTACGCTTAATACATTCACTTTTTGTTCATAAAAAACTTTGGAAACTTCAAATAAAACACCAGGCTTGTTTGGAACGCGAACTTCAATTTGGGAGCCCGGCTGATGTGCACCCGTCAATTCAATAAACTTATACAATAAGTCGGATTCTGTAATCATACCAACTAATTTTCCTTGTGACACAATAGGTAAACAGCCTATCCGATTATCATAAAAAATAGTAGCTGTTTCTTCGAGAAAATCTAATGGATGGCCCACAATTGGATTTTTTGTCATTATTTTTTCTAACGGTAACTCATACACTTCGGGATTATTAGTGTTTAATAAAGTAGAAGGTGTTGCTTTCTTTAAATCGCGATCTGTTACAACCCCTAGTACTTCTTTATTTGCGTTAATGATTGGTATATGGCGGATTCTTTTTGCTTTTAATAGCAGTAATGCATCATTAATCGTGTGTGTAGGTGTTAAAGTCGGTACCGAGGTATTCATAATTTCTTCTACAAGCATTTCCATACACCCCTTTAGAAAAAATATAATTTTTATCTAATACATAAACCGGTTCATGAATCGTAATTGATCGAATTGTTGAATGGATTCGTCGTTCACTCGACTGCCTATTTTAGCCATTAAACAATTAGCGGGATGCGAACTGATCTCGGGATCGTCCGTTGCAAAATATTCAAGACCGCCAGCTTGCATCATTTTCTCCATTACTTTACGATACTCCCAAACATTTAAACCAGTACCCTTTAAATCCCAATGCCAGTAATATTCCGTTGTAATAGTTATATAATCTTCCATTGCATCATCCATCATTGAAACGCGTAATAGTGTTTTACCAACACCAGTTCCGCGGAATTTTGGAATTATTTCAATTGCCCCTAATTCAATCAGGTTTTCCATTTTTCCTTGCGACCATCTTTCCAGTGGATCCGGATAGAGAAATGTACAATAACCAACGATAGTCTCTTGGTCTCGTACAATAATAATTCTTCCTTCCGGCAATTTGGCAATTTCAATAATTGCTTTATGCTGCTGGGCAGGTGCCCGAAAGGCTACTAAATCTTCATGAAACGTTAAATTGGCTATAACATCCGAAGGGATAGGTCCTTCGACAATGACGGCACCATGTTTTGTTTCTATTTCCAACGCATTATACGTCTTTTCGTGTATCACGATTTCACCACCTATAAAAATAAACGCATTTAACACTATTATACATGATTTCTACAAAAAGTAGATGGATGGATAAGAAACGTAACCAAACATTCGTAAAAATAAAAAGATTGGCAAAACTGTGAACAAGTATTGTAGAATAGAAGTGTATAGTTTTTGTATAGTTATAGAAAGGGTGAATAGGATGAAGGTAGTTGAATTGTTACCAGTCGAACAAGGGGATTATCAGTTAAAGGATTACGATGAAACAAAAAGAACATTTAAATGGGAAGATACCGAGAAAAACTTTTCATGGTATGAAACTGGAAAAGTAAATATGGCATATGAAGCGATCGATAGACATGCAGAGTCTGATAAAAAAGACAAAGTCGCACTATATTATCAAGATGCAGATAGAAAAGAATCATATACGTATTCAGATATGAAAAAGTGGACAAACAAAGCTGCCAATGTTTATAAGGAATATTCTAACTTAACAAAAGGAGATCGACTATTCATCTTTATGCCGAGATCTCCAGAATTATATTTTTCTCTTTTAGGTGCCGTTAAAAAAGGTGTTATTGTTGGACCTCTTTTTGAAGCATTTATGGAAGGTGCAGTTTACGACCGATTATTAGATAGTGAAGCAAAGGCAATTGTGACAACACCAGAATTATTAGAAAGAGTTCCTTTAGAAAAATTACCGAACTTAGAAAAGGTATTTTTAGTAGGGGATAACATAGAGGAAACAGATAAGTTTATTGATTTTAACAAAGCATTACATAATGCTTCGGATGCTTTTGATATTGAGTGGGTAGATAAAGAAGATGGACTAATCCTGCACTATACATCCGGCTCCACAGGAAAACCAAAAGGAATTCTACACGTACACTATGCAATGGTTCAACAATATCAATCGATGAAATGGGTTATGGATATTCGTGATGAAGATGTTTATTGGTGTACAGCTGACCCAGGTTGGGTAACTGGAACTTCTTACGGCATATTCGGACCTTGGTTGACTGGTGCTACATCACTTGTTCTTGGAGGTCGTTTTTCACCAGATGCTTGGTATAATGCCATTGAAGATTACAAGGTAACAGTATGGTATAGTGCACCAACTGCTTTCCGGATGCTGATGGGAGCAGGAGATGCTATTGTGGAGAAACACGACTTATCCTCTTTACGTCATATTTTATCCGTTGGGGAACCACTGAATCCAGAGGTGATAAAATGGGGGATGCAAGTGTTCCAATTACGCATACATGATACATGGTGGATGACGGAAACAGGGGCCCAAATGATTTGTAATTTTGGTTGCCTACCGATTAAGCCAGGATCTATGGGGAAACCACTTCCAGGGTTAGAAGCGGCAATCATTGATAATCAAGGCAATGTTGTTCCGCCATTCACGATGGGCAACTTAGCGATTAAAAAAGGCTGGCCTTCGATGATGCGTCAAATTTGGAATAATAAAGAGAAATATGAATCTAGCTTTATGAGTGATGAATGGTATTTCTCTGGAGATTCTGCTTATATGGATGACGAAGGATACTTCTGGTTCCAAGGAAGAGTAGATGATGTTATCATGACGTCCGGGGAACGTGTAGGACCATTTGAAGTGGAGAGCAAACTACTGGAGCATCCTGCTATTTTAGAGGCGGGGGTAATTGGTAAGCCAGACCCTGTACGCGGTGAAATTATTAAAGCATTTGTTGCGTTAAATGAAGGATATGAGCCTTCGGATGAACTAATTGCGGATATTCAGCAATTTGTGAAAAAAGGACTTGCTGCACATGCGGCACCAAGAGAAATTGAATTTAAAGATAAGCTCCCGAAAACTAGAAGCGGTAAAATTATGCGTCGAGTTTTAAAAGCTTGGGAGTTAAAATTGCCGACTGGCGACTTATCTACGATGGAAGATTAATATATAAAGAAAAGCCACAGCGACCTAGTTTAGGTTGCTGTGGCTTTATTTCATTATCTACTTGCAGTTGTAGTATCTACTTCTTCGGCTGGTTCTTCTTCCACAGGAGGAGTAATTATTTCTTCTTCTGTCGTTTCATCCTCTTCGTTTTCTGGAACTGTTGGAGGAACGACTGGTTCCGCAGGTGTTTCAGGTTGTTGAACTTCTCGCGATACTATATTGGAGGCGCCTGATTGTAAACCAGTAATGTCTACAGATACAATAATATATTGACCAGGACCGCTAATTGTATGACTAGGCGATTCGGCTTCCGCTTTAGTTGCCACTAGCATTCTTTGTCCATCCACCACTTGGTATACACGATACCCAACAACGTCTGAAGATGCTGATTTGGACCAGGTAATGGTATTTCCGGATATGGACGCATTTACAGCGGAAGGTGGGTTACCATCTGCATTAAATACTTCTTCAGAGACAACATTTCCACCGAAACTAGAATTCTCTGGGAACAGCTTACTAGCATTGCCACCAAATCTTCCAAGCATTCGTGTGATAAAGTCTTGGTTTACCCCATAGCCTCCTTGTACAACAAATTCCCTTGGAGTAGCATCTAATGCGCGATATCTATTACCGTTTATCACCACATAAGATGAGGAGATTAGACTATCATCCGCTGCGGTTGGTAACATAGCAGCAGCGTTAAACAAATCGGATTTAACTAATCCTGCTTGTGCACATGCATCAGAAGGAGCTAGTCCAGAAATTCCACAGAAAGATCTTGTAACGACACCTTCAGGAACTTGGAAAGCGTTTGGTGCATCGATAAGTTCTGGTGACACATCGTACATAGCGTTCATTATATTAGACCATAACATATTGACCCGTACACTAGGGTGATTATAACGATTATTCATATAAAATAAAGATTTTGTATTATCATCGTAACCAAGCCAAACACCTAAAGAGATATTAGGATTATAACCAACGAGCCATGAGTCATTATGATTTTGAGTTGTTCCTGTTTTAGCGGCAAAGTCAGACTGGAATTTAAGTCGAGAGTTTGCTAACTTCGCAGTACCCCCAGATAGTACGTCACGCATCATATCCGTAATAATATAAGCGGTTGCTGGACTAAAGACTTGCACTGGTTCGATTTCATGTTGATAAATCACTTTTCCATCCACGCTTTCAATCTTTTCGATCATATAAGCATCGATAAATTGACCATTATTTGCAAAGGTACCGAATGCATTGGTGTTTTCTTCCACAGTAGCACCGTTTGTCATCCCACCGATAGAAAGCGCATGGTTTGCATATTCATTTTCTTCAATATGTTCAAATCCCATTTTCAATAAGAAATCAGTTGGCTTTCGATCCATAATTGAATCATATAATCGAATCGTCGATAAGTTTTGAGAAGTCATAAGCGAACTACGCGCTGAAATAATTCCTTTTTCTTGTGCAATCGTATAGTTGGCTGGTGATTTGGCCCAAGTCGTCCCTTTTAGGTTGTTCAGTTTAATATCCACCACTGGACTTCCAGCACCGATGACTCCATATTCGATTGCCGGTGCATATACAAGTAAAGGCTTCATCGTTGAACCGATTGGTCGGACTCCTTGTGTCGCATGATTATATTGTTCTAAGTTATAATCGCGTCCACCGAGGAACGATAGAATCTTCCCAGTATTATTTTCAATTAGCATACTACCAACTTGAGCAGGGAAATCTTTTGTGACTATCTCGCCGGTATTTGGATCTTTTACTTCTTTCGTATACGTATGTCCATAATATTCGAATTCATCTTTTACTTTTAACATCGCTTCAAACATGTCTCTATTAATCGTTGTATGAATGCGATATCCATCTGTTCGAATAGAGCGTTCAGCCATTATATTATATTTCTCTAATAATTTAGGTTCTTTTGCTAGTCTTTCAGGGTCAATTCCATCTGCACTAGCCAATTGGACTCTTAAAATCTCTTTTACCCGATTTTCTACTTCTGCTGTTAGCCAAGGATATTTCTCTTCAGCTACCACTTCTGGCTCTCTAAAATCTTGTGTAATATCATAATTTACTGCAGAATCATATTCTGCTTGAGAAATATAGCCTGTTTCTTTCATTCGGAATAGTACTGTCTTCATTCGCTCGATACCGGCTTGTAGTGCTTCACCCTCTTTTTTTTCACCGCCTTGTCTAAAAGGTGTGTAGGCAAATGGGGCTTGTGGAATACCGGCAATATAAGCAGCTTGTGGCAATGTAAGATCTTTTGCTTTTACATTAAAGATACCGTTTGCAGCTGTTTCAATTCCTGCTATATTTCTTCCATTTGCATTTCGTCCGTATGGAATGATATTTAAATAGGCTTCTAGTACTTCCTCTTTTGTCATAAAATGTTCTAAGCGCATTGCTAAGAGAATTTCTTTAGCTTTTCGTTCATACGACACTTCGTTTGTTAATATCTGGTTTTTTATTAACTGTTGTGTCAAAGTGGAGCCACCAGTTTGTGTGTCCGAATTTGTAACATCTTGAAGCAAACCACGGAAAATTGCTTTCGGTACAATTCCATTATGTACTTCAAAGTATTCATCTTCGGTCGCAAGTACCGCATCAATAACATATGGA
Organism: Psychrobacillus lasiicapitis; assembly: GCF_006861795.1. Lineage (GTDB taxonomy): Bacteria > Bacillota > Bacilli > Bacillales_A > Planococcaceae > Psychrobacillus > Psychrobacillus lasiicapitis. Next base: position 237,696 of record NZ_VDGH01000005.1, on the reverse strand, counting down.
GAAACGGCAGCAAGTTTCGTTTCCGTACGTTCAAGATCGGTTCTTAGCTTTCCTAAATACACATTATCTGCAAAATAGATTTCAGACGTTTCTTCATAATTAAACACATCCGCTCTCATATCTTCTTTAGCTCGAAGTGGCTCTTCTTTCACTAAAGATGCAAAATAACCAGCACCAACGGAAGCAGCAAATACTCCGAGCGCAAGAAACGTGATTAAGAATATTAAACACAGGTTCCATATAACACTAGAAGAAATTCGCAAGCCTTTCGCCCATTTAGTAGATTGCCACTCATTCATTATCTCTGTATAAAAGTGGATTTTCTCCATCCATTTTTTCATTGATCATTCTACCCCCAAATCAAGAATTATTATACCATAATCGTTCATCTGTAAACGATAGATATTGACATACGGATTAAATTAGGTAAAATGGGTATATAATTTAACTAGGAAGAGTCCGAAGTAGTTGTTGTATTAACTGTTTAGAGAGCTAGCGGTTGGTGAAAGCTAGTCAGTGTGCAAAGGGCGAATTACAGGCTTGGAGTTAAACGTTTTCACAACGATATCGTGAATGAAGCGGAAGGTGAATTCCTTCAAGCTGGGTGGTACCGCGCTAATTTGTTGACTAAGCGTCCCTGCATGATTTATTTCGTGCAGGGATTTTTTTATTTTTAAGGAGGAGATTGAAATGACAAACGCATTACTAGAAGACTTATCCTGGAGAGGGCTCATTTATCAGCAAACCGATGCAGATGGATTAAAAGATTTACTAAATAGCGAAAAGATTTCTTTATACTGTGGAGTAGATCCAACTGCAGATAGTATGCATATTGGGCATATCGTCCCGTTATTAACATTAAGACGATTCCAATTACATGGCCATCGTCCAATTTTATTAGTCGGTGGGGCAACAGGAATGGTTGGAGATCCATCTGGTCGTTCTGAAGAGCGAGTATTACAAACTACTGAGCAAATTGATAAAAACGTAAAAGGTATTAAAACTCAAATGGAGCGCATTTTCGATTTTAATACGGACAATGGGGCTCAAATGGTAAATAATCATGACTGGATTGGACCAATGTCCGTTATCGAGTTTTTACGTGATTTTGGTAAGCTTATCAATATTAACTACATGTTAGGGAAAGATTCCATTGCTTCTCGTTTAGATTCTGGTCTTTCTTTTACAGAGTTTGCATACACACTAATTCAAGGGATTGACTTCAATCACCTGTTTAATACGTACAACTGTAAAGTACAAGTTGGTGGATCCGACCAATGGGGTAATATAACGACAGGTCTGGAAGTGATTCGTAAAACGCATGAAGAAGAAACAAAAGCTTTTGGTATTACGATTCCACTAGTAACAAAAGCAGATGGAACCAAGTTTGGTAAGTCGGCATCTGGTGCTGTATGGTTGGATGCGAAAAAGACTTCTCCGTATGAGTTTTACCAATTTTGGATCAACACAGCCGATGCCGATGTGATTAAATACATGAAAATCTTTACATTCCTTGAACGCAGTGAAATTGAAGCATTAGCTGAAACTGTTGAAAATGAACCGCATTTACGCAAAGCACAAACAACATTAGCGGAAGAGATGACTCGCTTAATCCATGGGGATGAAGCTTTAGAACAAGCGGTTCGTATATCTCGTGCTTTGTTCAGCGGAAATTTGAAAGAATTATCTGCGGAAGAGATGAAAGATGCATTTAAAGATGTGCCATCAGTGGAAATGTCAAAAGATGCGAAGAATATTGTGGATTTCATCGTGGAAGCAAGCGTGTCTCCTTCTAAAAGGCAAGCGCGTGAAGACGTAACGAACGGGGCTATATCGGTGAATGGAGAAAAAATAACCGATTTAGCATATGAGGTAGGAGAAAGTGATCGTTTAGAAGATGAATTCATGATTGTTCGTAGAGGTAAGAAAAACTACAAAATGATTAAATTTGTATAAAGTAAGTGGGAGTCCAATTGCCCGTTAATGCGGATAGAATGAAAGCTACTTCCCGATAAATAAAGGGAAGTAGCTTTTTACCAAAAAGAGTACATTGGTTAAAATCCACCGCGTTCATCTACATGATGATTGTTCTGTCCATCTTTTACTTGAAGTTTTTTCTTTTCATGATCCGTTAATTTTTCAGGTTCCGTGAAATTTGGGCTAACATGTGTATTTTTCATTTTTTTATTAGTCGATGTATGGCTGTTGTTATTTTTCATATGCTAATCCTCCAATCTATAATCATTTCAGTTCTTAGTATTTACGTTGGTTAGGGAAATAATCATGAATTTATTAAGAAGTTTTAAATTTAATGTGAAATAGGATGATAAATAAGCGTTAAATAGTATAGAATAATAATTGGAGAGAAACTTTCAACTATTTTTAAATAGTAAGTAATTTCATTTTATAGGTTAATTATTTGGATCGAGGGGCTGGGTGCAATGGCTACGAAAAAGTACATATTAGATCGCTTCGACGATTTTTTTGTCATTCTATTTGAGAAAAATAACAAAGCGAACAAGTTAGTTATTTTAAAAGATAAGTTTACGATAGATGCAAAAATTGGAGATTTAATAGAAGTTCATATGAATGAGGATAAATCAGGTTATGATTTTAAAATACTAAAAGAAGAAGCAAATGAGACAAGACAGCGGTTATTAGATTTAATTCAAGGAATGAAAAAAGTTTAAACATATGTATCTTTAAAGACAGCGTTTTTCTATTCAATTAGATTGACGCTTTTTTTGTTTGTAGAAAAAATATAGAAAAAACCTTTTCTAGGGGGAGTGAGGGAAAGCCATTGACTCGCAACAAGGAACAATAGAATAGAAAAAAGCCCCAAACCCCAGATCTCTCTGGGATTTGAAGGCTTTCAATACTATTTTTCGATTAACGAGAGTAGAACTCAACGATTAGAGCTTCGTTAATTTCAGCAGATAATTCGCTACGCTCTGGGAGGCGAACGAAAGTACCAACTTTGTTGTCTGCGTCAAATGTTAAGTATTCTGGAACGAAGTTATTTACTTCGATTGATTCATTTACAACGTTTAGGTTTTGAGATTTTTCACGAAGAGAAATTTCTTGACCTGGTTTTACGCTGAATGATGGAATATCAACACGTTTACCATCAATCATAACGTGACCGTGGTTAACTAATTGACGAGCTCCACGACGAGTACGAGCAAGACCTAAACGGTAAACAACGTTATCAAGGCGAGTTTCAAGAAGGATCATGAAGTTTTCACCATGCTTACCTTGCATTTTACCAGCTTTGTCAAAAAGATTACGGAATTGACGTTCGTTAACACCATAAGTGTGACGAAGTTTTTGTTTTTCTTGTAATTGCATACCGTATTCTGTTAATTTTTTACGTTGGTTTGGACCGTGTTGTCCTGGTGCGTAAGGGCGTTTTTCTAATTCTTTACCAGTACCGCTTAGTGAAATACCAAGACGACGTGATAATTTCCATGATGGACCTGTATAACGAGACATATATGTCTCCTCCTTTATATTGGTTTTATTTTGTTGTAAAATAAGACCAGATGTATTCAGACTAGCAGACATTTTGTTTTCATGTATCATCGCCCTAGCAGCCAAGGGTTACAGGATACACCATCTATAAGAGGAACAAAATGAGCAATCTAGGCCATACAACTGCTGCATTTATTTTACACAAATTCGATTGTATCGTTTTATGAGGAAAAAGTCAATAAAATTCATTTTATATAGAATGAACAGATATGAAGTACAAGAAACAATTGACAAATCTAAAGGGATATAGTCAAATAGAATTACAATTAAAGTGTGATAAAAGTATCAAATTCGCTCTTAGAAAACTGAGAGGTGTACGCATGAAGAATAACGCAATAATGACGCATTTAAAAGGTCGTATTCTAGATGTTTATAATGAGAATTTACTTGTAAATGGAACTACTATTAAATGGTTCAGTGACTTAAAAGTAATATTGTCAGAATTTTTTGGAGTTGAAATAGCTCATTATTTAATTTTTGACGTAGATTCATTTAGACCACTGAGAGAAAATTATGCTTATGCTATAAATATGCCTACGATTAAATGGGAGGATATAGAAGCATTCTTTGTTGAGAAAAATTTTACCGAAACTCTTTTTTGGAATTCTGAAAATGATATGAATAAACTAGTGAAAATTTTACTAAAGGATCAGGACGATAAACCAATTGGATTGCTCGTCATGGATTCAACGTTGAAATGGAAGGAATTCTCCGAAACAGAAAATATAGAAGACTTTGTGTGCACGATTAGTAAGCTTGTGAAAATAGTAAGACAATCGATTAGATTAGTTCAGCAAGAAAACCAATATCGTCATTTATTTAGTGTAACAAAAACGTTTAACTCCACGCTAGATTCTGGAGAAATATTAAATGGAACATTGTTTGCTATAAATAACGCATTTCCACAAATAGATCCTACTTTAATATTATCGAATGACCAAGATAGAAAAACTTCCATTCCTTATAAGTTATTTGATTATACTTCTGAAAGACCAGCCACTGTAGATGCATATGTTTCGGGAGAAATTACTACAGAAATAGAAGAAGATTTAAAAGTCCGATTGATAAATGTGCCGATAAAAGGTAAACAAGGGATTTATGGAATATTACAACTTTCAGTTCCAACAGATTATATTTTCTCTACTAGACAAAAAGAATTTGCAACTTCGCTAGCGGAAACAACGGGAAATGCCCTTGAAAACGCAAAATTATATATTCAGTCGCATAAATTAGTTTCAGATTTGCAATTGATAAACGAAACTTCCCATACATTGAATACGAATATTTCTTTAGATGAAATGTTAGTTTTCTTAAGAAACCAACTTATCAAATCTTTCATGCCGGAGCAAATATGCTTTGTTATGGAAAAAGATGAATATAAAATCATTGGTGCGAGTAATGATTACTTCCATACAGATGAAGGTCAGTTGTATATTCAGCATGTAGCGAATCATTTTAACAAAGTAAAGGAACCCCTGTTTATAGCTGACTTCAACCGACTAACAAAGTTAAAGTATGGATATCGTTCCCTAATTGCAGTTCCGTTAAAAGAACAAAATACGATTACGGGTTTTAGTATAGTTCTGCATAAAGAACCTTATTACTTTTCGTTCGATGCTTTTAAATTAATGCAATCACTCATCCAGCATTCTTCACTTGCTATAAGCAACTCTGCGCTCCGAAATAAGTTGCAGGAGATGGTCAATCGCGATCATTTGACGAATCTTTTTGCGCGCAATTATTTAGATAAATATGTAGAAAGCTCCATGAAAGTAGATGATCGTGGAGTATTTGTGTTAATTGATATTGATGATTTTAAACAAGTAAATGATCAGTATGGACATCAAATTGGGGATGAAATATTAAAACAAATTGCATCTATTATAGAGAAAAAAGTTGGAGATAAAGGAATTGGTGCTAGATGGGGTGGAGAAGAGCTAGCGTTATACTACGCTCAAATGCCGCTCGAAGAAGGTATTAAAAATTGTTCTCAATTATTGGTGACAATACCATTGGAAACAAATCCAAGTGTGACAGTTTCGATCGGTATTTCTAGTTGGAAGCAAGGCGATCAAATAGATTATCGCGATCTTTTTCATCAAACAGATATCGCTTTATATAAAGCAAAAAACAAAGGGAAAAATCAGTTAAGTGTTATGGAGGTATCTCAACTTTCGTAGGGAGATGCCTTTTCTTTTTGGCCGATTATGTATAAACTGTATGTAAGCGTTTACAAGGAGGGGTGTAAATAGATGCAAAATAAAAAAGTACAAAAGGAGACGGCATACATTCATAAAGGCTATCAATCAGTCGAACATCAGGACAGTTTAGCAGTACCTTTATATCAAACTTCTACATTTGCATTTGAAACAGCTGAGCAAGGAGCTAGAAGGTTTGCCGGAGAAGAGACTGGCGGAGTTTACTCTCGTTTAGGGAATCCGACTGTTCGTGTATTAGAGGAACGGATGGCTGCAATGGAATATGGAGAAGGTGCATTAGCATTTGGGTCTGGAATGGCAGCGGTTAGTGCGATTTTAGTACATTTAACAAAGTCAGGTGATCATATTCTTTGTACCCGAGGGATATACGGCTGTACATTTGGACTTCTGAACATATTACAGGAAAAATATAATGTTTCACATGATTTAGCCATATTAAATACGGAAGAAGCTATTGAGGCCGCGATAAAACCAAATACTGTTTGTATTTATATAGAAACACCTATAAATCCAACTATGGAAATAGTGGACATTGAGTTAATCGCGAAAATTGCCAAAAAACATCGTATACGTGTAGTCGTTGATAATACTTTTTCTTCTCCTTATTTACAAAATCCATTAAAACTTGGAGTCGATTTTGTCTTGCATAGTGCGACCAAATATATTAATGGGCATGGAGATGTTATTGCAGGGATTGTAGTTGGGAATGATAAGGAGGAAATAGAGAGAATTCGGTTATCCGTTCAAAAAGATTTCGGAGGCATTATTTCACCGTTTGACGCATGGTTATTAATTAGAGGGATCAAAACGATGCATGTGCGGATGGATCGACATACAAAGAATGCAGAGGAACTTGTTGCTTATTTAAAAACGGTTGCTTCTGTAGAAAATATTTATTATCCATTTGATACAAGTAATCCACAGTATGAAATCGCCAGGAAGCAAATGAGCGGTGGTGGTGGGCTCATCTCATTTACTGTTGTGGGCGGTATGAAAGAGGCACAAAAGCTTATGAACGAATTAAAGCTAATAAAAATCGCTGTTAGCTTAGGTGATGCTGAGACTCTAATTCAGCATCCAGCAACGATGACTCATTCAGTTGTACCAGAGAAAGAGAGACTAGAAATGGGGATTACAGACGGTTTACTTCGACTTTCTGTGGGACTTGAAAACTCTATTGATCTAATAGAAGATTTAAAGCAAGCATTTACTAAACTTTAAAAAAGAGGGAGCATAGACTCCCTCTGTTGTTCTTGCTTTTTTTAAATATGTTTAACTAATACTTGAACAAATTGTTCTAAACCAATTGCATCTTGCTCAGAAAAGCGTTCTTTGATAGGACTATCGATATCAAGGACTCCAACCAATACGCCGTCTTTCACTATAGGTACAACAATTTCCGATTGTGAAGCTGCATCGCAAGCTATATGACCTGGAAAAGCATGTACATCAGGAACGATAATAGTTTCTAATTTTTGCGCGGCAGTACCACATACCCCTCGACCAACAGAGATTCTTACACAGGCAGGCAAGCCTTGGAATGGTCCCAATACTAATTCGCCATCCTCCATCAAATAAAAACCAACCCAGTTAATTTGGTCAAAAAACTGATTTAGTAAAGCAGAAGCATTACTAAAATTTGCTATTGCATTTGTTTCTCCGGATAACAATGCATCTAATTGTTTCGATAACATAGTATAATTTGCTGTTAAATCTTCTGAATAAGTTGTTTTTGTAAACATTTTTTTGTCTCCATTCTACAAATATAGTTTTACTTCATTATAAAATTGATGCAAATCCTCTACATTATGGGCATCTGATCCAAAAACAACAGGAACTTCAAGCTGTTTTGCTAACTGAATATAAGGAGTAGCAGGATAGCTCTCCAGACAATAAGGCTTTGCAAGACCAGCACTATTGGCATCTAATTGAAGCTGTTGATTTTTCATTTCAGATAAAATAGAAATGATTTCTTGATGATCATCTACTTTTTCTGGAAGTGCATGCTGAAATTTATGTACGAGCGTAATATGACCTATTCGTTTCGGTTTATAAATTCCTAGAGGACTCGTTATTGAATCCATTAATGTTTTATAATACAATTTATACACAGCGTCCTGACTTCCCACATGTTTAACAAACTCTAAAAAAGTGGATTTAGAATAATCTATACATGTGTAAGTGTTTTGGAAGGGCAAAAAATGTACCGATAAAATGGAATCATCCAAATACATTCCGTATGTATTTAAAAAAGAAATGGTGTTTTGTTCAAAACCAGAGATAAAATCTATTTCCAATCCTGTAGATATAACAATATCTTTTTCATATTGTTTTTTCAACCGATTTAAATCTGTGAAGTACGATTCGAGTTGGTTGAAATCCATTCCGCTGTCTTTGTCGGGTGTTGGATCGGTAAAATTAATGGGTAATGGTGCATGCTCGGTAAATGTAATTTCATGAAACCCATTTTGAATTGCTTTTTCAATATATAGATGGAAGGGGTCAAGCGTTCCATGTGGGCAATAGGGCGTATGAATATGACCATCCTTTTTCAAGAAAATCTGCCTCCTCGTCGTTGAAATATCATTATTTTAAATAATTCATTGCTTTTCTATTGTTTTATGAAACAATAACATAAAAAGCATGGTAATATATAGAGTAACATTTGAATTAGAATTTTTTGATTTGGAACAGGGGGCTTACGATGAAGTATATCATCCCAGCAGTCATTATACTTTTAGTAATTGCAGTTTTTGCGTTTATCATAAGAAGAAAACACAATACAGAGATTGAACGTTTAGAGCATGAAAAACATCAAATTCAAAACAAGCCAATTTTAGAGGAAATGACAAAAGTAAAACAATTGAACATGAATGGTCAAACAGAAGAAATGTTTGAAAGATGGAGAAATACATGGACGGAAGTAATGGATGTTCAAATGCCGAAAATCGATGTTCTCTTGTTTGATGCTGAAGAAAATATAGACAAGTTTATATTTCCAAAAGCTTCTAAAATTGAAAAAGAAATTCAAGTATTAATTTCTTCTTGTGACGAAAAAATGTCTGGGATTCTAAAAGAACTGGAAGAGCTAATCGGAAGTGAAGAAAAAAACAGGATAGAAATGGAGCAGCTGAAAGAGCAACATCGTGCTGCTAGAAAGACATTGCTTGCACACCAATATTCGTTCGGGGATGCACTTCCAGCATTAGAAACAGAATTAGAGTCATTTATACCGGATTTTGAGGAATTTGATAAATTGACCGAAACTGGAAACTATTTAAGTGCACGCGAAATTGTGATTACTTTGCAAGAAAAGGGGAAAGAATTTTTCCCTAAACTACATGAAATTCCAACTATACTGACGGAAATACAAAATAAAATACCCGGTACGATTCATGAATTACGAAATGGCCAGAAAGAAATGGAAGAAAGCTCTTATTACTTGCAGCATCTTGAAATGACGAAGAAATTAGAAGAAATTGAAGCGGAGTTAGTTGACTTAAAGGCAGCAGTTGTGGACCTTCAAGTTGATAAAACAATTATAAGAGTCGAAGAAATCAAAGATGAGATGGAAACATTCTATGATTTATTAGAAAAAGAAGTACTTGCTAAAAAATATGTAGATCAACATAAAGATCATACAGCTAGCCGTCTAAGGGAAGTAACTACAGTTACTCGTGCAGTGAGCGCAGAAGCTGCTTATGTTCAACAAAGCTACCGCTTGCCAGAAAAAGAAGCAGAAATTCCGCAAAGCTGTTTGAAGGAATTGGAAGATTTAGCGAAAAAGTTCGACTTACTTTCATCCCGAGTAGAAGAAGAACAATCTGCTTATTCTAGCTTACAGGAAGAACTAAACGAAATAGCAGAAGAGCTGGATCGATTGTATGAAGAACAAGATCGTTTTGCGGATCGTTTAAAAAATCTCCGAATTGATGAAAACAAAGCACGTGAAAAACTTGATGAACTAAAACATATTTTGCACGACACAGATCGTATGTTACAAAAAGCGAATATTCCTGGGATTCCTGAAGATATGGATGTTCGATTAGAAGAAGCAGAGGAACATATTTATGTTGCAATGCAAAGTCTTCAAGAAGTGCCACTAAATATGACGTTAGTAGATAATTATTTAGAAAAAGCAGAGGCTTGCATGGAAGAAGTGCATAAACGGGCAAAAGAAATGTTAGAAAATGTATTGCTAACAGAAAAAATAATACAATACGGCAATCGTTATCGTACAAGCCATCCCCATATACATGCGCGCTTATTAGAAGCAGAGGAAGCCTTTAGACAACTTAGATATGCAAAAGCGCTAGAAGATGCAGCTACAGCTGTTGAAGAAGTAGAACCAGGCGCATTAAAGAAAATCGAAGTAATAGTTAAAGAAGAGGCCTGGCGTACATAACTAGAAAGTCTAACGCATTCAATCCTAGAAACAACTAATGGCTTTGTATACAAACGTGAACCACCTCACTAGAAAAGTGATGGTGGTTTTTTTCCGAAAAGGAGTTGGAGTTATAATGATTTATTTTGATAACAGTGCTACAACAAAAGTGCATCCCGAAGTGATGAAAACATTTGTGGCAGTGAACGAGAAGTTTTGGGCAAATCCAGCCTCTATCCATGAATTTGGTCATCAAACAAACGAATTATTACAAACAGCTAGAAAACAAGTAGCGGAAATTTTACATACTTCTGCCGACAAGATTTATTTTACCTCTGGTGGAACGGAATCCAATAATTTAGCGATTTTTGGTTTAGCAAATAAATATAAAAACCGAGGAAGACATGTACTTGTTTCAGCAATTGAACATCCTTCTGTGCTTGAAGCAGCAAAACAACTAATGAAAAATGGCTTTGAAGTTGAGTGGATTCCGGTAAATTCGGAAGGTGTAATAATAATAGATGCTCTAAAAAAACTTTTACGTGACGATACAGTTTTAGTAAGTGTCATGCATGTGAACAATGAAACAGGAGTGATTCAACCAATTCAGGAACTGATCGCTTATATAAGAGGTAATAGTCGAGCGCTAATCCACATGGATGCGGTGCAAAGCTTTGGAAAGTTGCCTGTAGATTTTGCGGAAATGGATGTGGATGCTATCACCATTTCTTCCCACAAAATTCATGGTTTAAAAGGTTCGGGGCTTCTAGCATTAAAAACATTTATTGAAGTGGAGCCGATGCTTTTAGGAGGCGGTCAAGAATATGGTATTCGTAGTGGAACAACACCTGTCCCTTTAGCGGTTTGCACTGCGAAAGCTATTAGGCTTGCACAGGATCACCTGCAAGCAAATGCAAGTAAGTTAAAAAAAATGACGGATGAACTTATTCATTTTTTAGTGTCGTTTCCTGCGATTAAAATAATCTCGCCTTCCAATAGAGCACCGCATATTGTTTCTTTTTCTGTCCGAAAAATAAAAGGAGAAGTTTTGATTAATGCTTTGCAGCAAAAAAATGTTATAGTTTCAACAAGTAGTGCTTGCTCATCCAGACATACAAAAACAAGCCATGTACTAAAAGCAATGCATTTACAGGATGAGTATATAAAAGGAGTTATTCGTTTAAGCTTTAGCCCGCTCAATACCAAAGAGGAAATCGATCAGTTTAAAAAAGTATTTACAAATGTAATGAATGTTATTAAAGGAGATTAGTTTTTATGAAATGGGAAAAAATATTAGTAAGATATGGTGAGTTATCAACAAAAGGAAGAAATAGAAAACAGTTTATATCACATCTTCGAAACAACATAAAGTTTTCTTTTGTAGACTTACCAAATATTAAAGTACATGCAGAAAGAGATAGGATGTTCTTAACTTCAACAGATGACAATGAAATCGAAGCACTAATAAAACGACTACCCAAAATATTCGGTATTCAGTCATTTAGCCCTGTTGCTTCTTGTTCGCAGGATGTAGAAGATATTCAAGCAACTGCTCTTCAAATAATGGAAAGCTTAGATAATGAAAATAAAACATTCCGTGTAACAGTGAAACGTTCTGATAAAAGGTTCCCACTTGATACGTATGAATTGCAAAAGACAGTAGCAAGTCATGTATTAAGACAATTCCCATCTTTGCAAGTACAATTAAAAAAACCAGAAATCGATTTACGAATCGAAGTGCTAGCGGATGCTGTATATATGATGGCGCAAGTAATTCCTGGTGCTGGCGGTATGCCACTTGGTTCAAATGGCCGCTCGCTTTTAATGCTATCCGGTGGAATTGACAGCCCAGTAGCGGGATATATGCTTTTAAAACGTGGGGTTAGATTAGATGCCATTCATTTTCATAGTCCTCCGTTTACAAGCGAGCGTTCAAAAGAAAAAGTAATGGATCTAGCAAACCAATTAAGTCATTTTGGAGCAACCGTACGACTTCATGTCATTCCTTTTACGGAAATTCAACAAAGTATTGCGGCTCAAATTCCAGAAAATGTATCTATGACAACGACAAGAAGAATGATGTTAAAAATTGCAGATATTGTACGAGAAGAAATCGGCGCATTAGGAATTGTAACTGGTGAAAGCCTTGGTCAAGTTGCGAGCCAAACGCTCGAAAGCTTGACTGCTATTAATGCAGTCACATCCACACCGATTTTTAGACCGCTCATTTCGATGGACAAGTTAGATATTATAGATATTGCCCGGGAAATAGGGACTTATGAGACTTCTATCTTGCCATATGAAGACTGTTGTACGATATTCACTCCTTCTTGCCCTAAAACAAAGCCTAAGTTGGAGAAAGTAGAATACTACGAGAGCTTTAAGAATTACGATGAATTAATAAAAGAGGCAGTAGAAAATAGAGAAGTTCTCTCGTTTCCAACCAAAAAGAAAAATGATTTTGAAAACCTGCTTTAAAAATTAACAAAATATACCTCTCATACTCCGTGCATGAAATTCGAAAAAACGACCATTCTAATTTCACAAGGAGGTGAGAGACATGGCAAACAACAACAGTGGTAACTCAAATCAACTTTTAGTTCCTGGTGTAAAACAAGCGATTGATCAAATGAAATATGAAATTGCTCAAGAGTTTGGAGTACAATTAGGAGCTGATGCATCATCGCGTGCCAACGGATCCGTAGGCGGAGAAATTACAAAGCGATTAGTGCGTCAAGCTCAATCACAAATGAACGGTTTTAATAAATAATAAAACAGATAAACCGGTAGCTTCGGCTGCCGGTTTTTTGTTGTGTGAAATGAACAGTTTAGGTAAACTGCGCGGTAAGGTGTCCACCGTGATTTTCACTCCAGCCGGGCGCTTTCCGTGGGGTGAGCGATGAGCCATCCCCGCCGCTTAGGCGTACGTTGGGATGTCTCATTAGCCACTCATCCCACAGGAGTCGCCGTCTGGAGCGAAAATCAATAGATATTTCTTACTTATTCAGTATCGACTTGTTAAAAACAAAATCATAAACAGTTTTTGTACTGTATAAATCCAATAAATGGCTAAGGGCGACCAAACAGCTGTCGAAAGCGACCAATTCTAGTCTGAGAGCAACCAGTAGCAGTCTAAAAGCAACCAATTCTTAAAATAACAAGTTTACTTGGAGTGAGACGCCGATAACTAAGTCGTAGTATACTCAAACCGTCACAATTACATATTCAGAAAATTATTTTTATATTTAACAATCTAACTAATTCCTTTATAATCAATAGTATGATGTAAAGGAGGAATAGTATTGAATAAACAAGACCTAATCGCACCAACACAATATAACTTAGTAAGTGAGTTTGAAAAATATAGTATAAATGAAGAAAAATTAGCGCTTATTTGGGAGTCCGAAAACGGAGAAACGAAAAAGAGTACATATAAACAATTAATCCAGCAAGCGAATAAAATTGCAAACGCATTTACTCGAAGCGGCCTTAAAAAAGGGGATATCGTACTTGTAATGGTACCTCGATTAATAGAAGCGTATGAAGTGTACGTAGCAGCTTTAAAAGCTGGGTTAGTTGTTATTCCAAGTTCAGAAATGCTGCGAGCAAAGGATATAGAATATAGGCTAGTTCATAGTGGTGCAAAAGCGATTATTGCATATGAACCATTTTTAAGCCAGTTTAATGAAGTATCGAACTTAGACGATAAATTATTATTTGTAATTGGAAAGGGCCAAGATAATTGGAAGTCTTTAACAGAGGAAATAGTTAGCGAAGATGATGTGTTCCCAACAATCGAAACATCTAAAGATGATATGGCATTCATATCATACACAAGTGGGACAACTGGAAATCCAAAAGGGGTCGTTCATACGCATGCATGGGCATATGCTCATCTACGAACATCTGGACCAAATTGGCTAAGTATACAAGAAGGAGATATCGTTTGGGCAACAGCAAGTCCTGGATGGCAGAAGTGGATTTGGAGCCCGTTTCTTGCGGTTCTAGGAAGTGGTGCAATTGGTTACGTCTACAATGGTAAATTTGAGCCGAAAACATATTTAAAAAATATTCAAGAGAAAAAAGTAAATGTGCTTTGTTGTACACCAACGGAATATAGAATTATGGCGAAAGTAGACGGCTTAACCGACTATGATCTTTCTTCGCTTCATAGTGCAGTTTCTGCAGGAGAACCATTAAATAGAGAAGTAATTGAAACTTTTGAGCGCAATTTTAATTTAGAAGTGCGAGATGGGTACGGCCAAACCGAAAACACATTACTCGTTGGAACAATGAAAGGAATGAAAGCTAGACCTGGTTCTATGGGGAAACCAACTCCAGGAAATACAGTAGAGATTGTTAATGATCTTGGGGAAATTTGTGCACCTGGTGAAGTGGGCGATATTGCAGTGCATATTGAAACTCCAGCTCTTTTTAAAGAATATTTAAAAGATCCCGAACGTACTGCGATGCAATTCAGAGGAAATTATTATATAACTGGTGATCAAGCGAAAAAAGATGAGGATGGCTATTTTTGGTTTGAGGGCAGAAGTGACGACATTATTATCAGTTCCGGCTACACAATTGGGCCTTTTGAGGTAGAGGATGCTTTAACAAAACATCCTGCTGTGCAAGAATGTGCTGTCGTTGGTAGTCCACATGAAGTTCGTGGGACGATTGTAAAAGCTTTTGTTGTTTTACTAGATCCTTCGAAGGAAGGTTCGCCTGAATTAGTGAAGGAGCTTCAAGATCATGTGAAAACAATTACTGCTCCATATAAGTATCCAAGAGAAATTGAGTTTGTGAAAGAATTGCCAAAAACAACTTCTGGGAAAATTAGAAGAGTCGAGTTAAGGCAACGAGAACAATTATAGATAAATGGTGGAAAAGAAGCACGAAGGACAAATGTTCTTCGTGCTTTTCCACGTCTAGACTCTGTGCAAGCTAGTACCTAGCCTGTCGCAAATTTAGACTGTATATCTCCGACAGAGTTTTGGTGTTTACTTTAACTGATTAAAGCAATATAATGAATCTATTGTTTTTTTGTGGAAAAAATAAGGAGATGGGGAAGTGCAAAAAGAAGAAAAACAAGGAATCATAATAGTCGCAACCGCTTATGTTTTATGGGGATTCATGCCGATTTTTTGGAAAATGCTTAGCCATGTGTCCAGTGATGAAATTTTAGCAGGACGTGTTATTTGGTCATTCGTATTCACATTGCTACTAGTTGTAATTGGTCGCAATTATAAACAACTTGTAAACGATATACAAGAATTATGGAAGGATAGAAAAGCTTTCTGGAGTTTAGTGCTAGCTTCTTATTTAGTAACAGGAAATTGGTTTATATTTATCTATGCAGTTAATGCGGGATACATAGTTCAAACAAGCTTAGGTTATTACATAAATCCTCTGCTTTCTGTGGTACTTGGGATTGTCTTTCTAAAAGAAAAGTTATCAAGAGCTCAAGTATTAGCAGTAGTAATAGCAGCTATTGGTGTACTCATATTATCCATTTCTTATGGACAAGTACCATGGATCTCTTTTTCATTGGCGATAACATTTGCCTTTTATGGATTGATTAAAAAGACATTAAAAGTGGATGCCCTAAGAGGATTAACGATTGAAACTTTCTTTGTCCTACCAGTAGCACTCATTTATTTTGCATACATAGTCGTGACCGGGAAAGCGGTATTTTTTTCAACGGATATTCTGACAGTGATATTGCTTTTGTTGACAGGCGTTGCCACTGCTGTTCCACTTGTCTTGTTTGCTAAAGGAACAAAGAATATTCCATTGTACATGTCTGGATTTATACAATACATAGCACCAACGCTTATGCTTTTAATCGGTGTCATCATCTATAAAGAGCAGTTTAGTAAAATCGAATTTCTATCCTTTTCGTTTATTTGGTGCGCGCTTATATTGTTCACTGTATCGAAAATTATGGAAGTACGGAAACGTAAATAGTATTTATTCCGCATTAACTGGCAGTAAGACTCCCACTTCAAGATTTGAGAAAAGCGAAAAGATAAGTGGGAGATCAACTGCTGGCATGCGCCCGATATAATGATCCCAGACTAAGTACGCAATATCGTGTTGCTCCTGCGCGAAGCTCGTCGCAAAATAAAAGAGCGTTTGCAACGTCTGTGTGACCCACATCGTGTGGGTCACAACTAACAATCAGTGGGGGAAAGCGGATTAAAAGCGCGACGTCCATGTCGCAACGTCCGCACCAGCACGTCCTGTGCGTCGGAAAACCCCCACTGATTGAATTTCAATTTATTTTAACGATTTATGAAACATTTGAATTTTTTTAACGTAAGTAAAGAGAGAACAAAAGGAGGAGAATATAAAATGAATATGAAACGTTGGCTTGCTATTTTGGGTGCAGCCGTATTATTAGTCATTTCCCTATTCGTCAATACGATGTCTAGTATATTTTCAAAGGACTGGACTGCTATGTTAGATGAATTTGCTGCTGTTTCGAGTTCCGAGTTTTTCGAGACGGTATTAGAAGAAGGTAGTATGAACGAACGTATCGCACTATTAACGGTTGATGGGGTTATACAAGATACTGGGAGTGCTACTTCCCTTTTTGCAACAGAAGGATATAATCATTCTGTGTTTTTACAGCAATTAGAACAAGTAAAAACGGACGATACGGTAAAAGCAATTGTGCTCCAAGTTAATTCTCCAGGTGGAGGAGTAGTTGAATCAGCAGAAATCTACCGCGAGATTAGGGAAATACAAGAGGAAACAGAAAAACCAATTTATGTGTCTATGGGTAGCATGGCAGCATCGGGTGGATATTATATTTCAGCACCAGCTGATAAAATTTTTGTAAACAAAGAAACGATGACAGGTTCTATCGGGGTCATTATGCAAAGTATTAACTACGGAAAATTAGCCGAAGAATACGGTGTTGAGTTTGTAACGATTAAATCAGGTCCATATAAGGATATTATGAGTCCTACGAGAGAAATGACGGAACCAGAAAGAAATATGCTGCAAGAGATGCTAAATGATTCCTACGAAGATTTTGTAGACATTATCGAACAAGGTCGAAATATGACAGAAGCCGAAGTGAAAAAAGTAGCAGATGGTCGTATCGTAAATGGTCGCCAAGCTATTGAAGCAGGGCTTGCTGACGAAATTGGATTTTTAGATGATGCTGTTGCTGCGATTAAAACAGATTACGATTTAGAAAACGCGGAAGTGTTTGAATATGGATACTCGCAGAGCTTTGGTTCATTATTTGCGATGAAAGCACAATCGTTATTAGGGGTGGACATAGAGACGAAGCTAATTGGTAAGTTAATCGCAGATAATAGTGCACCTAAAATGATGTACTTATACGGAAATAATTAAGGAGGGGTCTAAATGAGTGAGATTATACAGCCAGATGAACAAAATGTGCAAGAAAAGGCACCAGTGTTCGAGCAAGCGGTCGTAAATCGAACGGAACAATATGAACATAAAGCTGCCGGTTTTTGGATTCGATTTTGGGCTTATACGGTAGATATCCTCATATTATCTTCTGTTGGTATGTTGATCATCAAGCCCGTGTTCCGACTTTTCTCCTTGGAACTTAATGATCCAGTTTGGTATGCGCCTTTTAGCCTTATTACAGCATTTCTTTTTTATGCGTATTTTGTGCTGATGACTAAATTTTGTTGTCAAACAGTTGGGAAAATGATATTTGGTATCCGAGTTATTTCAAAAAATGGAGCTAAACTTGCATGGAGTACGGTAATCTTTAGAGAATGGATAGGAAGGCTTATCTCTACGATTCCTTTGAATCTACCATATATAGCGGTCGCGTTTACTCCAAAAAAACAAGCAATTCATGATTTTATCGCAGATACGCTAGTCGTACATGAAGCAGTTTATGATAAAAAAGAAAAACTGGTACAGGAACATACTTCTGTTGCAAAAGAGTTGCAAGAACAGAATGTATTCTAGTAAGATGAAGATAATGAAAAAGGAGGCTACATAATTATGGCTCAAGTAACATTTAAAAACAATCCAGTAACTTTAGTTGGTCAAGAAGTAGTAGTTGGAGAGAAAGCACCAAACTATACGGTGTTAGCAAATGATTTATCACCAGTAACGCTACAAGATTCTGCAGGTAAAGTACGTTTAATCAGTGTAGTCCCATCGTTAGATACAGGTGTTTGTTCAACGCAAACGAACAAATTCAATCAAGCTGCTGCTAGTTTAGGTGATGATGTGGTGATTTTAACAATCTCTGCGGACTTACCATTTGCACAAGCACGTTGGTGCGGAGCAAACGCTGCGGACGCTATTCAAACACTTTCCGATCACCGTGATTTTTCATTCGCTGAAGCGTTTGGAGTTGGTATGAAGGAATTACGTTTGCTAGCTCGTTCTGTATTCGTAGTGGACAAAAATGATGTTGTTACTTATGCGGAATATGTTAGCGAAGGAACAAATCATCCAGACTATGATAAAGCATTAGAAGCAGTAAAAGAAGCAACAAAATAATAAAAAACAAACCCACTTATTCCATCAATTTTGTCTTGGACAAAGAATTAGCAGGGAGCTTAAGCTCCCTGCTAATTCTAGTTTAGTGGGTTTTATTTGAGGGATGTATATATGCATACAAATGTAGAACAAATTTTTACGTTTATCGATCAAGAAAGCACATTTATAGAAGAACAACAATCAGCTACTTATTTAGAAGGAGTAGTATATGCATTAGAATTGTGGTTAGAACAGAAAAAAGTACCTGTAATAACTAATCCAACAAAAGAACAAATTCGAAAAGCGATTCAATTGGCGATTTTAAAAGGAATGAAAGCAAGTTCCCAAGTGAATCACCAAATGACACCAGATGCTATTGGACTGTTAGTAAGTTATTTTGTCCAAGTAGTAGCAAAAGACAAGAAAGAATTGTCAATTTTGGATCCCGCGTTTGGAACGGGAAATTTACTATACACTGTAATGAATGCATTACCTTTTGAAAATCATGCTTATGGTGTAGAAATTGATGAGCTATTAATCCAACTGGCAGCTCAAACTGGAGAATTGCTTACTCATGATATTCAGCTATTCCGTCAAGATGCATTAAAACCGTTGTTAATTGATCCCGTCGATATAGTTGTAAGTGATTTACCCGTTGGATATTATCCAGATGCCGAAACTGCCCAGGACTATTTTTTGCATAGTACAGAGGAAATGTCTTATGCACATCATTTATTCATCGAACAATCGATGAAGCATGTTAAACCTGGTGGATATTTGTACTTTTTAGTGCCAAACACTATCTTTGAAACTAAACAAGCGCCACAGCTTCATAAGTTTATTAAGGAAAACGGATGGATTCAAGCGGTCATTCAATTCCCAACTTCGATTTTTAAAACGAAAGGGCAAGAGAAAAGCTTGCTGATTTTGCAAAAGAAAAGCGATGAATTGAAAGCTCCACGGGAAGTGTTGCTTGCAAAAGTTCCGAATATGACCAATAAAGAAGCGATGGAATTATTTTTCCAAAAAGTGGACATTTGGCAAGAAGAAAACGCAAAATAAGAGGGTAGCCCTAATGCAGGGCTACCCTCTAGCTAATTTCTAGTTTTTTTGAACACGCTTTTCTTAGTCTGGAATTTCTTCCGTACGAACAACTAGTACGTCACAAGTTGCAGAGCGTACAATGTACTCCGAAACACTTCCGATTAAAAATCTTTCCATAGCATTAAGACCAGTAGCACCACAAATGATTAAATCTGCTACTACTTTTTTTGCAAGGTCTTTAGAAATCATCGTTTTAGGAGAACCATATTCGACGATGACATTTACATGTTGAACTCCGCCTGCTTGTGCCTCTATTTTATAACCTTCTAACAATTCTTCTGCGAACGATTGTGCTCGCTCAGCTATAGAACGGTCATAAGCTTCGATGGCAGCAAACGATCTTGTATCGATAATATTAACGAGATTTAATGTCGCACTGTTTCTCGCTGCGATAGAAACTGACTTTTTAAATGCGTATTCCGCTTCTTTTGAACCGTCTACAGCAACTAGAATTTGTTTATATTTTAATGACATAATAAAAACCTCCTTATTCTTTGTATATATATATTTCGATATATATTGACATATTCCTGCTTATTTTCATTATTTAATTTTACAAAGTTAAAGTGTTTGAACTTAACGAGTTCTACCTTATTCCATGGCACTTATTGCTTGAGAATGATGTATTAATTATTCCGTCTAAGCGTACCAAAAATGAACAAGCGCAAAATGAGGTTTTAGAGCGTTTAGTATGAAATTTTAGTGGTATAATTTAATTAATATAAAATGGTCCTTATATAATTAAATTATTGAAGCATTATGAATATAGAAGTGATAGAATGGAATTGTCGAAAGTGATTTATTATGCTTGGCGAATCATTTATTCAACAATATCGGATTACATAGGGGGATATAGAAATGCGTATTGGAATTCCGAAAGAAACGAAAAACAATGAAAACCGTGTGGCAATGACGCCGGCTGGGGTAGTAAGTTTAACGCATTATAATCATGAAGTATATATTGAAACAGGAGCAGGCTTAGGTTCAAGTTTCACCGATCAGGATTATATAGACGCTGGGGCAACCATCGTTCAAACAGCACAAGAGGCATGGAATCAAGAAATGGTTATGAAAGTAAAAGAACCTACACATGCGGAATTTGACCTTATACGAGAAGAATCTATTCTTTTCACTTATTTACATTTAGCGCCAGAAGATGATTTGACAAGAGTACTTCTGGAAAAGAAAGTAAACGCTATAGCATACGAAACGGTTCAGCTTCCTAATAATACTCTACCATTACTGTCACCAATGAGCGAAGTAGCAGGACGTATGGCAACTCAGATTGGTGCACAATATTTAGAGCAAATTAACGGCGGTAAAGGAATATTGCTTGGTGGGGTGCCAGGAGTTCCTAGAGCGAAGGTAGCTATTGTAGGCGGTGGTATTGCGGGAACTAATGCAGCAAAAGTGGCAGTAGGTATGGGTGCACAAGTGACGATTATTGACTTAGATCCAAATCGTCTTCGTCAATTAGAAGATTTATTTGGCAGTCATGTTCAAACTTTAATCTCTAATCCATATAATATCGGAGAAGCAGTAAGAGAGGCTGATTTAGTCATTGGAGCTGTTCTTATTCCGGGGGCAAAAGCACCGAAGCTTGTTTCAGAGGAAATGATTAAATCTATGTCTCCAGGTTCAGTTGTGATCGATATTGCTATTGACCAAGGTGGTATTTTCGAAACTTCTGACCGTATTACAACACATGATAATCCAACATATGAAAAGCATGGTGTAGTACATTACGCTGTTGCGAATATGCCAGGAGCAGTTCCTAGAACATCTACAATGGCTTTGATCAATGCAACAGTACCTTATGCGCTTCAAATAGCAAATAAAGGCTATAAACAAGCTTGCTTGGATAACCTTGCATTACAAAAAGGTATTAACACATTAGCAGGTCATGTAACATTTAAAGCAGTTGCTGAAGCACAAGGATTACCTTATGTAGATGTAGCAACTCTTTTGAATTAATAGTAGGACATCATATCACCCAACTCTGTTTAAAGATTTGGGTGATTTCTAATTTTGTAGCAAGATGGAGTGGATGCAATTGATTTATTTTTATATTGGATTAGCTGGAGCTTTAGGTGCCATTTCACGTTATTTAGTAGGAATCTTCTTTTATTCAAATTCATCCTTTCCTTTTGCAACATTACTCGTGAATCTAGTTGGTTGTTATGCTTTAGCATATTTAAGTTCTAGAAAATTTTCTTTTTCTAGTCAGTTAAAGACGGTGATTGGTACAGGTTTTATAGGTGCCTTTACTACTTTTTCAGCTCTAAGTGTAGAAACTATTCGATTATTTGAACAAGGGAAAGTATTGCTTGCTTTTATGTACATTATTGTAAGTATACTCGGTGGTATTTTTATGAGTAATTTAGGATGGAAAAAAGAGGTGGTCGAATGAGTGTCTATTACATGCTTGCTGTAGGAGCTGGAGGTTTTTTAGGTGCAATTACTAGATATTATATCTCTCAGAAGTTGAACAAAGCGGAATCAGATCGTTTACCTATTGGAACACTTACAGTTAATCTGCTTGGCTCTTTTCTTCTTGGGTTCATTTTGAGTGTAGGATTAAAGGATATTTATACTTTACTTATTGGAACTGGCTTTCTTGGAGCTTTTACCACTTTTTCTACACTTCACAAAGAGCTATTCATCCTTCAAAAGTATCCTCGCAAGTGGTTAATATATTTTGTTGTTACTTACAGTGGAGGACTAGTATTTGCATTTATAGGATATCTATTGGGAAAGTAAAAAGCACCCATTGAAGAGTGCTTTTTCATCAAGAAATTATTTGTAAATCTTTCGGAAACTTTGTTAAAACTTCCACGCCGTCTGCTGTTACAACCACGTCATCTTCAATGCGAACGCCTGTGATTTCTGGGTGGTAAATACCAGGTTCAATCGTAAATACCATACCAGTTTCTAATTTCATCTCATTGACACCTGTAATAGATGGGAATTCATGTACAGAAATTCCAAGCCCATGTCCTAAACGATGGGTAAAGTACTCCCCATAGCCTGCGTCTGTAATAACATCACGTGCTATTTTATCCAGCTCCATCGCAGTAATTCCTGGTTTTACGGCTTGAACAGCAGCTTCTTCTGCTCGTAGAACTGTTTCATAAATTTCTCGTTTATCAGCTGTTGGTTCACCAAATGCAACTGTGCGTGTAATGTCTGAGCAATAGCCATTATAAACTACCCCAAGATCTAATAAGATAAAGTCGCCTTTTTGGATTTTACGCTCTCCAGGTGTACCATGTGGAGAAGCAGTTTTTGGTCCACTTAATACCATTGTATCGAAAGACATTTGAGCAGCGCCTTTTTCTTTTACAGCTAGTTCGATTGCGTTTAATATTTCTAACTCCGTTTTACCTTCTGCAATTTCTTTGCATCCGACTTCAATTGCAAAATCTGCAAGTTCCGCAGCTTTGCGCATATTTACTAATTCCTCTTCGGATTTGATTACACGAAGATCGTTTATTTTCTCATCAATTCTAGAAACTTGTAGATTGGGAAGTCTTTCTATTAAAGCTTCTAATCTTTCGACAGTTAAATGGGCTTTTTCAACTGCAAGCGTTGTAATATCCCCTGCTTTTTCTTTCATTGTTTGAACAACAATATCCCATGCGTTATCTGTATCTTGATGTCCAACAATCTGACCTTTCCAACCGGAAGCTTTTGCATCTGGGATTTCCATTTGCGGACAAATGATAAAAGGCTCTGCATCTTTAAAAATTGCGACACCAAGTAAGCGTTCATGTGGATTACTGCGGAAACCAGTAAAGTAAAATACATTATCAGGAGTGGTGATGAAAGCTGCTTCCATATTGTTTGTTTGTAAAAAGTTTTGGATTTTTTTGACTTGATTCATACTGACACCTCTTTTAAATTTATAAATTAAGGATAGCAGAATAAAGGAATTATCGCATCTACGTAGAATCAATACTGTAAGAAGTATAATAATTTTTAAGGAGAGATGACAACATGAATATCAGTTATCACGGACATTCAGTAGTAAAAATTCAAACAAATACACATACAATATTAATTGATCCTTTTATAAATGGAAATGGACAAACTGATTTAAAGGCTTCGGAAGTAGCGGCTGATATTATCTTATTGACACATGGACATAATGATCATGTAGGGGATACTGTTGAGATTGCCAAAAGAAGCAATGCGTTGGTAATTGCGCCGTTTGAGCTTGCAGAGTTTATAGAATCTCAAGATGTTAAAGTGCATGCAATGGGGATAGGTGGTTCAAGAGAATTTGAATTTGGTACAGTAAAATTTACCCAAGCATTCCATAGCTCCTCATATACGAAGGAAGATGGTCAATCCGTTTATACTGGAATGCCTGCTGGAATACTACTTACAGTAGAGGGAGAGACAATCTATCATGCAGGGGATACCTCTTTGTTTGGCGATATGAAGTTAATCGGTGATAGAAATAATATTAAAGTTGCTTTCTTACCTATTGGAGATAATTTCACGATGGGGCCAGAGGATGCTGCCTATGCTGTAGAATTATTAAAACCTGAAATAGTCGTACCAATTCATTACAATACTTTCCCACCAATCAAACAAGATCCAAATAATTTCAAGGAATTAGTAAAATCAGCCGATGTTCAAGTTTTAAATGCAGGAGACAGCGTACAACTGTCACGTGATTAGAAAAAAAGGAAAATGTGGTACAATAAACGTATAACAAGCGTTTGGATGTGACTACATGACAACAAAACACGAACAAATATTAGCGTATATAGAAAAACTGCCAGTTGGAGATAAAATATCGGTTAGGCAAATTGCAAAAGACTTAGTAGTTAGTGAAGGAACTGCCTATCGTGCCATAAAAGAAGCGGAAACTAGAAGGCTAGTTAGTACGATTGAACGAGTAGGAACTATACGAATAGAGTTAAAGAAAAAAGAGCATTTTGAACGGCTAACTTTCGCAGAAGTTGTAAATATTGTAGATGGACAAGTCTTAGGTGGTAAAACGGGTCTTTATAAAACGTTGAACAAATTTGTAATAGGTGCCATGCAATTAGAAGATATGATGCGATATGTAGAGCCTGGTAATTTACTCATCGTAGGGAATCGCTTAAAAGTTCATGAAACCGCACTACAGGCAGGAGCGGCAATACTTGTAACAGGTGGCTTTGATGTTCCAGAGCCTACAAAGAAACTAGCTGATGAATTCGAATTGCCAGTTATCTCAACAAGTTATGACTCATTTACGGTTGCAACGATGATTAATCGTGCAATTGACGACCAATTGATTAAAAAAGATGTACTGCTTATTGAGGATATTTATATTCCTTTAGAAAAAACATCGTTTCTACGTACAAGCGATCATGTAAAGCAATACCGCGAATTGAATGATGAAACAACCCATGGTGGATTTCCAGTGGTGGATAAAGCCAATAAATTAGTAGGAATTGTCACAGCTAGAGATGTAATCGGAAAAGAAAATCATGAACTTATTGAAAAAGTTATGACGAGAACACCCATATCTATTACGATGAAAACGAGTGTAGCTTCGGCAAGCCACCGGATGATTTGGGAAGGAATCGATTTGTTGCCAGTTGTAGGAGATAACAATAATCTAGAAGGGGTTATTAGCAGACAGGACGTATTAAAAGCTTTGCAAGCAGCGTCTAGGCAACCTCAAAACGGAGAAACTATTGATGATATTGTGAAACAGCAAATAAAAGCAATTTCTTCAGAGGAGTTTATCTTTGAATTTGAAGTAACCCCTCAAATGACCGATCATTTTGGTGCTATGTCTTACGGTGCATTTACAATACTAGTAACGGAGACAGGCTCTCAAACGTTGAAAATTAGAAAACGTGGAGAAAGTGTTGTCGAGAATATGACGATTTATTATACGAAGCCCATCCAGTTGGAGAGTATACTTCGAGTACATGCTCGCGTTTTAGAAATGAGTAGAAAAGTGGCAAAAATGGACCTAGAAGTTTTCAACGAAAAACAATTAGTAGGAAAAGCAATGGTGACGTATCAGTTATTGGAGAGATAAAGTGAAACTTCAATCAGTGGGGGTCTTACTGCCCGTTAATGCGGGATAAAAAAATGATGCAGCTGTTAAAGCTGCATCATTCTAATACTTATTGATTTAACGTGAGTTCCTCTTGAACAAACTGTCCGTAATGCTTACTTGCTTTATAATTATGATACATAAAATAACCACCAAGTAAAACAAACAAACCAGTAACAGCATACGTAACAGAGGATTGGTAAATTACTAAAAAGTTAAGACCGAAGAAAAACATGAACGAACCAAGGCATACAGCTGCCCTTGCAGCAAACCATTTTTTTCGAATCGGTAAATTTGTTCGTAACTGTTTTGTTTTAAAATAGAAATACCAAACAAATGAGATAACTATTGCACATATCAATATTCCATTAAGAATCATTATGAACCTCCAATAAAGTGAAACTTCCATCATATCCTTCTATTATTGTAATAGTAAATTTCAAAAAATGCGAATGGTAAACCTGACTAACTGAGGAGAAATGACATGAAAAGACAAATCATCGACACAATCGAACGCTATGACAAAATAATAATTCACAGACATGTGAGACCTGATCCGGATGCTTACGGGTCTCAAATTGGTCTGAAAGAGTTAATATCTTTAAACTATCCGAACAAAAAAGTGTTAGCAACGGGAAAACATGAACATACATTAGATTTTCTCGCTCGTCCTGACACTGTGTTGGATGAGGATTTTCAAGATGCATTAATCATTGTTACAGATACAGCGAATACGGAAAGAATTGATGACGAGCGTTATAAGCTAGGTAGCTATCTGATAAAAATCGACCATCATCCAAATGATGATGCGTACGGTGATTTACTTTGGGTCGATACAAATGCAAGCTCTGTAAGTGAACTGATCTGTGAGCTTTTCACAGAAGCAAAAGACTATAAAAACTGGAAGATGAATGCGACAGTTGCAAGACTTCTATATGCAGGGATTGTTGGGGATACTGGTCGATTTATGTTCCACAGTACAACAGAGCAAACGATGAGATTCGCAGGCCAATTAATTTCTTATGGATTTGATCGCACGGAACTATTTAATGGAATGTATGAAGTAGAAAGCAACCTGCTTCAGTTAAAAGGATATATATATGCAAATTTTGAAATGGATGACAACGGTGTTGGGCATATGAAACTAACGCGGGAATTATTAAAGGAATACAATGTATCCGATTCGGAGGCTTCCTTATTAGTTAGTGTGTTAGCCGATGTCAAAGGGATGAAATGCTGGGTATTTTTTATAGAAGATACAGATACCATTCGTGTTCGCTTGCGATCTAAAGGTCCCGTCATTAACACAGTGGCGAAAAAATATGGTGGTGGGGGTCATCCACTTGCTGCCGGAGCTTCTGTACAAACTTGGGAAGAAGCAGATTTGGTAATTGAAGATTTAAAAAAGCTGTAAATTGAGGTGTGTTATATGGAAACAGTATATCCACAAATTGTAACATCAGCGGATATGCTGAAAAGTACAATTCAATTGGAGCCACTTATAGAAAAGTTAAAAAGTAATCACGCAAAGGCAGTCGCCATTACAAATAGTACTTTGTATGGCATAATGCCTTTTTGGCATGCAATGAAAAACCAACAAATTCATCCAGTGATTGGACTGTCGATTCATGTCCAATTAGACGATAAATGTGTCCCACTTGTTCTATATGCGGAAAATATTAAAGGTTATGAAAATCTACTGAAAATTTCAAGTGGTTTAGAAACAAGGGAATTAACAGAACTACCTAAAAAATGGCTTGCAGCTTATAAGGATGGGATCATTGCAGTTTATCGAGGAGATAAACAATTTTCTGAAGAGGCATTAAAGGAGTTAAAAGATTTATTTAGAGATAATGATTTATTTATTGGAATAGAACGAATAAATGGGATAAAGCAAGATTTCGAAGATGAAATAATCAAAGCATCGAAGCAATCCTCCGCTAATATTACTGTTTATCATAAGAGCCGCTATTTACAAAAAGAAGATGCGTTTGCCTATGAAGTATTGAACGCAATGGATCAATCTTTAAAAATGTCCGATCGAAATCGATTAAAACCTCCGGAAGATACCTATCATGTTTTGACAGAAAAAGAGTGGGCGGAATGGTTCTCCGATGTACCTGAATGGCTTGGAAATACGCAAGCTATGCTAGAAAGATGTTGTGTAAATTTCGATAAACAATCGCCTATTATGCCGAAATTTCCCTTACCTGATCAGCAAAGTGCAAAAGATTATTTGCGAGCACTTTGTGAAGAAGGTTTAAACCTTCGTTTAGGCGAAGTGACACAAAATTATAAAGAACGGCTTCATTATGAACTTCATATTATTAATGAGATGAATTACGAAGACTATTTTTTAATCGTGCAGGATTTTATAAAATTTGCCAAAAGAGTGGGCATTTTAACCGGTCCGGGTCGAGGATCTTCCGCAAGTTCACTTGTCGCCTATTCTCTTTTTATAACAGATGTGGATCCTCTCGTATATGGTCTTTTATTCGAACGATTTTTAAATCCCGAACGAATTACAATGCCGGATATTGATATTGACTTTGCGGATTCAAGAAGAATGGAAGTTATTCGATATGTTGCCGAAAAATATGGTAAAAACTATGTATCACAAATTATTACGTTTGGTACATTATCCGCGAAGTCAGTGGCGAGAGAGGTTGCGAGAATCTTTGGCTTTGAATCGTCAACATTAGAAGCTATTTCTTCTTTTATCCCAAACAAAAATGGCATAACTTTGAAAGAAGCTTATGCACAATCACAAAAATTACGTGAGTTTATCGAAACAGAAGAAATACGAAAAAAGTGGTTTCAAGTTGCACTAGCATTGGAAGGACTACCTAGAAACGCCTCTACGCACGCTGCGGGGGTTGTACTATCACCGGTTCCATTAGTAGACGTAGTTCCAATTCAAATGGGGCATGATGATCTATTTTTAACACAATGGCCGATGAAAGAAGTGGAACAGGCAGGCTTGTTGAAGATGGACTTTCTTGGTCTGAGAAACTTAACGATTATTGAACGAATTTTAAAGATTATCCATAAAAATAACCATCATTCATTTTCGCTAGCTACTATCCCTTTCGATGATAAGCGTACATTTCAGCTATTACAAAACGGCGATACGACGGGTGTCTTTCAACTAGAGTCTGAGGGAATGCGACAATCTCTAAAGCAAATCCAACCGACAAAGTTTGAAGACATTGTAGCAGTAAATGCTCTTTATAGACCAGGGCCAATGGAAAGTATTCCACTTTATGCAAAACGAAAACGAGGACAACTACCGGTGACATTTGAACATCCGGTTTTACAGCCGATTCTGCAAGAAACATATGGAATAATCGTCTATCAGGAGCAAATAATGCAAATCGCATCTCAAATGGCAGGCTTTACTTTTGGAGAAGCCGATTTACTCCGTCGAGCAGTAAGTAAGAAAAATCGAGAAGTCTTGCAAAAAGAAAGAACGCATTTTGTACAAAAAGCAATTTTACTAGGTCATTCCGAGCAGGCTGCTTCATCTGTATATGATCTAATTGTTCGCTTTGCAGATTATGGTTTTCCTAAAAGCCACGCGGTAGCATACAGTGTCATCTCGTATCAAATGGCTTTCTTAAAAGCACATTTTCCGGAAGCTTTTTATTGTGCATTACTAAGTACAGCAACTGGCAATCAAGACAAGATTAATAAACTAGTAATGGAAATGAAGCAAAAAGGAATTCCTATACTACCGCCCTCTATTTTTAATAGCAGTACTTTTTTTACAGTGGAAAACGATGGTGTAAGATTCGGTTTGCAAGCGATAAAAGGTGTTTCACATGCATTTATCCAAAAGTTATTGCAACAAAGAAGGAAAGGAACAAGGAAGTGGGAGGATCTCTTTGACCTTGCTGCTGATTTATCAGCGATTCATTTTACTAGGAAAAATATAGAGCCACTCATCAAAGCAGGAGCACTGGATCATTTCCAGGAAGAGCGATCTACCCTCCTTGCAACACTTGACGCAGCAGTGAAATATGCGGAACTTGTTAGCCCGACAGAGGAAACTGATTTATTTGAAGGAAATGCGACCCATTTTGGAAAGTCAAAATATATTCGAACGGATGAATTGCCGCTTATGGTCAAACTTCAATTTGAAAAAGAAGTATTAGGTCAATATTTTTCAGAGCATCCTACAGTTTCAAAGAAAAAGCACATGGCACAACAAATTACGAATATTTGGGATGTCGTCCAAGCTTCGAAAGATTGGAAAGTTACCATAGTAGGATTGATACAGGAAATAAAAAAAATTCGCACGAAAAAAGGCGAATCGATGGCTTTTGTCACGATACAGGATGAAACAGGAAGCGTTTCTGTCACGCTATTTCCAGAGGATTATGCAAAATATAATTCTTTGTTGGAAGAGCTAGCAATCATTGTAGTGGAGGGGAAATCGGAGCGACGTAATGGTCGAACTCAAATAATAGGAAAAGTAGTTTCAAGATAAACTGTACATTCCTAGTACAGTTTTTTCTTTACGAGACTCTCATTTTTTTGTATGCTATTAACTATGAGTGGTCAGACCACTTTGTAATTAATGGAAGAGTGAGGCTTGAATGATTCCAAATAATAACTCCAGGAAAATGTTTTTAGAAATAGTTAAGCAACTAAGAAAACTCATTCATGATGAAAATATTGCAGTTGGTGGAAAACTACCGTCTGAAAGAGAGCTTGCAGAACGACTACAGGTTGGTCGATCCACTGTTCGAGAAGCGCTTAGAAGTTTAGAATTGCTTGGAATAATAGAAACAAGAAGAGGAGAAGGAACCTTTCTTTCTGATTTTCGCAAACATCAGTTAGTGGAATTATTATCTACTTTTATATTACAGGATGTTAAATCCAAAAAAGATGTTCATACTACGATGCAAGCATTAGAAAAAGATGCAATTCGTACGATATGTATGTCAGATGTACTTCATAAACAATCAATATGGGATGCTTTCTTAGATAAATTACAAGAGGAAGTACTTCAAGAAGATATTATTCGAGAAATTATCATTATATCTAATAACCGCCTAGCCTTGAAAATATGGTTTTTATTGAAACAGTTTGCTGATGAACCTTATCGCAGTTTTATGAATGTAGAAGAGAAGAAAGCCTGGAAGCTACTTTTGACCAATTTAAAAATTGGGAATGAGCAACAAGCAATATCCTATTACAATGAATGGAAATTGTTAACGAATAGGGGAGAAATAAAATGATTCGAGATATATTTAGAAAAAACCAAAAAAAGAAATATGCAACAATACCAACAGAAAAAGCGAAAAATGATGTGCCAGAAGGAATTATGATGAAATGTCCGGAATGTAGAAAAAATGTCTTCACTAAGGACTTGATGAAAAATTTAAAAGTTTGTCCTACTTGTGATCATCATATGAAAATGACTGCACAGGAACGAGTAGAAATCTTTTTAGACGAAAACACATTTGAATCAATGGACGACCATTTAGAAACAGTAAATCCATTAAACTTTCCTAGCTATACAGAAAAAATCAAATCGGATGCAAAGAAAACTGGTATCAATGAAGCCGTCCTTACTGGTGTTGGTCAATTAGAAGGGCAAACAGTAGTTGTAGCAATTATGGATTCCCATTTCAGAATGGGTTCTATGGGCTCGGTTGTTGGCGAGAAAATTACAAGAGCTATTGAAAAAGCAACGGAGCTTCAAGTTCCATTTATTATTTTCACAGCAAGCGGTGGAGCTAGAATGCAAGAAGGTGTTCTATCGTTAATGCAAATGGCGAAAACTTCCGTAGCATTAAGAAGACATAGCGATCACGGCCTTTTATATATTTCCATTTTAACGCATCCAACTACAGGCGGTGTTTCAGCAAGCTTTGCTTCAGTAGGAGATATTAATATTGCTGAACCAAAAGCACTAATCGGATTTGCTGGTCGTCGAGTAATTGAACAAACAGTTCGTGAAAAACTTCCGGAAGATTTTCAAACCGCAGAATTTTTAATGGAACATGGTCAATTGGATGCAGTAATTCATCGAAAAGATATGCGTGAAAAAGTGGCAACACTTGTCCAAATGCATATGAGTAAGGAGGTTTCTACATGGTAAAAACATTGCCCTTTGAAGAACCAGTTGTTCAGCTAAAAGCTAAAATAGAAGAATTAAAAGAGTATACGGTAAATGCAGAAGTGGATATGACTGCAGAAATAGAAAATCTAGAAAAAAGATTACAAAGATTAGAAAAAGAAATTTATGAAAACATGGAGCCATGGGATCGTGTACAGGTTGCTCGTCATCCTAGCCGTCCGACAACAAGAGATTATATTCAATTATTATTTACAGATTTCATCGAGCTACATGGCGACCGTCTGTACGGAGACGATGCAGCAATTATAGGTGGAATTGCCTTATTCGATGGTAAACCTATTACGATTATTGGTCATCAACGTGGCGCTGATACTAAAGAAAATATTAAACGAAATTTTGGTATGCCTCATCCAGAAGGGTACCGAAAAGCACTACGTTTAATGAAACAAGCAGAAAAATTCAATCGCCCGATTATCTGTTTTATCGATACAAAAGGGGCTTATCCAGGTAAAGCAGCAGAGGAACGTGGACAAAGTGAAGCGATTGCTAGAAATTTAGTGGAAATGGCTGGTTTAAAAGTACCGGTTATTAGTGTTGTCATTGGAGAAGGTGGAAGTGGTGGTGCGCTTGCACTTGGCGTTGCAAACCATATTCATATGCTAGAAAACTCCACTTATTCGGTTATTTCTCCAGAAGGAGCAGCATCGATTTTATGGAAAGATGCATCACTCGCTAAACAAGCCGCGGAAGCGATGAAAATAACTGCACCTGATTTGAAAAAGATGAATATCATTGATGGAGTTATTCGCGAGGTTTATGGCGGTGCTCATAGAGATTCAGAGGCACAAGCAACGTATATGAAAGAAGTTCTTCTAAACTCTTTACGTGAGCTTTCCAAGCTTTCTGCAGAACAATTAATCGTTGAGCGTTATAATAAGTTCAAACATATTGGAGAATTCACCGAGTAAAAAAATGCGTCTATAGTGACGCATTTTTTTTGACTCCATTCATGATAAGATGAAATTATTAAATATAAAAGTTTGGAGGAACCATTGTGAAGCGTATAGGTGTATTAACGAGTGGTGGAGACGCGCCAGGGATGAATGCTGCAATACGTGCTGTTGTAAGAAAAGCAATCTATGAGGGGCTCGAAGTTGTAGGAATCTTTCATGGGTATCAAGGGTTAATCGATGGGAATATGGAATTATTAAATTTGGGCTCGGTAGGAGATATTATTCAAAGAGGTGGAACTAAGCTTTATTCCGCGAGATGTCCAGAGTTTCGAACAGAGGAAGGCCAACAAAAAGCAATCGAACAATTAAAAGCAAACGGTATTGAAGGGCTTGTTATTATCGGTGGTGATGGTTCTTACCGTGGTTCGATGACGTTAACGAAAAAAGGGTTTCCTTGTGTAGGAATACCTGGCACGATTGATAATGATATTCCAGGAACAGATTATACACTTGGTTTCGATACAGCACTTAACACCGTAATAGATTGTATCGATAAAATTCGCGATACTGCCACTTCTCACGATCGAACTTTTATTGTTGAAGTAATGGGGAGAGATGCAGGAGATTTAGCTTTGTGGGCTGGTTTAGCAGGCGGAGCAGAAACCATTATTATTCCAGAAGTAAACATGAATATGGAAGAAGTAGTGGAACGTTTAAAAAGCGGAACTTCTCGTGGAAAAAAACATAGTATTATTATTGTGGCTGAAGGGGTTATGAGTGGATCAGAATTTGCTGCTAAACTAATGGAGCATGCAAATATTGAAACCCGTGTTTCCGTTCTAGGGCATATTCAGCGCGGGGGATCCCCGACTGGTCGTGACCGAGTGCTTGCAAGTATGTTTGGTGCAAAAGCTGTTGAAGTTTTAATGGCCGGTAATGGGGGACGTGCAGTTGGCATACAGAACCATGAAGTGGTAGACTATGATATGAATGAAGCATTTGAAAGAAACGAAGTATTCGATAAGGATATGTATCAATTATCGAAAGAATTATCTATTTAAGACCAGATAATAATTCTTTTACATAGAAAGGATTTGGACAATGAGAAAAACAAAAATAGTTTGTACAATAGGGCCTGCAAGTGAATCTGAGGAAAAGTTAGAAAAATTAATCGAGGCAGGGATGAATGTAGCCAGATTAAACTTTTCACATGGCAGCCATGAAGAACATGCTGCAAGGATTAAAACAATTAGAAAAGTGTCCAAAAAAGTAGGGAAAATTGTAGGTATTTTATTGGATACGAAAGGGCCGGAAATTCGTACACATAAAATGGAAAATGACGCAATTGAACTTGAGTCTGGTCAAACAATTGATATTTCTATGACAGAAGTTTTAGGAAATACGGAACGTTTTTCTATTTCATATGAAAAACTAATAGAAGATGTACAAGAAGGTTCTATAATTTTATTAGATGATGGTTTAATCGAATTAATCGTTACGAATATTAATATGTCTGATGGTATTATCTCTACGTATATTCAAAATGCTGGCACATTAAAAAATAATAAAGGTGTAAATGTTCCAGGAGTTTCTGTACAATTGCCAGGAATTACTGAGAAAGATGCGAAAGATATTCTATTTGGAATAGAGCAAGATGTAGATTTCATCGCAGCATCTTTTGTACGTCGAGCAAAAGATGTACTAGAAATTAGAGAGTTGCTTGAAAATAATAAAGGTTCACACATTCAAATCATCCCGAAAATTGAAAACCAAGAAGGTGTCGATAACATTGATGAAATTATTCAAGTTTCGGACGGTTTAATGGTTGCAAGGGGAGATCTTGGTGTAGAAATTCCAGCAGAAGAGGTTCCTTTAGTACAAAAAAGTCTTATTCAAAAATGTAATGAAGCAGGAAAACCAGTTATTACAGCAACCCAAATGCTAGATTCCATGCAACGTAATCCAAGACCAACTCGTGCGGAAGCTAGTGATGTTGCAAATGCCATTTTAGATGGAACAGATGCTATTATGCTATCAGGTGAAACTGCGGCAGGTACCTATCCTGTAGAAGCTGTTCAAACAATGGATAAGATCGCAAAAAGAACAGAAAATGCAATCGATTATCGTGGACATGTATCCAAGCTAAGTAAAGCGCGTGACGTTAATTTAACAGATGCCATTGGACAAGCTGTCGCTCATACTGCGATTAACTTAAAAGTAAAAGCAGTAATTGCTCCTACAGAGAGCGGTCATACGGCTAAAATGATTGCTAAGTTTAGACCAGGAGTTCCAATCATCGCAGTGACGTCTTCTGATTTGCCGTCTAGAAAGCTAACCCTAGTATGGGGAGTTTACCCAATCGTTGGGAAAAAAGCTTATTCAACCGATGAAGTACTAGAAACAGCAATTGAAGAAAGTATTGTCCACCAATATGTAAACCATGGGGAATTAGTTGTAATTACTGCAGGAGTTCCAGTTGGTGAAGCGGGTACAACAAACTTGATGAAAGTTCATGTAATTGGTGACAAGGTTGCTAAAGGGCAAGGAATTGGGAAATCCTCTGCACATGGAAAAGCCATTGTAGTCAATAATGCAACTGAGCTGGCAGGACAGGACACAACTGATAGTATTATTGTTACGATTGGTTCTGATCGTGATATGGTTCCAAGTATTGAAAAATGTAAGGGGCTTATCACGGAAGAAGGCGGATTGACTAGTCATGCAGCAGTTGTCGGGCTAAGCTTAGGAATTCCGGTCATCGTTGGTGTAGAAAATGCCACCAAATTAATAACAGATGGTCAAGAATTAACAATAGATGCAATCAGTGGGGCAATTTATAACGGTCACGCTAGCATTATTTAAAAAATTGCCTCACCGTTTAAGGTGGGGCAATTATTCTAGGAGATCTAGCTCCAGCGCCTTACCCCTCGGGGTCAAATGTGAAAAAGCTGCTCCTGCGCACAGCTCGTCGCAAACAAAATCGCTTGTGGTGGCTGAGGAGCTGCCTACTTGACCCGCACGATGCGGGTTATGTCTGCTTTGCCACAGGATGTGGCATACTTTGCAGACCTACCACGTCCCCATTTGCCTGTCGGGGCAGACATAGGCGCTTGCGCTTTTCATAGGAAGGTGAATTTATGAAATGGATTATAGGCTTAATCATAGTTATTCCAGCAATAGAGTTATATATATTGCTGCTATCTGGTAGAACGATTGGAGCAGGGTATACATTACTCTTGATCCTAGCAAGTGGAATAATTGGTGCGTATTTTGCAAAGAGACAAGGAATGAGAGCCTTTCGAGAAGTTTCGGATAATATCAAAAACGGTCAAGCGCCAGGTGAGGTTGCTATTAATGGAATTTTCATTTTTATTGGTTCTATCTTAGTAATACTACCTGGTTTTATTTCGGATCTCCTTGGCTTTATGTTGTTATTTTCCCCTACAAGAAACCTATTTAAACCGCTACTCTATCGCTGGATACGTAAAAAAATGAAAAATGGTCAAGTTATCGTGATGAAGTCTTCGTAAGGTTTTCCCACTTGTTTGCGACCAAGTAAATAAATGGGCTAAATAATATTCCTATAAATCCAAAGATTAAAATGGCTGCCGCGCTTAGAAAGAATACGTGGACGGCCTTTATTTGCATAGAGGAAGACCACAAAACATTTTCTACAATATGCCTAGTTAACTGAACAAATATATATAGTAGTAAAACGATTATCCCGGCCATTCGTTGCTCCATCAAAAAAAAGTAAACACTAAGCGGTATTAATAGTATGCCTGTTCCTAAAAAAGGGATGCTATCTACTAACGATACGAGAAACGCATATTTTATAGGATTAGGGAAACCTAATAATTTGAATCCTATTGCTAAAAGAACAAATGTCAAAAAAAACAGCTTTAACTCTACCGAGATAAATTTATTCATGACGCCAGATGATTTTTTTAGCGCTCTTTGAGAGAAATTTCGTGCTTTTTTAGGAAAGTAAACGAGAAACCAAAGACGATCTTTCGTAGATTCGTATAAAGAAAAAAATAAGCCAATACTAAATAAAAAAACTTCAAAAAAATAAGAAGGTAAATTTGTCAAATTTAATAATAAATCATTCAGTAGTTTGTTTAAAAGGTTTTGAAACTTTCCTTCAAAAAATAGGAAAATAGGATGCTGTTTCAACTCGACAAATGGTAATAACAAAATATGCTCATGAATAAGCGGAAGAATATCAAGGAGAGCTTGTACTATTACAAATAAAAATAATATAAAACTAGACAAAATAACTGCTTCTGTTAACAGGACACTAATAGTAACAGGTAGTTTCATATTTTTATAAAAGAAATTTGTAATAGGATATAAAAAATAACCACATATAATCGCTAAAGATAAAGGGTAAGCAACAAGTGAAATTAGTATAATAATTCCAAATGGTATCCAAAGCGACATAAATTCTTTCTTATTTATTTGTAGAGTAATCATTTTCATCCATTCTTTTCAAAAAATTAGGATATACAAACATTATTTTTTAATAATTTTAAGCGTTTTCATTCACAAAATCGCCAAATATGATTATACTAGAATTGTAAGGCTTAAAAGGTACATAATATATACAGGTAATATTTCGTCCAACGGTTAAGTGGAGCGAATTGTTATACTGTAGAAGGGGAGATTTCGAAATGACAACAACTCGTGGTTTAGAAGGTGTTGTAGCTGCGGAGACTGCCATCAGTTCTATCATTGATGACACACTTACATACGTTGGCTACAATATTGACGATTTAGCAACAAATGCAAGTTTTGAAGAAGTAGTATATTTACTATGGCATAAACGCCTTCCAAAAGCAGATGAGCTAGCAGAACTAAAGCAACAATTAGCTGATAATATGGCTGTTCCTCAAGAAGTTTTAAATCATTTCAAAACGTATCCGATTAATAATGTTCACCCCATGTCTGCTCTAAGAACAGCAGTATCTATGCTAGCATTATATGATGATGCTGCAGAAGATATGTCCGACGAGGCTAATTACTTAAAAGCAATTCAATTACAAGCAAAACTTCCAACATTAGTAACAGCATTTTCACGTGTTCGTAAAGGCTTAGAACCAATTGCACCTAAAACTGATTTAGGATATGCTGCAAACTTCTTGTACATGCTATCTGGTGATCTTCCAGATGACATTGAAATAGAAGCTTTTGACAAAGCACTTGTACTACATGCAGATCATGAGTTAAATGCATCTACATTTACTGCACGTGTTTGTGTAGCTACGCTATCAGATATGTATTCAGGTGTAGTAGCAGCACTTGGTGCCTTAAAAGGTCCACTTCACGGTGGTGCAAATGAACAAGTTATGAAAATGTTAACTGAGATTGGTTCATTAGAAAATGTGGACAAGTATATTAATGAAAAACTAGAAAACAAAGTAAAAATTATGGGCTTCGGTCACCGTGTATATCGCAAAGGGGATCCACGTGCAAAACACTTGCGCGAAATGTCTAAGAAACTTACTACGCTTCGTGGTGAATCAAAATTATATGATATGTCTGTACGTATTGAAGAAATCGTTACTGGACAAAAGAATTTACCACCTAACGTAGATTTCTACTCTGCTTCTGTGTATCATTCATTAAACATTGACCATGATTTATTTACACCTATTTTTGCAGTTTCACGTGTGTCTGGTTGGACTGCCCATATTCTTGAACAATATGCTAACAACCGCTTAATCCGCCCTCGTGCAGATTATGTTGGACCTGGTTTGCAAACATATATTCCGATTGAGGAAAGATAATCTTATTAAAATTTCGCTTTAACAATTAATATGAGTTGATAGCATTATAGATATAGTAGGAGGAAATTATAAAATGACAACTGGTAAAATCACTGTAGAAAACGGAGTACTTAACGTACCGAACACAGCAATTATTCCTTTCATCGAAGGAGACGGGACTGGTCCTGACATTTGGGCATCAGCTTCACGCGTTCTAGAAGCAGCAGTTGAAAAAGCATATAATGGTGAAAAGAAAATTGAATGGAAAGAAGTACTTGCTGGTCAAAAAGCGTTTGATCAAACTGGCGAATGGTTACCACAAGAAACACTTGATGTAATCAATGAATATTTAATCGCTATTAAAGGACCTCTTACAACACCAATCGGTGGTGGTATTCGTTCTTTAAACGTAGCATTACGTCAAGAACTTGATTTATATACTTGCTTACGTCCAGTTCGTTATTTCACTGGTGTTCCTTCTCCAGTAAAACGTCCAGAAGATACTGATATGGTTATTTTCCGTGAAAATACAGAGGATATTTATGCCGGCATTGAGTATGCAAAAGGTTCGGATGAAGTGAAAAAGTTAATCAGCTTCCTTCAAAACGAAATGGGCGTTAATAAAATCCGTTTCCCTGAAACTTCAGGTATTGGTATTAAGCCAGTTTCTGAAGAAGGAACAAAACGTTTAGTTCGCGCTGCACTTAACTATGCTATTAAAGAAGGGCGCGAATCTTTAACACTTGTTCATAAAGGAAATATCATGAAGTTCACAGAAGGAGCTTTCAAAAATTGGGGCTATGAAGTTGCTGAGCAAGAATTCGGCGATAAAGTATTCACTTGGAACCAATACGATCAAATTAAAGACGAGCAAGGAACTGAAGCTGCAGACAAAGCACAAGCAGACGCACTTGCAGGTGGTAAAATCTTAGTAAAAGATTCAATCGCTGATATCTTCTTACAACAAATCTTAACTCGTCCAAAAGAGTTCGATGTAGTTGCTACAATGAACTTAAACGGAGATTATATTTCTGATGCATTAGCTGCTCAAGTTGGTGGTATTGGTATCGCTCCAGGAGCTAACATTAACTATGTAACTGGACATGCTATTTTCGAAGCAACTCACGGAACAGCTCCAAAATATGCTGGTCTTGATAAAGTAAATCCATCTTCTGTAATCCTTTCTGGTGTATTAATGCTTGAACACCTTGGTTGGACTGAAGCAGCAAAATTAATCATGGATTCAATGGAAAAAACTATTGCATCTAAAGTAGTAACTTATGATTTTGCTCGTCTAATGGACGGAGCAACAGAAGTTAAATGTTCTGAGTTCGGTGATGAATTGATCAAAAACATGTAATTTGTAAATGAATTTTGATTTTGAAGGAAGGGATTTTTCCCTTCCTTTTATCGTCATTCAGTAAAGTACCCCCACTTATTTGGGTGGTGAGATGAATTCGGTTTTGTTTACTGTTCAGTAGATGTTCAAAAGCCTACTGAACAAAGATAGAGCCTCTGGCGGATGTCACAGATTTCAAAAGGAGTCAGGGAAGGCAGTCTAAGATCGCTACGTCTTATCGTAACGACTGCAATGTCTTTCTGCTCGAGTCAAAATCTGGACGCAACTACGCCAAGGTGTAATTGATTTATACAAAAGGAGAGTTTTCTTATGACATTGAAAAGAAGTAAAATATCAGTAATCGGTGGCGGATTTACAGGTGCAACAACTGCTTTTCTACTTGCTCAAAAAGAACTTGGTGACATTGTATTAGTAGACATTCCACAAGCAGAAAATGCTACTAAAGGTAAAGCATTAGACATGGCACAAGCTGGGCCAGTACAAGGATTTGACGCAGACATCATAGGTACTTCTGACTATGAAGATACAAAAAATTCGGATTTAGTAATTATTACGGCGGGTATTGCCCGTAAACCAGGAATGAGCCGTGATGATTTAGTTCAAACAAACCAAAAAGTAATGAAAGCAGTAACAAGTGAAATTGTCAAATATTCGCCAAATACTACTATCATCGTATTAACCAATCCAGTTGATGCAATGACCTATACGGTTTATAAAGAGTCAGGTCTGCCAAAAGAACGCGTAATCGGACAATCTGGTGTACTGGATACAGCTCGTTTTCGTACGTTTGTCGCACGAGAGTTAAACTTATCTGTTAAAGATGTTACTGGTTTTGTTCTTGGCGGACATGGCGATGATATGGTTCCATTAGTAAGATACTCCTATGCCGGTGGTATTCCATTAGAAAATCTTATCGACGCTATCCGTCTAGAAGAAATTGTGGAACGCACTCGCAAAGGAGGAGCTGAAATCGTTAATCTTCTAGGTAATGGCTCAGCTTATTATGCTCCAGCAGCATCGTTAGTCGAAATGGCTGAAGCGATTCTGAAAGACCAAAAGCGTGTATTACCTTCTATTGCTTATTTAGAGGGTGAATATGGTATGGATGGTATATATCTTGGAGTTCCCACTATACTTGGTGCCGGTGGTATCGAGAAGATTGTTGAGCTTGAACTGACGGAAGAAGAACAGGGCTTACTAAGTAAATCTGCTGATTCTGTTAAAGCAGTTATGAATGTTTTAGCATAATTCACGATAATATTAATCGAGTGTGGGAAACCCGCTCGATTTTTTTTGTACTTATTGTTAAGATAGATATAGCTAATTGATGGGAGGATGAAATCTTGTTATTGGGAAAAATACAGAAAAAGGGTAAGAATATAAATGATTTAATTGTTGGTGAAAAATTAACAATTACTGAGAAAATAGAAGATAAGGATTTACTTCTATACTTAGGGTTAACAAATGATAATAATCCTTTATATATTCAGCATGATTTTGCTTCCAAAACAATCTATGAAAAGCCTATTGTCCCACCAATTATGTTAATGGGTATTATTACAGCTGCTATCTCTAAATACTTACCCGGTCCAGGAGCTTATATTACAAAGCAAAACATCAGCTTTTTAGCACCTGCTTATCACTATTCAACTTTAAAGTTTACGTTCGAAGTAATGGAGATTGATATAAGTTTAAATGAAATAGTAATTTCAGTTATTGCTAATAATGAACAAAATAATGCAGTATTAGCTGGTACTTTTTACGTTAATCCACCAGCAATCGAACAGTAAGTCGACATTTGAGGTCAAATGATTTGGAATGGGGGTTTCAAATCAACTTTGGAGGCAAAAAAATGAAAAAAGTATTAGTTGTGGATGATGAAAGCTCAATTGTAACATTATTAAAATATAATCTAGAGGATGCAGGTTTTGAGGTAATTACTGCATACGACGGTTTAGAAGGCTTGGATCGTGCAGTGGAGGAAAATCCGGATGTCATTGTGTTAGATTGGATGTTGCCACGTATGGACGGAATGGAAGTATGTAAGGAACTTCGACTCAAAAAAATTCAAACACCGATTATTATGCTTACTGCAAAAGACGAAGAGTTTGATAAAGTGCTCGGTCTTGAATTGGGTGCGGATGATTATATGACCAAACCGTTTAGCCCACGTGAGGTTACTGCTCGTGTGAAAGCTATGCTACGCCGTTCTAATATTTCTTCAGAGCATCAAATGAATGAAATAAAACCAAAAGAAGAAATGTATTCCTTTGGACCATTACAAATTTATCCAG
The DNA here is from genome assembly GCF_006861795.1 of Psychrobacillus lasiicapitis. Taxonomy (GTDB): domain Bacteria; phylum Bacillota; class Bacilli; order Bacillales_A; family Planococcaceae; genus Psychrobacillus; species Psychrobacillus lasiicapitis. The sequence goes on along the minus strand of NZ_VDGH01000005.1, from coordinate 195,444 downwards.
AGCGATTTGAAGTCCTTTTAAATGAAGAGCCAATTGAGTTTACCCCGAAAGAATTTGAATTGCTTGTTTACTTAATTGAAAATAAAAATAGAGTACTTACACGCGACCAATTATTAAGCGCTGTCTGGAACTACGATTTTGCGGGAGATACGCGGATTGTGGATGTTCATGTTAGTCATTTACGAGATAAGATTGAAGAAAATAGTAGAAAGCCAATTTTCATTAAAACAATCAGAGGGCTAGGATATAAATTCGAGGAACCTAAATTGTAATGAAAAGATTTCAATCCAAAATATTACGAACGTACTCTATAGTAATTGGATTAATTTTAGCTAGTCTTGGTCTCGTTCTTGGGCAACTTTATCCTATTTTTGTTCATCATTCCACTGTTGTTTTAATAGACTCCAAAATGGAACAAATAGCTACAGATTTAGCTACAACAGAACTTTCAAAAGAAGAGCAATCGACTATAAAGCAAACACTAAATTCAACGCTTCAAAATACTGAAATGGCGAATGAACAACAATCACTTTGGTTATTTTTGTTTTTTATTTTATTCATCACTTTTCTTGTTGCTTTGTTTTTGGGAGCAAATATATTTAAAAAATATGCTCAACCAATAGAACATCTAACTGAAACCGCAATGGAACTTGCAAGGGGTAACTATCGTATTCGGGCATTTGAAGATGATTTCTCTGGTATGTCTACATTGAGCAATTCCATCAATATACTTGCACGTAATTTACATGATATTTCTGTGATGCGTGAAACGGAAAAAGAACGTTTAAAAACATTAATTGAAAACATGGGTAGTGCCTTAATCATGATTGATCGAAATGGATTAGTAACGATTGTGAATCGATCATTTTTAAAGCAATTGCAAATTTCATTTGAAAATATCGATGGGAAACTTTTTCGTAAAATAGGTCTTCCAGATAAGATAGAAGCTTTTATCGATAAGCTTTTTTTAACGGAATCCTCATCCCGTGAACAAATTCAGATTAAGCGAAATTTACATACTTATTATATGGATGCTTATGGGGCACCTGTAATTGGAGAACACGGAAGATGGCTAGGTATCGTTGTGGTAATGCATGATATCACAGAGCTTATTAAGTTAGAGCAAGTACGAAAAGATTTTGTTGCAAATGTTTCCCACGAACTCAAAACTCCGGTAACTTCTATTAAAGGATTTTCGGAAACATTACTTTATGGGGCTTACAAAAATGAGGATACATTGTTATCCTTTCTTGAAATTATTCATAAAGAAAGTAATCGATTGCAAATGCTTATTACCGATTTGCTGGACCTTTCCAAGGTGGAGCAAGTTGGGTATGAAGTGAATTTGAGTAATGTAAAATTGAAGGATGTATTGGATCGATGCATCGAGATGTCGACCCATCTCTTGGAAGAAAAAGAAATAGAATTGGCATTAGCGGTAGAAGACTCCGTAAAAGTTTTAGGAGACTCCAATCGTTTAATGCAAATTTTGATGAACTTAGTAACAAATGCAATTACGTATTCGCCTGATCATACTATTCTACATATTTCCATTTTCAAGGATAACAAGTATGGCATATTCCGAATTCAAGATGAAGGAATTGGAATTAGTAAAAAAGAGATTAGTCGAATATTTGAACGCTTTTATCGAGTGGATCGTGCAAGAAGTAGAAACTCAGGTGGTACAGGCTTAGGTCTTGCCATTGTGAAGCATCTAGTAGAAGCGCATCATGGGTTGATAGAAGTAGAAAGTGAAGTAGGAAAAGGTACATGTTTTACCGTGTACATTCCACTTGTGCAAAGTTAATGGAGGTAAATATGAATAACGAACCTTTTATCCCAATTATTGTGGGGACTGATATGAATGCTTATAATATGGCAATTTCATTTCATGAGGAATATAATATAAAACCAATTTTAGTCGGAAAGGAAGAAATGTCCTTTACGAAATGGAGTAGTGTCATTGATCATATTGAAATTCATCCGAATCTATGGGATAAAGCTGCGTTTGTCACAGTTTTAACGGAAGTGGCGATGAAATATAAAACGGCTGGAAAACAATTGTTGTTAATCGGCACAAACGATTTCTACGTCCGACTAATTATCGAAAATGCCAAAGCATTAAAAGAAATGTATGTATTTAACTATATGTCAGAAGAGTTGATGAACAATCTTCTCGTAAAGTCTAATTTTTATAAGCTGTGCGAGGAGCATGGCATTGATGCACCAAAAACATACTATTATTCTTGTGCCAAAAAGGAACCTTTTACAGAAGAGGTATTATTTCCATTAATCATTAAACCAAGTAATGGAGTTCAATATTACAAAAATAAATTTCCGGGTCAACAAAAAGTATATCGTGTAGAATCACACGAGGAACTAAATAATGTTATTAACAAAGTAAATGCAAGTGGATATAAGGAAGATTTAATCATTCAAGATTATATTCCTGGTGATGATACGTATATGTGGGATTCTGTATTTTATATGAATTCAAAGGGGAAAGCGCAGTTAAGTACGTTTGCACAGGTTGTGTTACAGGAGCATACAGTTACTGCAATCGGAAACTATACGGCGCTAATCACGAGATATAACGAAGAATTGATGCTTAAGCTTCAACATTTTTTAGAAGCAGTAGGGTATGTTGGATTTGCTAACTTCGATTTGAAGTATGATGAACGCGATGGTAAATTTAAAGTGTTTGAAGTCAATATTCGTCAAGGGCGCTCCAGTTATTATACGACAGCTCTTGGACATAATATGGCAAGATATTTTGTCGATGACGTCATTTATAATAAAGCAAAACCGCTAACATTATTAGATGAGCATTATTTGTTTACCGTAGTCCCTAAAATTGTCTTAAAGAAGTTTGTTGATAATAAAGAAATTCAAAGAGAAATAAGACATCTATTAAGAACGGGAAAATGGGGAAATCCCATGTTTTATAAAAAAGATACGAGTTTTATGAGAAAGTTGTATTTAATTGCTCGCCAGTTTAATTATTATAAAAAATACAAAAATAATAATTGGTAAAGTAAAATTTACAATATATTCATCATAGATTTACAATCGTCTGTTACATTTAAATAGACCCCTTTTCCAAACGATTTACCTGAAAAAGCTAGCTCTTCGCTAGCTTTTTTCAAATGTTAAAAAATAATTTTATAGCAAACGCAAAAGTTTAATTTAAGCAAATACAAAAACTCCTGCAAACAACTGTTATAATCAACTTGTTTATCCCGCATAAACGGGCAGTAAGACTCCCACTTCAAGATTGAAGAAAAGCGAAAAGATAAGTGGAGATCAACTGCCCGTAAAAGCCCGATGAAATGATCCCAGACTAAGTACGCAACATCGTGTTGCTCCTGCGCAAAGCTCGTCGCAAAATAAAAGAGCGTTTGCAACGTCTGTGTGACCCACATCCTGTGGGACACAACTAACAATCAGTGGGGATGACGGGGACTAAAAGCGCGACATCCATGTCGCACCGTCCCCACTAGCACGTCCTGTGCGTCGAAAAACCCCCACTGATTGAAGTTTCACTTTATTTAATTGGTGCATTATTAATAAGTGACAAAGCTTTGTTCACTTCAAATATTTTACCTCGAATATTAGTGATACCGAAACTTGTTAAACGAGCTGAATGCATATCTAAATATTTTTCAGCATCTTCTTTCGTTTCGAATAAGTATATCCCACCAGCTTCCTTAGCAGCCGCATCCTCTGTCCAAATCTTCCAAATCACACCTGGCTCTTCATTAATACTATTTGCTAAGTCAGCGAACCCCTTTGACATCTCTTCACCGAATGGGCCATCCATTATAAAATCTACTTGTAATAAATATTTCATGTCTAACTCTCCTTTGGTTTTAATGATAAGAATAATATCATACATACAAAAAATAATACCCCATATTGCTCATTGCGGTGCCGAGCTTCCACAAACGAACCTTTTTCAGTATAGTTTTTTTATTTTTGAAACCAAAAGAGGGGGTATTCCGTAAAAGGATTATACATATAGAAAGGGGAAATATGATGAGTACAAAGAGATTAATATCCATCATTGTTGCATCAATCCTAGGAATTATTTTATTATCTGCTGTATTTACGTCCTGGTACACAGTTGATGAATCAGAACAAGCAATCGTTATTACATTTGGAGAAGCAGGAGAACCAATTACAGAATCAGGGTTGAAATTTAAAATGCCTTGGCCAATTCAAAAAGTAGAAAAACTGTCTAAAGAAACGTTCAGTCTGCAATTTGGATATAAACAAGCAGCCGACGGGGAAATAGAATCTTTTGATAAAGATACAAAAATGATCACGGGAGACGATAATATTGTCTTAACCGATTTAGTTGTACAATGGAAAATTACTGATCCAAAAGCGTACCTATTTAACTCCGAAAGTCCACAAGATTTACTGCATGATGCAACGTCCGCCTCTATTCGCTCGATAATTGGGAACTCCAAAATCGACGATGCCTTAACGTCCGGAAAAGCACAAATTGAAGCAGATACTGTTGAACTATTAGGTTCTTTAATAGACAAATATGACATTGGAATAACCGTACTTACTGTAAAGCTACAAGATGTAGAGCTACCAAATGCAGAAGTTCGAGCTGCTTTTACTGCTGTAACAGATGCAGAGGAAACGAAAAATACTAAAGTAAACCAAGCAGAAAAATATATGAACCAAAAGATGAGTGAAGCTGAAGGGGAAAAGGATGCAATCATTTCGGAAGCAACTGGATATAAAACGGCTCGTATCCAGCAAGCACTCGGAGATGTGGAGTTATTTAATAAACTTTACGTTGAATATGCAGACAATAAAGAAATCACGAGACAGCGACTTGTGATGGAAACACTCGATGCAGTATTACCGAATGCCCAAATTTATATTATGAATGATGATGGTGGAACGATGAAGTATCTGCCGCTCCAATCATTGGAATCTAATAAACAAACACCACCACCAGCAACCACTGAAACAGAAGAAGGGAGTGGGCAATAATGGCGGATAACAATAATCCATTTTCAAATCTTGAAGAAAAATTTAATGCGATGCAAAAGAAAAAGAAGCCACAAAAAGAAAAAACACCAGTCGATTACAAAAAATATACAAAGCCATTTATCGGTATTTTTATAACATTCGTTGTTATTATAATAGCACTTGCAAATATCTATGTCGTAAAGGAAGGCGAGTTTAGAGTAGTTCGACAGTTTGGAGAGATTAAAGACATTAAAAATACACCAGGATTGCATATGAAAATACCATTCATACAAAGTGTTACAACCATTCCAAAACATCAAATGAACTATAAATTATCAGAAGCAGAGATCAACACGAAAGATAAACGTCGGATTATCATTGACAATTATGCGGTTTGGCGTGTTGTAAATGCAAAAGAAATGATTTCGAATGCTGGTAACTTGATAAATGCAGGCTCTCGTATGGAAGAATTCATCTATTCAGTCGTACGATCAGAGCTTGGTCAACTAGAATATAGTGAGATTATTAATGATGAAAATTCTTCCCGAGGAAGTTTAAATGATCAAATTACAACACATGTAAATGAATTACTTAAAAAAGATAAATACGGTATTGAAGTAATAGATGTACGTATAAAACGTACAGACTTACCGGAAGAAAATGAGCAATCCGTTTACAATGAAATGATTTCTGAGAGACAAAGTATTGCACAAAAGTTTTTATCTACAGGTGATGCAGACAAACGACGTATTGAAGCGGATACAGATCGTCAAGTAAAAGAAATGCTTGCGACCGCCAAAAAAGATGCTGCAATGATTGCTGCAGAAGGCGATGCAGAAGCTGCCAAAATTTACAATCAAAGTTTCTCTAAAGATCCAGAGTTCTATTCTCTTTACCGGACACTAGAATCTTACAAGCGAACAATTGGTGAGGATTCGATGATTATCATCCCGTCTGATTCTCCTTATGCGAAAATTCTTTCTGGTTACTTAGAATAGTATATCCCGCATTAACGGGCAGTAAGACCACCACTTCCAGATTTAAGAGAAGCGAAAAGATAAGTGGAGGATCAACTGCCCGTAAAAGCCCGATTGGTTCAACTAACAATCAGTAATGGATGGCGCAGACTTAAAAATACGATGGCCATGTCGCAACGTTCTCACTTGCACGACCTGAAAACCTCCACTGATTGGAGTTTCACCTTATGAATCGTCATTCCCCTTACTATCATGGTAAGATATAGGGAATGACGATTTTTTTTATTTTGAGGGAGTGAATGGAATGTCCAACGAAAAAATACTTTTATTGGATGGGAATAGTCTCGCATACCGAGCTTTCTTTGCTTTACCATTATTATCAAATGAACACGGCATACACACAAATGCCGTATATGGTTTTACATTAATGCTACAAAAAATTATGGATGAGGAAAATCCAACACATATGCTTGTTGCGTTTGATGCAGGCAAAACGACTTTCCGTCACTCTACTTTTGGAGAGTATAAAGGTGGAAGACAGAAAACACCACCTGAGCTTTCCGAACAATTCCCTTACGTTCGAAAATTAATCGATGCATACGGGATTAAACGATATGAATTGGAAATGTATGAAGCGGACGATATTATTGGGACACTAAGTAAACAAGCGGATGCAAAAGGTCAACAAGTGGTCATTGTTTCAGGAGACAAAGACTTGACGCAGCTAGCAACGGACCGTACGACTGTATATATTACCCGAAAAGGTATTACAGACATTGAAAAATATACACCTGCACATATAGAAGAAAAGTACGGGCTTACTCCACAACAAATTATTGATATGAAGGGGCTCATGGGGGATGCTTCCGATAATATTCCAGGTGTACCAGGTGTCGGAGAAAAAACAGCGATTAAACTATTAAAAGAACATGGTTCTGTAGAAAAGCTTTATGAGGCATTAGACGCTGTTAGTGGAGCGAAATTAAAAGAAAAACTAGTTGCAAATGAAGAACAAGCGAAAATGAGTAAAATACTTGCGACAATTGAAACGAGTGCTCCAATTGAAGTAACACTTGATGATCTGACATACAATGGACCTAATATGGAAGAGGTAGTAGAGATTTGGAAAGAGCTGTCCTTTAAAACACTATTAGAGAAATCTGATTTCGTCGCGGAAGAACAAGAGACTGCTGAAATGAATTATCAAGTGTTAGAAGAAGTAGATGCTTCCCTTTTAAAAGACCAAATGGCTGTTCATTTTGAAATGTATGATGAACAATATCATACAAGTGAATTATTAGGAATCGCTTTTTCAGACGGTGAGGATTCGTATTTTATCCAAGGGGCCAAAGCATTTCAATCCGATGCATTTTGTGCTTGGCTAGAGGATAACGAAAAACATAAATTTTTATCGGATTCGAAAGCTACACAAGCAGTAAGTAGAAAACATGGCATTAGTATCCAAGGAGCAGAATTTGATCTGCTATTAGCAGCTTATATTGTCAACCAATCTATTTCTTCTGGAGATGTATCGACACTTGCAAAAGAATTCGGAAACTTTAATGTTTGGACAGATGAGAGCGTCTATGGAAAAGGTGCGAAAAAATCAACACCGGAACTAGAGAAGCTCGCTGAACATGCTGCACGAAAAGCGCAAGCAATATGGCAACTAAGACCGACGTTAGAAGAAAAGCTGAAGGAAAATGAACAGTACGAGCTATACAAAGAATTAGAATTACCACTTGCATCTATTCTAGGAACAATGGAATCTGACGGGGTAAAAGTGGATAAACAAATACTTGTCGAGATGGGACATGACTTAGAAGTGAAGCTTCAATCCATTGAGCAAGATATATTCGCGCTGGCAGGGGAGAAATTTAATATTAATTCTCCGAAACAATTAGGCGTGATATTGTTTGAAAAAATAGGGTTAACCCCTATAAAGAAAACAAAAACAGGTTACTCCACAGCAGCTGATGTATTAGAAAAGTTAGCTGGAGAGCATGAAATTATTGAACAAATTCTTCTTTATCGCCAATTAGGAAAGTTAAATTCAACATATATTGAAGGATTATTAAAAGAAATCCACGAAGCAGATGGAAAAATCCATACACGTTATCAGCAAGCGCTAACTTCAACAGGGCGACTAAGCTCTATTAACCCGAACCTGCAAAATATACCGGTACGTTTAGAAGAAGGTAGAAAAATTCGAAAAGCATTTGTCCCATCGCAACCTGATTGGGTAATGTTTGCAGCGGATTATTCACAAATCGAGCTTCGTGTGCTTGCGCATATGTCGGAAGATAAAAACTTAGTGGAAGCTTTTATTAATGATTTGGATATTCATACGAAAACGGCAATGGATGTTTTCCATGTAGATGCAGAAAATGTGACTTCGGACATGCGTCGCGCTGCAAAAGCAGTAAACTTCGGTATTGTGTACGGGATTAGTGATTATGGTTTATCGCAAAGCTTGGATATAACGAGAAAAGAAGCAGCCATATTTATTGAGCAATATTTAAATAGTTTCCCTGGTGTAAAAGAATATATGGATGATATTGTACGAGAAGCAAAACAAAAGGGATTTGTTACGACGATATTAAATAGAAGAAGATATTTGCCTGAAATTACGAGTTCTAATTTTAATCTAAGAAGCTTTGCTGAGCGTACTGCGATGAACACGCCAATTCAAGGAAGTGCAGCAGATATTATAAAAAAAGCGATGATCGATATGGCACAGCGTTTAAAGGATGAGAAAATGCAAACGAAGATGCTTTTACAAGTGCATGATGAGTTAATTTTCGAGGCACCAAAAGAAGAAATTGCATTACTTGAAAAAATTGTACCCGAAGTAATGGATACTGCGATTAAATTGCTCGTACCATTAAAAGTCGATTATGCATTCGGTTCTTCTTGGTACGAAACGAAGTAAGGAGTTTTTGAATATGCCTGAATTACCCGAGGTAGAAGGAGTCGTCCGGTCGTTAAGACCGATTGCGACAGGCAAGACAATTCAATCTGTAGACGTTTCCGAAACAATTATTACATCTAAAGCCAATGGCAAAGAGGCGATCATTAAAGGGGCAGACGTAGATGTATTCAAAGAAGCACTACCTCAAATGACGATTGAAAGAATAGATAGACGTTCTAAATATATTTATTTTCATTTGGTGAAAGATGGGATCCCTCATTTACTCGTTTCGCATTTGGGGATGTCTGGAGCTTGGTTCTACGTTCGTAACTTGCATGAAATTGAAGAAGAAAAATTTAAACGGCATTCGCATGTCATATTCCACTTGGAGGAAGGTGACATGCTTGTATATGCTGATATTAGACGATTCGGAGAGCTTCGTTTATTAGAGAGTGAAGCAGATCATCCACCATTGTTGTTAATGGCTCCAGAGCCTTTTGACCAGGACGCTTTAGATCATTATTTGGCGATGAGTATTTTACCAAAATATGAAAATAAAGCGATAAAGGAATTTATCATGGATGGCCATGTCGTTTCGGGCTGTGGAAATATTTATGCGACAGAGGCATTATTTCGATTAAGAATGCATCCCGCACGAAAAGTGAAACGAATCAGCAAGGAAAGAAAAATACAATTATTCAATGAGATTGTCATTGTACTTCTTGATAGTATCGAAAATGGAGGTAGTACGATCTCCGATTATCGTTCCATCAATGGAGAAGCAGGCAATATGCAAAACAGATTACAAATGTATGGAAAAAAGAATTGTCCTATTTGTGGTCGAAAAACGTTGCAAAAAACGATAGGTGGTAGAACATCAACTTATTGTGGTGCATGTCAGAAATAACGGAGGATTGTTATGATCATAGGTTTAACTGGAAGTATTGCAAGTGGGAAAAGTACCGTTTCCAATATGTTAAAGGAATTAGGATACCCAATTGTGGATGCAGATGTTGTAGCCCGTGTAGTCGTTGAAAAAGGAACGGAAACACTGAAAACGATAGAGGAAGCATTTGGCCAAGAAGTAATTGCAGATGACGGTTCCTTAAACCGCGGAAAACTAGGTGACATTATTTTTTCTAGTCCTTCCAAGCGGAAACAACTTAATGATATTATCCATCCTGCAATTCGTGCAGAAATGCTCAGGCAAAAAGAAGAGCTAAAAAAAGTGGGTCATCCAACCATAATCATGGATATCCCATTATTATTTGAAAGTAGACTGCAATCGTATGTAGAGAAAATATTGGTCGTAACCGTTACAGAAGAAACGCAATTGGAACGATTAATGGCAAGAAATAATTTTACGCTAGAAGAAGCGAAATCAAGAATCCAATCACAGCTCCCATTATCTATTAAAGAAAAAGAAGCAGATGCAGTTATTTATAATAATGGAACATTGGAATACACAGAACAACAACTAAAAAAAATCTTAAGCGATTGGAATGTGTTAATCGTGTAGCATTAAAAACCGAAAACGACTCGAAAAACGAGTTGTTTTCGTTTTTTTTGAGAAAATTTTTAGCTACTTTACTTATTGAACAGGGATAAATAACCCAATTACAAATAAAAATATCTTTCTTTTAATTTAGTGCTACATGATTCGTATAATGTGTTATACTAATTACAAGTTGTAAATATAAAGTATCACACAGTTACAGGAGGATTTTTCACATGACAGCTTCAATTGCAATTAATGGTTTTGGACGTATTGGACGAATGGTGTTTCGCCAAGCGATAGTACAGGAAGAGTTAAATGTTGTCGCAATTAATGCAAGATACCCTTTAGAAACATTAGCGCACTTAATAAAATATGACTCTACACATGGTACTTTTTCAGGAGAAGTAAAAATAGAAGAAAATGCGCTTGTTGTAAATGGCAAACGAGTTCAAATTGTGAATGATCGTGATCCAGCGAATCTTCCTTGGAAAGAATTAAATGTCGACATCGTAATTGAGTCAACAGGAAAATTCAATGATGGTGAAAAAGCTAGTGCTCATTTAGCGGCTGGAGCGAAAAAAGTAATTATCACTGCTCCTGCCAAAAACGAAGATGCCACTATTGTGATGGGTGTAAATGACGATAAATTAGATTTAGAAAGTCAGGATATTATTTCTAACGCAAGTTGTACGACAAATTGTTTAGCACCTGTTGCAAAAGTATTAAATGATACGTTTGGTATCGAAAATGGATTAATGACAACAGTTCACGCATACACAAATGATCAAAATAATCTAGATAATCCACATAAGGATTTAAGACGTGCGCGTTCATGTGGGCAATCTATCATCCCAACATCCACTGGTGCAGCAAAAGCGCTTACATTGGTGTTGCCAGAGTTAGAAGGGAAAATTCATGGTATGGCACTTCGTGTACCTACTCCAAATGTTTCTTTAGTTGACTTAGTCGTAGATGTTCAAAGAGATGTAACTGTGGAAGAAGTAAATGCGGCATTTATAAAAGCTTCTGAAGGATCTATGAAAGGAATCTTAGGCTTTACAACTGAGCCACTAGTTTCGATTGACTTTAATACGTCTACTCTTTCCTCTACAGTAGATGGATTAACTACAATGGTTATTGGTGATCGTAAAGTAAAAGTTCTAGCATGGTATGATAACGAGTGGGGTTATTCTGCACGTGTAGTTGATTTGACGAAAAAAGTAGCGTCTGGTCTTAAAGTAGGTTCGAGTTTATAAGATCAAAAAATCCTCTTTCTATGTTTTTAGAAAGAGGATTTTTTATTTGTTGCTTATTTTATCAATACATCATATAATGATAATCGTGTACTTCACGTACATGGACTACTTAAAGGGTTAGGACCTCTTTGGACTAACTTTCCCCCGTGGTAGTCAACTTTGATTGTTAAATTTTAAACTAAAACTTATCAAAGGGGGAAACGGACATTGGAAACAATGGGACGTCACATTATTGCAGAACTATGGGAATGCGATTTCGACAAACTTAACGATATGCAATTTATCGAGCAAACATTTGTTGATGCTGCACTTAAGTCTGGTGCGGAAGTCAGAGAAGTTGCATTTCACAAATTTGCACCACAAGGTGTAAGTGGAGTCGTTATAATTTCCGAATCACATTTAACGATTCACAGCTTTCCAGAGCATGGTTATGCGAGCATTGATGTGTATACATGTGGTGATTTAGATCCATCAATTGCTGCTAATCATATTGCAGATGCTCTTAATGCTGGAATACGCGAAACGATTGAAATGCCTCGTGGTATGGGTCCAGTTAATGTACCTAAGTCGCGCATGACAGTTCAAGCGTAATAACTTAGCCGAGATGACTTAGCAGAGGAAGCGATTCCTCTGCTTTTTCGATTTTAACTTGCTTCAGCAGAGAGCTTAATCTCCCTGCTGAAGCAAGTTAAAGCCACCGGCGGATGTCACAAATTTTGAACAGAGTTTAGGACGGCAACCTAAGTTCGGAGCGTCCTGAGGGCATAAACACAATTCAAAATTTGGACACAATTAAGCCAAGTCGCAATTGATAAGAGATTATTGTTATAATAGATATACAAATTAATGTAAGGAATTAGGTGAGACAAATATGAGATGTCCAACTTGTCAATATAATGGTACGAAAGTAGTCGATTCTAGACCTGTTGACGATAATAAGGCGATTAGAAGAAGACGAGAGTGCGAGGATTGTGGGTTTAGATTTACCACATTTGAAAAGGTGGAAGAAACCCCTTTAATCGTCGTGAAAAAAGATGGTTCGCGGGAAGAATTTAGCCGTGAAAAAATACTTCGTGGTCTGATACGTGCATGTGAGAAAAGACCAGTTGCACTTGATCAACTAGAAGATATCGTGTTTTCAATTGAAAAAGAATTACGAAGAACAGGAAATTCCGAAGTGAAATCGGAGGAAGTTGGCGAAAAAGTGATGGACAAGCTTGCAGAAGTAGATGAAGTGGCTTATGTTCGATTCGCTTCTGTCTATCGTCAATTCAAAGATATAACAGTCTTTATAGAAGAATTAAAAGAAATCATAAAAAAGAATCCAACATTATAAGCAGCAAGAGAGTAGGTGCAAACGTTGATGTTATATAAAGAGCTTCAGCCAGCAGACATGTATATGATTCGCTTGCCATATTCTTTTTCGGATTATGATCGCCAGTTATTAACACTATTGTATCAACCATTAGTTGGTGCAGAGAGTATTAGCCTGTACTTAACGCTATGGGCCGATGGAGAAGCACAAAATAACGAGCAATCGCCTCATTATCAGCTCATGAACGTTTTAGGTGTTTCTATCGGTAAAATTTTTCAAGCGAGAATTGCGTTAGAAGCAATTGGCCTACTTCGTACTTGGCAAAAATCAGAGAATGATGGCCGTGTCTTTTATTATGAATTAACTGCACCACTTGATGCAGAGTCCTTTTTAAAAGATCCATTATTGTCAATGTTTCTGTTAGGCAAAATTGGGGAAAATGCATATAAACAATTACGGAGTCGCTTTATTCAACCTACTAACTGGAATGACGGATTTACAGATGTTTCTCGAACGTTCATGGACGTATTTAAACCATCTTCCAAAACAGGGAATGCTGTATCTTATGCAGACGATTTTCAATCTAAGAAAAGAATGGAGTCTTTGCCTTTTTATTTCGATCAATTTGATTTTGCTTTATTACAGGAAGGGCTGTCGGAACAACTTGTTCCAAAGTCAGCGATGACGATAGAAGCAAAAGAAGTAATCGCCAAACTAGCTTTTTTATACAACTTACATCCAGTAGAGATGCAAAAAGTAGTCATACTTGCATTAGATGATGAACTACATCTCTCCGAAGCAAGATTAAAAAAAGCGTGTGCTGATTACTATAAACTAACTGTTTCTAAAACTGCCCCCGTTATGGAGAAAATCGAACAATCGGCTAAAGCAGTTCCTGAAAAGAGCCAACCCTTATCGAAAGAAGAAGAACTTATCCATTATTTAGAAACGACAGCTCCAGCAGTTGTATTAAAGGATATTGCGAACGGCAAAGAACCAATTTTAGCAGATGTCCAATTAGCCAATCATTTTGTTACCCACTTTAAAATGCCAATTGGTGTTGTGAATGTGCTATTGCAATATGTGTTGCTTCGTACGGATATGAAACTAACAAAAAACTATGCTGAAAAAATTGCTTCTCACTGGATAAGAAAAGATGTAAAAACAGCCAAACAGGCGATGGAGCTTGCAAGAAGTGAACATGAGCAATATATAAAATGGAAAAGTGAAGGATCCAAACAGAAATCCTATACGAAAAAGCCAGTGCGCGAAGAAAAAGTACCGGATTGGTTTTATAAAAAAGATGAGGAAACGAAACAATCCGGGGAAAAAACCAATGGTATTCAAGACATAGATCAAGAAAGACAAAAGCTATTAGCAGATTTGAATGCATTGAAGAGGTAGGTGGAAATAATGGAACGTATTAATGAAACGTTAAAAAGAATGGTTCAAACACCAGAATTCTCATCAAGGCTAGATGAAATGAAAAAAGAAGTGTTAGAAGATTCAGGTGTGCAAAAGTTTTTAGAAGAAAACGCGGGGGATATATCAAAACGAATCGTAGATCGGGGCTTGAGTAAATTATACGAATATAAGTCGCAATCCCATGACTGTGGTTCTTGTGAATCCCTTGAGCTTTGCATGAATGTTATGAAAGGCTATGAGCCTAAATTAGTTTTAGAGCGTGGCCTAATCGGTTTAGAATATGTTCGTTGTCAACGAGGAATAATCGAGGATGAACGCAGAAAAGTGACTTCTATGATTAATAGCATTCATATGCCAAAAGAGGTTATGGAAGCGCGTCTTAGGGATGTTGATGTGAATGATGGAAGTAGAGTGGTTGCTGTTCGTGCAGCAGTTGACTTTCTAGAGGAACTAAATCGAACCAATACATTACCGAAGAAAGGGCTTTATATTCATGGTAAGTTTGGTGTTGGGAAATCCTATCTTCTAGGGGCCTTGGCAAACGAGTTGGCAGTAAAGCATATCCATTCTGTAGTAGTTTACGTTCCTGAATTTTTGCGTGAAATGAAACAAGCGATTCAAGATCATTCGCTATCCGAAAAAATAGAGTTCGTCAAAAAAGCCCCTGTATTAATGTTAGATGATCTTGGTGCCGAAGTAATGTCCAGCTGGACGAGAGATGAGATACTAGGAACAATCTTACATTACCGAATGTCGGAACAGCTTCCTACATTTATAACATCTAACTTCAATTATTCTGAGTTAGAGTATCATTTGTCCGTTACACAACGTGGGGAAAAAGAAGTGGTGAAAGCTGGACGAATTATGGAGCGCATTCGTGCACTTACAATTCCCATTTCTCTGCAAGGAAAGAATTGGAGAGAAGAATAACCTTCTACAATGACTTGCAAATGCACATGGTGTGGAGTATAATCATTTTCATAAGAATAAGTAAATGCATTGAAGAGGACAATAATCAGTTTGTACGACTTTTTAGAGAGAGAAGCCTGGGCTGGAAGCTTCTTAAGTACCGGCAATCGATTTACCACCTCCGAGCAGTAACTGTGAATACATACTCTAGCAGTTTACCGGTCACCGGCCCGTTAGCCGATGCAGAGCTTCGTCTACTTTTGTTTTTAGTAGACAGAAGAAGGGTGGAACCACGATTTGAACCTCGTCCCTTTTTAGGGATGAGGTTTTTTTGCGTTTTCCGATACATAATTTAAAAGGAGTGTTCAACATGGCAGAAGTTATTAAGTTAAAATTTCCAGATGGAGCAGAAAAGGAATTCCCTGTTTCGACAACTACCGAAGAAATCGCGCAATCCATTAGCCCTGGATTACGTAAAAAAGCGTTAGCAGGTAAACTTAGTGGACAGCTAATCGATCTTAAGACACCAATTACAACAGACGGAGAAATTTCAATTATTACACCTGAATCCGATGAAGCGTTGGAAATTCTTCGTCACAGTTCTGCACACTTGCTTGCACAGGCTGTTAAGCGCTTGTTTAAAGATGTAAAACTTGGAATTGGGCCAGTAATCGAAAATGGTTTTTATTATGATATTGATTCTCCGGAACCGATTACAGCAGAAGATTTCCCGATGATTGAAAAAGAAATGAAAAAAATTATCAACGAGAATATTGAAATCATTCGACACGATGTTTCTCGCGAGCAAGCATTTGATAAGTTTAAGGAAGATGAGTATAAAGTAGAGCTTCTTGAAGCAATTCCAGAAGGAGAGCAAGTATCCATTTATGAGCAAGGAGAGTTTTTCGACCTTTGCCGAGGAGTACATGTACCATCTACAGGAAAACTAAAAGAGTTCAAATTACTAAGTATTGCAGGTGCATATTGGCGCGGAAATAGCGACAATAAAATGCTTCAACGTATTTACGGTACTGCATTCTTTAAAAAAGAAGAGCTTAAGCATCACTTAGATATGCTAGAAGAAGCTAAAGAGCGTGACCACCGTAAAATAGGGAAAGAGCTAGCATTGTTTACGAATTCACAAAAAGTAGGACAAGGTTTACCACTTTGGTTACCAAATGGTGCAACGATTCGTCGTGTTATTGAGCGTTATATTGTAGATAAAGAACTTAAACTTGGCTACAAACATGTATATACACCAGTACTTGGTTCAAAAGATTTATATGAAACGTCCGGTCACTGGGATCACTACCAAGATTCTATGTTCCCGCCAATGGAAATGGATAACGAGACATTAGTTCTGCGCCCGATGAACTGTCCGCATCATATGATGGTTTTCAAAAACGGTATGCACTCTTATCGTAACCTTCCATTACGTATTGCAGAGCTTGGTACAATGCATCGTTATGAAATGTCTGGAGCACTTTCAGGCTTACAACGCGTTCGCGGTATGACTTTAAATGATGCGCATCTTTTCGTACGTCCAGACCAAATTAAAGCAGAGTTCCAAAAGGTTGTAGAGCTTATCATCTCTGTTTATAAAGATTTTGATTTAAAAGATTACACATTCCGTCTATCTTACCGTGATCCACAAGATACTGAAAAATACTTCGACGATGACGCAATGTGGGAAAAAGCACAAGCGATGTTAAAAGAAGCAATGGACGAGCTTGGCTTAGATTATTTCGAGGCAGAAGGCGAAGCAGCATTCTACGGACCGAAATTAGACGTTCAAGTGAAAACGGCTATTGGTAAAGAAGAAACACTATCCACTGTTCAGCTGGATTTCCTATTACCAGAGCGTTTTGACCTAACGTATGTTGGAGAAGATGGTAAGCCACATCGTCCAGTTGTAATTCACCGTGGGGTAGTTTCTACAATGGAACGTTTTGTTGCATTCTTAATCGAAGAATATAAAGGTGCTTTTCCAACTTGGTTAGCTCCAGTTCAAGTAGAAATCATCCCAGTATCCAATGAAGTACACTTCGATTATGCTAAACAAATCGAAGAGCAATTAGTAGCAGCAGGTTTCCGAGTGGAAATGGATGATCGGGAAGAGAAACTTGGTTATAAAATTCGTGAAGCGCAAATGCAAAAAATTCCGTACATGCTCGTTTTAGGTGATAAAGAGCTAGAAGCAGGTAATGTAAACGTGCGTAAATACGGAGAACAGCAATCGGAAAGTATTCCATTTGAGGAGTTTTTAACTCGCATTCAAGAAGAAACAAAACATTAATCATAAATACTGTTGACATGTAAGAATCTACATGGTATAGTTATTTAGGTTATTGAATACAAGTTTGTGGTATAAGAAGAGGCTGCCCGCTTCTCACCTGTTTGACACTTTTTGTTGTTGACTGGTAAGCACACGATCGACTGTAACATGTAGGCATCTGCATGTTCTTATATCGGCGGGCAGACATACATCTTATGTCTGCTCGTTTTTTTATTTGATCGAAAACGGCGTAAGTAATTCGTTTCTACGAAATTTATGCCCAAACCATGTATTCGCGACACTATTTGGAGGTGGATTGTTATTAGCAAAGACATGTATGTGAACGATGGCATTCGAGCACGCGAACTACGAGTTATTGATCAAAATGGCGATCAGTTAGGATTGAAAACACGTAACGAAGCACTTGAAATCGCAGGTCGTGTAAATTTGGATCTTGTCCTTGTGGCTCCTCAAGCCAAGCCGCCAGTCGCTCGTATCATGGACTATGGTAAATTCAAATTTGAGCAGCAAAAAAAGGATCGTGAAGTCCGTAAAAATCAAAAAATCATCGTGATGAAAGAGGTTCGTTTGAGCCCAACAATCGATGAACATGATTTCCAAACGAAACTTAAAAACGCGATCAAGTTCCTTGAAAAAGGAGATAAAGTGAAAGCATCTATTCGTTTTAAAGGTCGTGCGATTACTCATAAAGAGATTGGTCAACGCGTTTTAGATAGATTTGCCGAAGCTTGTGCGGAAGTATCTACGGTTGAATCAAAACCGAAAATGGATGGCCGCAGTATGTTCTTAGTGCTTGCACCAAAGAACGAAAAACAGTAATAGAGTACAATTGTTTAGGAGGAATTCGACATGCCGAAAATGAAAACTCACCGTGGAGCTGCAAAGCGTTTCAAAAAGACGGGTACAGGAAAATTAAAACATGACCGTGCTTTTGGAAGCCACTTATTCGCTAACAAATCTACTAAAGCTAAACGTAAACTACGTAAAACTAAAGTAGCTTCTTCAGGCGATTACAAACGTATCAAAACACTACTTACTTACATGAAATAATAAGAAATTTAAATCTCGAAAGAATAGCAGGAGGTAATGAATCATGCCACGCGTAAAAAGCACACCAGTAACAAAAAAGCGTCGTAAAAAAGTATTAAAATTAGCTAAAGGTTATTACGGTTCAAAACATACATTATATAAAGTAGCAAACCAACAGGTTATGAAATCTCTAATGTATGCATACCGTGACCGTCGTAACAAAAAACGTGAATTCCGTAAATTATGGATCACACGTATCAATGCGGCAGCACGCCTAAACGGTCTTTCTTACAGCCGTTTAATGCACGGATTAAAATTAGCTGAAATCGAAGTAAACCGTAAAATGTTAGCTGATCTAGCTGTAACAGATGCTCAAGCATTTACACAACTTGCAGATGCAGCAAAAAAAGCAATCGCTAAATAATAAACGATAAAGAAGCTGATAGAGATTCTATCAGCTTTTTTTGTACAAGGGGTAGAAATATGAAGGAAATTATTCCCTTTTTTATATTGATCATGTCCGTTATTTCGTTTATCGTTATGGGCTATGATAAATCTCAGGCGAAAAACCATAAACAAAGAGTTTCAGAGCGTACATTATGGTCACTTGCTATTTTTGGTGGAGGCATTGGTGCTTATATAGGTATGCAGCTGTTCCGACATAAAACAAAGCATACGAATTTTCGTGTAGGCTTTCTAATGCTACTCATCGTCTATGTATTTATACTTTTTTGGTTAGTAAAAGCGAACAACCCAAGTATGATCTAGGGTTGTTCGCTATTTTTATGTTCAGCAAATTATGAAATTCTAGAGATATGAATATTTTTGAAGTGAGTTAAATTACTTTTCTAAATCGAATGAAGTATAGGGAAACTGCGCGGTAGCGAGATGAATGAAGTATCCGCTTGGATTTCCGCTATAGGGTGGACGCTTTCCGCGGGCACGGCTTCCATCTCCTCGAAGCTCTCGCTCCTGCGGGGCTTTCAGCTCGTACTGCGCGACAGGGGAGACCCCGCAGGAGCGTGCGACGAGGAGGCTCACCGCCCGCCCCGCGGTAAGCGTCCGCCTGGAGTGGAAATCAATTTCCTTTGCCATGTCTCTTAACCGCACAGTTTCCCTATTATGTGCGATATCCCATAAATATTTCTCTTTTTTATTTGCAATATTGGGTCAGAGATAGGTGCTTTTGTTATGTCTCATCTTTCATGAGCTGCTCAATCGGGCTCTTCCAATTGATTTTGGCAGATGGGTAATTCATACGTATTTCATTTTGTAAGAAACGAAAATCCTCTTTAGTAAACCCTTGTAGTTTGGAAGGATCTTTTATCCAAACGAAAATAGACACAACTTCAAATGCTTGCTCAGTCGTACCTAAATATTTTTCTCCTTCAAACAATGCACCTTTATAGGTTATGAAAAAATTCTTACGGACATTTTTTATATCATCATAAAAATAGTACTGTTCTTTCTCATAGGATTCGTCTAACTTTCTCTTCGGATCAAACAAATAGCGAAGAATTTTATAAAATGCATATATGATTATGACAATTATTAGCAGTCTAAGTAATACAATCATCAAAATGTCCTCCTTGAAAAATACATAGTAACTGCTATACGATAGAAGAGGTAGTTTGGTTTCAAAATAATTTAAAATAATTGGAGGAAATGATGAATTTACAAAAACTTTTTACAATGCAGACTGCATTAGACGAATATATTCAATCGAATAAACAAGTAAACGAAGATATTTTTATGAAGAAAGGATTGGCACTAATTGTAGAGCTTGCAGAACTAGCAAATGAAACACGTTGTTTCAAGTTTTGGAGCGACAAGGGACCGTCTGAACGAACGGTTATTTTAGAAGAGTATGTCGATTCTATTCATTTTTTATTGTCATTAGGAATTGAAAAAGGTTTGGATGATTTAAAAGAGTGGCCAATAGAAAAGAAAGAAGAAGATTTAACAACATTATTCCTTCAAACAAACGAGGCGATCATCGCATTTTTACAGGAGACAACAAAAAATACATATGAGAAGATTTGGGTTTTATATGGTGCAATTGCAGAAAAGCTAAGCTTTAGTAGTGAGGAAGTATTGCAAGCGTACATTTCTAAAAATGAAATAAATTATGAAAGACAGAAGAATGGTTATTAACTTGAAACAGCTAAGAGTTTACACTTCTAGTTGTTTCAAGTAACACCTATCCGTAATTGAACAGTAAAATAATTGGAACTTTTTCTAATGTCACCCGTAAACATACTATAAAAAATTATGTGATGTTGGAGTGATATCAATGAAAAAGTTCTTTTTTTTACTTGTATTATTTTTAGTAGCTTTTTCATCTAGTGTAGTTGCGGAAGAGAGATCCTACTCAATAGACACAGTACATATTAAGTCCTGGATTCAACCAAATGGCGACCTTTTAGTGAATGAAGTATTTACGTATAATTTTGATGGGAATTATAAAAGCTTAAAGCGATCCTTTCCAAAAGAACATGCGAATAATGTGGAAAATTTTTATGCTCATGAAATAACTACTTTAAGCCCAGAACCAGGTTTCATCGAGAATAATACATTAAAAACATTAAATGTTAAGAAAGAGAATGGGGTATATCGAACAAGTATTAACAAAACAAACGAAAAAGTTTCTTTTTTGTATGTATATACTCTTAAAAATGCAGTGAAAGCGTATGATACATATAGTGTTGCAAATGTTACGTATTTTGGAGATGGAGATGCACATGATCAAGATTTTCATAATGTTACAATAGATTTTATTCTGCCACAAACGATGGATTCTTCTAAATTTGATGGAGTTATTTTCGATCGAAATGCAAAGAAAAATGGGAAGTCTGAATATGGAATTCGGTTTAAAACACCGATTTCGGAGGCATATTCCTTAACGAAGACAACTTTCTTTTTCCCTTCAACTGTTATGACGAACATGGTGAAAACGAAAAGTACTAGCTCTATGAAAGAAGCTTTTGCAATTGAAAAGAAACAAGCGGATGCGATGAAAAAAAGGCTATCAGAAATTCCTGTGCTTATAAAAATATTACCAAATGTTTCGCTTGTATTAGTGATCATTGCCGTACTCTTTATTATTGCTTTACCTCAAAGACATTTTTGGAGAAAAGGAAATGAGGAGCACATACTGGACATCGATATTTTATACTTGTTTTCCGTATATAAGACAGGAAAACGGGATAAGAAAACTTTTTTAGCCGGTTTGTTTTCGCTAGTTGAAAAAGAAGCTGCCATAGTCAAGCCATCACGAGCGGCAATACGTTTTAAAAATGACCCGAAAGCGCCTGAAGAGACTTTATTGTTTCGCTTGAAAAACGGAGGAATTGCAAAGGGCTTATCCGAATCTTATTTAATCCAATGGTTATTTAGTACCAAAAGTGGTTCAAGTAAATGGGCATTCCATTTGCATGATGCAGCAGGAGCGCCAAGAAAAGAAAGAGATAATGGGATGGCCAATTACTATCATACTAGGACAAAAGAGTTTAAAAAGAAACAAAAAACTTGGCATAAAAAAGTACAGAATGAACTAGTAGAAGCGGGAGCTTTCCATCACCAACTACCAAAGCTCCTTATTAGTTTAGCAATCATATTGTTAGCGACTTTCGTTGCCATAAGCTATTATGCAGATTTCAGAAGCAGTGGAAGTATTGTATTCATTGTGATTATTACGATACTAGTTCTCATTATTAATTGGGTTAAACTAACTGCTCACTGGTACTTTGCTCTTTATATGATTGTGATTAGTTTAATGGTAGGGAACATAGTAAATGATGAATTGATGAGGGAAATCTTTGGTTTAATCTTAGCGGTTGTTCTTTTATATATCGCTGTACCGATAAATATTCTTTCCATGAATGCTGTCCGTGTAAAAGATAGTATTCGCTCTTTCCAAAGAAGTATAAAAAATGGCATGCCTGCCGGTCTCTCGAAAAATGAGCAGGAGAAGTGGACGATACGGGCATATCTTTTTGGTAGAAAAAATGTGCATATACCAGTTGTGGATGAAACGATTCCCTTGGCAGCGCTATTAATAGCTGGAACAGATCCGATGGACTATGTGGCAAAAACATGGTACTGGTCACCGGGTACTATGTCTAGCGGAGGTTCATCCGATTCAGGAGGATTCTTCGGTGGAGATAGTGGTGGTGGAGGTGGTGACGGAGGAGGCGGCGGAGCAGGAGCCGATTAAAATCTATCACTTAATTTTGAAAATAGGATGAGTTTAGAATATAATTGATATGGCAGTTATATTTAGGAGGGCGAAATAATGACAAAGTTAGATGAGACATTGACAATGCTTAAAGAGTTAACCGATGCAAAAGGAATTCCAGGGAATGAGCGTGAACCTCGTCAAGTAATGGAAAAGTATATAAAGCCCTTTGCAGATAAAATAGAATATGATAATTTAGGAAGCTTGATCGCAGAAAAAGTGGGGGACGCAAATGGTCCCAAAGTTATGGTAGCAGGACATTTAGACGAAGTTGGGTTTATGATTTCTAAAATTGACGACAAAGGATTTTTAAGCTTTCAAACAGTTGGTGGTTGGTGGTCACAAGTAATGCTTGCACAACGAGTGACAATCGTGACTCGTAAAGGTGATACAATTACCGGTGTGATTGGCTCAAAACCTCCTCATATTTTAACAGCGGATGCACGAAAGAAAGCAGTGGACGTAAAAGATATGTTCATCGATATAGGCGCTTCCTCGAAAGAAGAGGCGATGGAGTGGGGAGTATTACCGGGAGATATGGTCGTACCATATTTTGAGTTCTCCGTGATGAACAATGAGAAATTATTACTTGCAAAAGCATGGGATAATCGTATTGGCTGTGCAATTGCAATCGACGTGTTAAAAGGATTGCAAGATGTAAAACATCCGAATATTGTATATGGTGTAGGAACTGTTCAAGAAGAAGTGGGTCTTCGTGGTGCTAAAACCTCTACAGTAAAAGTAAATCCCGATATCGGATTTGCAGTAGACGTTGGTATTGCAGGAGATACACCTGGTATTACTGCGAAAGAATCGACAAGCAAAATGGGGGCGGGTCCACAAATTGTATTGTTCGATGCATCGATGGTATCGCATAAAGGATTGCGTGATTTTGTGATTGATACGGCGGAAGAAAATAATATCCCATATCAATTCGAAACGATACCTGGTGGAGGAACAGATGCGGGCTCTATGCATATTTCATTAAATGGTGTACCGGCCTTATCTATTGGTATTGCAACGCGTTATATCCATTCACATGCAGGGATTCTTCATCGCGATGATTATGAAAACATAGTCAAATTGATTATTGAAGTAATAAAAAAATTAGACCGCGACACAGTAAATAAAATTACGTTTGATTAATAATAATGTCTAGAAGAGCATAAGGAATGCTTTTCTAGACATTTTTAATTTTTTAATTTTGCATATAAATTCAATTGACTTTATGTTTATTCATATTTATAATGATAATTACATAAATATACGAAAAGGAGTGTTTTTATAAATGAAACTTTTAGAATGGGCGAACTTAAAAGTTGTGGATAGTTTAAAAGGAAAAGATCTATTAACGCTTTTTGATTACTCAAAAGAGGAGATAGTAGATATAATTCAGCTTGCAGTTGAGCTGAAAAAGCTAACAAAGGCGGGGAAATGCCCACCCCTTTTAGAAGGTAAAACATTAGGAATGATTTTTGAAAAACACTCTACTAGAACTAGAATTTCTTTTGAAGTTGGTATGAAACAATTAGGCGGAAATGGTATGTTTATGCATTCGCGTGATTTGCAGATTGGTCGAGGTGAATCAGTTTATGATACGGGGCATGTACTGTCTGGTTATTTAGATGGCATAATGATTCGTGCAAATTCCCATGAAATGGTGAAAGAATTGGCGGAGCATGCGAGCATTCCTGTCATCAATGGGCTAACAGATATGTATCATCCTTGCCAAGCACTGGCAGACATTTTAACGATTCATGAAGTGAAAGGATATACACAAGGTTTAAAAATTGCATATATCGGAGATGGGAATAATGTTGCCCACTCTCTAGTCATAGCTTCAGCTTACATGGGAATGCATATTGCTGTTGCAACACCAGTTGGATATGAACCAAATGCAGAAATTATGGAAAAAGCAAAAGTGATTGCTTTACAAAATGGTGGTTCTCTGTTCGTATCGAATGATCCTGTAGAAGCAGTTGTGAATGCGGATGTTATTTATACAGATGTTTGGACATCGATGGGGCAAGAAGAGGAAATGCAGAAACGTTTAGCAGACTTTAAAGAGTTCCAAATCAATGAAGCGCTGGTGGCAAATGCAAAGAATGATTATATATTCTTACACTGCCTGCCTGCTCATCGTGAAGAAGAAGTCTCCACTGCTGTAATCGATGGACCGAACTCATATATTTTCCAGCAAGCTGAAAATCGCTTGCACGCACAAAAAGCAGTGTTAGCTTCTCTAATGGCTTAATCGAATTCTAGGAATAATAGACTGGAAAGACAGGGGTTGTCACCAGGCTATTCCAATACATGCGATGTGGATCGTCAAGATGGACGGCTTCATCGCTACATAGTAAGAGTGATTCAGGAGACGCTGAATCACTCTTTATTATTTTAGACAAAAAAATCTATCTCAAGTCGAAAGATCGACAATTGAGATAGATCCGGGAATACTTATTGTGCCTGTGAAACTTTACTTTGTGCTTTTAAAACAGGTGCTTCTGTTTCTTTTACTGGACGCTTTGACCAGTAGGTAGCTAAAATTGGTCCAGAAATATTATGCCAAACTGCACCTAGAGCACTCGGAAGAGCCGCTAATGGACCTAAGTGAGCTGTTGCTAACGCAACTCCTAAACCGGAGTTTTGCATTCCTACTTCTATAGAGATAGCACGACGATCCAATTCGGAAAGACCCATTAGTTTCGCTGCATAAAATCCTAATAACAAGCCCGCTCCATTATGAAGAAATACACCAAGAAACACTAGTGGTCCTGCAGAAGCAATATTATTAACATTACCTGCAACGACTGCGGAAACGATTGTAATAATGGCTAGGACAGAAATAAGTGGAACAATGTTTAAGCTTTTTTCAACGATATTTGGTAAAACTTTTTTCACAAGTAATCCAAGTATGATTGGAATAATAATTACTTGTATGATAGACATGAACATATCAACCGCATTGACTGGCATCCATTGTCCGGCAAGTAAAAGTAATAGTAATGGTGTTAATAAAGGTGCCATGATAGTCGAGAAAGATGTCATTGTAATCGACAATGGAACATTTCCTTTGGCTAAATAAACCATAACGTTCGAAGCAGTTCCTCCAGGTACAGAACCGAGAAGAACAAGACCAGCCGCTAATTCACTTGGCAATTGTAAAAGATAAGCAATTGTAAATGCGGCCAAGGGCATGATGATGAATTGTGCTAAAACCCCAAAGATAACGGGTTTTGGGTGAGTTAAAATCAGTTTGAAGTCAACTGCTTTTAGCGTAAGACCCATTCCGAACATAACGATACCCAGCAAAATTGTAATATACTTACCAAACGGCAGAAACGTATCAGGTATTAAAAATGCAATGACTGCAACTGCAATTACCAAAAATGCAAAGTACTTTCCTGCAAAATTACTAATAGACTCTAATATTTTCAAATTATTCACCTAAACTTTCTATTTTTACAATTTTATTTGGATTTAGTATATTATTTGGATCAAGCGCAATTTTAATTTTTTCCATTACTTGTAATGCTGCTCCGTGTTCAGCAGCTTGATACTTTTGTTTTCCAATCCCTACACCATGCTCGCCAGTACAAGTACCGTCTCGTTCTAGAGCATAGTGAACGATTTTTTCATTGAAAGCTTCCGCTTTAGCTACTTCTTCTGTATTACTCATATCAATCATCAATAACGCGTGGAAATTGCCGTCCCCGACATGTCCTAGAACTCCTCCGACAAGACCAATTGCATCCAGTTCTTTTCTAGCATATATGACAGCGTCTGCTAGCTCTGAAATAGGTACACAAACATCGGTTACCATCATTTTTTTGCCTACGTTTCCGTGAATATATGCATAAGCAAGATTATGTCTAGCGTCCCAAAGCTTTGTGCGTGCAGTATTATCTGTCTCGAACTGAACTTCTTCACAAAGATGGTCTTCCATTATTTCTTTTGTGAACTCTACATCTTGCTGTAATCCTGCTTCATTTCCGTCAAATTCTAAGAAAAGAGTAGGCTTTTCCACATAATTTGTTTCACTAAATCGATTTACTTGTCGTATGGAGCTTTCATCTACCAGCTCTACCCGTGCAATTGGTATGCCTGCCTGCAAAATGGAAGTAACTGCTTCCACTGCATTTTGGACAGTGGGGAACACTGCTCTTGCTGCTGTTGTAAACTCTGGGATCCCGTACACTTTTAATGTCAATTCTGTAAAACAGCCAAGCGTTCCTTCTGAACCTACAAAAAGTCCGTTCAAATGAAAACCTGATGCTGATTTTGCGGCTAGATTCCCTGTATGTATGATTGTACCGTCTGCAAGTACTACTTCTAAATCACGAACTTGATCTCGCATTACGCCGTATTTCACGGTAGTTGTACCACTAGCGTTTGTAGCGGCCATTCCACCTAAAGTTGCATCTGCTCCAGGATCTACAGAAAAGAATAATCCGTACTTCTTTAATTCTTTATTTAGTTGCGATCTTGTCACACCTGGTTGGACTTTTACTAATAAATCATTTTCACGAATTTCTAATATTTTATCCATCAATGAAAAGTCAATCGTAATCCCCTTGTCATATGGAATAACATGTCCTTCTAAGCTGGAGCCACGTCCAAAAGGAACTACTGCTACTTTTAAGTTGTTTGCTATTTTCATAATTTGACTTACTTGATCTGCTGTTTTAGGAAAAACAACAATATCAGGAAGGCAGACATCATGATAAGATTCATCTTTACTATGTAGTTCTCGTACTGTTTGATTGACAGACACTTGGTTTTCGTCTAAAAATTCCTTTAATGTTTCTACAATTTGTTCTGTTGATGTTGATACCGTCATGTTAGATCGCCTCTTTATAAAAATATAATTATATGTTTTATTGGGATTTTTCGGTTAATTCCAATAGAGTAATTATACAGATAATTCGACAAATTGCAATTACCTCTTTATGAATTTTTTCACAAAGTATTTTTTGGAAATAATAAGTATAGAATTTATGGGAAATGTAGAAGGTTAAAAATAGTATGCATTAAGTTAATAATAATTGACTTAATGTTAACTATACATTACAATTTGTATATAATAGTTAACACGATGGAAGCGGGAGTTTAATATGCTCAAAAATAGAGTAAAAGAATTAAGGGCAAGATATAGTTATACACAAGGTCAACTAGGGGAAAAAGCGGGGGTAACCAGACAAACTATTGGGTTTATCGAAAAAGGAGAGTTTTCCCCTTCTATAACGCTATCATTAAAGCTTGCACATATATTGGAATGTAAAGTAGATGAATTATTTTGGTTAGAAGGGGAGGAATGGAAATGAAAAAGGATTTTCGAGTACAGTACCCATTGTGGCAAATTAGTTTTATGTTGATATTTTTTATAATTGCATTCATAATTTCCGGCGCAACTACTTCTTATTTTAATGATAAAACTTCATTTTCTTATTCAATACAGCTAGAGGCATTGGAAGGGGGAATCATGTTTTTAATTATTCCAGTGTATCTCATTATGATGATTATATTATCTAGCAAGGTGAGCAAATATAATAAAGAGCATCCAACAAAAAAAATATCCGTGTGGAGAACTAAACCGCTTGAGTACTTGGAAGATGACGAAGCGTGGCAAATGATTACAAGAGCTGCAACACAGAAAGTTTATACTTTCTTTACCTGGTCATTACCTCTTTCAGCAGTTTTTCATTTAATAATTCCTACCACTAAATTACTAATTATTTTAAACATTGTTATTCTATCATTGGTGCAATATCTCATTTTTTATGTTCATGTACGAAAGCATGTGACAGAAGAAGAGGGATAAAGTGAAACTTCAATCAGTGGGGGTTTTCCGACGCACAGGACGTGCTAGTGCGGCCGTCGCGCATTTAGTCCGCTTTCCCCAACTGATTGTTAGTTGTGTCCCACACGATGTGGGTCACACAGACGTTGCAACACGATGTTGCGTACTTAGTCTGGGATCATTTCATCGGGCTTTTACGGGCAGTTGATCTTCCCATTTATCTTTTCGCTATTCTTTAATCTTGAAGTGAGAGTCTTACTGCCCGTTAATCCGGGATAAAAAAATAATCCGTGAAGATATAATACTCTTCACGGATTATTTTTATTTGAATGCTGCTGAGATTTCATTTAGTACGGAGCTTCGTTTTGTATCATCGGCCATCTTCCACCATTTTTCGAAGATAACTCCAAGCCCAGGTAGAAGATGTTCCTCACCTCTCTGAATAGCATCTTCGACTACATTACGAATATCTGTTGCTGAATTCCCTTTTAAATTGTTTGATATCGCTTCTCGAATTTGAAAATCCATTTTCATCACTCCTCGCAATTATCTTTCCCAAACTCTCGCAAGGTATACACGAATTTGGTACTATTAAATAAAAAAGGCGGTTACATATAAATGAAACGAATTGAATCTCTCCAAAATTCACTTGTGAAGCATTGGAAAAAACTATTAAGTGTACGAAAAGAACGAGACAAAACAGGTGAATTCATTATAGAAGGCTATCATTTAGTTGAAGAAGCGATTAAACAAAAAGAACAAGTGCTTACGATTATGCTAAGTGATACGAGCGAGATTCCAGTAAATTGGGATGTAGACAACTTAGAAATCGTGGAAATAAATGATGTCATTAAAAAAGAGCTTGCTGAAACAGAACATACGCAAGGTATATTTGCACATTGCAAACAGCAAACTGTAGATGAGCAAGTACAAACAAATTGGAAACGTTTGTTGTTGATAGATGCTGTCCAAGATCCTGGAAATATTGGCACAATGATACGCACGGCAGATGCTGCAGGAATCGATGCGGTGATTCTCGGAAAAGGTTCCGCAGATGCATATAACCCTAAAACATTACGGTCAGCACAAGGATCACATTTTCATATCCCTATTGTAAAAGGAGATTTACATGAATGGATCGTTGCATTGAAAAATCGACAAGTAACTGTCTTCGGAACAGCATTTGAAAACTCTACGCCATTCCACCAAGTGGAGAAAAGCGATTCTTTTGCGTTAATCGTAGGCAATGAAGGAAGTGGCATTCATAAAGAACTACTAGAGCAGACTGATCAAAATATTATTGTGCCTCTTCTAGGACAAGCTGAGTCATTAAATGTAGCGGTAGCAACAGGGATTTTGTTATACGGATTAGCATTATAATAGTTGGAGTCAGAGATGTCACATTACGTAGTTTAGAGAAACTGCGCGGTAGCAAGCTCTATTTAGGTGACCACTGGGATTTCCACTACAGGGTGGACGCTTTCCACGGGCACGGCTTCAATCTCCTCGGAGCTCCCGCTCCTGCGGGGCTTTCAGCTCGTACTGTTCCCGCCGGAGTCGCCACCCCTTCGCTACAATCCAATAGAGTTTGCTATTTACTCCATAATGAGACACTAAATTTAGTACGATGTTGCATTTTCTATGGGTGAAAACCTTTGATTAGTTGAATAAGAAAGACTATCTAGCGATTGTGATAAACATTGCTTGAATGGCTAATAGCAACTTTCCTATAAATTATACTGTACATAAATAAAATAAATAGCTTTTTGCATTTAATTATGGATTAGTCAGCAAGTTCTATTGATTGAAGCGGAAGGAGGCGACTCCCGCGGAAAGCGTCCTCCTGAAGCGAAAATCAGTTGCCTTTGACGTATCTCTTTACGACGCAGTTTTCCTATTATGCGCAAGATAAAATAAATCACACTTGAAGTAACGTTTAAAACTTCGTATAATGAATATAATTTGATATATAAAAGCTGTCATCGGGAAAAGTATATATGGCGATTCGAAAAAAGGAATTTTACACCTTGACTGAAAGTGTAAATAGAGAATGCATATAGAAGTTCACCCCGCTAGCTGCCACCGGGACCAGTCATTGACTGTAAAGGTGTGCCGGTGTAGAGCCGTTATTCGAATTGAGTGATTGCACAAATTTGAAAGTGCAATAATCAGGGTGGTACCGCGAAATTGTTCCTCGTCCCTTTTATAGGGGCGGGGTTTTTTATTTTCATTTCAATCAGCTAAAAGCATGCTATTGAAATGAAACAGCCTCCGGCGGATGTCGCAGATTTTGTAAAGGAGTTCATCGAGGCGAGCTCGATGCAAAATCTAGACGCAAATACGCCGAGGCGAATTTGTATGAAAAGGAGAATATTTAAACATGGAAGCACAACTTCAGCAGTTAAAAGAAGAAGCATTACAAAAAATTGAAGCTTCTCAGAATGTCAAAGAACTAAATGATGTGCGTGTAGCATATTTAGGGAAAAAAGGACCGATTACGGATCTACTAAAAGGAATGGGTAAACTTCCTGCAGAAGAACGTCCGAAAATGGGAGCTCTTGTAAATGTAGTTCGTGAAGAGGTAACAGAAGTACTAGAAGCTCGCATGGCACTTCTACAAGAACAAGCTATTCAAGCACAATTAGAAAAAGAATCCATTGATGTGACATTACCAGGTCGCCCTGTGAAAACAGGAAATCATCATCCGTTAACTCGTGTGGTGGAAGAAATTGAAGATTTATTCATTAGCATGGGTTACGAAATCGCAGAAGGTCCAGAAGTAGAAAAAGATTACTACAATTTCGAAGCGTTGAACTTACCTAAAGGTCATCCAGCTCGAGATATGCAAGATTCTTTCTACATCTCCGAAGATATTCTGCTTCGCACACATACATCACCAGTGCAAGCTCGTACGATGGAAGCAAAAGAAGGAAAGCCAATTAAAATTATTTGCCCAGGTAAAGTATACCGCCGTGACAATGACGATGCGACGCATTCTCACCAATTTACACAAATCGAAGGGCTTGTTATTGGCGAAAATATTCGCATGAGTGATTTAAAAGGAACGCTTTCTGTATTTGCGAAAAAAATGTTTGGAGAAGATCGTGAAATCCGCCTACGTCCAAGCTTCTTCCCATTCACAGAACCATCTGTTGAAATGGATATCTCTTGTTTCAAATGTGGCGGCAGTGGTTGTAATGTTTGCAAGAAAACAGGCTGGATTGAAATTTTAGGTGCTGGTATGGTGCATCCGAATGTTTTAGAAATGGCTGGATATGATTCGAAAAAACTTTCTGGCTTTGCATTTGGTATGGGTCCAGAACGTATTGCAATGTTGAAATATGGAGTGGAAGATATTCGTCATTTCTATACAAATGATGTGCGTTTCTTATCGCAATTCCACCGAACAGAAGTGTAAGGAGGAAATGACATGTTAGTTTCTACGAAATGGTTAGCGGAATATGTAAATACACAAGGACTTGATCCGAAAGATTTAGGGGAAAAAATTACTCGTTCGGGTATAGAAGTCGATGCAGTAATTGATCGTTCACAAGGAATGACAAATGTGGTAGTTGGTCATGTGAAGGAATGCGTGAAGCATCCTGAAGCGGATAAACTAAATATTTGCCAAGTAGACGTTGGAGAAGAAACAACACAAATTATTTGCGGTGCTCCAAACGTTGCAGAGGGACAAAAAGTAATCGTTGCCCGTCCAGGAGCAGTACTTCCTGGTGGAATCAAAATAAAAAAAGCAAAACTACGCGGTGAAGAATCGAATGGTATGATCTGTTCGCTACAAGAGCTTGGTATTGAAGGAAGACTAGTACCAAAAGCGTACGCAGAAGGTATTTATGTGCTTCCAGAAACAGCGACTCCTGGTGAAAGCGCACTTCCACTTCTAGGGTTAGATGACATTATCCTTGAACTTGGATTAACACCAAACCGTTCGGATGCGCTAAGCATGCTAGGTGTTGCATATGAAGTTGGAGCTATTTTATCTGAAGATATGAAATACCCAGAAGCAATGTACACAGAAAGCAACGAAAAAGCGTCTGATTACTTAAATTTACGTGTAGATGCAATCGAAGAAAACCCTATGTACGTAGCAAAAGTAGTAAAAAATGTACACATTAAAGAATCACCACTTTGGTTACAGCATCGCTTAATGGCAGCTGGCGTTCGCCCTCATAATAATGTAGTGGATATTACAAACTACGTGTTAATGGAATACGGCCAACCACTTCATGCATTTGACTATGACCGTCTAGAAACAAAAGAACTTGTCATTCGTCTTGCAAATGAAGGAGAAAAGATTGTTACTCTTGATGATCAAGAACGTACACTTAAATCGAATCATTTAGTCATTACAAATGGTAAAGAGCCAGTAGCTATTGCTGGTGTAATGGGTGGAGCGAATTCAGAAGTGCATGACGGTACAACAACCGTTGTCATTGAATCAGCTTATTTTGCAGGAGGGTCTGTTCGTCAAACGTCTAAAGACCAAAATTTGCGCAGTGATGCAAGTGCTCGTTTTGAAAAAGGTGTCGATCCGAAGCGCGTTATTTTAGCGGCAGAACGTGCAGCAAGTCTACTTGCTGAACTAGCTGGTGGAGAAGTGTTAGCAGGGTCTGTTGTGGTAGATGAATTAGATAAAACACCTGTTGAAGTTGTTGTATCTCCAGACTTTATCAACAATCGTTTAGGGATGAAAATTTCATTAGAAGATATGACTTCTATTTTAACAAGATTAAAATTTGACCACCAAGCGGCAAATGGGTATTTATACATTAATGCACCGACTCGTCGTCAAGATATTAAAATTCCAGAAGACATTGTAGAAGAGATTGCGCGTATGTATGGATACGATGAAATCCCAATGACACTTCCAGTGGAAGAATCTAAACCAGGTGGATTAACATCTTACCAAGCAAAACGCCGTCAAGTTCGTGCTTACTTGGAAGGTGCAGGCCTTTATCAAGCAATCACTTATTCATTAACTTCCAAAGAAATGTCTCAAAAATTTGCATTAGAAACTGCTCCAGTAACAGAGCTATTAATGCCAATGAGCGAAGAACGCAGCACACTTCGTCAAAGCTTGATCCCGCATTTATTAGATGCAGTAACATATAATACTGCTCGCCAAGCAGATACAGTTGCTCTTTATGAAGTTGGTTCGGTTTTCTTGGGTGAAACAGAGTCGGGTCTTCCTCATGAACAAGAACATTTAGCGGCAGTCATTGCTGGTAAATGGGTGGACCACAGCTGGCAAGGTGAGAAAAAAGCAGTAGATTTCTTCGTACTAAAAGGAATCATCGAAGGATTAATGGAGCTACTTGGTCATTCAAAAGAACTTACTTTCGAACGTGCTGTAGTGGACGGATTACATCCAGGACGTACGGCTTCCATTAAACTTGGAGGAGAAGAAATTGGTCTAATCGGTCAATTACATCCATCTGAACAAAAAGTACGTGACTTAAAAGATACGTATGTAATGGAATTGAACTTAGCAAAAGTATTAAACAAAGAAGTGGAAGCATTATACTATGCACCAGTTTCGAAATTCCCTTCCATCACTCGTGATATTGCATTGGTAGTAGATAGCGAAAAAGCAGCTGGAGAATTACAAGCAATCATCCAATTATCTGGAGGAAGACTATTAAAAGCTGTACATCTATTCGACTTATACGAAGGAGAAAAAATGGAGCCAGGCAAAAAATCGGTTGCATTCTCTCTAACTTATTTCGATCCAGAACGTACACTAACAGATGAAGAAGTTGTAAATGCACATAACAAAGTACTAAAAGCACTTGCAGAACAAGCAGGAGCAGAACTTAGAGGATAATACAAAAAGGAGCAGCACCAATAATGGTGTTGTTCCTTTTTTGCATTCATTCAGACCTGGTAATTGCCCATCGAATACTAAAGCACATTCAGATTTATTTTTTAGCAGAAGACGTTCAGACTTTTCAAGTGCGTTCGAAAAATCTGGGCGTAATTTGATTATTTGCCTGTAAGCTGGCTGACTACGTTAAGTAATACATTAGCTCCAAGTATTAAGTCTAGATCTTTTGTATATTCCTTGGGATTATGACTAATACCATCGATACTTGGAACGAAAATCATGGCTGTCGGGCAAATACGAGCGATCATTTGAGCATCATGCCCTGCAACAGATGTCATTCGGGTTGATTGGAGCCCATGGTCGCTAGCAACTTGCTCTATTAATTTAACAATTGTTTGGTCAAAAGTAACAGGATTGAAACGTACAAGTTGTTCGGATGTTATGGATACTCCTTCTGATGCCGCTAGTTCTTTCAAGTAGCCTGCAAGTGCTTGCTCTTCCTCCTGCAATCTCTGCTCGTTTGGATTACGCAAATCAACCGTGAATGTTGCCATAGAAGGAATGACATTAACAGCATTTGGCTTAAAATCAATAGTTCCAACTGTTGCAACTGTCGATCCATTAGAATTGTTGGCACGATCGCGTAAATATGTTATTACCCGCGCAGCAGCAAGTCCTGCATCACGTCTCATTTCAGTTGGCGTAGTACCAGCGTGATTCGCAACACCTTCAATCGTAATACGCTGCCAAGTAATGCCTTGAAGATTTTCAACAGCTCCAATTGGAACACCCAATTTGTCAAGAATTGGGCCTTGTTCGATATGAAGCTCAATATAGACATGTGGCTTTAAAAAGCCGGGCTCCTTCGTACCAGCATATCCAATACGTTCGAGCTCCTTACCTAATCGTGTGCCATCCGTCCCTATTGCCGAAAGTGCATCGTCAACTGAGAGCCCACCAGCATACACGAGGGAGCCCATCATGTCAGGCTGATAGCGCACTCCCTCCTCATTAGTAAATGCTGCAACTGCAATTGGACGAGTTGGCATAAAACCTTTCTCCTTCAAAGTGGTTATAACTTCAAGACCAGCAAGTACTCCATAGCAACCATCAT
This sequence comes from Psychrobacillus lasiicapitis, assembly GCF_006861795.1. Classification (GTDB taxonomy): domain Bacteria; phylum Bacillota; class Bacilli; order Bacillales_A; family Planococcaceae; genus Psychrobacillus; species Psychrobacillus lasiicapitis. Next base: position 159,843 of record NZ_VDGH01000005.1, on the reverse strand, counting down.
ACATACCAGCGTTAATGACTGTATCGATATGCGAGCCTAACAAAAGTGGTGCTTTCTTTCGATTTTCTGCACCATACCAGACCCCCAAAATATTACCGATTCTGTCGATTTCAACTTCCAATCCTGCTTCCTTCATCCAAATGACGAGTAGGTCACGTCCGGCTTTATCCGTATCTGAAGCAGCTAATCTGGTTCGTTTCTTGTCATTATCTACCCCCATTTGACCAAGCTCTTGAAGGCGGTCGAGTAGACGATTGGAGTTGATGGATAGATTGAATTGAGAATTTGTCATGTTCAAGTCTCCTTTAATAAATCAAATGATAATGTTATAGTAATGGAATATTTGTTTGAATAATACGATTATTGAATAGAATAATAAAAATATATTGAGGTGCTCATGATGCAAATGAAAGACTTTGTGATTGACGATAGTTTAAAAGATCTAACGAGCCATAATACGGTTGTTATGCCACTTGCATGTTATAAAATCACCATTAATCAAAATATTCATGGCTATATTCCACTTCATTGGCATGACGAAATTCAATTTGTTTTAGTCGTAAAGGGAGAAGCAATCTTTCAAGTAAATGAGGATTGGATAGAGGTTCGGGAAGGTGATGGACTGTTTATAAATAGCGGAAGCCTGCATATGGCCCAGGATAAGGAGCAGTCGGGCTGTGTCTATATTTGTTTAAATCTTTCTCCATTTTTTGTTTTATCACAAGAACTCTATACTACTTATGTTAAACCTTATATTCAAGCAACTAATTTAACTTACTTATATATTGGGGTAAATGAAATATGGGGGAAAAATATATTAGATGCTGTTTTAGAAATCTATCAATTTATTGAGCGAAAATCCCAACACTATGAAATTGATATAACGATTCAACTGGCCTTCATTTGGAAACAATTAATCGATAATGGTTGTAAATTAGAATATATTCAAACGGAAATATTAAAAAATCAACGAATGAAACAAATGTTAAGTTGGATACACGAGAATTATGCAGAAAAAATGATGTTAGGGGATATTGCGAAGGCTGGTCAGCTGAGCCGTTCTGAATGCTGTCGGTATTTTAAGCGGGTATTAAAAACTACTCCATTAAATTATGTTATAGATTATCGTATTCAAAAAAGTCTATATTTATTGCATCAAGATGATGCTACTATTACTGAAGTTGCTTACCAAGTTGGATTTAATAGCACAAGCTATTTTATTAATAAATTCAAAGCTTCTATAAACATGACTCCACTAGCATATAAAAACTCTAAAATTAATAATCGATAGTGCAAATGAGTGAGGATCTTACCATGTGTCAATAAACATATGGAAGGTATCCACACTCTTTTTGTCTTCAAAAATTTTCTTAAACAGAGCCTGTTAAGTAAAAAGAGGAAGTGAAACTAATTTCGAGTTGCTTTTCATATCTAGTTATCTAGTTGAATACGATCTAAACTATTTTTCCAGTTTGCTTTAATCGTATCTATTGCAAGATGTAAATCTTGTTTTTTAATAGCATCAATTATTTGTTGATGTTCATAATAGGATGTGTATTTGGTATCGATATGACTGAAATAATGTATTTCAATTCTTTGAATTCTTACTTTTAAACTTGAAAGTAAGGGAGGTAATTCTAAATTACTTGATAGTTGAATAATTCTATGATGAAATTTGTTATCCGCCTGAAGTATTGCATAAATATCTTCGGTTGCAATGGCTGTTTTAAAATTTTCATTAAGATGCTCCAATTCTTCAATGTCTTTTGAAGAAATATGGGGAAAGGCTTGCTCCAATGCTAAGCGCTCTAGTGTCCAAACAATAGAGTAGATATTTTTAGCCCCATTCAAGTCAATTGGAGATACTAACGTCCACCTATTAGCCTTGGTCACCACAAGACCATCACTTTCTAACCTCAGTAAAGCTTCTCGAATCGGGGTGCGGCTAATGCCTAGCTGCTCAGATAAATCCTGATCTCTTAATTTTGTGCCCGGTTCAAGTTCTCCAGTTACAATCCAAGTTCGTAGCTTATTATAAACCTCATCCTTCATAAACGTCCGCTTTAACTTAGTGTCACTCTTTTCAATCGTCACCTTCTAACACCTCACTCGGAAAATCATTCTTAATATGTAATATACCACAATTTGCTTTCTAATTATAAGCTTTAAGGAGAATAGGCACAAAGGGAAGACAAGAAGAAGTAATTATTTAAATATTTTATCGAATGAAAAAATTATATTGACTAGTATGTGAAGTGTGATATATTACTCTTATGAAATATAATTATTGCTTGAGGTCAAAATACGCAAAGTCTAGTTGGAAGATTGTAAACGTTAGAGATGCAATACTAGGTTTGGAAGCGTATACATTCATCAACTCTTTTGACAAGAGTACATTTTTTCTGAGACGAGTGTGAAATTTGGCAGAAGCTTAATTTGATAAGACGCAATAAGAAACCCTAAGGAGGAATTCAATTATGGTAAAAGAAGTAATTTCTACAGAAAATGCACCGGGAGCTATTGGACCGTATTCCCAAGCAATTAAAAAGGGTAAATTTATTTTTGTTTCAGGTCAACTACCCGTAAATCCTCAAACTGGTGAAATTTCAGAGGATATAAAAGAACAAACAATCCAATCTTTAAATAATGTGAAAAAAGTAGTAGAGGCAGCTGGAGCCTCTTTGGAAGATGTTGTGAAAACGACGGTGTTTTTGACAGACCTATCTAATTTTTCGGATGTCAATGAAATATATGGGAGATATTTCACAGAAAATTTTCCTGCTAGAAGCTGTGTAGAAGTATCCAGGTTGCCTAAAGATGTCGGTGTAGAAATAGAAGTCATCGCCATTTTAGAATAAATTACGAGGAGATTATAAATGAAAAATTTAATGGAAATTAACTATATTATCAATAAAAGTGCTGAAAGAAGAGATAGCGAGAAAGCATCGGTTGAATTTATGAATGGTGAAATAGCTGAAAAGGTGAGAAACTTTCACAAAAGCTTTCCAGAGTATAAAGTAACCCCACTTCACAGTTTAGATAAGTTGTCTAAACAATTCGGAGTTAGCCATATATGGGTGAAGGATGAATCTTATCGATTTGGACTGAATGCTTTTAAAGTATTGGGAGGTTCATTTGCTGTTGGTAAATATTTGGCAGAAATATTAAGCGTTGATATTTCTACTCTTTCATTTGAAAAACTAAGAAGTAAAGAAGTGAAAGAGAAACTTGGAGAGATTACTTTTGTAACAGCAACTGATGGAAATCATGGAAGGGGAATAGCTTGGGCTGCAAACCAATTAGGACAAAAATCAGTCGTATATATGCCGAAAGGGTCTTCAGAAATAAGGTTGAACAATATACGAAAAGAAGGATCGGAAGCTTCTATAACAGATCTTAACTATGATGATACTGTACGGCTAGCAAGTCAGCAGGCTGAAGAAAATGGCTGGGTTTTGCTACAGGACACGGCTTGGAATGGATATGAAAAGGTGCCAGCTTGGATAATGCAGGGGTATGTAACTCTACTGGATGAAGCTATAGAGCAGATTGCTGAATCGGGCGTTGATAAACCTACGCATGTGTTTTTACAAGCTGGAGTTGGGTCTTTCGCTGGTAGCATGCTTGGATACTTAGTAGATAGATTCGGAGATGAACGTCCTACTACGGTTATTGTTGAACCGGATGGAGCAGCATGCTTGTACAAATCCATTGATGTCGGTGATGGAGAGCCACATTCAGTAACGGGCGATTTGACAACGATTATGGCAGGTTTAGCATGTGGAGAACCAAGTACAACTTCTTGGGGTATTTTAAAAGATTACGCTGAGATCTTTGTTTCTTGTCCAGATTACGTAGCTGCTCGAGGTATGAGAATTCTTGCAAATCCATTAGGCAGTGACCAACATATTATTTCAGGTGAATCTGGTGCAGTTGGGGTGGGATTAGTTAGTCTATTGGCTGAAAATGACATGCTCCAAGATATGAAAAATGCATTGAATTTGAATAAGGATTCGAAAATTCTTATTATCAGCACGGAAGGTGACACGGATCCAGATCATTATAGAAAAGTAATATGGGATGGGGCATGTCCATCCGTATAAGGAAAGACAGAGCTACTTTATATAGTTAAAGATTATCACCAAAAAATGTCATGGGGGAGAGTAGTTAAAATGAGCAATGAAAATTTCAAGAATCAGCTTACCGATTGGCGGCACTATCTTCACTCACATCCTGAAACTGCTTTTGAAGAAGAAAATACATCTCGATTTGTTGCAGAAAAATTACTAGAAATGGGCTATGAAGTGGTTACTGGAATTGGAAAAACGGGAGTAGTTGGTACATTAAAAAATGGCGATGGTTCAGGAATTATAGGAATTCGTGCGGATATGGATGCTTTAAACATTCAGGAAGAAACCAATCTACCATATGCTTCAAAATATGCTGGTAAGATGCATGCTTGCGGGCATGATGGGCATGTTACTACCGCACTTGGTGCAGCAAAATTACTTGCGGATCGAAAAGATTTTAACGGAACCGTTCGTTTCATTTTCCAACCGGCAGAGGAACATGGCGAAGGGGCACTTGCAATGTTAAAAGATGGCTTATTTGAACGATTCCCGATTGATGAATTTTATGGATTACACAATATGCCTGGTTTACCAGAGGGGCAAATCCATTCTAAAGTTGGAGGAATTTGTGCAAGTGAGGATAACTTTGAAATTCGTATAAAAGGGAAAGGAGGACACGCTTCTGCTCCGAACATGGGGGTAGACTCATTGGTGACCGCTTCTCAAATAATACTGGCATTACAAACTATTGTAGCAAGAAATATAGATCCGATCGACACCGCAGTTGTTTCTTGTACGGAAATTCATACTGACGGTACAGTTAATGTAATACCTACTAATGTCGTCATAACTGGTGACTGTAGAAGCTATAATCCAGAAGTTCAATCTCTTATTAAAGAGAGAATGCAAGCCATTTGTGAAAATATTTGTGAAGCTAACGGGGCAACCTGCGAATTCACTTATAGAAACTCCTTTTCACCAACGATTAATTGGGAAGAGTGTCATCATACAGTCGTGCAAGCAGCTACAAATGTACTTGGGGAAGCAAATGTCGTTGATCATGCACAACCGATGATGGGTTCAGAGGATTTTGGGCATTTTATTGATAAAATTCCAGGATGTTATGTCTTCCTAGGTGGGAAGCGTGAGGGAGAAGAAGTATACCCGCTTCACCATGCAAAGTTTGATTATAAAGATGAAAATTTAGTTCGTGGAGCAGAATTTTTTGCAGAAATCGTTCGTATAAAATTACCAATTTAAATAAAATTTTTACCGAGTTAGTTTTGTCTATCAAATTATTAGCTAACTCGGAGATTTTAGAATGCAAGTTACAAATCACTTAAAAAAAGTGACTTCCACAAAGGTTACTGAGAGGGCTATTTATCTATTTTGATATCAGAAAATATTGAATGGTTGGTATATTTGGGTGTTGTAAAACGTTCGTTCCACATTGAATCTTAAGTGGATTTTGTGACCTAAAAATAACAAATAGACAGGAGTGTTGTTATGGAAATTATATATAATATAACTGACTGGCTTTGGGGAAACGTAATAGGATACGCTTTACTAGGTGTTGGTTTATACTTCACTATTAAACTAGGGTTCCCTCAGATTAAACATTTTATTCGGGCTTTTAGTACCATGAAAAAGAGTTTAAAAGGAGACGAAGGTGGACTATCTGGATTTGGTACTTTAATGGCTGCACTCGGCGGTCAATTAGGTACAGGGAGTCTAGTGGGTGTGAGTAGCGCATTATTTATAGGTGGTCCCGGAGCCATTTTTTGGATGTGGATGACTGCGTTGTTTGGTATGATTGTAAGTTTTAGTGAAACCGTTCTAGGGCAAGCTTTTCGAGTTAAAGATAAAGATGGAAATTACGAAGGTGGACCGGCTTATTACATTGAAAAAGGCTTGAGAAATAAGCCATTGGCTATTCTAATTTCACTTCTTTATGTGTTTGGTATTGGTATTGCCATCGCATCTATTCAAACGAATTCAATTGCAAATGCTTTTACGGGTGTCGTTAATATTAATCCTATTATTCCTGGAATATTTGTTGTAATTATGGCATTTCTAGTAATCATCGGGGGAATGAAAAGATTAGTAAATGTATCGACTTTCATTGTCCCTTTCATGGTATTTGTTTACTTTTCGGTTGTGCTTTATATAGTGATCATTAACATTACTTATATCCCGACTATCTTTAGTGCTATATTTGAAAGCGCATTCACAGGGAAGTCAGCAGTTGGTGGAGTAGTCGGATGGACTGTTGCAGAGGCATTTAGAAGTGGTGTTGCTAGGGGAATGTTTTCTAATGATGCAGGAAATGGTTCTGCTGCAATGATGCATGCTTCTGCTGATGTTAAACATCCAGTCGACCAAGGATTTTTAGCGATGATTGGTACTTTTATCACAACCATTATTATTTGTACAGCTACTGCAATGGCAATTTTGATGACGGGATCATTAGAATCAGGTCAGGATGGTATATTATTATTGCAAACTGCTTTTGGTTCTGTTTTAGGAAATTTAGGTAGTTGGATTGTATTTTTTGCAATGTTTTTATTCGGATTTACGACACTATTAGCAGATATGCGTTATGGTGAATCCAATTTAACTTATATTTTTAAAGATAAGAAGAAGTATCCTATTTTATCATACAGAGTCGTACTAGCTGTTATCCTTGTTATAGCAAGTGTTGTAGAATTGAATGTCATTTGGGCAGCTGTCGATCTAATCATAGGAATGATTGTATTTATCAACGTTATATCTTTACTGCTTCTTTTTAAATATGTTAGATATATTTATCAACATTATTTTAGAGAAGTTGAAAAAGGCAACGATAATCCTAGATGGAATTATGATCTAGATATTACAAAAATCGATTTATCAAATGTAGATGAACCTCAATATAATGAATCAACAGATGTGGAGACTAAAAATAAAAAAGTAGTATAAATTAGGTACCAGGTTCTAACACAATTATGAATTGTTTTAGAACCTGGTACTATTCTCTGCACGATCAACTGGAGCTAAGCAATAACAGGCAACCTCAAAAGATGCTATATTATTGTTATACAGTATCTAACAGCAGTCAGGAGGGGAGCCATGAGAATTTATTCAAACAAATGGTGGGAACAAGTGATCACATCGATAAATGATGGAATATTAGTCATCGATGAGTTTGAAAAAGTTCTATTTATTAACCCGGAATATTCTAGGATCACAGGGGTTGGGAAAGAAATAATAGGAAAGCTACTTTCTGCATATAGACCAGGCGCTCAATTACCGTCAACATTGAAGGACGGGAAAACGAGGGTTGGTGTTTATCGTGAGATTAATGGTCGAGCATACGTAGTGGATATGGCTCCTATTGAAGATAACGGTAAAATTATTGGTGCGGTGTCTGTTTGTAAAAGTATTAATGAAGTAAAGGAACTATCCAATGAACTAAATAAAAAAGTTAGGCAAGTGATCGAATTACAAGAGAAGATTTCAACGCTTTCCAGTGTAAAATATACATTCGATCAAATTATTACGCAAAGTGCAGAGATGATCGACAATAAAAATATTGCAAAAAAGATAGCGGATTCAAATTTGCCAGTATTACTAATTGGAGAAAGTGGTACAGGAAAAGAGCTGTTTTCCCAATCTATCCATGAAGCCAGTGATAGAAGAAATCATCCCTTCATTGCTGTAAACTGTGCTACCATTCCAGACACGCTTATTGAAAGTGAACTGTTTGGATATGTAGATGGGGCATTTACTAGCGCGAAAAAAGGCGGTAAAGTGGGATTATTTGAAATGGCTAATAAAGGCACACTGTTTCTAGATGAGATTGGTGACTTATCCTATAATGTACAAGCAAATTTACTTCGCGTATTACAGGAAGGAACCGTACGAAGAATAGGGGCTTCAACGGAGATAGATGTAGATGTTCGAATTATCGCCGCAACACATCAAGACTTAAATCAAATGGCACAGAAAAATAAATTTAGACAAGATTTATATTTTCGATTAAATGTTGCTCATTTAACAATACCTCCTTTACGTAACCGAAGAGAAGATATCCCATTTCTAGTAGAACGCTTTTTACCGCCCAACTATCGTTTAAGTAAGGATGTTATGCAGTTTTTACAGTCCTATAGTTGGCCGGGGAATGTACGTGAATTAAAAAATATGTTAAGTTATGCTTCCTGCTTAGCGGATAATGGAATAATAGAAATGGATCATTTGCCTGAAGTTATGAAAAATCAAATAATAGAAGATAACATTCAAACTGATGGGACGTTAAAATCAGTAGTTGCATCAGCGGAAGCTAGGTACATAAAGCAAATGCTTATGCAATACGAAAAGAATATTGAAGGTAGAACATTAGTAGCTAATAATTTAGGTATTTCCTTAGCCAGTTTATATAATAAAATACGTAAGTATGAACTAGAATAGAGATTCATTCTAAAATAATAGAATAAAGAGGGATCATTCTATTATTTTAGAATGATATTTTAAAAGCGTGATTTCCATCGTGAAATTGCGCTTTTATTATGAAATGAAAACAAATTGATTCTTTCATTCTAAAAAAATAGAATATCGTGTTGCCGAAAAAGTGAAAAATAGCATAGATAAAAGGTTTTTTAGTTGGCACAGAACTTGCATATTACTAAATTGTACGAAGGGGTGTATTACATAAGGGAGTGAGAAATTAGATGTTAGCTTTATTAGGTTTTTTAACGATTGGTGTATTTTTATTAGCTATTTTTACAAAAAAATTATCTGTGATCGTTTCGTTAGTTATTATCCCAATCATTTTCGGTCTTATAGGCGGATTTGGAGCGGAAATTGGAGGGTTAATGCTTGATGGACTGATACAAGTAGCTCCAACGGGAATTATGTTAGTTTTTGCAATTATGTATTTTGGTTTAATGATGGATGTCGGTTTATTTGATCCAATGATTAAAAAGATTATTCAAATCGTAAAAGGAGATCCGCTAAAAGTAGTAATGGGTACTGTTTTTTTAGCAATGATTGTTCACATGGACGGTAATGGATCTGCCACATTTATGATTACTGTTACAGCTATGCTGCCTATCTATGAAAAGTTGGGAATGAATCGACTTATTTTGGCAGGGGTTGTTGCCCTAGGAGCAGGTGTGATGAACATGATTCCGTGGGGTGGACCAACTGCACGTGCGATGACCACATTAAATGCAGAAGCAGTAGATATTTTTAATCCTGTCATACCAGCGATGGTTGCCGGTATTGCTTGGGTGTTGGTGGCAAGTTATTTAATCGGACGGGAAGAGCGGAAACGCTTAGGCATTATTGATATAGAGAAAATAGATTTTAATTTGGAACTAGATGAAGAAACGAAAAAGATTCGTCGCCCTAAACTATTTTACTTTAACTTATTACTTACATTACTAATGCTTTGTGCTTTGTTACTTGTTTGGCTTCCAATGCCTGTTGTATTTATCGTAGGGTTTATTGTCGCGTTAATGGTGAATTATCCAAAAAATGCGGATCAGCAAGCACGTATTTTAAGTCATGCAGGTAATGTATTGCTCGTTGCTTCAATGATTTTTGCGGCAGGTATTTTTACAGGAATACTAAATGGGACTGGCATGATTGGTGAGATGGCATCTGCGCTTGTTCGTTTAATACCAGAATCATTAGGTAATTATTTACCTACTATCGTAGCTATTACAAGTATGCCTTTAAGTTTAGTGTTTACACCGGATGCGTACTATTTTGGCGTATTGCCGATCATTAGTGAAACTGCTTCGAATTTAGGGATTAACCCTCATGAAATTGGCCGAGCAGCAATTCTAGGTCAAATGACGGTTGGATTTCCATTAAGTCCATTAACAGCAGCGACATTTATATTAATTGGTTTAACGAAGGTTGACTTGTTTGAACATCAGAAATTTATATTTAAATGGGCGTTTGGTACAACAATTGTCATGACAATTGTTGCACTACTTACAGGCGCAATATCAATTTGAGGTGAATGAAATGATACGAATTGGATCAGGTGCGGGTTTTGCGGGGGACCGTATTGAACCAGCAGAAATATTAGTGGAGCATGCAAATTTAGACTATTTAGTATTAGAATGTTTGGCAGAGAGAACAATTGCTTTAGCACAAAAAAGAAAAAAACAAGATGCACATTCTGGATATGACGTACTGTTAGAAAAACGCATGAGATCTTTGATACCAAAGATTTCTGGAAAAAAAGTAAGGATTATTACAAATATGGGTGCTGCAAATCCGATAGCCGGAGCAAATAAAATAATAGAAATTGCGAAAGAGTTGAATATAACCGTAAAAGTTGCCGCTGTAACAGGAGACGATGTGTTAACTAAAATTTCTCCGGATGATCTAGCTTGGGAAACAGAAAAACCTTTAATAGAACATGGACAAATAGTTTCCGCAAATGCTTACATAGGGGTGGATGCTCTGTTAGATGCACTAAAGTCAGATGCACAAATTATTATTGCAGGTCGAATTGCTGATCCTTCTTTATTTTTGGCGCCGATGATTCATGAATTTAACTGGGCTATAGATGATTATGACTTACTAGCTAAAGGAACGGTAATCGGTCATTTATTGGAATGTGCTGGCCAACTAACAGGCGGATATTTTGCAGACCCAGGAAAAAAAGATATAAAGGATATGGCGAATTTAGGATTTCCTTTTGCGGATATATTAGCTGACGGCTCGGCGACGTTCAGTAAAGTAGAGCGTACCGGCGGACAAATCACACTTCGTACAGCTAAAGAGCAATTACTATATGAAGTGGTTGATCCAAATGCCTATATAACACCCGATGTTATCGCAGATTTTACTTCGGTAAAACTAGAGGAAATATATGAGGGGCTGATAAAAGTAGATGGAGCAGTAGGACTTCCTATGCCACAAAAGTTAAAAGTAAGTATCGGCTATGAAGCTGGATATATTGGAGAAGGAGAAATCTCTTACGCAGGTCCCAATGCAACGGCAAGGGCTAGTCTAGCAGGCGATATTATTCAAGAAAGAATTGGTCACTTATTTGGTGAATTTCAGGTTGATTTAATTGGAGTGAATGCTTGTCACCGGAAGAGCTTTCGAGAGTCAGATCCTTATGAAGTGCGTTTAAGGATTGCTGGAAAAGCAAAATCGATGGCAGAAGCAGCAATAATAGGAGAAGAAGTAGAAGCACTTTATACGAATGGTCCAGCAGGTGGTGGGGGTGCAAGAAAAGTGGTAAATGAAGTAATTGGTGTAGTTTCTACTTTTATAGATCGAGACCAAGTCCGCTCTCAAACCGAGGTAAAGGAGTATGTAGCCAATGAAACTTTATGAAATTGCACATTGTCGAACAGGGGACAAAGGAAACACCATTACGCTATCTGTTATCCCTTATGAAAAGTCTGATTACGAGTTTCTAAAAGAAAGATTGACTGCAGATGTTGTAAAACAGCATTTAAAAGAAATTGTAGAAGGGGAAGTAAAACGATTTGAGGTTGAGAACATACAAGCGCTACAGTTTGTTTGTTCGCAAGCTTTAGCAACAGGGGTGACGACTTCATTAACATTGGATACACATGGGAAGTCGTTAAGCTTTGCTTTGTTGGAGTTAGAAATAGGTTGAACACACAACCCGAAAGTTTGTACTATAAACTCTCGGGTTGAGGTTTTTTAAATAGTTGGTTTTTCAAGCTCATGTTTTTTTATATGGTATTGCAAGCTTTGTCTGGTGATTCCCAATTTTTTAGCGGCTTGGGAAACATTCCAGTTTACTAGTTTCAAAGTCGATTCGATTAACTGCTTTTCAGTATTATTGAAAATTTTCTTTAGTGGTCTTTGAATTGCTTCAGATTGTTGTGATGATTCAATTGCATACAATGGGATTAATTTTGTGCGCATATAGGAAGGCAGATGATCTACATCAATTTCCTCAGCATTTTCAGGTACACGAATTATTAGGTTTTCTATTAAATGTTCCAGTTCACGAATATTACCTGGCCAAGGATACTGTAGCAAACTTTTCTGCAGTATATCCGATAACTCTGGAACCTTTTTAGATAACTTTGTTTGATAATAAGTGAGAAAGTAATTTATAAAAAAATGAACATCTTCTGTACGTTCTCTAAGTGGTGGGATGTAAAGACTTGTATGGGCAATTCTATAAAACAAGTCAAGGCGCATTTTATTTTCAATAATTAGTAGCTCGGGATCTTCATTGCATGCACTAATGACTGTACACTTTACAGAAGTCATTTCATTAGAGCCTACCCTTCGTACAAAACGTTCCTGTAATACTCGCATTAACTTGGATTGTAACGTCATAGGCATAGAGTTAATTTCGTCTAAGAATAAGGTGCCATCTTGCGCATATTCGAATAGCCCAATCTGATCTGTTGCGCCTGTATATGCGCCCTTAACAGTACCAAACAAAGTACTTTCTAATAAGTTTTCAGGAATTGCGGCGCAATTTATAGCAACGAATGGTTTATCTGCTCGTTTACTATGGTTATGCATGCTTTGTGCGAACAGCTCTTTCCCTGTACCTGTTTCGCCAACTATTAAGGTATCAGTATTGTGTATGGCTATGTTTTGTGCTTCCCTCATAAGGTTTAATAATGCGTGACTTTTCCCTTTAATATCTTTGAATGTATATATCGTGCCATTCTTTGCATAAACTTTCTCTTGTGCAGTAACATTTGCTTGTCTTTTTGACTCAATTGTCTGGTGTAGTCGATCTTTAAGTTTTGATTCATTTGTACTTAATGAAAAAACAGAAATGATATGCCCGTCTTTTTGAATTGGAAAAGTACTATAATTAACATACTTCGGAACTCCGTTTATTGTAGAGTGTGCCCGATATCTAGAGTATATTGGTTTACCTGTTTTAAATGTGTGCTTATGCTCAGAATATTGTGGATTGTAATTGTAAACAGACCACAAATGTTTTCCTATAATATCCTGACTATTTAATCCTTCCATTTTTTCCTGCGCTTCATTATAGAGAATAATCTCGCCTTCAGAGTTACTCATCATAACCCCTTCATCAAGTGAGTCAATAATTCTTTCCAAACAATATAATCTTTCTTCTAAATCTACTAAATTTGTCTTCCATTCTTTGAAGCATAAAAAAATATAGGTGGTTTCCAATGAAAAGAGTTTTACTTCAACTGAAAAACGCTTTCCGTTTAGCGAAAGTGGAAAAGTTTCGTTGTTACTAAAGCTAATATTATCCAAGCTAAAATAATTAGAAATCGAAGTACCTACTGAGATTTCAAAAGGAATTTCCCCTTCAATATCATGCCAAAGGATTTTGTGTTGTTCATCTAATATAATAATTCCGTTTACAAAACTTCTTAAGAATGAACCGATTGAAGAGACAAACAAATTACTCATACTCCTTTCACTAAATCAAACTATGATTATTGTAACATGATTCTGATAATTTAGAAGAGTCTGCATGCAAAATATATCTGCATATAGGACAACCAATAAACTCAAGGATTTTGCACTATTTATTTGCAAATTAATTTGCTGATAGAAAAAATATCTGCTATTAATTTTGTTTTGTATCGTGATAGTTGAAGTCGAAATTAGTAATTCAAAAATATTTCTTTCACAGAATTGTTGTTAGTACTATGAATTCCTACAATGAAACTAAATTTTACACCTTTCAATTAAAAGTTGGCACGAGACTTGCATTATATAAAAGTGTGAAACCAATTAAATTAGTTTAGGGGGAATTATTAATGACAACACCAGAAATTTTATATTCCGTAAAAGCACAAAGGGGACCGGAGTTACGTTGTAAAGGTTGGAGACAAGAATCGATTTTACGAATGCTCGAAAATAATATGGAAAATGCCGAGAAACCAGAAGAGCTTGTAATCTACGGTGGTATCGGAAAAGCTGCCCGTAACTGGGAATCTTACCATGCAATTGTGAAATCATTAAAAGAATTAGAAGACGATGAGACACTTGTAGTGCAATCTGGAATGCCAGTTGCAATTTTTAAAACCCACAAATATGCACCAACGGTTGTGATGGCTACAACGAATATTATGAAAGCTGATTGGCCGACGTTCTATGATCTACAAGATAAAAACTTAACAATTTACGCGAATTATACAGCTGCTCCATGGGAATATATCGGAACGCAAGGTGTTATTCAAGGTACTTTTGAAACACTTTCTGCAATAGCACGCTTGCATTATGATGACTCTCTTGTAGGGAAAATCCTCTTAACTGCTGGTGCAGGTGGGATGGGCGGAAACCAAACACGCGCGATGACTATGCACGGAGGAGTAGCGATTCTTTGTGATTCAAACGTAGAAATCATTCAACGTCGTATTGAAAAAGGATTCATCGATGAGTTAGCTAACTCGCTAGATGAAGCAATTACTAAAGCAAAAGAATATGCGGCAGCAGGGAAACCACTTGGTATTGCTGTTGTAGGTAATGCTGCAGATATTTATGAAGAAGTGCTCGAGAAAGGATGGCTTCCTGACATTTCAACATCGATGACACCAGGACATGACCCTATTTCATATTTACCTGCTGGTTACACAGTAAAAGAAGCGGAAGAGCTTCGTGATACAAATCGTGAGTTGTACTTGGCAAAAGCACGTGAAACGATGGTTCGTGAATTGAAAGCACTTATTAAATTCATGGATTTAGGTGTTCATTCATTTGAATACGGCACAAGTCACCGCAAAGAATGTATTGATGCTGGTATGGATGAAAAAGAAGCAAAGCGTCTTCCTGGTTTCGTAGCAGAATATATTCGACCACTTTTCTGCGAAGGGCGTGGACCATTCCGTTGGGTTTGCTTATCTGGAGATGCGGAAGATTTACGTAAAATTGACGATATGATTTTAGAAAAATTTAGCGATGATAAGCTCGTTACACGTTGGATTAAATTAGCGAAAAAGCATATTCCAATTGAAGCTTTACCTGCACGTATTTGTTATATGGGATTCGGACAGCGTAAAGCATTTGCGCTTGAAGTAAATGACATGATTAGACGTGGTGAATTGTCTGGTCCAGTCGCATTCTCTCGTGACAACTTAGACTCTGGTTCTATTGTAAATCCAACTTTTGAATCTGAAAATATGAAAGATGGCAGTGATTTAATCTCTGACTGGCCAATGTTAAATGGTCTTTTAAACGCAGTTGGTATGTGTGATTTAATCGCAATTCAAGCAAACTATTCAATGGGAGAAGCTGTTCATACAGGTGTAACAATGGTGGCAGATGGAACGGCAGAATCTGATATGAGACTTGAAGTTGCAATGACGGTAGACTCTGGGATTGGTGTTGTTCGACATGCACAAGCCGGCTATGAAACTGCACAGGATGTAGCGAACGGTAAAGGAAAACTAACAAATGAAAGTATCAAAATTCCATTGTGGTGGAAACGAGAAGCTACTTTTGGTCCAAAAGACATAAAAAAAGAAGTAAATGCGTAAGTAGGAAAAATGAAAAGGTAGGGAACATATAGATTTTATATTCTCTACCTTTTTTAATGGCTTTCAAACAGTGATCGAAAACTATTAAATATAAGGGGACAATTGAATGAAAAAGTTTTCTATTCTAATCATTGTCATGATCATCTCTTTAATTCTAGCAGCCTGTGGTTCAAGTGGGACAAATGCTGAAGCCGATGGAACAAGTGGTGAAAAGAAAAAACTTAAAATCGCGACTGAAGCAAACTATGCTCCATTTGTTTTTTTGGATAAAGGGGAGATAACAGGTTTTGACGTGGATTTTATGAATGCTGTTGCAGTAGAAGCGGGCTACGAAATTGAACTTGTAAATGTTGGATGGGATCCATTGTTTGTCGAAGTTAAAGATAAGCTTTCCGATTTAGGTATATGTGCAATTACGATAAATGACGAACGTGAACAAACCTATGATTTTTCTGTTCCGTATTATTTATCAACAAATGAAATTTTGGTACCAGAAGGTAGTGATATAAAAAGTGCTGCTGATTTAAAGGGCAAAGTTGTAGCTGTTCTAGGGGGTACCACAGGTCAGGAAGCGGTTGAAGGTATTCTTGGCAAAAACCATAAGGATATTAAGAAATTTGATAATAATAATCTAGCTATTTTGGAGTTATTAAGTGGCGGTGCAGATGCTGTTGTAGCTGACAATGCAGTAGTTCAAGAATATGCAAAAAACAATCCCGATAAAAAATTATCCATAATTAAAGATGAGGAAGGTTTTGAAAAAGAATTTTATGGGCTTATGTTTCCAAAAGGTAGCGAGCTTAAAGCAGATTTTGATGTAGCCGTAACCAAAATACTTGAAAACGGAACATATGAAAAGATTTATGAAGAATGGTTTGGTGCGGAACCTGATGTAGCAACAATACTAGCGGAACAGAAATGAGTAAATAAATCAAATTGCGTAACTCCCAATGTGCAGTTACGCAATTTTAGCTTACATACGAGGGGGGAAATCAATGGATTTTAGACTAGACATATTAGTAGAATATATTCCTTTCTTTTTAAAAGGGACATTATTGACAATCGGTTTGTCACTTGTCGGGATATTAATTGGTACGGTACTTGGCTTAATCATCGGTCTCGGAAAAATGACTCGTAACAAGTTAATTTCGTTTATATGTAACTGCTATATTGTATTTTTCCGTGGCACACCATTATTTGTGCAAATCTTACTAATTCACTTTGGTGTGGTACCGATGTTAATTGGTCATACAAACGGGATAGTAGCTAGCATTATAGCACTCTCATTGATTGCAGGGGCATATATAGCAGAAATTTTTAGAGCTGGTATACAGTCTATAGATAAGGGACAAATGGAGGCGGCTCGTTCACTTGGCATGAATCATGTTCAATCGATGAAAGATGTTATCTTGCCACAAGCTTTTAAAAGAATGATTCCGCCATTAGGGAATGAATTTATTGTACTTATTAAAGAATCCTCCCTTGCAGCAATAGTTGCAACTCCTGAGTTGATGTATTATGGACGGGCTTTGGCAAGTCAATATTACAGGGTATGGGAACCATATCTCACAGCTGCACTTATATATCTAGTGTTAACTACCTCTTTAAGCTACTTATTAAATCGTCTGGAAAGAAGGTTAGCGACAGAATGATAGAAGTAAAAAACTTGAAAAAAACGTTTGGGAGCAACGAAGTATTAAAGGACATTAATGCATTAATTAGTCCAAAAGAAGTAGTGGTAGTTATTGGACCGTCCGGATCAGGAAAATCTACATTCTTAAGATGTCTTAATTTGCTTGAATCCATTACCGCTGGACACGTTTCAATTGAAGGTGTCGATATTACAGATAAGAAAACAGATATTAATAAGGTAAGAACAGAAGTGGGTATGGTATTTCAACAATTTAACTTATTTCCTCATAAAACCGTGATAGAAAATATTATCCTTGCTCCAATGAGAATAAGAAAGTTATCTGCGGAAAAAGCTAGAGAAAGAGGTTTAGAGCTTCTTCGAAAAGTCGGGTTGAAAGAAAAGGCAGATGCGTATCCAGACTCCTTATCAGGTGGACAAAAACAGCGAGTTGCAATTGCTAGGGCACTTGCTATGGAGCCAAAAATTATGCTTTTTGATGAACCAACCTCGGCACTTGACCCAGAAATGGTTGGTGAAGTACTAGAAGTTATGAAACAACTAGCTCTTGAAGGAATGACAATGGTAGTTGTGACACATGAAATGGGTTTTGCTCGAGAAGTTGGTGATCGAGTTTTGTTTATGGATGGCGGTTACATTGTGGAAGAAAATATCCCGAAAGAATTATTTGAGAATCCACAGCAAGATCGAACAAAATCTTTCTTAAGTAAAGTTTTATAGGTTGTGGTTTTAATCAGTTCAAAAAATGAGGGAATTCTTACACTTTTTCTCAATTAGCTAATACAATCTATGGGGTGAAAATATGAATAATCTTCAAGAAACAATTGATAATTCTCCAATAGCCACTAGAGAAGATAGACGCGTTTACCAGTTTCGAAATGTTTTCAAATTTTTCTTTTTCAGTGCAGTTGGTATCTTTATGTTTTTTATTCCTATTGAAATGAACGACAAAAGTTCTATTCCATTAGATCATCTAGTTACATGGCTTCGATCATTGTCGAGTACTGCAAGTGCATACTACGCGATGATTCTTGTCTTCTTAGGAGCAGCTTACCCATTTTACACAAAAACTTGGCGAAAAAATAAAGTTGAAATGGTCCTATCTGGTTTGAAAATATTAGGAGCCATTGCAGCATTTCTAGTCTTATTTGAACTGGGTCCTGCATGGTTGATGGCTGAGGAAATGGGACCTTATTGGTACTACAGTTTGCTTATTCCTATTGGGGTGCTGGTTCCAATAGGTGCAATTTTTTTAGCAATGCTTGTTGGTTATGGATTACTAGAATTTATCGGTATTTTCATGCAACCGATTATGCGACCAATTTGGCGAACTCCGGGAAGATCAGCTATTGATGCAGTTGCCTCTTTTGTAGGTAGTTATTCGATAGGTTTATTGATAACTAACCGAATTTATAAAGAGGGAAAGTATACAAAGAGAGAAGCTACCATCATTGCAACAGGTTTTTCTACCGTGTCAGCAACATTTATGATTGTGGTAGCCAAAACGCTGGATATAATGCATATTTGGAATTTGTATTTTTGGCTTACTTTTTTAGTTACCTTTGTCGTGACTGCAATTACAGTGAGGATCTGGCCTATTAATAAAATAAGTGATGATTATTATACTGAAGAAGGATTTCCGGAAGAAATTATTAAGGAAAATCGTATAAAGCACGCGTGGGAGCAAGCCATGATAACGGCTCATAATACACCAAAGTTGAAAGAAAATATATATGTAAACGTTAAAGATGGATTAGTGATGGCGATGGGTATTTTACCATCCATTATGTCAATTGGATTATTTGGTTTAATTTTGGCCAATCATACACCAGTATTTGATTATCTTGGTTATATTTTTTATCCATTAACATGGGTACTTCAAATTCCGGAACCATTTCTCGCGGCAAAAGCTGCGGCTATTAACTTGATAGATATGTTCTTACCGTCACTAGTAGTGTTGCAAGCAAGTTTAGAAACTAGATTCATTATTGGTTCTCTATCTATTTCAACCATACTCTTCTTTTCAGCATTGATACCTTGCATACTTTCTACAGAAATACCGATCAAAATGAGTCATATACTGACAATCTGGTTTTTAAGAACGGTGTTAACGTTAATCATCGTTACACCACTTACTTTTTTGTTCCTTTGAGTTACATGTTAATAAAATGAGTCTCTGAATATTTTTTTAAGGAGGTATTTGAATGAATGCAGATACTAAAGTAAAGACAAAAGTAGATTTAGTTATTTGTAATGCGGCTGAAGCGATTACCTGTATTGGGAACGGTATGCAAGAAATTGGAGTTATTCAAAATGCTTGGATAGCTGTTAAAGATGACATCATTGTTGGGGTTGGATCTGAAGAAGAGATAAATAACCAATTTGACTTAGAAAATTCAACAACGATTAATGCTATTGGTAAAATTGTCGCACCGGGGTTCGTCGATTGTCATACACATCTCGTTTTTAATGGATCACGAGTGGAAGAATATGCGGCAAAGCTAGCTGGCAATGTTACTAAAAACTTGAAAGAACTTGGTATTACGACTGGTCCGAATAGAACAATCGAACTCACACGTCATGCATCGGAAGAAGAGTTATTTCAACAAGCGAAAAAAAGAATGCTATCAATGCTAGACTATGGTATTACAACAATCGAAAGCAAGAGTGGATATGGTTTGACCACAGAAAGTGAAATTAAAATCCTTGAAGTAGGAAGAAGGCTTAATAAGGAGACACCAGTGGATGTTCTCAATACATTTTTAGGTGCCCATGGTATCCCGGAAGGTATGACCAAAAATGAATACCTGGACATCATTATTTTTGATATGATTCCAAAAGTTGGCGAGTTAAGACTTGCTGAATTTTGTGATGCATGGTGTGACGAAGGATACTTTACAGCTGAAGAGTCAAAGCAAATCTTACAAGCAGGATTACAATATGGGATGAAGCCTAAATTACACGCGGATGCGTATTCCTATATCGGTGGTTCTGACTTAGCAGTTGAGATGAACATGGTTTCCGTAGACCATCTGAATTATACACCTGTTGAAGTGATGGAAAAGCTCGCAAAATCGGAAGTAACTGGTGTGTTAATGCCAGCACTTGACTTTGCAGTTGGTCATAAACAGCCTTTTGATGCGAGGAAGATGCTCGATTTAGGTATGAACATTGCACTTGCAACAGATTTATGTCCGGCATGTTACACGGAATCTATGCAGTTTGTTATTAATCTTGCCTGCCGATTGTATAAATTTACTGTAGAAGAGGCCATTAAAGCGGCAACTTACGGCGGAGCACGTGCCCTTAATTTAAACGATCGCGGAGTGATTCAAGTTGGTAAATTGGCTGACTTGCAAATTTGGGATATTCCTACGTATAAGCATGTTGCATATGAACTAGGGACAAATATCGTGGAAACGGTTATTAAAGATGGAAAAGTTGTTGTTAGAAGGTAAACTCAAAAATAGGAGGAATTTCAATGACAAAAAATCAATTATCCACTACAGCTGCGGATCAAGTAAATGAGGAACGTTTACTAAATCTATTTTTTGAACTTGCGAAAATAAATGGTCCGAGTATGAAGGAACAACCAGTAGCTGATTATTTGGTGAAGGCTCTAACTGAACTTGGATTTACACTTGAATTTGATGATGCACATAAAAAATTTAATGGTGAAGTTGGTAATTTGATTGCTTGGAAAGAAGGAACTGATTCATCGATTCCACCATTATTTTTCTCGACGCATATGGACACAGTATTACCTACTAAAAACCTACAGCCAGTTATTAAGGATGGTGTTATTTATTCCGATGGCACAACGATATTAGGAGCAGATGACCGTGCAGCTTTAGCTGCCTACTTAGAAGGGGTTCGGTCGATTATTGAAAGTGGTGTACCGCATGGCCCGATTGAGCTTATATTAACGGTCAATGAACAACCGGGTCTTGTTGGCGCAACGCATATGGATTATAGTAAGGCAAAAAGTAAAGTTGGCTATATTTTTGATAGTAGTGGCAATGTTGGTCAAATCATTTTAAAAGGACCATATAGTAGTCGAATTTGGATGGAAGTTCAAGGAAATGCCGCTCATATTGCACTAAACGCAGAAGAAGGGAACAGCGCATTTCTCATCGCAGCAGAAGGTTTGTTAAACATGAAACTCGGTACGATTGATGAAGAGACACTTGCAAATATTGGGATATTGGAAGGCGGCGAGTTGACATCAATTATACCTGGTTCTGTGACAGTAGCGGGTGAAGTTCGCAGTTTTTCAAAAGAAAAGTTAGATCGCCAGCTTAAACATATGGAAGATACGATGCATAAAGCTGCTGAGAAAAATAGAGGAAAAGTAACAATAAAAATCGAAAAGAAATATAGTGGGTTTGATATTCCTAAAGACCACGTATTAACAAAAACGGTTCAATCGGCAGCTAGTAAAATAAACGTAAAACCGTATACTACAGAAACACTAGGCGGTGCTGATACGAATGTGTTAAACGAAAATGGTTTGACATGTCTCACACTAGGAAATGGATTCCAAAATATTCATTCATTCAGAGAGTGTATTAGCGTAGAAAATTTAATAAATACCGGTAGATTAACGGCAGCTTTAATTGAACAATGGTATGAAACTCATAAACAAGCTTAACCATTAGAAGGAGTGAGCATGATGAAAAGTGAAAGAACAGTAGAAGAACTTGAGAGACCACTAGTAAACAAACTAGTTGAACTAGATGGGATTACGTTAGATAGACATAAAATAGAAAGTGTTGTATTTGGAAATGCGAAAGTGGTCGTACCCGAAGCAGATTTAATTCGAGTTAGAGCAAGCCGTGAACGAATTGAAAAACAATTGAAAGACGGGAAAGTTATCTACGGAGTAAATACTGGGTTCGGCAAATTAAGTGATATTGAAATTGAAAAAGACGATATTGCGAAATTGCAGTTGAATTTACTTCGTGCAGATGCAGTAGGTGTTGGGGAACCATTACCAAAACCAGTAGTAAGAGCGATGATGGTGCTTCGTGCCAATGCACTAGCGAAAGGCTTTTCAGGAATTAAAGAAGACACGCTTTTATTGTTAGTCGATATGATTAATAAAGGTGTACATCCAGTTGTTCCTTGTAAAGGTTCCGTTGGTGCAAGCGGTGACTTGGCGCCGTTATCTCATATTGCAATCGTATTAATCGGTGAAGGAAAAGCAGAGTACGAAGGGGAAGTTCTTTCAGGCGAGGAAGCGCTTAAGCGTGCAGGGTTAAAACCAGTTAAGCTAGAAGCAAAGGAAGGGCTTGCTTTAATTAATGGAACCCAAGCAATGTCCGCTGTTGGCGTAGTTGCTCTAAATGAGGCAGAGCGTGTTGGCTTAGCTGCAGATATGGCTGCATGTCTCACAATGGAAGCGCTTCAAGGAATCATTTCTGCATTCGATAGGGAATTATTAGCAGTGCGCCCGCATCCTGAATTGGAATTTGTTGCTTCACGAATGAGAAAATGGTTGGAAGGTAGTAAACGGATTACGCACCAAGGAGAAGTGCGTATGCAAGATGCCTACTCTATTCGTTGCATACCGCAAGTACACGGAGCTTCTTGGCAAGCGTTCAATTATGTAGAAGATAGATTGAAAGTGGAAATAAATTCGGCGACGGACAATCCAATTATTTTAGAAAGTGGAGAAATCATTTCAGGCGGGCATTTCCATGGTCAACCAATTGCACTAGCAATGGATTTCTTGAAAGTAGGAGCAGCTGAGTGGGCGAATATTTCCGAGCGTAGGACAGAGCGACTTGTTAATCCGCAGTTAAGTGGCTTATCACCTTTCTTAGCAATGGATCCAGGCTTGGAATGCGGTTTGATGGTTGCACAATATGCAGCAGCAGCACTAGTTTCCGAGAATAAAGTACTTGCTCACCCTGCAAGTGTTGACTCTATTCCGACATCCGCAAACCAAGAAGACCATGTTAGTATGGGGACAATCGGATCCAGGCAAGCTCGAGAAATTATTCATAACAGTGCAAGAGTAATAGCTATAGAGTTAATATGTGCTTCACAAGCTATTTATTTGGAAAAAGCTGAAAACCAACTGGCTACGTCGACAAGAAAATACCTAGAAAGGGTAAGAAAAATATGCCCTCCGTTAGAAAGTGACCGAGCAATTTCAGACCAAATGGAGGAATTAGCACAATATATTTTACGAGCAGATGATTTGAAATAATTGTCATTCTAAAAAACGGTGGCAAATGAAAAGAAGGGTCAATGGAGGAAAATCCATTGACCCTTTTTAATAGAAGAAAACAATGAAATTCAAATACTTATTTCTTTCCGTAAACTAGAAGATGGTATATTGAGTTCTTCTCGATATTTACTGATTGTTCGTCTAGATATGTTGATCCCGTTTTCTGTGTTTAAATAATCGGCTATTTTTTGATCGGATAATGGCTTTGTTTTGTTTTCGTTTTTTATGAAATTGGCTAAAAGCTCTTTTACTTCGGTTTGTGAAATAGAACTTCCGTCTGCCGTTTCTAACTTGGATGTAAATAATGACTTGAGATCAAATGAACCACGTGGTGTCTGGATGACTTTGTGCATCGTAGCACGACTTATGGTGGATTCATGCATATCTATTTCCATTGCGACTTCTTTTAAGGTCAGTGGCTTTAAGGAACTATATCCTTCTGTAAAAAACTTTTTTTGTTTTTCTAGCAGGACTTTCACTATTTTCAATATCGTTGAACGTCTTTGCTCAATGCTACTTAACAACCATTTATATTGTGTGTATTGATTGTTTATGTATTTGGACGTTTCATCCTTTTCTTGAAGCAATCCTGCATATTCATTGTTAAAGTGAATTTCAGGTAAGTAACCATCATTTAAATAATATGTGAAATTGCCTTCTTTATATTCCACAATAATATCTGGATTTACATATTCTACGGAATCATCAGAGCTACTGAAACTTGGCTTTGGATCAAGTGCTTGAATGAAATCATACATTTCCTTTACATCTGCCAAAGAGATTTTCATAAGCCGTGCAATTTCGTTCCATTTTCTATTTGCTAATAAATCAAAATGATTTTCAAGTAAAGTTTGAACTAAATTTGCTTCTGGAAACTCATATATTACCTGCAACATCAAGCATTCCTGCAAGCTTCTAGCGCCAATTCCAACTGGGCCAATCTGTTGCAGAAGATGAATACCTCTTTCTATCGTGTTCTCATCAAAAGGATCTTGATCTGTTACATGAAAATAGCCATTATCGTCTAAATTATAAATGATATAGTAAAGAAGTTGCTGATCCTCTTTCTGTTTAAAATATAACTTAGCTTCCTGGTATAGCTTTTCTCTCTTACATATATCTCGGCCTTTTACGTAGTCAATAAGTTGTTTAGTTGAACTGGAGGACAATTTTCTAGTGGACTTTTCAACAGATGAAAAATCCTTCGAATGTTCTTCGAGCTCTATTAATGGATTTTCTAATTCCTTTTCTTTTATATATTGATAAAGATCATAAGTGGAGTATTGTAATAATTCAATGGCTTGCCTTAGCTGAAAGGTCATTGTTAAACTTTGTTCTTGTCTTTGATTGAGAACGAGTTCCATAGTTATCCCCCTCATAAAATCTTAATGGTTTGAAAGCGTTTTCTTTTAATTATTACCTATTATACTACGGATTTGTTTGATTGGCGATCCAAAAATAGAATATTTTTAATAGTATGATATAGTAGTGTAAAATAAAATGGAGCAAGGCGATTTTGTTTGCCTTGCTCCATTAGAATCATATTAACCTCTTTTACGCTGACGAACCATTAAGAAAATACCAAACAAAACGCCGATAAATGACATGATTGAAATAATGAAATAAAACGAATGGCCACCTAATTCATGATATATATATCCTCCAGCGTACGACGCGATAATACCGGACAATCCAAAGAACAAAAGCGCAAGAACGGTTTGGCCAGTAGCTCTCCATTCTTTCGGCATAATTTGGTATAAATATTGGATTGCAGCAGTATAGAAAATGGGGAATGTAACCATTTGCAATATTTGAACGGCCGTTAATGCAATGGGATTAGAGACAAAGGCAGACACTAGAAAACGGACAAAATAGAAAAATGTCGCAATCGTAATCATTTCAAGCTCTTTACCTTGCCGCAGCCACCAGAAACTTAGAGCAAAAATAACAATTTCACTTGTGGCTGATATGAAAAAAGTAACCCCGACTAATGAAGCATCTCCTCCAAGTGCTAGCATATGAATTCCTAAAAAAGTATCATTCATACGTGCTGGTACTGAACTGATAAATATCAATACTAAAAATAAGAGCATTTCTTTATTTTTTAATACTTGTTTCAGTCCAGCCATAGTGATCGGTTTCGAGGAAGCTTGTACATTTGGCATCAACCAAACAATGACGAATGATATAAGTCCCAATAAGACAAATAATATCGAAATGCTACCCATACCAAAATAATCCATCGCAAAACCTGCAATTAACGACAACACAGCATATCCGAGTGCTCCATATGTGCGAATGGAACCGTAGCTGATGCGCGCCATTTCAGAAACCGTGAAATTTAAACTCTCGGTCAGTGGATCTAGTGGCATGAGGAAAAAATAAACGAGCAATGCAAAAACGATAAGTAATACATAGCTGTTTACGTTAAATAGAAAGTATCCCGAAATCGCAGTAAAACAAACGAGTAATAGCATGACTCTACGGATGGTTTTTGTCTTATCACTGATAAATCCCCATAGAGGCTGTGCAACTAGCGTCACAAAACCCCCAGTTCCAATGATTAATCCTATCTCACTAGCCGATAAACCTTGTTCTCCTAAATATACTGGTAAAAAAGGAATAAAGAGTGCAAGCAAGCCAAAAAATAAAAAGTTATATCCTTTTAATAAAACATGTACTTTCAAATAAATTCTCCTTACTAAGTACGGAAATGATTCCTTTAATTGTATCTGACTTTGGTCGGGAATAAAATATTCAGAAGGGATATCATAGCATATTTAACTAACTTATAGAATCGTAAAGAGGAAAAATCCTTCCTTATAGAGAAAATGCATAATAAGATAAATTGGAGGTCACACGATGGGCAATATAGATAAAAGAAATCGTTTGGATGAAAATCCATTTAGTTATCAAATTACAAAAGATGATACAGTTTTCATCCTATTTCAAGGAAAACGAGTGAAAACTTTAAAAGGCAAGGAGGCAGAAAAATTTTTAGAAAGAATAGAAGATGCAGTAGACGAAAAAGAAGAGCAATTAATTTTAGCAAAAATTACTGGGAACTTTAAACGTGGAAATGAGCGAAGAAAGTAGAGGGTGTAGAATAGAATGTTGAGGAAATATGGGGATCGTTCAGATTGGAAACGAGTTATTCAAAGGGAGTATGCTCAATCTTACTTAGGGACAAAAGATTTTACAGGATACATTACTCTTTTAAATCTACTTCAAGTCACCGAGCCGCTTTGGGTGCAATACGGAGAAAAGAGAATTTGTATAGTAGATAATAATTATATGTGGCTGCAGCATTTTCCGTTGGAGAAAAATTATGCCGTCACTACGATGTTTGATGCTAAAGGGGAAATCGTACAATGGTATATCGATATCTGCCATGAAGTAGGATGGGAGAATAGTATACCTTGGATGGATGATTTAATTCTAGATATTGTGGTCTTACCTACCGGAGAAGTTTTTCAATTGGATGAAGAGGAATTAGAGGAAGCGCTTGAAAATGGTAGTATCAATCAGGAAATGTATGATTTAGCGAGAAATGAAGCCGCTAGGATTACTACTTGTATAAAGGAAAATCAATTTAAACTTCTTGATTTTTCAAAAATTCATCGAGAAGTGTTAGAAGAACATTTGAAAAAGGCGGAAAATGAACATGCGTAAAGTAGTGGTAGAAGCGTATTCAGCAGACTGGAAGAATAGGTTTGAGGAAGAAGCAGTAGTACTTCGAACAATTTTTGGTAACGAAATTCAATGGATTCATCATATTGGAAGCACATCGATTGATGGGTTGAGTGCCAAACCAATTATTGATATGATGCCAATAGTTGGGGATATCTCAAAAATTGATAGCTTTAACAACGCAATGATAGCTATTGGATATGAACCAAAAGGTGAAAACGGTTTAACTGGTAGAAGGTATTTTCAAAAGGGAGGTAACGATCGGACGCATCATGTTCACATATATGAAGCTGGTAATCTCGGGATTGAACGACATTTAGCTTTTCGAGATTACTTGAACACACATCCCCATGTTAAAAAGAAGTATGGGGATTTAAAAGAATCATTAGCTAGGCAGTTTCCATACGATATTGAATCATATATTAATGGAAAAGAACAACTAGCATCGGAAATAGAACGAGATGCACTTAAATGGTACAAAATTGACAAAACAGTTCATCGATAATTCGTTATTTGTTGGTTTTAGTATCAAAATAGAAGTTGTTTCTTCAAAAGAAATCGGGAGGTAAATATGTTAACGAATCTACTTACCAATCTATTAAAGATAAACTATCCGATCATTCAGGCGCCAATGGCAGGAGGAATTACTACATCCAATTTAGTAGCTGCTGTATCGAATAACGGTGCACTAGGCATGATCGGGGCAGGGTATTTAAGCCCTGCGCAATTACAGAAACAAATTCGCGAAATAAAGGAACTCACATCCAACAGCTTTGGGGTTAACTTATTTGTGCCGAATGATTTTCAGGTGAAGGAAGATGAAGTGGATATAGCAAGTAATTTATTGCATCAATTTCGAGCACAATTAAATATAGAAAATGACCAAAGTGTGATTCCTGAGAAGGATGGTGCACTCAAAGCATACAATGAGCAAATTGAAATAGTCATAGAAGAAAAAGTGCCAATCTGTTCTTTTACTTTCGGTGTTCCTTCTATTGAAATAATTTCACAGTTAAAGCAACATGGAATCATTTTAATAGGAACTGCTACAACAGTTGTGGAGGCAATGGCTATTGAGGAATTAGGAATGGATGCCGTTGTAGTGCAAGGAAGTGAGGCAGGGGGACATAGGGGTAACTTTATAAGTAGTCACGAGGAAAGCTTAGTTGGTTTAATGTCATTGATTCCTCAAGTTGCAGACCAGGTCTCCATACCGGTAATTGCGGCTGGAGGTATAATGGATGGAAGGGGGCTGCTTGCTTCTATTTCCTTAGGAGCACAAGCTGTTCAAATGGGTACAGCCTTTTTAACCTGTGAAGAAAGTGGAGCCCATCCGGTGCATAAAGAAGCAATTTTACAAGCGAAAGATGAAGATACCATTTTCACTCGTGCATTCTCTGGTAAATGGGCAAGAGGCATTCAAAATAAGTTTATAACTGAAATGCAGGAGCATGAGGCGGAAATCCTACCATTCCCAGTCCAAAATACATTCACACAATCGATTCGAAAAGCTTCGTCCTCACAAAACAATAAAGATTTTATGTCGCTTTGGTCAGGTCAAAGTCCAACACTAGCAAAAAATGAGACAGTAGAGATGCTCATACAACGAATTATTAAACATGCCGAAAAAGGATGATTTAGATGGTCAACAACCTTACAAAAATGAAGATTTTAAAGCCAGCGAGTGAAGTATTTGAAGCGTTCGTAGATCCAACAAAAATA
This sequence comes from Psychrobacillus lasiicapitis, assembly GCF_006861795.1. Classification (GTDB taxonomy): domain Bacteria; phylum Bacillota; class Bacilli; order Bacillales_A; family Planococcaceae; genus Psychrobacillus; species Psychrobacillus lasiicapitis. The sequence continues at coordinate 131,004 of NZ_VDGH01000005.1, read as the reverse complement.
GGGAACTTTTGGTTCTCATCAAGCTCAGAAAAATGGCAACAAGGTAGAACAATCACATTAGAGTATAAAGAATATAATGCAATCGTTGAAATTCTAATAATGGAAATCGAAGACAATAAAAAAATTGTGTTTCAATGGGGAGAGCCAGAACAAGAACGTACTGTAACTATTTCCCTAACAGAACAAGATGACTTAATTACAATTGTGGAAGTAAACGAGGAAGGTTTTAAAGAAGAGCATTCTGATTTTTACCACCAGCTTATTGACAATAAAGAAGGATGGGTATTTATGTTAACCTGTTTAAAGGGCTATTTGGAGCTTGGTGTGAATACATTAAGAACAGGATTGGCAAAGTAACAAGATAGAAATAAACGCATGAAGTAAAATATATTTTCTTCGGGCGTTTTTTCTTTATTTATATGTCCAACAAACAAAAGCAAAATTTCAGTCACTAACAAAGCATGACCTGTATAGTGTATCAATATCCTTCACATTATAAGGAAACTGCGCGGTAAGTCTTTATTAGGTATCCGCCATGATTTTCGCTACAGGGTGGACGCTTTCCGCGGGCACGGCTTCAATCTCCTCGTCGCTCACGCTCCTGCGGGGCTTTCAGCTCGTGCTGTTCCCGCTGGAGTCGCCACCCTTTCGCTACAATCCAGTAGAGTTTGCTAATTACTAGACATAATGCACTAGATCTAGTACTACATTGTTTTTTCTATAGGGAAAACCTATGGTTAATTGAATAAGACATACTTTATAGTGATTATTAGTAGGTTCGATTGATTGGAGTGCAAGGCGGCGACTCCTGTGGGATTAGCGTGACAGGTGAGACACCGCACGTAGAGTTAGCGCAGGAGGAGGCTCACAGCTCGCCCCAAGGAAAGCGTCCGCCTGGAGCGGAAATCATGGCGAACATCTGAAGCTCTTTACCGCGCATTTTCCCTATTATGTGCAATATTCCATTTTTCGTTCCCCTGAACTAAGTTGTATCGGAGACATGCGCTTTTATGTTTCGATTTATAAAAATCTCCCTTATACAGTTAAAACCTTCTCTTATTTGCGAGGTTCATCGCTTTCCCTGTATTAGCAAAATGCCACTTGGTGATTGATTTTAAGAAATCAGTTCCATGCTTCAAATAAATTTTCGCTGCTATTTCATCGACTTTGCTGCTCGCTCCTTTAGGGATAGTTGTACCCGCTATTTCGGTCAGACGATCCATTTCCTTTAAGAATGCATATCTTGCAATAATGGAAGCAGCTGCAACGGAAACATGTAATTGCTCAGCTTTTGTAGAAAAAAGGACATTTTCGCGAATAATTTCTTTTTCCGCTTTAATATGATTATAGTAAATACCACGTTCTGCAAACTGGTCTATTAATATATAGGCCGGTTTCTCTGGAGCCATTTTCTTTAATACATGTTTTAGAGCTTGGTTGTGCATAAGTGCTTTTATCTTCCCTTGGGACCATCCACGACTTTGTATGTCATTATATTTTTCGTTTTTTAATACTAAAACATTATGTGTTAGGGTGGCCATTAAATCGGGAGCCATTTTACGCATAATATCATCCGTCAGCATTTTGGAGTCTTTGACACCTAGTTCTTTTACTAGCTCTACTTGATCTTCTCGAACGTAACAAGCACAAACAGTAATGGGACCGAAATAGTCACCGGTTCCTGTTTCGTCTGAACCAATGACAGAAGCGGTCTCAAATTGCTTAGGTAATGTATCTCCTTTTGTATTCCCGCTGAATACTTTTTCCACTTGTTTATTTGTAGCTCCATTCCAAAGAGAAGCCTCTCTAGCTGCTCCATTTCCCTGAAACATAACTTTACCAGATTTATAGATGGTGACTGCGGTATCTGCTAGCTTTGCAGCGAAAACAACTCCAGGAGCGGATCTTTCTACTTTATATTTGGCATAATGCGCTTTGACTTTTTGTATTTCTTCGGGTTTCATTAATAATACTTCGTTTGACATTCGGTTGTTCCTTTCTTCACATCGTAATCTATTTCGTGTTATTATTGTAATTAGGATTTTTGCGGGGAGGGTATGACTTTGTCAGAACAGCAAAAAACGAGAATTTCTGTTGAAATATATGGGCAAACTTATAAAATGGTAGGCTCCGAAACTACTGGTCATATGCGTCTTGTAGCCTCCATGGTGGATGATAAAATGCGAGAAATACAAGCACATAATAGTCAGCTAGATATTCCAAAACTTGCGGTGCTTACTGCGGTGAATGCGGTAAACGATTACATAAAAATAAAAGAGCAATTAGAAATACTAGAAGCTGAATTGAAAAAATTAAAGGACTGAAAAAATGTTAGATATTCTTATATTAATTTTATTAGTTGCCGGTTTGATCACCGGTGCAAAACGAGGGCTAATTGTCCAACTCATTCATATGACCGGTTTTATCATCGGACTTATTGTTGCGTACACTTATTATAAACCACTGGCAGACAAATTTGTTCTATGGATTCCGTTTCCAGCGATAACTGCTGGATCGAAGTTGACAATTGCAGTAGAGAATTTGGAATTGGACCAAACTTTTTATCGTGTTATTGCTTTTGTTCTTATTTTTATAGCGGTGAAACTGGTTCTTCAGTTGATCGCTTCTATGTTTGATTTCTTGAAATATTTGCCTATTCTTGGCTTTGTGAGTAATCTTGTAGGAGCTGTATTAGGCTTTATCGAATTTTACTTTATCTTATTTGTTCTATTATATGTGTGTGCCCTGTTACCAATCGATTTTATTCAAAACTTAATATCGACGTCCATCTTAACTGGGTGGATGTTGGAACACACGCCGATTTTATCGGAATTAGTGAAGAATTGGTGGTATATCTATATAGAAAAATGACTTCTCTCACTAGAGGGAAGTTTTTTTAGCTTCATTCTGTAGAGGTCACCGATTTTCAAAAGGAGCTATTGTCATGGATAAAAAAACAATCATAAAAACATTAGAAAAAATTGCTTTATATATGGAATTACAAGGAGAAAATTCTTTTAAAGTATCTGCTTTCCGAAAGGCGGCACAAGTATTAGAACTAGATCCACGTAGCCTAGCAGAGATGGATAATATATTAAAGCTAAAAGGAATAGGTGCCTCCACTGGTGCAGTTATTGAAGATTTACTAAATACAGGAGTTTCCTCTCTGTTAGTAGATCTTCAAAACACAGTACCTAGTGGCTTACTGCCGATGCTGAAAATTCCAGGGCTGGGCGGCAAAAAAATTGCGAAGTTATATAAAGAATTACAAATCGATTCGATGGATGCATTAAAATTAGCATGTGAAGCAGAAAAAGTACAAACATTAGCTGGATTCGCAGCAAAAACAGAAAAGAAAATTCTCACAGAGATTGAAAACCTACAATCGAAACCAGAGCGTACTGCAGTATGGCAACTAGAACCAATTGTAGAAATGGTCGAAAGCAAGCTAGCTACTATAGGGGAGATTGAAAAATATTCGGTTGCTGGTTCATACCGAAGAGTCAAGGAAGCAAGTAAAGATATTGACTTTATCATTGCTACAAAATCCCCACAAGAGGTACGAGAATTACTTTTAAACGAACTACCAGTGTTAAAAGTAATCGCGGCTGGAGATACGAAGGTTTCTGTTACACTAGATGGAGAAAACGAAATCGACGTAGATTTCCGTTTAGTCGAATTGCATCAATATGCTTCTGCATTAAATCATTTTACAGGCTCGAAAGACCATAATATTAAGATGAGACAAATTGCAAAAGAACAAGGAAAGAAAATAAGTGAATATGGTGTGGAACTTGAAGATGGTTCCATGCAACATTTCCATTCTGAAGAGGAATTTTATGCGTATTTCGACTTACCATTTATACCACCGACCGTTCGAGAAGATGGCTCGGAGTTTTCGAAATTGGACCAATTACCATTACTCGTTACATTAGAGGATATTAAAGGTGATTTTCATATGCACTCCACTTGGTCGGATGGTGCCCATTCTATCGAAGAAATGGTGGAAGCTAGCCGAGCGAAAGGTTATTCCCATATTGTAATAACGGATCACTCCGATTATTTAAAAGTAGCTAATGGTTTGTCCAAAGTACGGTTATTGAAACAAATCGAAACAATTCACGAATTAAAGAATAAATACACCGATATCGAAATTTTCACTGGAACTGAAATGGATATTCTTCCAGATGGATCGCTCGATTTTGAGGATGAGTTATTAAAGCAATTGGATTTTGTCATTGCTTCCATTCATTCAAGTTTTAGTCAGCCACAAGAAAAAATCATGGAACGATTATACAATGCGGTCAAGAATCCATATGTCCACATGATTGCCCATCCGACTGGAAGAATTATCGAGCAACGAAATGGATATAATCCAGATGTACCGACATTAATCGAATGGGCAAAGGAAAACGGAAAAGTATTAGAATTAAATGCAAACCCGTATCGACTTGACTTGCAAACGGAATATTTAAAACTAGCACAAGAAAAGGGCGTGCCTTTAGCAATCAATACAGACGCGCATCATATCGCTCAATTAAAATATATGGATATTGGCGTACGCTATGCACAAAAAGCATGGTTACACAAAGAAACAATTGTAAATACTTGGACGTTAGAGAAGTTTAAACAATTTATCAAGAAATAATGAGGAGGTGCGCTAGTGATAGCTGAAAGAGCACTGAAAACGTTAGAATATTATAAAATACGAGAAGAAGTGGCAAAATATTGTACCTCTTCTGTAGGAAAAAGCCATATAGACAAACTAGTGCCTTCTGTCGATTTTGCAGAAGTAACGAAGCTTTTAGAAGAAATGGATGAAGGATTGTCTATTCTTCGTCTTAGAGGCAATGTACCGATGGGAGGCATTACAGATATCCGCCCACATGCAAAGCGAGCGCAAATAGGTGGTATGTTAAGCCCAATCGAGTTAATGGAAACAGCAAGTACTATTCGTGCCAGTAAAATTTTACGTCAGTTTTTAGAAAATGTAGCTGAGTCAGAAGATGTAGCAATTCCACATTTTCTAGAGAAAAAAGAAGCAATGCCGATTCTTACGGCGCTTGAGCATGAGATAAATGATTGTATCGATGAAAACGGGGCTGTATTAGATAGTGCAAGCAGTACTCTGCGGGCGATCCGTCAGCAATTGCGCATTCAAGTGAGTCGCGTACGAGAAAAACTCGAAAGCTACACAAGAGGTGCAAATGCATCTAAAATGCTTTCGGATTCTATCATAACGATTCGCAATGATCGATATGTAATACCGGTGAAGTCAGAGTACCGCAGTCATTATGGTGGGATTATTCATGATCAATCGTCATCAGGTCAAACTTTGTTTATCGAGCCTTCAGCAGTCGTACAAATTAATAATGAAATCCGTAGTTTAAAAGTAAAAGAACAAGAAGAAATTGAACGAATCCTGATCAAATTGACAGCAGAAGTAGAAATAGTCAGTCATGATATCTTCTTATTAGTCAATATTTTAGGTGAAATCGACGTTGTTTTAGCAAAAGCTAAATATGGACAAGCAGAGAAATGTACGATGCCAATTATTAATAATGATGGGTACATTCGTTTAGTAAAAGCGAGACATCCACTTATCCCGATGGACACAGCTGTTACGAATACAATCGAATTTGGGAAAGATATTACGGCAATCGTTATTACTGGACCAAATACAGGTGGTAAAACAGTAACGTTAAAAACCGTTGGGCTGTGTACCTTGATGGCGCAAAGTGGAATCCCAATTCCGGCACTGGACGGATCAGAAGTAGCGCTATTTGAATCGGTATTTGCAGACATAGGAGATGAGCAGTCGATTGAGCAAAGCTTAAGTACATTTTCATCTCATATGGTGAATATTGTAGACATTTTGAAAAAATATGATGAAAAATCCTTAATTATTTTTGATGAGCTTGGTGCAGGAACTGACCCACAAGAGGGAGCAGCCCTTGCCATTTCTATTTTAGATGCAGTGCATGGAACTGGAGCACGAGTGATGGCCACCACCCATTATCCTGAACTAAAAGCGTATGGATACAACCGACCAGGTGTTGCGAATGCCAGTGTTGAGTTCGATGTGGAAACGCTAAGCCCAACTTATAAATTGCTAATAGGGGTTCCTGGACGCAGTAATGCTTTTGAAATTTCCGAGCGACTTGGTCTACCGTCGCATATTATTTCCCAAGCGCAAACATACACGGGAGCAGATCGCGGTGAAGTCAATTCGATGATTGCCTCTTTAGAAGCAAGTAGAAGACAAGCCGAAAGAGATGCAGAAGAAACAGAAGAGCAGCTAGAAGAAGCAAAACAAGTAAAAGAGGATTTAGAGCAAAGGCTAGCTGAGCTAGAACAAAAGAAAGAGCAATTAGAGCAAAAAGCAAAAGACAAAGCTAAAAAAATTATAGAGGACGCTAGACGCGAAGCAGATGAAATCATTAGTGACCTTCGTAAAATGCAGGCAAATACGCATAAATTAGTAAAAGATCATGAACTAATCGATGCCAAAAAACGTTTGGACGCAGCACTTCCAACAAATCCAGTATTAAAAAAACAAAAGAAATTAAACGAGCGTGCAAAAGAATTGAAAGCTGGAGACGAAGTAAAAGTACTAAGCTTTGGACAAAAAGGTACCTTATTAGAAAAACTGTCGAAGTCTGAATGGTCAGTGCAAATAGGTATGCTAAAGATGAAATTAGATGAATCTGATTTGGAATATATTAAACCGGAAAAGCAAAAACAAACCGTTTCTGTCAATGCAGTTCGTGGCAGAGATTCTCATGTGAAATTGGAGCTTGACCTTCGTGGAGAAAGATACGAGGATGCGCTTATTCGAACAGAAAAATATTTAGATGATGCCATTTTAGCAAATTATCCTCGCGTTTCTATTATTCACGGAAAAGGAACCGGCGTATTAAGACAAGCCATTCAGCAGTACTTGAAAAACCATTCGCGCGTGAAAAGCTACCGTTTTGGTGAATCGGGAGAAGGCGGTCACGGAGTTACGGTAGTCGAATTAAAATAAAGAAAAAGAATTTGAAACTTCTTATCTATTCACACGTATAGTAAGGAAAATTTAAAGGGGTTTTTAGCATGTTGCTTTCTGGTTTTTGGGCAAACCCACTAGTGGAGTCAGCTGGTTATTTTAGTGTCGTTATTTTATGTTTAGTTGTTTCCATGGTTATATTTGAACTTGTTACAAAGTATAAAAACTGGGAAGAAATTAAAAAAGGGAATGTCGCTGTTGCAATGGCAACTGGCGGAAAAATCTTTGGAGTATGTAATATTTTTAAGTATTCAATAGAACAGCATAATTCATTTTTTCAAATGATTGGTTGGGGATTATTCGGTTTTACTTTGCTAATCATCGCATACTTGCTATTTGAATTTTTAACCCCAAGTTTTAATGTGGATAAAGAAATAGAAAATGATAATCGCTCCGTCGGATTTATTTCCCTTATTATTTCCGTTGGCCTATCATTTGTTATAGGAGCGAGCATTTCATAGGAGCGATTGTAATGGAAAAATTGTCGAAAGTTTTAATTGCTGTAGGCATACTTTTTGTCCTTGTCGGAATAATATATGTAGTAATGGATTAATAGGATGAGTGAACAGCTCATTTTAGAGACTGTTGAGATAAAATAATCACAACAGTCTCTTTTTCTAATATGAAATAAATTGAATTGTCATTCATTTATCTTTATAATGAAAGTATGAATGTTCGAACGATTATGAAATAAGGGGGCAAAAGAATGACAGAGAAGATTTGGCTTTCCCAATATCCAACTGAGATCCCACATACGCTTTCCTATGAATCTATTCCAGTCCAAGAATACCTAACAAGAACGTATAACAAATTCCCAGAAAAAATAGCTATTCATTTTATGGGAAAAGATGTGACCTACAAGGAGCTCTATGAATCTTCCTTAAAATTTGCGAACTATTTACAAATGCTAGGCATTCAAAAAGGGGACAGAGTAGCTATTATGCTACCAAATTGCCCGCAAGCGGTTATTGGCTATTACGGTGCTTTATATGCAGGGGCAATAGTAGTGCAAACAAATCCGTTATATACAGAGCGAGAAATTTCTTACCAGATGAAAGATTCGGGTGCGAAAGCAATTTTAGCATTAGATATTCTATATCCTCGAATTTCGAAAGTAATAAAAGACACAGATCTTGAAAATATCATTCTAACAGGCATTAAAGATTACCTTCCTTTCCCCAAAAACTTGGTGTATCCTTTTATACAAAAGAAGCAATACGGATTTAGTGTAAAAGTGGAGCATAGGGGGATCAACCATTTATTCCCTGAAATAATGAAAGTAGCAAAAGCAAATCCAATCGATATGCCTTTTAACTTTGACGAGGACATTGCGCTTTTACAATATACAGGTGGTACTACGGGGTTTCCAAAAGGAGTTATGTTAACGCATAAAAATTTAATATCGAATGCATCAATGTGTGATGCATGGCTATATAAATGCAAGAAAGGTGAAGAAAGCATACTAGGCATTTTACCTTTTTTCCATGTGTATGGGATGACCACTGTCTTAATATTGGCTGTTATGTTAGGTAATAGAATGATATTATTGCCAAAGTTTGATGTGGAAACTGCGCTTAAAACGATTGATAAACAAAAGCCGACTCTATTTCCTGGTGCACCAACTATCTACATTGGCATATTAAATCATCCGGATGCAGAAAAATATGATTTATCTTCTATTGTAGCTTGTTTGAGTGGATCTGCTGCCCTACCTTTAGAAGTACAAGAGAAGTTTGAAAAAGTTACGGGTGGTAGACTAGTAGAGGGCTATGGATTAACCGAAACTTCCCCTGTATCTCATGCGAACTTAATCTATAGCGAGAATCGAGTGAAAGGTTCAGTTGGTATACCGTGGCCAGATACAGATGCGGCCATTTTCAGTTTAGAGTCCACAACTCCACTTCCTCCTGGAGAAATTGGAGAAATAGCAGTTAAAGGTCCTCAGGTCATGAAAGGTTATTGGAATCGTCCGGAAGAAACGGAGATGACAATGCGTGACGGTTGGCTTTTAACAGGGGATTTAGGATATATGGATGAAAGCGGTTACTTTTATGTCGTAGACCGGAAAAAAGATATGATTATAGCTGGTGGCTATAATATATATCCGCGTGATGTGGAAGAAGTGCTGTATGAACATCCTGCGATACAAGAATGTGTGGTTGCGGGAGTACCTGATGCATATCGTGGAGAGACGGTAAAAGCGTACATCGTGTTAAAAGAGGGAGCGTCCACCACAGAAGAAGAGTTAAATACATTCTGTCGTGAAAATTTGGCCTCATTTAAAGTACCAAGAATTTATGAGTTTAGAAAAGAACTACCAAAAACAGCGGTTGGAAAAATATTAAGAAGAACTTTAATAGAGGAAGAAAAATTAAAGCAAGTAGCGCAAGAGCAAACATCCTAGATTTGTTATAAAAGTAGAGATTCACATATTGACATTACTGAAAATTAAATATAATATAAAAATATGAATGAATAATCATTCATATTTTTATTTTTTCCAAATTTATTAACCTAGGCCAAAGAAATTATTGCCTATTGATGTAATTGAGTATTGGTGGTGAATATATTGAAAAAAGACAAGCCGAAATATAAGCAAATTATAGATGCAGCCATTATCGTAATTGCTGAAAATGGCTATCATCAGTCACAAGTATCTAAAATTGCTAAACAGGCTGGAGTGGCGGATGGAACCATTTACTTGTATTTTAAAAACAAAGAAGACATATTAATCTCCGTATTTGAAGAAAAGATGGAGGTATTCGCGGAAAATCTAAAACAAATAATTGAAATAGACGCGAGTGCATCAGAGAAATTATTCCAAATGATTGAAAATCATTTTAACGTACTTGCGAGTGATCATCATTTAGCAACCGTTACTCAATTAGAGTTAAGGCAGTCAAATTTGGCCCTGCGTTTACGTATAAATGCCATATTAAAAAATTACTTAGTGCTACTAGATTCCATTTTAAAAGAAGGTATTGAAAATGGAGAATTTAATGAAAAGATAGATATTCGGTTAGCAAGACAAATGATTTTTGGTACAATAGATGAGACGACCACTACTTGGGTGATGAATGAGTATAAATATAACATTATAGACTTAACTCCTAAAGTACATCGTCTATTATTAAATGCTATAAAAGTATAACAAAGGGGAAGTGAAAGAATGGGATTTTTGTCATGGGAAATCGAAGACGGTGTAGCTACGGTTATACTAAATCGTCCACCAGCAAATGCGCTTGCAAGAGGGGTAATCTTAGAGATTAATGATCTTTTAGATGCAGTTGAAAATGATGACGCAGTTCGTGTTCTTTTGCTTAAAGGGGAAGGTAGATTCTTTTCTGCTGGTGCGGATATTAAAGAATTTACTGCTGTTTCCACAGGTGAAGAATTTTCCGAATTAGCTGAAAGTGGGCAGATGATCTTTGAAAGATTAGAAAGATTTTCAAAGCCGGTCATTGCAGCAATTCATGGTGCTGCCCTCGGTGGTGGTCTAGAATTAGCGATGAGCTGTCATATACGTCTTGTTTCAGAAAATGCTAAGCTTGGCCTACCAGAATTACAATTAGGTTTAATACCTGGATTTGCTGGAACTCAGCGTCTTCCACGCTATGTTGGATTTGCAAAAGCGGCAGAAATGCTGTTAACAAGCGATCCAATCAGTGGCTCAGAAGCAGCTAAAATTGGTTTAGCCAATCACGCATATCCTGAAGAAGAGCTATTCAGTCGTGCACAAGAGCTTGCAGTCAAAATTGCAAAGAAAAGCCCGATCGCTGTAAAAGCAGCATTAGACATGCTCCAATATGTTAAGCCAGCCTCATATTATGAAGGGGTGCGAGCGGAAGCGAATGTTTTTGGAAGTGTGTTTATTTCAGATGATGCAAAAGAAGGTATTTCTGCATTTTTAGAAAAAAGAGAACCAGTTTTTAAAGGCAAGTAATTAGATGCTAAGGGAGGATAACTAAATGAATATTTATGTTTTAGTGAAACGCACATTTGATACAGAAGAAAAAATCGTAGTGAGTGGCGGTAAAATCCAAGAAGATGGAGCAGAATTCATCATCAATCCTTATGATGAATATGCGATTGAAGAAGCAATCCAAGTTCGCGACGCACAGGGTGGAGAAGTAACTGTACTTACTTTGGGCGGAGAAGATGCGGAAAAACAACTTCGCACAGCACTAGCTATGGGAGCCGACAAAGCTGTTCTTATTAACATAGAAGATGATGTAGAAGAGCTGGATCAGTTCACAGCTGCTCAAATCATTTCGGAATACTTAAAAGATAAAAATGCTGATTTAATATTAGCAGGAAATGTTGCAATTGACGGTGGGTCTGGACAAGTTGGACCACGTGTTGCTGAGTTACTAGGTATCAACTATGTAACAACTATTACGAATCTTGAAATCGACGGGACTTCTGTTTCAATCAAACGTGATGTAGAAGGGGATACAGAGGTTCTAGAAACTTCTTTACCACTTCTTGTTACAGCACAACAAGGTTTGAACGAGCCGCGTTATCCGTCTCTACCGGGAATCATGAAAGCGAAGAAAAAACCTTTAGAAGAAGTAGAGCTAGATGATTTAGATATTGACGAAGATGATGTAGAAGCGAAAACAGAAACATTAGAAATTTATTTACCTCCTAAAAAGGAAGCTGGAAAAGTATTAGAAGGCGAACTAGCTGACCAAGTAAAAGAGTTAGTTCAATTACTTCATTCGGAAGCTAAAGTCGTTTAATGTTATTTGAATTAATACTCAACAAAACGGGAGGAAAAGAATATGTCTAAAAAAGTATTAGTACTTGCAGAAGCGCGTGAAGGAGCTCTACGTAACGTTTCTTATGAAGCAATCGCTGCTGGAAAACAAATTTCAAATGGCGGGGAAGTTGTTAGTGTTCTATTAGGAGATTCAGTGCAAGGTTTGACAGCTGAACTCGGCAAATATGGTGCAGATCGTGTAATCACGGTGGAACATCCTCATTTAAAACAATATACATCAGACGGATATGGACAAGCATTGCTGGCTGTTATTGAACAAGAAAATCCACAAGCAATCGTATTCGGACATACTGCTTTAGGGAAAGATATCTCTCCAAAAATTGCAAGTAAATTGCAAATCGGATTAGTATCCGATGTGACAGCTATTGAAGGAGAAGGAGACGCGGCAGTATACATTCGCCCAATCTATTCTGGTAAAGCATTTGAGAAGGTGAAAGTAAAGGATGGTATCGAATTTGTTACGATTCGTCCAAACAATATTGCACCATTTGCAAAAGATGACAGTAAATCAGCAGATGTCTCTTCGTTATCGGTAGATATTACAAACCTTCGAACAATTATTAAAGAAGTGGTTCGTAAATCATCTGAAGGTGTAGATTTATCTGAAGCAAAAGTTGTTATCGCTGGTGGACGTGGAGTGAAGAGCGAAGAAGGTTTTGCTCCATTAAAAGAGCTTGCAGACGTATTAGGTGGAGCAGTTGGAGCTTCTCGAGGAGCTTGTGACGCGGACTACTGTGATTACTCCCTTCAAATTGGGCAAACTGGTAAAGTTGTAACACCGGATCTATATATCGCAGCAGGTATTTCAGGAGCTATTCAGCATTTAGCTGGTATGTCGAACTCGAAAATAATTGTAGCGATCAACAAAGATCCAGAAGCAAACATTTTCAAGGTGGCAGACTACGGAATTGTTGGCGATTTATTCGAAGTTATCCCAATGCTTACGGAAGAATTTAAACAATTGAAAGTAAATGCTTAATAAGGACTCGGCTCTTTTTTAGAGCCGAGTTTTTACTTGTATAGATATAGCTCCAGCACCTTGCCCCTCGGAGGCATAGGCGCTTTCACTTTTCGTGTAAGCTAATATGTAGATGTAGCAATATGAGTCTGCTATAATCTATTTATAGGTAACTAAAGGAGGAATTTTTAATGGCAATAGTTCATGGAACAGATCAGACTTTCTCACAAGAGATTGAGAAAGGTTTAGTATTAGTAGATTTTTGGGCAACATGGTGTGGGCCTTGTAAAATGATTGCTCCTGTACTTGAAGAAATGGACGCTGAAATGAGCGATAAAGTAAAAATCGTTAAAGTGGATGTGGATGAAAACCAAGCAACTGCTAGTCAATTTGGTATTATGTCTATCCCAACTCTAGTATTATTCAAGGATGGTCAACCAGTAGACAAAGCTGTTGGTTTCCAACCGAAAGAAGCACTAGTTCAATTTGTAGAAAAAAACGCATAATATAAAACCGGGTCCTCTAAGGTGCCCGGTTTTTTTAAACGGGTGATAAAATGAATGATTTGATACAACAAAAATGTGCCATATTACCAGGCGAACCTGGATGTTACTTGATGAAGGATCGGCAAGGAACCATCATTTATGTCGGCAAAGCAAAAGTATTGAAAAATCGTGTACGTTCTTATTTTACTGGATCACATGATGGGAAAACACAAAGATTAGTACAAGAAATAGTTGATTTTGAATATATCGTTACATCGTCAGAGTTAGAAGCCCTTATTCTAGAACTTCATCTCATCAAAAAGCATGATCCAAAATATAATATTATGCTAAAGGACGATAAAACGTATCCATACATTAAAATAACTGCAGAAAAAAATCCAAAATTAATCATTACAAGACAAGTGAAAAAGGATAAAGGGAAATATTTTGGTCCCTATCCAAATGCACATGCAGCTTTTGAGACAAAAAAACTATTAGATCGAATATACCCATTAAGAAAGTGTGCAAAATTACCAGATCGTGTTTGCTTATATTATCACTTAGGTCAATGTCTAGCTCCATGTGTAAAGGAGATAGAGGATTCCACTTATAAAAAGTTAACGGATGAAATTACAAGCTTTTTAAACGGTGGTTATACAGATGTAAAAAAAGAATTAACGGAGAAAATGACAGAGGCAGCAGAAAACTTAGAATTCGAACGTGCGAAAGAGTATAGAGACCAAATATCTAATATTGAAATGGTTATGGAAAAACAAAAAATTACAATCAACGATTTTACGAGTCGTGATATATTTGGTTATGCCGTCGATAAAGGGTGGATGTGTGTCCAAGTATTTTTTATCCGACAAGGAAAACTAATCGAACGAGATGTATCGCTTTTTCCTTTATATCGTGATCCGGAAGAAGAGTTTTTAACGTTTTTAGGTCAGTTTTATGCAAAGCCTGAGCATATTAAACCTAAAGAGGTGTTCGTTCCTCATGATACAGATGTCCATTTAGCTTCTGAATTATTAGAAATGAAAGTGTTCACTCCTCAAAAAGGCTTGAAAAAAAACTTAGTAGATCTTGCAAAGAAAAATGCAGTACTTGCTTTAAGTGAGAAGTTCCAACTGATAGAAAGACAAGAAGAGCGCACGATAGGAGCTGTGGAGGAATTAGGGAATGTGATGGGGATTGCCACTCCAAACCGAATTGAAGCATTTGATAATTCTCATATACATGGAACCGACGCTGTTTCAGCGATGGTTGTCTTTGTAGATGGTAAAGCATATAAAAAGGACTATCGAAAATATAAGACGAGAACTGCTGCCAAACATGATGATTACGGAGCGATGCGAGAGGTCATTCGAAGAAGATACACACGAGTGTTGAAAGAAAATCTACCTTTACCAGATCTCATTATTATCGATGGAGGAAAAGGGCAAATAGAAGCTGCTCGAGAAATTTTAGAGGATGAGTTAGGCTTAGAAATTCCTATTGCTGGGCTTGCAAAAGATGGAAAGCACCAAACTTCACAGCTACTTTACGGAAATCCTATTGATTTAATTCCAATGAAGCGGACGAGTGAAGGATTTTATTTGTTACAGCGTATTCAGGACGAGGTACACCGCTTTGCTATTACGTTCCATCGTCAACAAAGAGGAAAACATACAATTGCTTCTTCTTTAGATGGTATTGAAGGAATAGGTCCGAAACGAAAAAAAATACTATTAAAGCATTTCGGATCGATCAAGAAAATGCAGGCAGCGACGAAGGAAGAATTTATAGAAGCAGGGCTTTCTAGCAAGCTAGCAGAAACAATGGTAGAACATTTTCAGAAAAAGTAATTGTCTTCTGAATTTTCTTGTGGTATGGTTGATACAATTTAATATTCACTATAAACTTGAAGCAGCTTTTGCTGCTTCAAGTTAAGCCTGCGGCGGATGTCACAGATTTTGAATTGCGCTAGCGCAATTCAAAATCTGGACGCAATTACGCCGAGGCGTAATTGATAAGTGAAGATAGAGGTGCAAACTGACAAGAGTACTTAGCAGGAGGATGAAAAGATCCGTCAATTGCTAAAGGAAAGGGTCATTTGCCGAAACCTAGTATAGCTTTTCCTATTCTAGGTTGGTTCTGCATTGAAGAAATGTAGGATTGTCAGAATTCAGTATTCTGGAGGGCTATCTCACATGGACATTATTTGACCGTGTATGAGACAATGCTTTTCACAATATGTGGAAAGCATTTTTTAATCCTTACAGATAAACAAGGGAGAGAATATGCATGAGTAAAATTGTGATGAAATTCGGTGGTACTTCTGTAGCAAATACAGAAAAAATTGCAAGCGTAGCAAACAGAATCAGTAAAGAGAAAGAAAAAGGGCATGATATTGTTGTAGTCGTATCAGCTATGGGTAAAGCAACAGATGAGTTGGTAAATTTAGCGAATGAAATAACAGAAAATCCTTCCAAACGCGAAATGGACATGCTTCTCTCGACTGGAGAACAAGTGACCATGTCATTACTAGCGATTCAATTAAATGCACTAGGTCTAGATGCCGTCTCTCTTACTGGTTGGCAAGCAGGACTCGTGACAGATAATGTACATAAAAATGCAAGAGTAGAGAAAATGGATGGCTCTAAAATAAGCGACTTATTGAAAGAAGATAAGATCGTAATTGTTGCTGGCTTTCAAGGGGTTTCAACTGATGGGGAAATCACAACTCTTGGAAGAGGTGGGTCAGATACAACGGCAGTTGCAATTGCAGTCACGATTGAAGCGGATGTATGTGATATTTATACAGATGTAGAAGGGGTATACACATCGGATCCAAGATACGTTACAAATGCTAGAAAACTAGAACAATTAGAATACGATGAAATGCTTGAGCTTGCAAATCTAGGTGCTGGAGTACTTCATCCGCGAGCAGTCGAATTTGCAAAAAACTATAAAATACCATTAAGAGTACGTTCAAGCTCTGCAGAAAATGAAGGAACAATTTTAAAGGAGGAAGTAGATGTGGAAAATAATTTAGTAGTGCGTGGGGTAGCATTTGAATCGGATATTGTGCGTTTAACGATAGAGTATGATGTGCCGTTTAATGGTTCACTAGCATCAATTTTTACGACTCTTGCGGAAAATCATATAAATGTTGATATTATTGTGCAATCCATTGTAGATGGAGTAAGACCTGCTGTTTCATTCTCTATTAAAAAAGAGTCTTTAGCAGAAGCAATTACAGTTCTTGAAACCCATAAAAAAGCGCTCGGCTTTACATTTGCGGACTTTGAGGTAGGCTTAGCGAAAGTTTCTATCGTTGGTTCGGGAATGGTATCCAATCCTGGAGTTGCCGCGCAAATGTTCGATCGACTTCGCCAAGAAAATATTCCAGTGAAAATGGTAAGTACATCCGAGATAAAAGTTTCTGTTGTTGTCCCTCAAGATGAGATGATTCACGCTGCCAATGCGTTGCATGATGAATTTGACTTGGCAATCAAACAATAACAGATTAAGCAACTAGGCTTTTAGGGTCGTGACATTGTTACGGCCCTTGTTTACTTTGCTTGGAGTGTCTGCTTAGATTCAAAGAGTCGCTATTAACTTAGGTTGATCTAAGTAAATTCGTTCCAGTAAATATAATCAATAAATGGCTTAACAAAACAAAACCGACTTTGAACGCGACAAACTCCGTCTCGAACACGACAAAATCATTAGCGCCTTACTTTAAGTAGACTTGTTATATGAAAAATTGGTTGCTTTCATCAGTATTTTGGTTGCCCTTGTGCTAATTTGGTTGCTCTCAGTATAGAAATGGTTGCTTTCAACTGCAGTTTAGTTGCTTTTAGCCGTTTTTAGGAATTATTTATTCAGCGACTATAAAATTTTAGCGTTTAACGCGGTAGATTCTTGTGAGAAGATTCGTCGCTCGCCCGCAGAAAGCGAAGTGCAGTCAGTTTTAACCATGTATTCACATCCAAAAAGAAAAGCATTGGATGGCTTGATAGCCATTCAATGCTTATTTAGTAACTTTTACATCCCATTTCACTTGAAAGGAAACAGTTCCATTTTTATTTGGTTCTTCGTCGTAGCATTCTGTTAAATAACCGCCGATTTTCTGTTGTTGCTCGGCTAAAAAGCCTGCTTCTAATCGGTGGCTTCTTGTTTTTCCGCTTTGAGGTAAATTGAACGTATGTAAGGTATAAAATGCAGAATCTTTTGTTGTTTTCTCTAACTCTAGTGTTCCCCAACCAGCTTGTTGGAAGAATGTAATGGCTTCTTCCATCGAGTAAAGAGGGAACTTGCGAGCAAGATCTTTTCCAGCCCAATATAAAATATCTTTTTCATGTTTTCCGAGAATAGAAGCAAGCACGTGGTCTCTTAATAATTCATATCCAAAGGAAGTTACATGTGAATGTTCCTTATCATTCAAGTAGCAACCCTTCTTTCAAAAAGTGAGTATCATTTGTCCTCGTCTATTTTATCATAAATAATTTCTTGGTGGTAATGGAATAGTTTGTGAAAAAATAAACGAATTATTATTCAAAAATGTATTTAGAAGATTATTGAAAAGTCTAAAGATGCCTTGACGCTCTAAAATGATGAGAGTACAATAGATATGTCATAAATTCGTAACATGATGATGTGAACCACGTATAAAAACTACTCTATTAGAATAGTTTTTATGCAGAGCAAATGTAAATTTGAGGGGGGTAACTGTTTTGTCGAAAGATCGCGAATTTTATTGGCGCCGCTTACATTCTCTATTAGGAATCATTCCAGTTGGATTATTTGTGGCGCAGCATTTAGTAGTAAATCATTTTGCTACTAGAGGAGAAGAGGCTTTTAATAAAGCATCTGGTTTTATGGGAAGTCTTCCGTTTGTTATTTTATTGGAGATTTTCATCATTTATTTACCATTAATGTTCCATGCTTTTTACGGTATATATATTGCGTTTACCGCAAAAAACAATCCACAGAGATACGGGACGCTACGAAACTATTTATTTATTTTACAAAGAATTACGGGAATTTTTCTTGTTGTTTTCATCGCATGGCATGTATTTGAGACAAGGTTTCAAGCGGCGATTGGTGCGAAAGAAGTTAATTTTAACATGATGGCGGAGATTTTATCAAATCCATGGATGTTAGGCTTCTATATCGTAGGAGTTATTTCTGCAACATTCCATTTAGCTAACGGTATTTGGTCATTCTTAGTTAGTTGGGGAATTACACAATCACCACAATCCCAACGAATTGCTACATATGTAACATTAGTAATCTTCTTAGCGTTATCTGTAGTTGGTGTACAAGCTCTTTTAGCATTTGTATAAGAACTTTATATACATTCAACTACCATAAAATCGAGGAGTGAGAATAGCATGGCAAAAAGTAAACTTATTGTTGTCGGCGGTGGTCTAGCTGGATTAATGGCAACAATGAAAGCAGCCGAAGATGGCACGCACGTAGATCTATTTTCATTAGTTCCTGTAAAACGCTCACACTCTGTTTGTGCACAAGGCGGTATTAACGGGGCTGTAAATACAAAAGGGGAAGGGGATTCACCTGCAGTACACTTAGATGATACTGTATATGGTGGAGACTTCCTAGCAAACCAGAGACCAGTAAAAGCAATGACTGATGCTGCTCCTGGAATTATTAGCTTATTTGACCGGATGGGTGTTATGTTCAACCGTACGCCAGAAGGTTTATTAGATTTCCGTCGTTTCGGTGGTACATTAATGCACCGCACAGCATTCTCTGGTGCAACGACTGGTCAACAATTACTATATGCTTTAGACGAGCAAGTGCGTCGTTTTGAAGTAGATGGTCTAGTTACGAAGTTCGAAGGATGGGAATTCCTTGGAATTATAAAAGATAGCGAAGGGGTTTGTCGCGGTATTAAAGCACAAAACCTTCAAACAATGGAAATTCGTGCATTCCGCGGAGATGCTGTTATTATGGCAACTGGTGGTCCTGGAATTATTTTCGGTAAAACGACTAACTCTATTATCAATACTGGTTCTGCAGCTTCTATCGTTTATCAACAAGGTGCTTACTATGCAAATGGAGAATTTATTCAAATTCACCCAACTGCAATCCCAGGTGACGATAAACTGCGCTTAATGTCAGAATCAGCACGTGGTGAGGGTGGACGTATTTGGACGTACAAAGATGGAAAACCTTGGTACTTCCTAGAAGAAAAATATCCTGCATACGGTAACCTAGTGCCACGTGATATTGCAACACGTGAAATTTTCGACGTATGTGTTAACCAAAAACTTGGTATTAATGGGGAAAACATGGTTTACCTGGATCTTTCACACAAAGATCCACACGAACTGGACATTAAACTAGGTGGAATTATCGAAATCTATGAGAAGTTCACTGGTGATGACCCTCGTAAAGTTCCGATGAAGATTTTCCCTGCTGTTCACTATTCAATGGGTGGACTATGGGTAGATGAAGATCAAATGACTAATATTCCAGGTCTTTTTGCTGCTGGTGAATGTGATTATTCTCAACATGGTGCGAACCGTCTAGGAGCAAACTCTCTACTATCAGCTGTATTCGGCGGAAGCGTTGCTGGTCCAAATGCCGTTAATTACATGAGTAAATTAAAAACTCATGCGATCGATATGGACGATGCTATCTTTGAAGCTGAAGTGAAACTTGAGCAAGAAAAGTGGGATAAGACGCTTGCGATGAAAGGTACAGAAAATGCTTACTTGATTCATAAAGAATTAGGTGAGTGGATGACTGATAATGTAACAGTAGTACGTTACAATGACAAGTTAGAAGAAACAGACAAAAAAATCCAAGAATTGCTTGAACGATATGAAAATATCAATATGGATGATACACAACAGTGGTCTAACCAAGGTGCATCATTTACTCGCCAGTTGAAGAATATGCTTGTGTTAGCTCGTGTTATTACACTCGGAGCTCTTCAACGCAATGAAAGCCGTGGAGCTCATTACAAACCGGAATTTCCAGAGCGTAATGATGAAGAGTTCATGAAAACTACAATGGCTAAATTTGATCCGGCAACTGGAGCTCCAGTTATTCATTATGAAGAAATTGACGTATCGCTTGTTGCACCTCGTAAACGTGATTATTCTACGAAGGGAGAAAATTAATCATGGTAACAGCAACTGAAACTAAAAAAGTTCAAATTGAAATTTTTCGTCAAGATACTCCAGAATCAACACCATATTGGGAAAAATTCGAAGTGAATTATCGCCCTAATATGAACGTTATTTCTGCCCTAATGGAAATTCGTCGAAATCCTGTCAATGCTGACGGGAAAGCGACTACACCAGTAGCGTGGGATATGAGTTGTTTAGAAGAAGTGTGTGGAGCTTGTTCGATGGTTATCAATGGTAAACCACGTCAATCTTGTTCTGCATTAATCGATCAATTGGTTCAACCGATTAAACTAGCACCAATGAAAACATTCCCTGTAGTTCGTGACCTTCAAGTAGACAGAACTCGTATGTTTGATTCATTGAAAAAAGTTAAAGCTTGGGTTCCTATCGATGGATCTTATGATCTTGGTGAAGGACCACGTATGCCAGAACGTAAACGTCAATGGGCATATGAATTATCTAAATGTATGACTTGTGGTGTTTGTTTGGAAGCTTGTCCAAACGTAAATAGTGGTGCATCTTTCATGGGACCAGCCCCACTATCACAAGTACGTTTATTTAATGCACATCCAACTGGTTCAATGAACAAAGATGAACGCTTAAATGCTATTATGGGAGATGGAGGCCTTGCAAACTGCGGTAACGCACAAAACTGTGTTGTTGCATGTCCAAAAGGTATTCCTTTAACTACTTCTATTGCTGCATTGAACCGTGATACAACAGTTCAAATGTTTAAAAACTTCTTCGGAAGCGACCATATGGTTGACTAATATATAATGTGGAAATCTGCGTAGAATGAAATGTTCTATGCAGATTTTTTCTTTCTCTGTTACAATAAATGAATAAAAATTCATTTATGGGGGAATGTTTTTATGCGAGCTAATTACATAGAAGATGTTGCGAGTTGGGAACAGGAATTTTCTTTTTTTGTGGAAGTAAGTGTACGTTTTTCAGAAACGGATATGTATGGACATTTGAATAATACAGTAACGTTTGCTTATTTTGAATATGCACGAATTGAATATTTCAAACATATCCATCTCATGAGCGACTGGTTGAATCCCAAGGGAGAAAAAATCCCAGTCGTTGCGGATTTACAATGTGATTATGTCAAACAAGTATTCTTCGACGAAAAACTCCGGATATATGTAAAAGCAAATACGCTAGGTTCTTCTTCTGTAGATATACATTACATGGCGAAAAATGAAAAAGGTGAAATTGTCTTTACTGGCAGGGGTTCTGTCGTCCAAATTGACAAAAAAACAGGTAAAGCTTCCAAGTGGAATGAAAAAGAACGAGAAGTTTTTCAAAAACAGTGCTAACTAGCCGTCACCTACTATCCCGGTGCTACATACGTTAGAAGGAGAGTGGATAGGGGGCTAAGGCATTGTACGATAACAATCAGCATCGATCAATCTTGACGAACAGAGAACGTCAAATTTTTCAGTTACTTGTAGAAGATAATTCTACAAAAGAAATTTCAATTCAGTTATCAATTAGTGAAAAGACGGTCAGAAATCACATTTCTAATACGATACAAAAACTAGGAGTATCGGGAAGGTCACAAGCAATTGTGGAACTATTAAGACTAGGCGAACTATCGTTGAATTAACCTCAATCCTTGCCATTTTCCTCAGAACACGTCACAATAATAAATATGTAGAATTGTTTTGAGGAGTGAAGGATTAGATGGCAGATGATAGAAGAAATACGGAACATAATCAAGAAGATGTTGCTTTTTTAGAAAAAGAGCTTCGACATATATCAGGAATCATTAAGCAAAGAGGCCGTCAAATTTTAAATGCATATACAATCACACCACCGCAGTTTGTGGCCCTTCAGTGGCTGCTAGAGCTTGGAGACATGACTATCGGTGATCTTTCCACTAAGATGTATCTAGCTTTTAGTACTACGACTGATTTAATCGATCGTATGGAAAGAAGTGAACTAGTTCAACGAGTGAGAGATGAACAAGATCGCCGTGTAGTGCGTATACATTTACTTGCGGAAGGTGAACGTATTATTGAAGAGGTTATTGATAAAAGACAGCAATACTTAAAAGATATCCTTGGTCAGTTTAACGAAAAAGAAGTAGCAAATTTATCGATTTTACTAGAAAAATTGCATCAAGAGATGAAAAAGAACTGAGGAATTAACGTGAAAGCCCCAATTGGTGTTATAGACTCTGGAGTAGGTGGTTTAACAGTTGCAAAAGAAATTATGCGACATCTACCTAATGAAGAAATTATTTATATAGGAGACACAGCAAGATGTCCATATGGACCAAGGTCAAGTGAAGAGGTGCGCAAGTTTACATGGCAACTCGCTACTGCGCTTGCTAAAATGAATATAAAAATGCTCGTTATTGCCTGTAATACGGCAACGGCTGTAGCACTTAATTCATTGAGTAAAAAAATGCCTTTTCCTGTTATAGGTGTAATTTTTCCAGGAGCAAGGGCAGCGATTAAGGCAACAAAGAAAAATGAAATCGTAGTGCTAGGTACAAGCGGTACGATTAAAAGTGGAGCGTATGAAGAAGCAATAGCAGCTTTGAATACGTCTAGCAAAGTTATTCCACTTGCTTGCCCTACCTTTGTTCCACTCGTTGAAAGTAATGAATATGAAGGCGAGTTTGCAAGGAATATGGTAATGGAGACATTATTGCCGTTAAAAAAGGAACAATTCGATACAGTTATTCTCGGGTGTACGCATTATCCGTTACTACAAAAGCATATTGAAGAGGCAGTTGGCCCGCATGTAAAAGTACTTTCCTCTGCCGAAGAAACTGCCCAGGATGTTAATGAGTATTTAGATTATCATCATATGCATCATCCAATTGAGGAGAAAAAAATACCTGTTTTTTATACAACGGGATCGGTCCCGATTTTTAAAACAATTGTGGAAAAATGGTTAGATTTACAAAATGCAGATGTACGAACAATTTCATTCAAATGACCCTGTTAGCTTGAGACGACTTAAATAACGGGGTCTTCTTTTGCGTAAAGGAATGGACTAAAGGAGAAATTTATGATTAGAACTGATGGAAGAAAAGTAAATGAACTAAGAGATGTAAAAATAGAAACTGATTATTTAATTCATCCGGAAGGCTCTGTATTAATAACGGTTGGACGAACAAAAGTCATTTGTAATGCGACGATTGAAGACCGTGTGCCACCGTTTTTAAGGGGACAAGGGAAAGGATGGATTACTGCAGAGTATTCCATGCTGCCACGCGCCACAGAATCCCGTAACCAAAGAGAATCATCTAAAGGGAAAGTGACGGGACGTACGATGGAAATTCAACGACTAATAGGACGAGCATTACGCTCGGTTGTCGATTTAGAAATAATCGGGGAAAAAACAATTTGGATCGATTGTGACGTCATTCAAGCAGACGGTGGTACAAGAACTGCAAGTATTACAGGTGCATTTGTTGCACTGACGATTGCGCTAGGGAAATTATATGAGCAAAAGCAGCTAGCCTATTTTCCTGTACGTGAATATTTAGCTGCAACAAGCGTGGGAGTAATAGAAAATGTTGGAGTCGTGTTAGATTTAAATTATGAAGAAGACTCTGCTGCCGCTGTTGATATGAATATTGTCCAAACGGGTAGTGGTGAGTATGTAGAACTTCAAGGTACTGGTGAAGAAGCGACCTTCTCTAGAAAACAACTTATGGACTTATTGGATTTTGGTGAAATCGGTATTAAACAATTAATGGATGTGCAGCAAAGTGCACTTGGCGAATTAGCAACTAAAATTGGTGAAGGAGGTACTGAAACAGTATGAAAAAAATAATTATTGCAACGAAAAATAAAGGAAAAGCAAAAGATTTTGAAGCGCTCTTTGGTCCACTTGGATATGAGGTACTAACACTTCATGACGTGGCAGATGATATGGATGTAGAAGAAACGGGAACAACTTTTGAAGAAAACGCATTACTAAAAGCCACGGCCCTCGCTAACCGTTTACAAACAATGGTCATAGCAGATGACAGTGGACTTGAAATCGACGCCCTAGACGGACGCCCAGGCATCTATTCTGCGAGATATGCGGGGGAAGAGAAGAGCGATGAGGCAAATATTGATAAAGTGCTAGAAGAGCTTAAAGACATCAAAGAATCTGAAAGAACAGCTAGATTCGTTTGTGCGATTGCGGTAGTTTCTCCAACAAGTGAACCATTTACAGTAAGGGGTACTTGTGAAGGAGTCATTGCTTCAGAAAGAAAAGGCACGAATGGATTTGGTTACGATCCAATCTTTTTTGTTCCTTCCGAAAACAAAATGATGGCTGAACTAACGGCGGAAGAAAAAGGGGCTATCTCTCATCGAGGCAATGCGCTCCAATTACTTGCAGCTAATTTAGATAATTTAGTCGGGAAAGCGTAAATATACCGATGAAGTTATTAGTGATGAGTGACACGCATCGTGACATAGCGACAATGGAACGGGTAATGGAGCATTGGAGAGAAGTGGACGCAGTAATTCATTGTGGTGATAGTGAATTACCTGCTTCTTCTTTTGAAAGTAAACCTGTTCATATTGTCCGAGGAAATTGTGATTTTGATGAGGGGTTTCCTGAGGAAGAAATAATTGAACTAGGGAACGAAAAAATATTAGTGGTGCATGGTCATAAGCATCAAGTGAAAACAACGCTGATGCCACTTAAATATCGCGCCGAAGAAGTGCATGCTTCGATTGTTTGTTTCGGACATTCTCATTTACTTGCTGCAGAATTACAAAACGGCCTTTTGTATATTAATCCAGGAAGCTTACATATGCCCCGTGGGCGTAAAGAGAAAAGTTATGCAATTGTAGAAAAAGTCGAAGATACATGGCTTGTAAACTTTTACTCGGCGGAGCATAAGATTCTAGAAAGTATCAGTTTTTGATTTTATTGAACACAGGGATACCCCTAAGAAAATGACGCAAAAACCCTTGAACGAAATTGACTTAAGTTTAATTAAAAAAATAATATAATTTTTTTAGAAAACGTTGACTTTGTTCAAATATAATTATATAATAAATCTTGTCTTTCCTATCTGTGTGGTGGGGGAGTACTTGTCTCAGTAGCTCAGCTGGATAGAGCAACGCCCTTCTAAGGCGTCGGTCGGGAGTTCGAATCTCTCCTGGGACGTAAAAGAAAAGGTTATGAATCCTTGGGAAATAAGGGTTCGTAAATGAATGGGGATTAGGTCAGGGCTTCGGTCCAAGAGACTTAGTCCCTTTTTTTATCCCTGTCATTTTATGTAAATTTATACCGAAACTATCTTCTAATTCAATTGAATGGAGGATTTTTTGTTATGACAAAGAAAACAGGGCTGTTTGACGTGAATATTGATTTAGATAGTATTATGTTAGTTCCCGAGCAAACCGGTTCACAGAGGGTTAATTCAAGAACTATTGATGAAGCATCAGGAATCATTGTTCAGCAGATGACAGCGAGTGGCTACAGGCATCGGACTATCAAAGATTATGAGACTATTATAAGAGGCTTCAGGAAAGTTCAAGATGTTCAGTATCTGTCGGATATTACGCTTAATACAATCTATGGATGGCTTGAACAAATGCAAGTGTCGAACCAAACAAAGCTGACTAGACTTAAGGCTTTAAAATCATTTTTAAGCAAGTGTTTCAATAATGGGTGGTATGAGTCTAAGTTTTGGCAAATGGTGTCTGTAAAGGTCGATAAGAAGGTTAAAAAGGGAGCAGATGAGAAGGATATACAAATCTTATTGTCATTGTTAGATTTAAATACCTTCGTAGGCTTACGTGATGCAGTAGCGGTACTTACTATGTACAAAACAGGCATTCGAATCAATACTTTAGGACAGCTAGAAGAGAAGCATATCGATTTCAATAACATGGTTATTTATATGGATGGGGCTATTCTAAAGAATCATCAGTTTTTAAAATTGCCTCTTGATAATCAATTACTTAAGTTGCTACAAATACTAATTCAGCAAAACCAAAAGATACGGAGTCACTATAATGAGCAGAATAAAAATGTTTTCATTTCAACAAAAGGAACATCGTTAAATACAAAATCAACAAATAACGCAATCTCAAAGCAATTGACAAAGTATAGTAAAAAATATGGCTTAACAAACATCAATGCACATGCACTTAGACGAGCTTATGCCAAGAATTTGTTGAACAAGGGAGCGAATGTAGCTCTCATTAGTAAAGCACTAGGACACTCAGATCTCGGTGTGACTACTCAATATTTAGATTTAGATGTAGAACAGGTCGCATCTGATTTAAGGGAATACCTATAATATTGTTGACTGGATTCTTTTTATTTTCTATTTGAATGACTTTTTCGAAGTAGTTATGAAAGATGCTAATAAAGTTGTAGATATACTTATAGCTACTCATTCCTGTCAATAATTACACCGTATGAAAGGGGATAAATGATTGTAAAACACTCTTTATAGACATAATTATTACGTGTGATTCTTTGGGAGATATATTTTATTTGTGTTCTCTAAGTTAATGGAGGGTATTGAAAGTTTTTCCAATCAACATTGTATAATAAATTCGAATTTCGAAGCAGAGAAGAGGTTGTAGCTAAAGAGGTAAAGGCTGTAAATGGTAGCTTCGTTTCCAAAAACAAAACTGTAAAAACAGAAAGAATGGTTGCAATCAATAACAAAAATAACATGTTAATAATCATTTCAAATGATTAAACATAAAAGGAGAAATGTGTATGAAGATGAAGAAATCACTTAACGTAACATTGCTAGCTATGGTTTTAGCATTGATGACTGCTTGTAGTGAAGTAGGAGTTATTGATGAGAATGGCGCAGAAGAAGTAAGTAAAGAGAGTCAGACAGAGATTGTCGAGGTTTCTAAAAAGGAAGCAGTAGAAGTAGAGGAGCCAATTGAATTAGAACCTGTTGTGCAAGAAGAGCCAGTTGTACAAGAGGAAATGAGTGTATCTGATTATACTGATGCTATGTCAGAAGCAACTAGCTATATATCTAACAACATTGATGCAGTTACTACATTGGTAACGATGGCAGGTACTAATTCTCAAATTTCAGGCGCAAGCGAATATCTATCCAAGCTAGATGAAGTTGAATATGCGCTTAGAGATAATTTAGAACAAGTTCAGAGCATAATTCCACCAGAGAGATTTGAGTTGTCACATGAGCTAATAGCTAAAGCTACAGAGGAATATCTTAACGGTACGATAGCTTTTAACGATAGTATTCTAACTAAAGATGCAGAATTGACAAGCAAGGCGTTAGAGCATTTTGTTATAGGTAAACAAACAATGCATGAGGAATTTGTACAAATAGGAAATGATTCTAAATAAGCAGTATGGCGAGATGGGTTATTCATTTGCCCGTCTTTTTATTTTGGCTCGTTACTTAAACCAATAACTAATACAATGATTTAAAGACTAATACATATAATATATTAGATATTGTCTTTTATTGTTGATTTAAGTAACTAGCCAAAATGATAAAAGGTTTTTGACAGGTGCAACAAATAATGAAATTTTATAGGTTGCACTTAAATATCAAACATCAAAAACACTTTTAAATGTTAGGGGTGTTTTTGTATTTAAAATAAGATTTGCAACGTGTAAATCTAAAAAGTTGTCGATCGTCGCATCAGTAATTAGTTTATCCACGTATGAGATTAATGAAAATACTCTTAATAGACATGTCTTTCACGTACAGTAACTTATAGAAGAGTTTTTTTGCAGGACATATTAGTATTATATTGATATATCCGACGAAAAACCCCTTAGAAAAATAGCCCTATTATTGTATGTTGGTATGTGTGCTGGCGAAATTTTGAATACAAAATAAAAAAGCCTCTCTATGAATAGAGAGGTTATCACAACAATCTAATTTGACAAATAGAAGATAAAATGGTATATTTGTAATACTTCTCAAAATAATGAAGTTTGACACAAGTATTGCATCTTAATATAACTATACATCAAGCCATTATCTTTTGTCAACAGATTTATAAAAAAGATTAATTAATATTTGTAGGGGGGTTAGAAAACTTAGTTATTATTTTTTTGAATTTGTAGTCTGCGTATTTAGAGAGGTTAATTAACAATAAAAAGGAGAATGATATTATGGGACGCTATATTGATTGTGGAGAAGATTTAGTTTATAAATATACTTTAAACGAACCATCTAATTTGTACTTGATTCATGATATGTTAAAAATAGGAGGATTGAAGCGCTATACAGCTGGGGAGAAGTATGGGAATGGTTGTGATGTCTTACTACTAACTAAAAAAGATATTAAGAAGTTGAAAAAATATTTTGATTTGAGAGTCAAACAGATTGAGAGAGATAAAAAATGGGTCTTTCTGACACATCAAGTGAAGAAGAAAATTTTCTGCGAATGATTAATCATCTTATTTTTTATGTTGAAAGCCATCCATATAAAGAAGTATACGAATTTGATGGCGAATTGTAATGTTATAGTATTTGGGGAAAATATCATCATAAGTTTTTGATAAAGCATGTAGTTGATATCAGAAATTAGGATTAATTAAGTAGAGAATATACTTTTATCAGTTTAGAAGGGGTTATTCCAAAAACATAAAACAAAAGAAATATTAAGAGAGAAATGAAAAGGAACATACATAACAATTAAACATATATGGAGTTACCTCTTTTATCTTTATAAAGAGAAAAGAGGAATAATATGTCTAATAAAAATAAGGATATAATAAAAAAAATAAATGAGCTGTTTATTATGGCGAGGTATCAGTATTTGATTCTATCTGAACATGGTAATTATCAAACTTTTAACAGTTATAAAAATGAAAAGGTATTTCCTTTAAACGACTATGTTGTACAGAGGCATATAGATGGAAAAGCAACATTAGGTGTCTTTTCTTCTACCTATCACACAAAATTTATATGTTTTGATATAGATGTTAAAGATAAGGTAAAAGCTAAATGGACCGTTTATCGTCTAGTAAATGCACTAATGGAACTTGGTATACAGAATGAGGAAATTCATATTTCTATAAGTGGCAACAAAGGTTATCATGTTGATTTATATTTCAATGAACCAATTAAAAACGAATTGGCTCACGAGTTATATTTGTTGACCATGAATAAATCAGAATTGTTAAAGATTGATTATGGAGAGGTAGAGTACCGACCTAATGGAATGAGACAGGGGGTAAAACTACCGCTAGGAATTAACTTTAAAAATAAGCGTAAACCCCGTTGTTGGTATGTGGATTATTACAAAGGTTTAAAGCCAATTCGAAATGTGCAATATATTCTCAAGATTAAACAAATGGACATTGGGACTATTTACAATATCTTAGAGCGTGAACGTGATATGGTTGAAGAAAAAGAAGTTAGAGAGGTTGAAGAAGTAAGAGGATTTATTGATAGCAAGTATACACCCTTAAAAATATATAGGGAAAACATAGGTGAACAGGAAACGATTGAAGCAATCGAAAAATTGTTACATACAGGATTAACCACAACAGGCATGAGACATAATTCATTATTTAAATTAGCAAAATATTTTCGTCATCAAGGCTTAACGGAAGAAGAAAATTACAAGAAATTGGTTGAGTGGCTGAGTGAACAAGATACAAGGTGTTATACAACTAAATGGGAAGATTGTATTAAAGATATACAATCTAGCGTCAAGTACATCTACGAAAATGAGGTAAGTTTAACGATAGAAGAAAAGGATTTATTCGTTACATATGAGGAAATGAGACAGATATTGCAATTGAAAAGTAAAAATGAAAAGCTGTTGACCTATTGCTTACTCATACATAGTAAAAGATATGCAATGAAGAATGGCAATTTTTATATGGTATTTAGGCAAATGAGCGAAGCGAGCGGTTTAGCAGAAAAAACAACACGAAATTTGATTGATGTACTTGAACAAAACGGAGTTATAGAAATAATTGAACGTAATCGCCATGTACGAAATGAGCATGGTAAGGTAATAAAAAAGGAAAAAAAACCAAACGTTTATAAAATGAATATTGAATATGAAGAAGAAAAAGATTCTTCATTTAAAGTAGTGTGTAATGGTTTGAACTATTCTGATTCCTTTAATTCTTGCATTATACACTTCTTTGATAAAAAGACTTTACAGAAGATGTTACCTAGAAGACAATATGAGAATCTTGTAAAGCAAATTAGTTAAAGTTGGATGCTAACGCACCACCAATATATTAATAACCTATTATAGGTAAAAACGTACAAGTGAAATCTTTGATTAGCTTTAAGTGAAAACTTAAATAGAACAACGACCCCCAAAAAGGGGAAACATAATGCTAATCAAGGATTGCACGAACTAAATTACATTAGTTAGAGGAAGTATCAAATGAAGGTGCTTCCTTTGCTTTTATACTTAGGTATGAGAATTACTGTTGGTTTGAAGGCTTTATGAAATATCGTAATAGTTTATTTAGGGAGAATGTTTGCTAAAAGACGTTATTGATTCTAGCAGGCTTAATGTCATTACTGCGAAATCCTATATATTAATAACCTATTATAGGTAAAAACGTACATATGTATAAAAGAAGTATTTTACCTCAATAGAACCTTGTTGTCTAAAATGGAGAAGTTAGTTGGTAACTTTAGCTAGTCATTTAACTTTTTTCACGATTGAATTGTATATTTCTTCGAAAAAACTCTCTATTCCACTGAACAATTCTTCTAAGAATGTTTTGTTTTTAGCTTCATGAACCCAGCTTTCTTTTTCCCCTAGCCAATACTGGGCCAATTCAAAACCATTAATTAGCTTAATATTTAGACCCTCTGCATATTTCTTGGCATTATCGTTATAATCACTCGTAGTAACGAAGTAGCCACCAACAGCATTTCTTTTTACTATGTTTGAATGGAGAATTGAAATTGGTTCGTATTTAATTTTATCAGTAGGGTTATAACATTTAACTTGGGCAAGGTACGTATCTTTGTTCTTAAGTGTGTGTACTATATCTACTCCAAAGTCACCAGATGGTTGTGTAACAGTAGCTTTACCACCAAGTGTATTTTCCATTACTAGTGCAACAAAGCTTTCGAACATTATTGGGTTTTCTTTTACATTGCTTCCGATCTGACTCAAATTATCAATGCTGCAAAAACGATGATACATACCTAAGGCTAATGTTTCGTATATTTTATCTTCACTGTTCATTCTGCTTCAAACCCCTTTAACAATCTATAGTATCTATAGTTACCTAATATCTGCTTCTTTAATCTGATTGCTCTAGAAATAGGTGTATTTGTAAGGGGAGATAAAGGATGATTTTGTTCTAAGAAGGGTACATGGATAAAATTGATGTTTTAAACATCTCTAAACAAATTATGCCTAGTATGTATTTACAATTAAAATATTAACGGTAAAATTAACCTATTACTAAATATTCTCTATATTCTAATAAGTTAATAACTGGTATTTTTGTAGTGTGAAGGTTACTTGCAAACAGATCAATTCTTGGTAAATCTCTTTGTCGATGAACTTGTACAGTAACATCAAAATATTTCCCAAAAAGCTATATAATTTTGTGGACTAGAAGGGGGAAGATTTATCTTAAGTGAAGAGGTACTTTTAATTCAGAGAAAAAAATTAACTTATCTTTTGTGCATAGTCAAAAAGCCGGTTATGGAAGTTCTAGATAGAAATTCTGGTTTAGATGAGCTCAGGGGACTAAAAAAAACTTGTAATTAATAATGATTATATTGATAGAGAATATTTTAGTGAAGTAATACATCATTTAAAACAAAGACAATAGGAGGAAGATTGTGAAGAAGATATTATTACTAACGATGACGATGATTTTATGTATAATCTATACACTAATATTGCCAGTTGATAGTGTATTTGCTAACGAAGATGTAACTCCACCAGTACTAGAAAGTATTGAAGTAAGTCCGCTTACTGTAAAAGTTGGAGAAACTATTACAGTAAAAGCGAAAGTAACGGATGATATGTCGGGAGTAGCGCATGTAGGTATGGTTTATAATTCACCATCATCACAAAACAAAATGATGATATTTAATCTTTCCCAAAACAATGAAGGATTTTGGGAAGGAAAATATACTGTACAGTCATATGATGAGAATGGAAAATGGACTTTTGATTATATGGTAATAAGTGATAAAGCATTTAACCATCTACCTGTAAATAAAGAAAATAATGTACTCGATGAAGATCTTACCATAATTACCATTGAAAATGATACTGGCGGAGATGTAACACCACCCGTACTAGATAATATTGAAGTAAGTCCGCTTAATTTAAAAGTTGGGGAATATGTTACGGTAAAGGCGAAAGTATCAGATGATATGTCTGGTGTAGAGCATGTCTCAATGAATTATTCTTCTCCATCATCAAATAGTAGGAGATCTGTCAGACTGTATAAGGAAAATGAAGGGCTTTTTGAAGGGATATATTTCGCCCAGTCAAATGATGAAAGTGGAAAATGGATTTTGGATTCTATTTTTATCGAAGATAAAGCAGGAAATGATCTTTATCTACATAAAAATAATAATAATTTACCTGATGAAGATCTTACCAGTTTCACTATAGAGAATGAATCTGGCGGGGATAAAACACCCCCAGTCATAGAAAATATTGAAGTAAGTCCACTTAATGTGAAAGTAGGAGAAACTGTTACGGTAAAAGCAAAAGTAACGGATGATATGTCTGGTGTAAACGAAGTTTTGTTTTATTATAAAAGTCCTTCAGAAAATAGTTTTGCGTCTTTAACTCTTAATCATGATATAGCCGGGGATTATTGGATGGGGAGTTATAAGGTCAGGGAGGGTGCTGAGTTTGGACTTTGGAAATTACAACAAATTACTTTGAATGATAAAGCAGGAAATGAGCTTGTTTTATTTGATGGATACAATAATTTACCACAGGGATATATCACTGACTTCACAGTTGGTAATATTCCACCTGAAGATTTGACCCCACCAGAATCGCCATCGGTGAATGATGTAATAGAAATTTCTAAGACTATTACAGGTACGGCAGAAGTGGGGTCGATAATCACAGTTAAAGTTGGAAATAAAGTAATAGGAACAGCAATTACTACTAGCGAAGGGAAATATACCGTAGAGATAGAGAAACAAAAAGCGGGCACAATACTATATTTAACGGCAACAGATGCTGCTGGTAACCAGAGTAAAGCAACAGAAGTAATAATTAAAAAATATATTGCTCCAGATGATAACCCTAATTCTAACCCTAACCCTAATCCCAATCCGCCACCTATTGAGAATATTGTGGTGATAGATAACGGAAAAGAAAATCTGCAAAAGTGCTATCATGAGAGTTTAGTATTTAATGCTATAGGGTGCTTGAAACTAAAAAATATAGTGCCAGTTTACAAGCAATTAAACAATCGTTTAATAAAAGTAGATTACTTAAAAGTGGACAACTACAACTTGGTTTATGAAGAGATTCCGCAAATGCTCGGACTTGGAGGAAATACATGGATTGAACGTACAAGTGCCATTAACTATGAAACGCCATCCAAAAAAATGTTAATTAAAAATGCTCAATTTGGGTCTAAATCGTCAGGAATAATGTGGAAGGGATTAGAATTGAAGTCTGGCCAGATTGGGAAAGTAACAATTCTAGAAGATATTGTTGTTTGGGAAACAATTAATAAAAACAAAAAATCATCTCGTGTTTTGAAAAAAGGACAGCAATTTAGAGTATATCGATATGTACCAAGTACCTATTACATTGGTGATGGTCGATATGTAGTAAAAGATGAACAAGTCATTTTTCAACAAGTGGACTGAAAAATATTACTAAAAGCCGACTGATATTTATTCATCAGTCGCTTTTGGTGTGTTCTACTACTTTAGTTATTTTCATTTCCAACATTTTACTAGTCTAAAAAATGCTGACCTTACGAATATAGTTGTTTAGAAAGGTATACCTTTAAGGATATTTAGATTACACCGATATTAGTGTTTTTAAAGTATAATAAATTATTTTATAAACGTTTATAAAGTCTGTATACTTTTACAAACTATTTGGTTATAATTAGATTACAGATAACCAAAGGGAGCAGAGAAAAATGAATAAAAAGACCTTCTTATATGTAAGGGTTTCGAGCAAAGACCAAAATGAAGCTAGACAATTAAAGGAAATAAAAGAATTAGGCATAAATGAACGTGACATATTTATTGATAAGGAAAGTGGGAAAGACTTCAATAGACCACAATATCAAGCATTAAAACAGTGTTTGCGTGAGGGTGACTTACTATACATTAAATCTATTGATAGATTTGGTAGAAACTCAAAAGAGATAAAGAAAGAATGGGAAGATATTACTCAAAATATAAAAGCAGATATAAGAGTGTTAGATATGCCTTTGCTTGATACTACTCAACACAAAGATACGTTAGGGACATTTGTAAGTGACTTGGTTTTACAGGTGTTAGCATTTGTGAGCGAGCGTGAACGTGAAAACATTTTGCAACGCCAAGCGGAAGGAATTGCGGTGGCAAAGTCTAAAGGTAAACATTTAGGTAGACCTAATTTAAATCTGAATACAATATCCAAGCAACAGCTTCAAACGCTTGAACAAGGCTATCCAAAATGGAAAAGTAAACAAATTACTGGAGTTGAATTTATGACCTTATTAGAGCTGAAAAAGAACTCCTTTTACAAAATCATTGGGGAATATGAGAAATCATTGTAGGTATCCGAATAGAAATGTTTATAGAGATATTGGTATCAAATTTCAAAGATATAAGAAGTACAGATTTGTTCGAAGGCAAGTTTATCGATAAATTATTTGAGAGTGGGGTGTAATCTGACCAGATAGATAAGGCTGAATGTCAGAAAAAGCTATAGCAGTACAATCCCTGGACTCACTATTGATTTTAGGTTTATTATTCGGTCAAGTTGAAAGAGATATGATAGTGTAGAGTACTACAGAGGGCAGAGAACGAGCGAAAGAATAAGGTAAACACATGGGTAGAAATGCAGGGTTTTCACCTAAAGCTATTCGGAAGGCAATTGAGCAATATAAAAATAGAGCGGATAACAAAATGAGCGTATCAGATATACTTAAGTTAAACGGAATACCGAAAGCAACTTTTTATGTAGAGTTAAAAAAGCAGTCAGTAAGTGAGTAAACAAATGATGAAAAACGGTATTATCACCCGGGAGGGTTATGACCAATTTAATGTAGTTAAATATGCTGTAGGCCTATAGCTGTACCGCCACTACACTCTCTAGTGGTTTTACGAGTGGAATACTGGGGTTGTGTAAGAGTAAAACTGCATGTAAAACAATAAAAAGATATACGTTTAATATAGTATTCAAAAAACTTCAACCAGCTCCTAAACAGGGTTGAAGTATTTTTTCTTTTTATTCGAGAAAGTTGGAGGTATGGCTAGATGTTTTAATAGTGGACTGTCAAAAGAACATGAATGGTTAATAATAAAGTATATTAATTACTTCCAATAAAATGGCGAAGTTAAATGGTGGAATATTCAAGTAATTTAAATGTGTATCTGTATTATTCTGATTAGAGATGATATATTTGTTTAGATACTATTGATTCTAAAATCTATTATATAAAGGATGAAAATGTGTGGATAACAGTTATTATTTTGAGCAATTAGATTTAGAAAAGGTAAGTAATCCTAGAATCCGTTCTATTTTAAGTGACTTAGAATTATTTGCAGAACGGGAAAAAAGACAGGTTTATGTTATTGATAAGCCTATAGGTGAAAGGAAATATCAATATTCTTATAAAGATGCATTAGTAATTTTAATACCAGAAGTTAAGTTATTATTCATTAATGTTGGTGGAGATAATGATTCATTTGAAGAATTTGCAGGAGACTTTATAGAAGACTTAGGGATTATTTCGGATAAATATGATTATAAAAGCTTTTTAGGTAGACCTAGAAAATGGCAAGAAGAATTAACAAAAGAAATAAATTTTGGGGATAATGATAGTATTATCTCATATATAGAGAGTAATATCTTACTTGATATAAATGTAAGAAAAGGTGAGCTTCTAATCTCTCTATTAACTGGGAGTATAAACGATATTGATCGTGTTAAAGGTGATCTACCTAGTAGCTCTTTAGAACAGATTAAGAGAAATATTATTTTATTTGATGGCGAGCAGACAAGGTTTATCTTTGAACAAATGGATAAAAAAAGAGTAACAATTCAAGGTTTAGCTGGAACAGGAAAAACAGAACTGCTCCTACATAAACTGAAGGATATTTACATTAATGAGGAAGATTCAAAAATATTTTTTACATGCTTCAATACGATTTTGGCAAAAGATTTAAAAGACCGTATTCCTAATTTTTTTGACTTTATGAAGGTTAGAGAACAAATTAAATGGAATGAACGGCTTTGGGTAGAACGTAGTTGGGGGTCTCAAGCAGATAAAAATTCTGGTGTGTATAGTTTTATATGTAATCATTATAAAATTCCTTTTCAAAGGTATAGTTGGGCGGTCTCTTTTGAATCAGTGTGTAAAAATGCATTGGAAAGGCTAAATGAACTAGAACAAGAAGGAGCGTTTGAGCCGTTTTTTGATTACATTTTAATAGATGAAAGCCAGGACTTTAATGACACTTTCTTCAAATTATGTGAAAAAGTTACTAAAAAACAAGTCTACATAGCTGGTGATATATTCCAAAATATTTATGATTACAATGGAATAGCCAAAGATAAGCCCGATTTTCTTTTAAATAGAGTTTACAGAACAGACCCTAAAACTCTAATGTTTGCCCATGCAGTTGGTTTTGGTATTCTAGAGCGACCAGTTGTAAGGTGGTTAAGTGATGAGGAGTGGCTGGCCTGTGGATATACTATTGAAAAGGAGGGGGAGTATTACAGTTTTTCCAGAGAGCCATTAAAAAGATTTGAAAACCTTGAAGATAATATTACTAGCATTAAATTATCTACAGCTGAGGAAGATAATTATTTGGATAAAGTAATTTGGGCAATACAAGATATTAAAGAAAAAAACCCGACCGTTGAAGCTGGTGATATTGGTGTTGTTTTCCTCGAGAATAATAACGGGAACTATAACCTAGCAGAAAGCTTAATTATAAAAGTTGATCAGATGTTTGGTTGGTCAGCGATTAAAGGATATGAGGTGAAGGATAAGAAAAAGAATACTTTATTTATAAGTAATCGTAACAATATAAAAGGGCTAGAATTTCCATTTATTATATGTATAACTACTACACCTCTTAATAGTAGTACAACTATACGTAATTCATTATATATGATGCTGACAAGATCATTTATTACTAGTTATTTAATTCTTTCTGAAAGTAATGGTGTCCTAAATAATCGTCTAGAAGTCGCAGTGAATGAAATAATTGAAACAGGACATCTAACAGTTAAGGAACCAAAATCTAATGAGATTATGGATACTTCTAAACTAATGTTGGAAGCTAATATTAATAAATCTCAATTTGACATTATAGAAGAAATATTAAAAAGTTTTGGAATTGAAGACCCTGATAAAAAGGGGAAAATTCAGAACCTTGTTAATGTAATGGCAAAAGATAGCGTAGATGCAGATAAAATTTATGCGTTAATAGCAAAAAATATAGAGTTGCTTTAGGTGTATGATAATGAAAGAATTTAAAGTAAATATGACAAGAAGATTCGTCCAATTAGCATCTGAAATAATTAGAACTAAAAACGATATTATCATGCTATTGTTAGAGGCTATTCCATTACTTTCATTCGGTGAGATTGTAGAAAGACCAGATAATAATTATATTGTTCTAAGAGTTGACAAAATGAAACGGTTATTTTTTGTAATTGATGACAAAATCTATTCTTTTAACTTTCCTTTTAATGTTGATGTGCTTCCAGAGGTAAAAAACCCTGTTATTTACGATTCTATGACTGATTTAGAGATAACAGGAGTAAACCATGCCGTAATAACAACAACTTTCCAAGAAATTTTTAATGGAGAAGAGAATCAAGGTATATTAGATTTAGATTCAGACGTTATGCGAATATTAGAGAGTTTTGAACAGCAACCTAATAAAGATCAAATCTGGCAAATATTAAAAAAGTTGCTTGTATTTGAATCTGGTTACTTGCGTTATGATTATGATGTGAAGCTTGAAAATGGTAGGTTGCATCCCTTGCATCATCTTGACATTAATTACACTACAGGAAATACATTCAAAGTTGGGATCAATAACACAATAAATTGTGTAGATTTCATTGATATTCTAGATACAGGCACAAATTGTTACTATATTTCTAAATAATATTTAAATTCATTCAGTGCTAACCCTAACCTAAAGGCATTTGAAATTGTCTTATTTAGATGTGTTATTCCAAATTAGAATCGAAACTAGCAATTAGGAAGTTGTACTATATTTAGGGAAATATGTAAATTATAAAGGAATCCTTTATTGGATTCCTTTTTAACTTGTAAGTATTTGCCATATAATTATTTTTAGGAGGTCTTTAAACTAAGTTGGTAACTAAGTCTCCGTATCTCTTGAGAGTAAAATCGTAAAAATTCATTGTAATAATACATATAAGATATTTGAATTGGGAGTGTTCTATAAATGAAAAGCTTCATCGTTATGCAAGGTCACACATATCAAGAGGAGAAAGAATTAGGGATTATATGGTCGCCACAAAAAGATAGAAGTGGAAATGTGCCACATTCATGGTTAAGGATGACTGAGGTTGAGACTGGGGACCGTATTTTTCATTATGTAAGAGGGTATATTGTGGCTATTAGTATTGCTAAAACTGGATGTAAGACAGCGAGTAAGCCCTCAAGTATGCAAACTCATGAACGCTGGAACGATAAAGGATATTTAGTGGAACTGGAATACCATGAACTTGAAGAGTCAGTAAAGATACGTTCTAAATTTGAAGATATTTTACCGCTCTTACCAATTAAGTATTCACCGTTTCAAGCGGATTCAAATGGTAACCAAGGATATCTGTATCCTTGTAATGAGGAACTTGCAATAAAATTGTTAGAACTAATCAGTGACCTTAATATTTACCAAGTAGATGAAGAACAGCTGGAATTAGCTATTGGTACAGTACGTCGTACGGAGCGTAATACTTTTATCCCAATGATTGCTGAAACTGAAGCAGAAGTGAAAACAAAGATTCGTTTAGGACAGCAAAAGTTCCGTAAAAACTTAATGCCTTTATGGGAGCATAAATGTGCAATTTGTGATATAGAATTACCCGAATTACTTCGTGCGAGCCATGCTAAACCTTGGAAAGATAGTATTGATATAGAAAGAATTGATCCATACAATGGATTGTTATTATGTTGTAATCATGACGCTCTTTATGATAAAGGTTTCATTTCATTTGATGGACAAGGTAGAATGCATATTTCCACGCAAATACCGGAGGATAGCTATTTGAAATATGGACTAGTTTCTATATATAAGATTGTTATTTATGAGGAGAACAAAGAATATTTTAAGTGGCATAAAAAGAATATCTTTTTAAATTGAAATAACCTAATGAAGGTGGTATGAAGTTAAAATTAACCTAAAATATACCCTACAACTTGTTGTAATGATTCTTTTTTCTTTTTCTAATAATACTATAGACTTTAACTCTTCCAAATTGTACTATATAAGGAAAGGGGGAGATGTAAATGTTTTCAAAGTTGATCAAAGTTTTGTTGTTATTAGTAATGATATTAGGGATTAGTACCTACACCGCCGATGCAACTAATGCGGCTTCAGTAATGTGGGGTAAAACAGAGTTAAAGTTAGGGCAGATTGGTAAAGTAACTATCTTAGCGGATACAGTTCTAGTGGAGTTAGAAGATGATGGATCTTTAACCACTGTTCGTGCAATAAAAAAAGGTGAAGAGTACAGAGTATATAGCTTTAAGAATCATCCAGATGGCACTTTATACGGAGTAGGTGGAGGTAGTTTTGTACAAGCTGGTGATAAGGTAAAATACGAAACTCCA
Organism: Psychrobacillus lasiicapitis; assembly: GCF_006861795.1. Classification (GTDB taxonomy): domain Bacteria; phylum Bacillota; class Bacilli; order Bacillales_A; family Planococcaceae; genus Psychrobacillus; species Psychrobacillus lasiicapitis. Next base: position 90,620 of record NZ_VDGH01000005.1, on the reverse strand, counting down.
TCAAAATCAAAAATGGAGTTGCTAAAATATATGATAGACAATCCAACACCGGTTCAAGCACCAGTGGTAACAACAAAAACAAAAGCACCAGTTGCAAAAGCACCTGCAGTACAAACTGGATTTAAAAATTGTACGGAGTTAAGAAAAGTATATCCAGGAGGAGTATCAAGCAGCCATCCAGCCTACAAATCGAAATTCGACCGTGATAAAGACGGTTGGGGATGCGAGTAATAAGGGCATAGAAAAAGTACACACTTGATCGTTAGAAGAAAAGGATATCGTAGAGATTGATATATTGGATGAAGGATATGAAATAAACGTCTAGAAAAACGGAACAGAAGAGGCTAAGAATGAAGTTAGTACTTTGCTTGAAAGATTGAAGTATACGAAATAAAAATACTATTATATGTCCCGCACTTAGGAGTGGGGCTTTTTTTGAGCCTTTTGGTTTGCATCTCTACTTATCTAAAGAGTATCGTAGATGTGACTGTAACAGCAAAATTTGAAGTTAATTAAATGAAAGAAGAATAAAAATCAGAGCTTCTATAAGATTATTAAAGAGTATGAGAATTTTTTTAGTATATTGCTTTTTTATTAAAAGGGGGAATCAATATGGCTAATAAATTATATGTAGGGTCAAGTAAAAAAATATCAGATCCAATAAGAAGAGATTATTTGAGCAAAAACAAGGAATCCTTATATAGTCTGTTGAGCACTGTAAGGTTATTTACATTAAAATATCCAGAAGATACAAGATTTTTTAGATATTATATTGACGATATGTCATATTATCAATCCTTCTTTTATAAAGAACGGTCAAATACATTAACAGAATCTGAAATTTTGAAGATAATCGTTTTCCTGCAATCGACATTACAAATTTCAAATAGAGTAGACCTTAAAAACGATGAATTAGTGGACTATATGTATGAACTTACGAGCAAATGTATCAAAACCTATTATAATGAAATTAGAGAAGGAAATAAGGAAACTAGTATATTTAAAGCTGATGAGTTGTATAAAACAACTAAAAACATTTTTTACTCTTGGAACATTCTAAGTAATGATGTTGCTAATAAGCAAATGGATAAGTCTTTAATTTTATATGGATTAACAGGAATACCTAATGAAGTTAGAGACTTTTTCAAATTTTCTAATGTATTTTCTGGTGAGAGAAAGAATATAACTATTCTTTCTAATAAAAGAGCGTACCAAGCGTATTTAGAAGCGGATAAAGCGATTAGACCTCGGACTCGCCTGTTTTTAAATGCCGAATTTAGAAAAGTTATTCAAAATAGCTATCCTAAAATTTACGAACTGTATAAATTGGGTGCAAATGTTAAGGATGAGGAACTACCTAAACTTCAATTAATCCGTATTCAAGATGAGCCATTAGTTTTAGAAGTGAAGTTTTGTAATGAATATCAATATGAACGCATTGAATCGGATAGCGATCTGGAAGAAAAGGAGTACTACACGGTTCATAAAGAAGGTAAAGCTCTGGAGTATTATATGAAAAAATATGAACGTAACCCCAAAAATAGAATTAAAGCTATTGAAATACATGGATTAAATTGCTTTGGTTGTGGATTTAATTTTGAAGAAAAGTATGGACATTGGGGGAAAGACTTTATAGAAATTCATCATATTAACCCTTTAAACACATTGGAGGAAGAAGTAGAGATTAATCCAGTAACCGATTTAGTTCCATTATGTTCAAATTGTCATCGAATGGTACATAGAAAAAAAGATGAGGTATTAAGCATAGAGAGATTAAGAGAACTAATAGGAATAAATTGACCAAACGGGTTAAGGCGAATGTTCAACATGGCTATATCCCATCTATCTCTCTTGACCTTACTGTAGGATGAAATTCAGACATATGACTTATACTAGTAAATTGGGGATGAACTATATTACAAAATGGATCATAGACATGATGAAACATAGTAACTGCCATTCTCGCCATCACCGAAAAATAGCAGAGATTATAATGTACTCAGAATAGCTATCGCAAAAAATAGTATTACGAATAATAAAACAAAGTTTCTATTGAACCACTTTTTCACTTTACTCAAAATATCGAAAAATCTAAAAATTCCTTTAAGCATTCAAACCATCTCCATTTCATTTTTTCTTTTTGATTTTCATAAAGCAGGGTGGCGTCTGTCAAGAAAGCCCCCTATGCTCCTATTAAGCCTATAATGCCTATAAGATAATAGTATATTTTCTAAACGTCATATCCCTTGTGGCAGTAGGCTAAAAGTTTTTTGCCTATCGATGCAACCACTAGATAGTAAGGTACTCTAGTGTTCCTTCTTTAGTTTCCCACTTAAATATACTATTATCAATAGGTAAACAACGTTGAATTATCTTAACAATGCGAGATTTTTAGAATGAACAGTAACTATTATAGGAGAGTCATAAAATGAAAAAGAAAATGAACTATTTAATCTTCCTTTTAACAACCATCTTTATGGTTGGTTGTACCAACGTAGAAGATACATCCAATACAGATGTAGAAACAAATCCACAAGAAGTAACCACAGTTGAAACAAATATAAATAGTTATAGTGAAAAAGATGAAACTATCACTACGGTTGTTGATGAACCAGTAGTAGAGGAAACACCACCCAAACCAAATAATGAACTGTTCTCAGGATACAGGCTTATTGAAGTGGATGGTGGTGATTTGTCTGGATATCGTGAATCTAACGTCGTCGTTGACATTGGTTACGGGGACCGTGAATATTGGGCATTTACTAATGAATACGGGCAATTGGTTCGTGTCATTGCTGACGAAATCGTTCTACAAGATGACAGTACCGAACCCGTTACATCATCTGGCAGATACTACACTGATGAAGCAAAAGTTCCTGGGGTCGAGAGAGCAGATTTAGATGAAGGACATATTATTGCGGATTCTCTTGGTGGGGTATCGAACGCTTATAATATTACGCCACAAGATAGTACGCTTAACCGACATGGTGATCAAGCATATATGGAAGATGCTATTCGTAAAGCTGGTGGAGCTACTAATATCGAAGCAATTATCACATATCCTAATACGGAAACGCAGATTCCTTCTCATTACAGGTACACTTACACTTTAAAAGGGAATAAAATTGTAGATGAGTTTGATAACGGCAACCCTGATGAAATAAATAAATCTCTAGGATTAACTGAAAGTAAATCAACTAACTCAAATAAGTCAACGAGTTCTAATAAGTCCAATGCGTCGAATGGCACTGAAGATATTTCTAGTGTTGATACAGATGGAAATGGACAAGTGACGATTAAAGAAGCAAAAGCAGCAGGTTATAGCATGCCAATAACAAGTGATCATTGGTTATATCCATATATGGATGATCGGGATAATGATGGTATGGTTGGGGAATAAGTATCTAGGAACTTTGAGGTAAAATAAATGAACTAAAGGATATTTCCCTCGTATTGTAATAACTGGCAATTTTGTGTCAATAAAAGAACTAAATATTATTGACTAACGGGTGGTTTAGTTCAACAGTCGATTCCTTGGAATCGGCTTTTTTTATGTTCATAAATAACCTTTGCGTTGTAAATCCATACTTAATAATATATTTAATAGAGTTAATTTTCAGTAAGTGTATTGACGTGGAGTTCCCTCTATTTTATAGTGATGGTAATAAAGGTCAGGGAGGTTTATTTGAATGAAAACGTTTCGTACTCTAGAACAGTCAAAAAAAGATTTACAGGAGATTCAGGAATATGTGGCACTCATTGAGAAATATCAACCTGAAAATTTTGTGCAGCAAGTAATTCATGCATATGTAATTCATGGAAGCATTGCCAAAACAGCGGAGGTTTTAAATGGTCTAGGATATACCATTGAGCAAGGTGAGGTATCTGCCTCTATAAAAAGTACACCAGTTAAAGGTGATTTATTACATAAGAAAGTAAAGAGTCTATATTTAAAGAAAACACGGTCAAGTCGCAGGGTTGCTAAAAGTTATTTCTAATAGAAGGAATGGTTATGCCGATTAATAGGAGTGAAATAATGAAGTTTAATCCGAATATTAAAGTGGGTCAGGTATTAAATAATGAAGAAATAGCTGGAATTTTTAAAAGTACTATATATATGGGCATGAGAAGGTCACTTAAAACTAACACTTTAGTCCTCGTATCTGATCATACTAAACTCTATGAGGATAGATGGGAAGGAGATATTTTTCATTATACTGGAATGGGCAAAAATGGACCTCAAAGTCTATCCTTCCAGCAAAATAAAACATTAGCAGAATCGAATAATAATGGAATTGATATATTTCTCTTTGAAGTTTTAAAACCTCAGGAGCATATATTTATTGGCAATGTTGAGTTAGCAGGAGATCCATACCAAGAAGAGCAGTTCGGAGAGGATAAAAAATTAAGAACTGTATGGATATTTCCGCTTAAACTTATTAATGGAAAAAAGCCTATAAGAATACCAAAAAGGTTAATTGATATTAAGGAATCCGAACGGGAAAAACTGGCGAAGAAATTAAGTGATGAAGAGCTGACGAAAAGAGCAAAAAATGCAAGTAAAAAAGTAGCGAAAAGATCTGTTACTGCTAAGCATTATGAAAGAAATCCCTTCGTAGCTGAATATACAAAGAGGTGGGCTAAAGGAAACTGTCAATTATGTGAAAAGCCAGCACCATATAAAAACAAAAAGGGAGAACCACATCTTCACTCCCACCATGTTATTTGGCTTTCAAAAGGTGGAGAAGATAGTATTTATAATTCAATTGCATTATGCCCAAATTGCCATGATAAAATGCATGTGTTAGATCTGGAACTTGATGTAAATACCTTAAAAGAAGCTTTAAATAGACATTTTAGATCGTAAATAGAAAATAGTGTGAAACCCCCTTCTTATAATTAATAAGTAGGGGCTTCATTGTTGTCAAAGTAGATAATATCTCTTTAAACGTTTATGTATAGAAGAGGTTTTTTGCCGGATATATTATAATAAAACTAATATATCCGGCAACAAACTCCTCTAGGAACCAGAGCTTTAAAAGCAGTTAAAGTCTGTTTTGGAGAATTATTAGATACTTACGAGGAAAATGGCATCGTGTACAGTCATAAAATGAATATTGATAAATTTGAAGAACATACAAAGGTATTCGAACCAATATACTTGGGACATTTCGAAAATACACCTTGTAACTGCTATAACGAGGGAAATAAACGTTTTTTTAAATGGCATATGGATTACCACATGATGAAAATTCCTGGTAAGTAAAGGTTCTTGAGCAACTCTTTTGGGTTGCTCGTTTTTGTAATTTTTGGTTAACTGCATTCAAATTAAATTATGGTATAAAAAATGGTGACAATGTCGGGAAAATGGAGAACATGTTTGGTAAGTTACTCTAAATAATAGTGGTTGTCTTCCATGTAATTAAGATGACTATTTTCATTATGGTAAATTCTATTTTTAACTACAGAATAGATAATAATACAAAAGAAAGGGAGTCCGTTTTATTTGGGACTCCCTTTCTTAGTTTTGATAGTATTAGAAATAAGATAACTTTCAAAATGATAATTTATTTTTTCACTAAAATTAATTATCTTGATGATTCTCATTTTATTCCAAGTATTTCTAAGTAGAGCTGTCTGAACATACAAATATGAATCTGCTTTATTTAGTGTTCTATCAGCACCTAAGTATTGTGCAATGGATAGAAGAATTAATATTCCGCTAAGTATTACTTGGGAAGAATGTAATATAGCTAATAGGATATTTTGATATGCACCAAAAGATATATTGAACATGCCGAGACTAGTACTAAATAATATGCTCTCAAAAAGAGTTGGTGCTATTGTAGGTTTAGTAAAATCTACATATAGCTCAGGTAAATAATATTTTAAAGGTAACTCAACTAAAATTTGAAATAATAGAAAATAGGCAGTTCCATATATTAAAAACAGTTCTATTAGAGTATGTATAGCAAGTGAAAGTCTTCCATTTTGACGAATTAGTGATGATTGGAAACCATTTACATATACTGGTTTACTATGAGATGGATTACAAAATTGTTTGGAATTAACTTGAACTACATCTTTATAAAAAGCGTATGCTATTTCAATTCCTCTGGAAATTAATCTTAGCACTATAATGGTCAAAAGAAATTCATAATATTTTGGAGAAATAAATGCTACTAAGCCAAGTAATAGAGATGTAATCACCAAATTTGTCCAATTGGACCATTCTATAAAAGCTTTTCGTTCAATACGAATCATACTCCATTGATAGGTATTGGCTTTATAATAAGAGTCTCTAAAAATTTCCGAATCTTCTAAGTGTAATAGAGGGTGTTTATCGGTAAGTGTTACTTTTAAGATACGCTCTTTAAAAATGCGAGCAAAATATAAATCAGGAGAAAAAATAAATGCAATAATTTTTTTTAAAAGTCTATAAACAGCGTGAAGTGATATTAATGAAAATAAAGCTAATCTTCTCAATTTATTTTTTTTGAAAATTGAACAAAAAAATCGGAATACTATTTTAAAAAATAAGCAGACTATTTTGTGGGAATAATCTGTAATGGTCTTATTGGATTGCTTTATCTTATTTATATTGGACAATTTCTGTGCATAAGAAATAAAGTAATAAGGAATAGAGTGAGTTAAAAGGGCTGTTAAAATAGTGATGACCACAGAAATACATAAGTGGATATAGAGATAATTATAATCAAGTTCAGAATAATCAAATGCAGTAAGTAGTATGGAAAAATCATAGTTAGAAAATGATTTATTAAATAGAAAATCTTTGGTAAATAGAATTACTAGTATAGCAATAACAAAAATATTTTTTAGCTTATTAATAATCGTAATTGACTCTAAAAAAAAATGACGCTGAAGATGATAAATAGTGTATTTAAATTTAACTTTTTTTCGTTGCAAATTTAATATCCCCCATAATAATTGCTATAATTTTTAATTATAACAGATCGCTATGATATCTAATGAGAGTAATATTAATCTTTTATTATTAGATAGAATATAATTCATTTGAAATAGTCAAAGAATATTTGGAGCAGTAGAAAAATAAAGCTTCCAACAATTCTTTCTTTGTGATACTATATTAAATGTAGTTAGTTTCGGTCTAAAAACGTAAAATGAACGAATCCCTAATTCACCGAAAATAACCTTCAATCCCTTTAAGGGGAGTACTTGTCTCAGTAGCTCAGCTGGATAGAGCAACGCCCTTCTAAGGCGTCGGTCGGGAGTTCGAATCTCTCCTGGGACGTAAAAGAAAAAGCAGTAAATGTTGTAATTCAACATTTACTGCTTTTTTTATTTTGGTAAATGTTCATAGTCCCTCTACCCAACTCAATTGGTTCTATTCCTATTTTATTCCTCATATTCTTTTAAAACACAAAAGGTTAGAAAATTCAAAATATATTGTGAGGTAGCTAAAATTTCCTTTATAATATAGACATGGAAATCTAATATCCATTTTGTACAACATGAAACATAGTCATTCTATTATTTAAAGAAAAAGGAAAGGGGACCTACCTTACTATGAAGACAATTTATACTAACGGTAATATTTATACGATGAATCCTGATGAACCTGTAGTGCAGTCCATTGTTGCACAGGATGGAAGAATTGTAGACATGGGCACGAATGAAAATATGAATCTCCAATGGGGAAGAAATGAGACAAACATTATCGATTTGGAAGGAAAAACGGTAATTCCGGGTTTGATAGATAGTCATCTACACATTTCTAGTGTTGGCATAAATTCGCAAGAGTTAGATCTTACTGGTGTAGAGTCAAAGGATGCCCTTTTGAAAGCAATTAAAGAAAAGGCAATTTCATTGCAACCAGGTGAGTGGATATTAGGTCGCGGGTGGGATGAAAATATTTTCCCGGATAAACAAATACCTACTATACAAGAACTGGATCATGTAGCCCCGTTTTTCCCACTTTTCTTACCTAGAATATGTGGACATGCATCCTTAGCCAATAGCAGAGCCTTTACGCTGAGTGGCTATCGTTCCGAAATGACAATTCCTTATGGAGGCACAGTTGTATTGGATCCCTCTACTAAGAGACCAACTGGACTGTTACTTGAAACCGCTTCAACAATCATAACAAGCCATATACCTAAAAAAACCTATAGCCAGTTAAAACATGCTTTAAAAACTGCATTGCATGATGCAGTATCTCTAGGATTGACGGGAATTCATACAAATGATCCGAATTATTTAGGTGGTGCATTTCAAACCTACAAGCTTTTTGATGAACTTGTGAATAAAGAAGGTATTGGTCCTAGAAGTAACCTGTTGATCGACTACGATTATTTAGAAGAACTGATTGCATTAGGTATGTATGCGGGGTACGGAAATAATAAAGTAATGATTGGGGCTATAAAACTTTTTGCAGATGGGGCTTTAGGGGGAAGGACAGCACTACTTTCACGTCCATATGAGGACGCTCCTAATAATTCAGGAAATGCAATGTACGAAAACGAGGAGCTCTACCATATTTTCAAAGATATTAGAAAATATGATATGCCAGTTGCAGTTCATACAATTGGTGATCAAGCATTAATAAATGTTTTAGATAGCCTAGACCAATTCCAACCGGCAAAAATACGCGATCGTTTGATACATGTGTCTGTTTTGAATGAGGAGTTAATCAGCAGATTGAAAACCCCTCATCGCATTGCAGATGTGCAACCGAAGTTTGTCTCTAGTGATTACCCTTGGATTACGGAGAGATTAGGAGAAGAGAGAGCTAATTTCTCTTATCCATTTAAAAAACTTTTGCAGGCAGGTGTATGGTGTGCAGGTGGTTCAGATGCGCCAATCGAGCCATTAGACCCTCTCCTTGGTATTCATGCAGCTGTTACACGTAAAAAAAGTGGAGAAACACATAATGGATACAATGAACAAGAGAGATTATCGATGTACGAAGCTATTCAACTTTTTACGTTAGGGGGTGCTTATGCAACAAACGAGGAGAAAGAAAAAGGTACTCTTGAAAGAGGGAAGCTGTGTGATATGACGGTATTGTCCCAAAATCCTTTTATAATGGAGGATGCAGATGAACTTTTGAATACGAACGCAGAGATGACAGTGATTGGTGGAGAATTGAAGTACCGAAGAGGATGAGAAGAGATTAATGAAAGCGGTGACAACAATAAATAAAGGAGGAAGAGGAAAGTGGATGCCATACTTGAAACGATTGTCGGCTGGTTATGGGGATTACCACTTATTTTCACTGTTTTATTCGTCGGTTTATATTTCACGATAGGTAGCAAGCTATTTCAGTTCGGTTATTTACCACATATTTTTAAACAGACTTTTGGAAAAGTGTTTTCCAAAAGAGACAAATCAGAGGATTCAAAAGGAATATTAACACCATTTCAGGCAGTGAGTACAGCAATTGGAGGCAGTGTTGGTGTTGGAAATATCGGAGGTGTTGCAACTGCCATCGCAATTGGCGGGCCTGGAGCTGTATTTTGGATGTGGCTTACAGCGTTTCTAGGTATGATCACCAAAACCGTGGAAGTAACATTATCCGTTTACTATCGAAATACGGATGAACAAGGAAATCCATATGGCGGACCTACCTACTATATGGAAAAGGGGCTCGGTGAGGAAAAGAATTTTAAGTATTGGAAAGTGCCTGCAATTCTTTTTGGATTCGGAATTTTTACGACGTTTTTCATCACACTACAAAACTATACAATTTCCGAGGCATTAAGTTCCACATTTGATATTGGAATGATACCCGCTTCATTTATTTATTTAACGCTCATATATATCCTTATCTATGGTGGGATTAAACGGATTGGTGAAATAGCAAGTAGACTAGTTCCTTTTATGTGTATGTTTTATGTTTTAGCAGGATTATTTATTATTCTCAAAAATTACTCTGAAATTATTCCAGTATTCTCTTTAATTTTTGATAGTGCATTTTCTGGGATGGCAGCTGTTGGAGGTTTCACTGGAGCAGTTATTGCCCAAGTAATTCGTATGGGGGTAGCACGGGCTGTGTATAGCAATGAGGCTGGCTGGGGAACTTCTCCAATGATTCATTCTACTGCTAAAACGACTCACCCTATTAAACAAGGAATGTGGGGAGCTGTCGAAGTTTTTGTTGATACAATAATCGTCTGCTCTATTACTGCTTTTACAATTATTATCACTGGCGTTTGGTCATCCGGCTTAGATGGTGCAGCATTAACATTATCTGCATTTGAAATAGGTATTGGGGAAATCGGGCGCTACATTATAACGGTCTCCATCTTTCTATTTGGTCTTACAACTTCTACTGGATGGTATACGTACTATGAGATTTTGCTAAGGCATTTGTTTAAAAATGAAAAGAAAATTACGTTAAAATATAAAATACTTGCTTTATTCAAGTGGCTATATCCGATCCCCGGCTTGTTAATGGTAGTTTATGCAGTTATGTATAATCTTCCTGGAAAAGCAGTTTGGTATTTTGCGGATATTACAACAGCCATTCCCACATTCATTAACTTAGTCGTGATTTTAATACTGAGTAAAAAGTTCTTTGAATTACTTCGAGACTATAAAGCAAGGTATTTAAATATAGGCACCATTGATCCGAATTTTAGTGTATTTTATGAAGAAAAAGGGAAGAATCGTAAAGATAAGTAGAGGCTTCATTTATTAATTAGGAATAGTAAGATTCAATTTCTGTAGGATCTCGTTCAAGCTTGGAAAAAGTTTGAATGAGATCTTTTATATTTTCATAAGGTTTATGCCACTAAAACTCAGTCCAAAAATCATTTGTTTATCATTTTACTTAGAAGGGGAACCCTTTTAATAGGAGGGATACAGATGATAGCCATTACACATATAGGTTTGTCCGTGCCAGATATCGAAGAAGCGATTAAATGGTACGAAGAAATTTTGGAATTTAAGTTAATAGCAGGTCCTTATTCTTTTAATGCAGAAGAAGAAAACAAGTATAATATGACCAATGATTTACTTGGTGACCATATTATGAAAATGAGAAATGCACATATGATAGCGGGTAATCAAGTAGGAATCGAGCTGTTTGAATTTCAAGAACCTCGAATGAAAAACAGAGAAGCAAAAGAATATGAAGGCTTCTTTCATATTTGTCTATTAACAGAGAATATTGAACAACTTGCTGAAAAAATAGAAAATTCGGGTGGTAAAAGACGTAGCGATATATGGAATGTCTGGAAAGGCAAGCCTTATTATTTAGTATACTGCGAAGATCCTTATGGGAATATAATTGAACTTTATAATCATAGTACGGAAACTATGTATGCCAACAAAGATTGAATTTCTATGTTTACTTCTATTTTGGCTGGGAATATAAAGAGTAAGCTTGATTTCAAGCTGATAAAAATTTAGAGGAGGAATTTAGTAATGGCTAATAAGCAAAACAATCGCAACAAAAACAGCAACCAAAATATGACTGTCGAAGAAGCGGGACGTAAAGGCGGAGAAGCTACCTCTAAGAATCATGGTCGCGAATTTTACGAGGAGATAGGTCGTAAAGGCGGAGAGGCACGTAGTAAACAACGTGACAATAATAAAGACAAAAATTAAACAGTAAAATAAAATATTCCTTAAATAGGAGCAACACGAAAAAACACTCTTTTGTCATGAAAAAATGACGAAAGAGTGTTTTTTCTTTGAAGCATGTAAAAATCTCTCCATAAATTTTTCTCGAAATGAAGAGATATTTTGGAAAGTCTTTGAATAGATTAAGAAATAGCCAATTTTCCTTATTTGTTTTGGCCATTTTTTAATAAGAGATCGGGGGTTTTTAGTTGAAGGGAAAAGTTGCAGTAATGACAGAGCCGGAACAGATGATTTTTGAAGAGTATGAATTACCGAAGGCGGCAAAAGATTCCATTCTAGTCCGTGTCAGAAGGACGAATGTTTGTGGATCGGAATTGCATATTTGGAAAGGGTTACATCCTACGAAAAAATCCGGCGTTATGGGGCATGAAATGGTGGGTGAAATTGTTGAGCTAGGTGAGGGTGTTACTACTGATTATGCAGGACAACCTGTTAGTGTAGGTGATCGTATTGCAGCAGCTTATTTTTTAACTTGTAAAAGATGTAAACACTGTTTACAGGGATATGCGAACTTATGTGAAAATGCATATGAATATTGGAGCAAAGAGGCGCATGAGTATCCACATTTTCATGGGTCATTTGCTACGCATTATTATATTCATCCCAATCAATACTTTTATAAAGTACCAGACAATGTTCCAGATGAAGTAGCAGCTGGTGCAAACTGTGCCCTGTCACAAGTATATTTTGGCATTGAAAAGTCAGGGCTAAAATATGGAGATACAGTCGTGATTCAAGGTGCTGGTGGACTTGGATTAAATGCTACGGCAGTTGCAAAAATGTTTGGGGCTAAAGTGATTGTTATTGATACAGTACCTAATCGTCTTGCCTTAGCAAAAAGATTCGGCGCTGACGAAATAATATCGATGGACAAGTATAAAACAGTTGAGGAACGTGTGGAAAAAATATTGTCGCTGACAAACGGAGTCGGTGCGGATGTTGTGATGGAACTTACAGGGGTTCCTGCAGCTCTAGCAGAAGGTATTCATCTCATTAAATCCGGTGGAAAATATATTTCTATTGGTAATATTTCACCTGGCAAATTAACTGAGTTTGATCCGGGATTAATGACAAGAAAGAATATTTCCATATTGGGTTTAATCCGTTATGAGCCTTGGTATTTATATAAATCGTTAAAGTTCTTAAGCTCGAATATTGACATATATCCATTTAGTGAGATTCTCGCTTGTGATTTCACCTTAGAGGATCTGACGAAAGCTCTAGATGCTTCCTTTAATCGTGGAGTGACGAGAGCATCTATTGAAATTGAACACGTTAATTGAAGTAAAGGATTTTTTCTCAATTAAATGAAGGAAATAAAAAATATTGGAGGAATATATAATGTGTAATTCTAAAAAAGTTTACGTGCTGGATACAGGTACAATGAAGATGGATAAAAACTATATGATTTCCATGCACAACCCTGCGAGTGTAGCTAATCCGAGTCCAAAAGCAGAATTTGTGGAGTTTCCGGTTTTCGCTGTATTAATCGACCATCCGGAAGGGAAGATTTTGTTTGATACAGGATGTAATCCGGAAGGTATGGGAGACGATGGGCGTTGGCCAGAAGGGATTCAGCAACTTTTCCCGGCGTTTCAAAATGAAGAATGTTATCTGATCAACCGATTAGAACAGTTAAAGGTACGTCCTGAAGATATTAAGTATGTAGTAGCTTCTCACTTGCATTTAGATCATGCTGGCTGTTTAGAGCTGTTTACAAATGCTGAAATTATCGTACATGATTCCGAATTACAAAATGTGATGAAGACATTTGCGATGACTCGTAATATGGGGGCTTATATATGGGGAGATGTTATGGCGTGGATTAAAAATGAGCTACGCTGGAAAACGATTAAACCAACTGAAAAAGAAGTGGACTTAGTGGAAGGGATTAAAATTATTAACTTTGGGCCTGGGCATGCATATGGCATGCTAGGGTTGCATATTGAATTGCCTGGTACTGGGAATTTATTATTAGCTTCAGACGCCTTGTATACGGCAGAAAGTTTAGGGCCACCGGTTAAACCACCAGGAATTCTCTATGATTCGGTTGGTTATAATTCCACAGTTGAACGGATTAGAAGCTTCGCACAAGAGAATAACTCGACCATTTGGTTTGGTCATGATGAAAAACAATTTAAAACATTGATTAAATCTACGGAGGGGTACTACGAATAATTATCTTATTTTAGGAGGTAGAGAACATATGCTAATAAACGGTTCTTTCATAGATTCAGAGGAGTTAATAGCAGGTGAAAGAGATGTAATTGATGTTCTAAATCCATACAATCAAGAAAAAATAGGACATATTTTCTGCGCTACTAGGGACGAAGTAGTCCAAGCAGTTGAAAATGCACATGAAGTGTTTCAGCATACGATGAAGAAAATGCCGGCGCATAGAAGAAGTCAAATCTTACGAAACACGGCAGATTTGTTAGAGTTAAGAAAAGAAGCATTTGCAGAGCTTTTAACATTAGAAGCAGGTAAACCCATCGTAGAAGCTCGAGGCGAAGTAGCTAGGGCGATTCAAGTTTTACACTTCGCTGCAGAGGGAGCGAAAAATCTTCACGGGGAGCAAATAGTGCTGGATAATGCAATCGGTGGCGAGCAACAATTTGGTTTTTCCAAGCGTGTTCCACTTGGAGTTGTCGCTGCAATAACGCCTTTTAATTTCCCATTAAATATGGCATTGCATAAAATTGCGCCTGCAATCGCAGCGGGAAATACAATTGTTATAAAGCCTGCGGAAAAAACACCATTTTCTACCGTTGCCTTATATAAATTATTTCTAGAGGCTGGGTTACCGTCTGGTGCGCTGAACATTATTCAAGGTCCAGGGCAGAATTTAGTAGAGCCACTTGTGACCCATCCACTTGTCAAAAAAGTAACTTTTACTGGTAGTGGAGCAGTGGGGTGGAAAATCCACGAGATGGCTAAAGGGAAAAAAGTGACACTTGAATTAGGCTCCAATGCGCCGAATATTATTTTTGATGATGCGAATATAGATAATGCCGTATCTTCCATACTAATGGGTGGCTTTACATTCGCGGGTCAAGCATGTGTTTCGGCACAACGTATTTTTGTTCATGAATCCGTTTATGACGAGTTTTTAAACAAGCTTACTGAAAAGGTATCTGCTTTGAGAATGGGAGATCCTAAAGAAGAATCGACTCAGTTAGGACCGATGATTACTGAAGAGGCGGCCAAAAAGGCAGAATTATGGATTCAAGAAGCTGTTGAAGCGGGAGCGGTTATTTGTACGGGTGGAACAAGAAACGGTACTTTCTTAGAACCAACGATTTTAGAAAACGTTGATTTGGAGATGAAGGTTGTTTGTCAGGAAGTTTTTGCTCCTATCATCGCTATAGTGCCATTTGATACGGAAGAAGAAGTCGTTAATTATGCGAACGATTCACGCTACGGGCTACAAGCAGGTGTATTTACAAATAATATTAATCTTGCAATGAGGGTAGCAGAATCCTTAGAAACAGGCGGAGTATGGATTAATGAAGCTTCTGTTAAACGATATGATCATATTCCATACGGTGGGGTAAAAGAAAGTGGTATCGGCAAAGAAGGAATTCATTATGCGATTGAAGAGATGACGGACCTTAAATTTATCGGAATGAAAATTTTATCCCGCATTAACGGGCAGTAAGATTCCTACTTCAAGATGTAAGAAAAGCGAAAAGATAAGTGGGAGATCAACTGCCCGTAAAAGCCCGATTGGTTCAACTAACAATCAGTGGGGGATGACGGGGACTAAAAGCGCGACATCCATGTCGCACCGTCCCCACTAGCACGTCCTGTGCGTCGAAAAACCCCCACTGATTGAAGTTTCACTTTATCATAAAGGAGTGAGTTTTATGAAAGTAAAATCTGCTATTTTACGTGAATCAGGTGCAGAGCGACCTTATGCATCTAGTAAACCCATTAAGATTGAGCAAGTAGATTTAGATTCTCCTGGAGCTGGAGAAGTATTAATACAAATAAAAGCCGCAAGCTTATGTCATTCCGATTTGTCCGTGATAAATGGTAGCAGACCACGCCCGCTTCCTATGGCGCTTGGTCATGAAGCAGCAGGAGTCGTGGTTGAAACGGGAGAAGGTGTAACAAACTTCCTGCCTGGTGACAAGGTTATTTGCGTATTTGTACCAAGCTGTGGTCAATGTATTCCTTGTGCAGAGGGCAGACCAGCGTTATGTGAACCTGGTGCACAATCGAATGGTGCTGGTACACTTCTCGGAGGGGGCATACGTATTCATAATGGCGAAGAGAGCATTGGACACCATGTTGGGGTTTCCGCCTTCTCGGAATATGCGGTGGTTGCGCAGAATTCCTTAGTTAAAGTAGATAGAGATTTGCCTTTTGAAAAAATGGCTTTATTTGGCTGTGCAGTAATAACTGGAGTAGGTGCTGTAGTAAACACGGCGGAAGTTACTTTAGGTAGTAAAGTGGCAGTTATAGGGCTTGGTGGTATTGGATTGAGCGCATTACTTGGCGCAATTGCAGCAGGAGCTAATGAGGTCATTGCGATTGATATTAATGAGAAAAAGCTGGAGCAAGCAAAAGAGCTTGGGGCTACTGCTATATTTAATTCGAATGATCCAGATGTTGTGGAGCAAGTACGCGCTTACACAAATGGAGGAGTAGACTATGCATTTGAAACAGCAGGAGTTGTTGCTGCTATGGAAGTTGCATACGGGGTAACAAAGCGCGGAGGAGTAACCACGACAACTGGATTACCCCATCCTGAACATAAATTTGCATTCCCTTATGTCACATTAACTGCTGAAGAACGTACGTTAAAGGGATCGTACGTAGGAAGCTGTGTTCCCAAAAGAGATATTCCAAATTATATCAACTTAATGGAACAAGGCAGACTACCAGTGGATCGACTTCTTTCCAATATAATTTCTTTAGAAGAGATCAATGAGGGATTTGACTTACTTGCTACAGGAGATGCCTCGCGTATTATTATTAAAATGGATTGAGTTAAAGAATATATACTCTTCATGCGTAGGGATGAGATTTTATTACATCCCTACGTTTTTTTTGTGTGAGAGTTTTTACTTATGAAATAAGATTAACTAACAACCGTGAATTAATAAAAACTACATGTTTAGCTTTATAGAAGCTGGGAATATAAAGAGTGAGCTTGATTATAAGCTTGATAAAAATCAAAAGGAGGAATTTAATAATGGCTAACAAGCAAAACAATCGCAACAGAAACAATGATGAAAAAATGACTGTCGAAGAAGCGGGACGTAAAGGCGGAGAAGCTACCTCCAGAAATCATGATCGTGAATTCTACGAAGAAATTGGAAGAAAAGGTGGAGAAGCTACTTCGGAAAACCATGACAGAGACTTTTACGAGGAAATCGGTCGTAAAGGCGGAGAAGCTACCTCAGAAAACCATGATCGAGACTTTTACGAAGAGATTGGCCGCAAGGGTGGAGAAGCTACTTCGGAAAACCATGACCGAGATTTTTATGAAGAAATTGGATCAAAAGGCGGAGAAGCGCGGAGTAATCAACGCGACAACGACAACAATGATAATGACGATGGCAAGATGAGTAGAGAAGAAGCCGGACGTAAAGGCGGAGAAGCACGGAGTAAACAACGCAATAACAAAGATGATAATGATTAAGTAATAGATTGATATAAAATACTACTTAATAAGTAAGAAAAAAGACACGCTTTAATCGAAAATCGATTGAAGCGTGTCTTTTCCTGTTTCTTCTCACTCTGAGTAACGTAAATTGACGTAAACTCAGTACGTCTTCATTGAAATAAAAATAATATTGTTATATATTTATTTCTGTTGAAAAAAATCATGAAATTTATCATATACTATAAAAAGGTTTTATATATCAGATGCGAGGAGAAGCAGATCAATAAATGAAAAATAAATACAATGAGAAATATATTCAACGTTTGATCAAATCCACTATGCAAGCTGTCGGAATGGACGTTGAATTGAAACAAGATAACTCTGGAATAAATATGAGTTATAATTTTATTGGTGATTATGTTGGATTTGACGTGGACCGTTTACTAGAAGCAAGCAAAGAGATGCAAACACCGATTTCTCTTGAATTATATATTAAAATAATTACTATGCATGAATTAGGTCATGCAATTGACCGTGATGCATTATTAAATACATTATCTCGGACACTCGAAATTTTTGATACAAAGAAAAGCCATTCATTATATGAGCTTTATAATAATATAGAATTACTTGCTATGCTTATTGAAGAACATGAGATGAATATCGTTTTTGAAGAGACAGCATGGGAAAATGCCCAGAACCTTAATAAGGAATTTCAAATGGTCGATGAGGAGATATTTGAAGCTGTCAAAGCTCATAGCCTTGAAACATATAAAAGCTTATATGAAGAAGATTTGCATTTATACGAGGAGCTTGTTGCTTTACAAAGTGTACAAATTGCATAGAAAATATATCGCCAACCGGATATTACATTTCTGGTTGGCTTTTTTGTATTTAAGAAATTTCTTCGAACTTGATTTAGTGAAACTGCGCGGTAGTGAGTTGAATGAAGTATCCGCTGGGATTTCGTCTTCAGGGCAGGCGCTTTCTGCGGGGGGAGCGATAAAGCCATCACCGACGCTACGCGTACGATGTGATGGCTTATCTGTCTCACTCATCCCGCAGGAGTCGCCGCCCTTCCGCTTCAATCCAATAAAGCAAACTACTTCCTTGATGTCACTAGCTATTAGGGAAATGTGAAATATTATGGAACAAAAGAAGATGTGATACCAATAACTAGTTGAAAAAGACGAGCCGAGCTTTATCCTAATAAACGAGCTACTTATTTGGTGATAGCCTTGTCTAATTTGGTTTGATTATTATGGAGTGGTAAACTTGATAAATTTATTATTTTGATACCTGCAGACACCAAGTTAGCAGCCCATCCATAATGATTGAAGCCATGCCGGCGGAAAGCGTCCGCCTGAAGCGAAAATCATCGTAAACTCCTAATAGGACACCTTACCTCACAGTTTTCTTATTACAGGCGACATTGGCACTTGTGCTGTTCTTATTAAAAAAATGTAGCCAAGCCTCGTGAATACCTCCTGCAAAATGCTTGGAAGCTCGGTAAAGAAGAGGATGGCTTGTCATATCGATTAGTTCTCGCTGGGCATTGCCTACGACGACAGAAGGGTAGCCGAGAGAGAGCATCTCTACATCATTTCCCGAATCTCCTGCTACAAGTACCTGAACTTCCTTATGAAAATAATTTTGAAGGGCATATAATAATGCTTCTCCTTTACCGCTATTCGGAGGAAGTATGTCCACATCGCGATTGGAACTGAAAATGAGCTTGTGAGGAATATTCTCTTCGCGTAATGCTTGTTCCAACTCGCTAACCATTTCCTCATTTTGATGGACAGTAAAGGAAATACGATTATCATTTGGGAGAACCTGTCTTTTGAGAAGAGGGAAATTCTCCGCAATTTGAATGATTTTTTGAGGATGCCAATCACTTTGCATCTTTTCTGTCCATAGCTTCTCTTCGTTTAAACTAGGAGAGGTATAGATAGCAGTCCCTACATCTGTAATTAGCATATCTGGTTGCGGTAAATTCTCCTCTGTTATTAAGGAAATGGCAGAGGCTAGATGCCTGCCTGTAATATAAATGATGGCTATATCAAGATTAGAATCCTTGTAGTAGCTTAGTAATGTTTGTAGAGCGGTGTTATCACCGACGAGTGTCCCGTCAAGATCAGTTGCCAAAACGAAAGTGTTTTCTTTCACCAATTACCACCTCATATAAACTATCCATCCGTTTGGCTAAAATGGACCAATTGAATTCTCGATTTGCATAAACAGCGGCACTTTTGCCGAGTTTTTTTGAATAATTTTTATTGGATATTACTGTTTTCATAGCATGCGCTAAATTATTTTCATTTCCTTTTTCAATATGCAATCCTGTAACTCGATTTTTTACTATATCTGTTAATCCACCTACTTTGGAGGCGATAACAGGACAGCCACAGGCTTGTGCCTCGGCAGCAACCATACCAAATGATTCATAAAAGGAAGGCACTACCACAGCAGTAGCGCTATTAAATATAGAGGCAAGCTGTTTTTGAGATTTTGCTCCTAAAAAATCTATTCTACCCTCTAGACCTCGAATGGCAGATTTTAACTTTTTATCCCTAGGTAATTTGTTGCGAAAGTCAACACAATTTGATTCACCGCCTGCAATAACAAGCTTTGTAGTTGGGTGAATATCGTATTTTTCTATGAGCAGACGGAAAGCATCTATTAATGTGTAAATTCCTTTTGTAGTTTGCAATCTTCCTGCAAATGCAAAGTAAGGATGCATGACTTCCTCTTTTTTTAAATGAAATGGACGAAAAGCACGATCAACCCCGATAGGAATTATCTTTATTGGAGAAGGATTTTCAACAAATTTATTTATCAAACTTTTTTCGCTTTTAGTTGTTGCAACAATATAATCAGCAGAACTTAATATCATTTTTTCTGTATAAAGTCTTAAAGGTTCCTCAATTCCCGTTGCTGATTCTTTTGCAATTCCTAATGAATGATTTGTATGAATCCAGGGTATATGATATACAGCCTTTAAAAAAGAGCCTAACAATCCTGATAGCCAATAGTGTGTGTGAATTAGATCATATGCTGAAATTGGTAAGATTGTCGTCATCTCTTCATAAAATGCTGGTAATAAATTATATAGTTCATTTTTAGGAACGAAGCTTCTATTTCCCGCTCCTATTCGGATAACTCGACAAGAATGGCCAAAGTTCTCTATAGGAGGGTCTAGTGGATTACTCCAATGTGTAACCACATCCACAGTGTTTCCTTCATTTTGGAGAGCTAAAGCGAGTTGTTTCACATAATTATTTTGCCCGCCAGCTTGTTCGCTGCCTAAGGGCGCCAATGGATCTCCGTGATCGGAGATAAATAAAATATTTTTATTCATTATACTGTTTCCCCTTTCCTATGTTTTGAAACTAGCAAATTAGGTTATTAAGTTATTAGATTACTATTCCCGAATTCTGAAAACTTAAACGTATTTTTATTTTGTTTTGTAGAATTAGGAAAAATAATGTTGTAAAAGGGGGTAAACCAATGGAATTGAAGACTAAGGGGACGTTTGATCCGTTAATAACATTTGCAAAAGTAACGGCAGCATTTTTCTTATCTAAGTTTTCTCTCAGCAAGCAGAAAAAAAGTATTGTTTTAGTCGGAGGGAACTTAGGGGAGAAGTACGAAGATAACGCATCTGTGTTTCATCGTTATTTAATAGAACATCATGGTGAAGAGATGGATATCTATTGGATGTATGATCCGAAAACATCTTATGTGAAAGAGCAACGTATCCCAAATGCTGTGGCTTTAGGAAGCTTTCGAAATTATTTGCTATTTTTTAAAGCAAATTATTCGATTCACGGTCATTCGATTGCTTATGACATTGCACCTTCCATCGACAAGTATATATTCTTGAACAAGAAAACGATCATGATCCATATTAGTCATGGAATTGAATGCTTTAAAAAGATTCTTATTCAAAAAGAAGACGTCCCGTTACTAGCTCGATGTAACTATTTCAACTGTGCATCCGAATATGAAAAAAATATAAAGCTTCATGAATGGGGAATTCCAGAAGAGAAGCTTATCGTGACAGGGATGGCAAGGTTCGACCGGTTTGGTCCAAACAGGCCTTCAAAAAAGGTAAAGCATATTCTGGTAATGTTCACCTGGAGAGAAACGTTATTCGATTTATCAGAGCAGGAATTTTTAGTGAGTGATTATTTTCAATCCACATTGAAAATCTTTCAAGATAAACGAATGGAAGCACTTATCTCTTCTGGACAGCTTCACCTTAAAGTAATGTTGCACCCTTTTATGAAGAAATTTGAACACCTTTTTAGAGATATTGATATTAGCGGAGGAGAAGTGGAGTTTTATAGCTTTGATGAAATATCTATCGGGAATGAGATTATAGAAGCAGATATGTTACTTACTGATTATTCTAGTATTTCATGGGATTTTTTATATATGAACAAGCCCATCATCTTTTTTACCTTTGACCAAGAGGAGTTTTTAAAAATGAGAGGTTCTTATCTAGATTTGGATAAAGACTTGTATGGGTATAAAGCCAATACAATAGATGAAGTGATAGAATTCATGACTCATATAACAGAGCATGATCATACAGAAAATCCCTTTTACACTATAGCTTCCAATTACATAGACTACTTCGACAGAAATAACTGTAAGAGACTTGCTGTGGAAATTTTCAGAAAAAAGTAAGCGGGATATAGTAAAAAGCCATAAACTGATATAGTATAATAAGTATATATTAAGACAAAGGTAGGCGAGTAAAATGAAAAAGAAACAACATGTTCCTAAAACGAAAGAAAATATTATTTTCTTTCCGGGAATGGTTGAAAAGCTAATACACGACGGATTAGCTTTTGCAGAAGCAAATAATCATCTAGAAGCGGCTAAATGCTTTGATCAAGCAAAGGAACATATTGAACTAGACGACACGATATTAATTGTATACATACTTTCTCTATTAGAAACTAATCGTCAACCAGAAGCAAAACTTATTTGTGAGGATCTACTAAATAAAAAGTCACCTTTGTTCGAACAAATAGTGGAACTCTACTTAACTATCTTACTCGACCTAAAAGCTTATCATGAAGTGGACAGCGTGTTAAATAAATTACTTGTAGATAAAAGATTTTCGAATGAAAGAAAGAAAAACTTTTTACAGTTAAAAGAATTGAGTGGGCGACTTGCTAAAGAGCAAGATAGCTTTCTTGGGAGTGGCACTGAGCCAAACCCAAGTGCTGACAAAGAGAAATTTGCGATTGAGGAGTTTGAAAAGTTAAACTTTTCGAAGCAAGAAGCGTTGATACAAGAAGCTTTCCACCAAGATATAAAAGAAGTGATCACTAATATTATTGAAATTATCCAAAGTAAAAAAGTATCTCCTACTATTCAAACCCTTGCTCTTTTACTACTAGGATCTAATGGCGTGACAACTAATATACTTATTGAAAAGTTTGGTTTAAAACAAATAGTCAATCCAGTTTCCCCGCCTACTCCAAATGCGATGGAACGAGTAGAGTCTGTTACTCAACATATTAATAGTATTTTAGAGAAAGACCCTACTAAATTGCAGTTAACGACAGGACTAGTACATAGCCATGCATATGCATTATTTCCATTGGACTGGGAAGCATATAGCGATGAAGATGTTGCGCAAGAATATGTAAATTTTGTTGAAACTTTATTCGGAAACCAAAGTGTTCCGCCAAATGAGTTGAATGAATTCATAAAATTATTGGAAGAATCAACAGATGTAATAGTGGATGAATAATGTTGAAAGTCTATTCAACTATGCTATAATATACAAGTTGTCAATATAATTAGTGTATAATCGCCCTGTATGTAAAAATACAGGCTGCTAAATTATTGTAAATTAATTTTTGGAGGTAGAATATATGTCAATGGATTTGTCAGTAAAATGGGAAAAACAAGAAGGCAATAATGGTTTATTAACTGTAGAAGTAGCTGCAGAAGAAGTTTCAAAAGGTTTAGACCAAGCGTTTAAAAAAGTTGTAAAACAAATAAATGTACCTGGTTTCCGTAAAGGGAAAATGCCACGTCAAATGTTCGAAAAAATGTATGGTGTGGAATCTTTATTCCAAGATGCATTAGACGTTATTCTTCCACATGCTTATGGACATGCTATTGAAGATGCTGGAATTGACCCAGTAGATCAACCTGAAATCGATATCGTAACGATGGAAAAAGGACAACCTTTAGTATTTACTGCAAAAGTTGTTGTCAAACCAGAAGTAACTTTAGGTGATTACAAAGGTTTAGAAGTAACTAAATTAGACGAAACTGTTACAGACGAAGAAATTGAAGAACAACTAAAAAGCCAACAAACTCGTTTAGCTGAGTTAGTTGTAAAAGAAGATGCAATCGTAGAAGGCGATACAGCTGTAATCGACTTTGAAGGTTTCGTTGATGACGTTGCATTTGAAGGTGGAGCAGGAACAGACTACCCACTAGAAATTGGTTCTAACTCTTTCATTCCAGGATTTGAAGAACAATTAGTAGGTGTAAAAACTGGAGAGTCAAAAGACGTTGAAGTAACTTTCCCAGAAGAATACCATGCTGCTGAACTAGCAGGTAAACAAGCAGTTTTCAAAGTAACTGTGAAAGAAGTTAAAGGTAAAGAACTTCCTGAACTAAACGACGAGCTTGCAAAAGAAATAGACGCTGAAGTAGAAGGTATCGATGCTTTACGTGCAAAACTAAAAGAAGTTACTGCTGAAGAGAAAAAACAATTAGCAGCACAAACACTTCGCGACAACTTAGTAGAAGCGGCTGCAGCTAATGCAACAATCGACATTCCAGAAGCAATGATTGCGTCTGAGACAGATCGTATGCTTCAAGAATTTGGTCAACGTTTAGAGCAACAAGGGATGAACTTAGATCTTTACTACCAATTCTCTGGTCAAGACGAAGCAGCATTACGTGCTCAAATGCAAGAAGATGCAAACAGCCGCGTAAGAGTTTCTTTAACACTTGAAGCAATCGCTGAAAAAGAAGGATTGGCATCTACAGAAGAAGATGTAAATGCTGAACTTGAAAAAATGGCTGCACAATTCAACATGTCTGCTGAAGATATTAAAAAAGCTCTTGGTGGTACTTCAGTACTTGAAAACGACATTCGTTTCCAAAAAACAGTTGAATTCTTAGTAGACAACGCTAAAATTTCATAAATTACATTAGAAATGTGCAAGTTCCTGTGTAGTAGTCATGCAGTCTAAGTTAGCGACAATGTGGCGCTTCGAATGCATGATCTACACACTGTTAGAATATTATTTGACCCGAGCGGCTAGTCCTTGGAACTGGACAGATTATGGATAAAAGGGTTTATACTTTCTTATTCAGGCATGGAAGCGTTATAATATAAAACAAGGTACAGCAGATGTCTGTGCCTTGTTTTATACCATACATAGGTTACACGGTTATAAAACATAAACGTATTATTTGATTACTTAATGAGAATCTTGTAAGATAATTGCTTGAATAGGGGTGAATATTTTGTTCAAATTCAATGATGAAAAAGGGAACTTAAAATGTTCTTTTTGTGGAAAACCACAAGAACAAGTTCGCAAGCTAGTTGCAGGACCAGGAGTCTATATTTGTGATGAATGTATCGACTTATGTTCTGAAATTGTAGAAGAAGAGCTTGGGATCGAAGAAGAAGTAGAGTTTAAAGAAGTTCCAAAACCAAAAGAAATTTTAAGTATATTAGATGAGTATGTAATTGGGCAGGAAAGAGCAAAAAAATCACTAGCAGTTGCTGTATATAACCATTACAAACGCATCAATTCAAATAGCGTAATCGATGAAGTGGAATTATCTAAATCGAATATTGTACTGATTGGACCTACAGGTAGTGGTAAAACATTACTAGCACAAACATTAGCGCGTATCTTAAACGTACCATTTGCAATTGCAGATGCGACTTCTTTAACAGAAGCGGGCTATGTTGGGGAAGACGTTGAAAACATCCTTTTAAAACTTATCCAGTCTGCGGACTATGATATAGAAAAAGCAGAAAAAGGGATTATATATATCGATGAAATAGATAAAGTAGCGCGTAAATCTGAAAATCCTTCTATTACGAGAGATGTTTCAGGTGAAGGTGTTCAACAAGCACTTCTCAAAATATTAGAAGGTACTGTTGCCAGTGTTCCACCGCAAGGCGGTCGTAAGCATCCACATCAAGAGTTTATACAAATCGACACAACGAATATTTTATTTATCGTTGGTGGTGCATTTGATGGAATCGAACAAATTATTAAACGCCGTCTAGGTGAAAAAGTAATTGGTTTCGGCGCAGATCCGAACAAAGTGGAAATAGAGGCGGGTTCTGTTCTTAGCCAGTTAATCCCAGAGGATTTATTAAAATTTGGGCTAATTCCAGAGTTTATCGGTCGTTTACCAGTACTTGCAAGCTTAGAACAGTTAGACAATCAAGCGCTTGTACAAATTTTAACGGAGCCTAAAAATGCGCTTGTTAAGCAATATCAAAAAATGATCGAGTTAGATAATGTAAAACTAACATTTGAAGATGATGCATTAATTGAAATTGCGAAAGAAGCGATTGAGCGTAAAACAGGAGCTCGTGGTCTTCGTTCTATTATTGAAAATATCATGTTAGACGTGATGTACGAGTTACCGTCTCGTGAAGATATTGTAGAATGTGTCATCACGAAAGAAGCTATTACAGAAAAAGCTCGTCCAAGACTGTTGTTAGAAGACGGCACTGAAGTAGAAAAAGATAACGAAAAAACATCTGCATAATTTGATGTTGAGAATATAAGCTGGCTTCCAACCTGCGCGTGCTTAGCGCAAGCAAGGATGTCGGCTTTTTCTTCTTACGTTTCCTTTTGGTGAAATTAGGGAAGAGCGGAATAGAAACATTGAACCGTATTTTTATCATACGATTCGGACAGAATAAGTTGGAGGTGACTTCCCGAAATGGCAAACAAAAATACGACATACTATCCAGTTTTACCTCTTAGAGGGTTATTAGTATTTCCAACAATGATTCTTCATGTCGATGTAGGACGTGAACGTTCAATCGCAGCTTTAAACGAAGCGATGTTACGTGAAGAAAAGTTGTTTTTATCTGCACAAAGAGATATGACGATCGAACAACCGACAATGGAAGATTTATATGATGTTGGGGTTATTGCAATTGTAAAACAAATGGTGAAGCTACCAAATGGAACGATGCGTGTTTTAGTAGAAGGATTGCAACGTGCGATTTGGGATGATTATAAAAAAACAGATACATTTGATGAAGTAAGTGTTTCTGCTTACATTGAACCAGAAAAAGCAGATCAGGAAGACGAAGCACTTATGCGTACGTTACTACATAATTTTGAAAATTATTCAAAGGTATCCAAGAGCGTATCAGAAGAAACATATAATTCGGTTGTAGATATTGAAGAACCAGGACGATTGGCAGATATGGTTGCTTCCCATTTACCATTGAAAATTTCAGGAAAACAAGAACTTTTAGAAATAATGGATGTAAAAGAGCGATTAGAGGTATTGATCGCACGATTATTCAATGAACAGGAAATACTCAATCTTGAACAAAAGATTAATACGCGTGTCAAACATGCGATGGAACGAACACAAAAAGAATTTTATCTACGTGAGCAAATGAAAGCGATCCAAACCGAACTTGGAGAAAAAGAAGGTAAAACTGGTGAAGTAGCAGAGTTGAAAAAGCGGATTGATGAAGCCGGTTTACCTGAATCGACTAAAAAAAATGTATTAAAAGAGTTAAATCGTTATGAAAAATTACCATCTCAAGCGCCTGAAAGTGGAGTTATTCGAAATTATATCGATTGGATTGTTTCTATTCCTTGGTCAAAAGCAACAGAGGATCAATTAGATATTAAACGTTCCGAACAAATATTAAATCGAGACCATGAAGGATTAGAGTCGGTGAAGGAAAGAATTTTAGAATATTTGGCCGTTCGTCAATTAACGAAATCATTGCGGGGACCAATCCTTTGTTTAGCAGGACCTCCTGGTGTAGGGAAAACTTCACTTGCAAAGTCTATTGCTGAATCATTAGGCCGTAATTTTGTTCGTATTTCGTTGGGTGGGGTTCGCGACGAATCAGAAATTCGTGGGCATCGTCGAACTTATGTAGGTTCCATGCCTGGACGCATCATTCAAGGAATGAAAAAAGCAGGCACTATAAATCCACTATTTTTGTTAGACGAAATCGATAAAATGTCGAACGACTTTAGAGGAGATCCTTCTGCTGCTATGCTAGAAGTATTAGATCCGGAGCAAAATAATACATTCAGTGACCATTATATTGAAGAAACGTATGATTTATCTAATGTATTATTTATCGCTACTGCGAATGACTTAAGTACAATACCAGGGCCATTGCGAGATCGAATGGAGATTATTTCCCTTGCAGGTTATACGGAATTGGAAAAGCTTTCAATTGCCAAAAATCATTTATTGCCAAAGCAAATAAAAGAGCATGGCTTAACCAAATCTCAGCTTCAATTGAAGGATGAGGCAATTATAGATATCATCCGCCATTTTACGCGAGAAGCAGGGGTAAGGGGTTTAAATCGAGTACTAGCAAATGTTTGCCGAAAAGCGGCACTCCAAATCGTTTCTGCTGACAAAAAACGGATAACTATTACATCAAAGAATTTAGAAGATACAATCGGTAAACGAAAATTCAGATACGGGCTAGCAGAAACAGAAAACCAAATCGGTGTGGCTACAGGTCTAGCATATACAACGGTTGGTGGCGATACATTGCAAATTGAAGTATCTCTATCTGCTGGTAGCGGGAAACTTCAACTAACTGGTAAACTCGGGGATGTCATGAAAGAATCCGCGCAAACAGCGTTATCCTATGTTCGTTCGAAAGCAGATGAATTTGGGATTGATGCATCATTCTACGAAAACAAAGATATTCATATTCACGTACCAGAAGGAGCGGTTCCAAAAGATGGACCGTCAGCGGGAATTACAATTGTTACCGCACTTGTATCCGCGCTGTCGAAACGTCCTATCAAACGTGAAATTGGTATGACAGGGGAAGTAACACTAAGAGGTAGAGTATTACCAATTGGTGGATTAAAAGAAAAAACATTAAGTGCACATCGCGCAGGGCTAACAACGATTATTTGCCCTAAAGACAATGAGCGTGATATTGAAGATATTCCAGAAAGTGTTCGTGAAGTATTAACATTTCATTTTGTTTCCGATGCTCAAGAGGTGCTTCAATTAGCATTGGAGGAGACAAAAAAATGAAAATTAATAACGTCGAGCTACTTATAAGTGCTGTAAGACCAGCGCAATATCCAGAAGGTGGATTACCAGAATTCGCGTTAGCAGGACGTTCGAATGTTGGGAAATCGTCTTTTATCAATAAAATGATTGGTCGAAAAAGTATGGCGCGCATTTCATCGAAGCCGGGAAAAACGCAAACATTAAATTTTTATAAACTAGAGGAAGATTTACTTTTTGTGGATGTACCTGGGTATGGTTACGCGAAAGTATCTAAGACAGAACGTGCGGCGTGGGGAAAAATGATTGAAACATATTTCACATCCCGCGATGTATTAAAAGCAGTCGTGCTACTTGTAGATTTACGTCATCCCCCAACTGCGGATGATTGCATGATGTATGACTTTTTAAAGCATTACAATATACCATGTATCGTAGTTGCTACAAAAGCTGATAAAATTCCTAAAGGTAAATGGGATAAGCATAAAAAAATTGTCAAAGAAGAACTGCAGATGGAAAAAGGTGATCCGCTTGTCGTATTCTCATCCGAAACAGGTCTAGGCTATGACACGGCTTGGGCGGAGATTGAAAGCAGAATATAATTACCGAAAGATAAAGTGTAGCAGGAAGTGATTATGTCACTTCCTGTAGTGCTATTAATCAATACATCGGATATTATATATAACAGCATCCCGATCGAATAGGGGATTAAAAAAGATTATGTAGGGTAATATATCTCTACGTAATCTTTTTTAATGTTGTTTTCAATTCGCTAATTTTCTGCATATTTCGCATTCAAGCTATTGCCTTGTAATGGGCTAAGTTGTTTGTTAATATTATTTTATAATCATTCTAAATAAGATTTCATAGCTTGTTCACAAATGGCTAAAAACATGGGGAAAAGCTATGATATAATAGGACTAATGAAATGAACGTGAAAGGGAGACATGATTCCATGCATACAATCGTGGTAGGTGTCAATTATCGTACTGCACCAGTTGAAATTCGAGAAAAGCTCTCATTTGTCGAAACAGAGCTTCCGAATGCAATGCGAGCATTACAAGGACAAAAAAGCATACTTGAAAATGTCATTGTATCTACATGTAACCGCACAGAAATATATGCGACTGTAGATCAATTACATACAGGCAAATACTATGTAAAGCAATTTTTAGCAAATTGGTTTGATATCCCATTAGAAGACTTATCTAACTATTTATTTATCCATGAGGATAATGAAGCGAATAATCATTTGTTCCGAGTTACGGCAGGTATAGATTCCATGGTGCTTGGGGAAACCCAAATATTAGGACAAGTGAGAAAAAGCTTTCTAAATGGTCAAGAAAATGGTACAACGGGGACTGTTTTCAATCAATTATTTAAACAAGCAGTCACATTTGCAAAACGTGCACATTCAGAAACAGCCATTGGTGAAAATGCAGTTTCCGTTTCTTATGCTGCAGTGGAGCTTGGAAAGAAAATTTTCGGTACGTTAAAACATAAACATGTAGTCATTTTGGGTGCTGGAAAAATGGGAGAGCTCGCTATTCAAAACTTGCACGGAAGCGGTGCTGAAAAAGTAACAGTTATTAACCGTACTTTTGAAAAGGCGAAAGAGCTTGCTAAGAAATTCG
Source organism: Psychrobacillus lasiicapitis (assembly GCF_006861795.1). Classification (GTDB taxonomy): domain Bacteria; phylum Bacillota; class Bacilli; order Bacillales_A; family Planococcaceae; genus Psychrobacillus; species Psychrobacillus lasiicapitis. Next base: position 60,482 of record NZ_VDGH01000005.1, on the reverse strand, counting down.
AAGGAAATGCAAAACCGATGGACGAACTGCAATGTGCTTTGTTGGAAGCGGATATTTTAATCAGCTCAACAGGTGCAACAGATTTCGTCATCGATTTTGAATTAATGCAATTTGTAGAACGTTTACGTAAAGGCAAACCGCTATTTATGGTAGATATCGCGGTGCCACGCGATTTAGATCCACGTATTGGGGATTTACCAAATGTCTTTTTATATGATATCGATGATTTACAAGGTATTGTGGAAGCAAACTTGGCAGAACGCGAACGAGCAGCAGGGCAAATTAAGCAAATGATCGGAGCCGAAGTAGAACAATTTAACGATTGGATAGCTACGCTTGGAGTTGTCCCTATTATTTCGGCACTTCGTCAAAAAGCAAACAAAATACAAACCGAAACAATGGTTTCAATTGAAAACAAAATGCCTGGTTTAACTGAACGTGAGCGAAAAATCTTAAACAAGCACACAAAATCCATTATTAATCAGCTTTTAAAAGATCCGATTTTGCAAGTGAAAGAATTATCCACAGCTAAAGAATCGGTGGAACAACTTCAATTATTCCAACAAATTTTTGGGATTGAAGAAGAGGTGCAAAAGGAAATTATCGACCAAGCTGAAAAAGCGAAAATCAATTTAAAACAAACAATTATCCAATCCCAAAATTTAAAAGAAAATTTATCATTTTAACGAAGTAAAAGGAGGCGTTTTATATCTATATGGAAACTAATAGATATTTTAAACGCCTTTTTTTGTATGTAGATACAAAAGTAAGAGTGTTCTTACTCAGTATCGTTCTAGCTTTAGTGCCTTGTTCTTCAGAAGCTGCTCGCAAATAAAATTGCTGATTGGTGGAGGGGAAAACTGTGCACGGGAGTACTTCGAGGTTGTGGACTTAGATTGTATTCCTTTTAATAGGCGCTAGGGCATTTCTTATGTAGAGGGAGATTTGATATGGCAGATTTGACGATGACAAGGCTGCACGAGATAATGGTCGTCCTCCAATCCGTTAGTCTTGTTTTTTATTTTATCGATTATTTGAATAAGGATCGTCATGCACACCGAATTGCGGTGCGGCTGCTCTTTATTGTTTGGATATTGCAAACGGTGTTTTTAGTGTTGTATATAGTCGAAACAAAGCGATTTCCGATACTCTCTTTGTTTGAAGGAATATATTTTTATGCATGGTTAATCATCCTATTATCCTTAGTACTGCAGCTAATATTCCGCTTAGATTTACCCGCGTTCTTTTTGAATGTGATTGGGTTTATTTTTATGACGATTCATACCTTTGCGCCAAATCAGATTGAGCAGTCTGCGGTTGGTGATACGCTGCGATCTGAGTTATTATTTATTCATATTACATTTGCTCTATTGGCATATGTCGCTTTTTCTTTATCATTTGTTTTTTCGACATTATACTTGATTTTATATCGTGTGCTAAAAAAGAAGAAGTGGACAAATCAGTTTTCTAGATTGCCATCTTTAAAACAAGCGGAAACAGGAATGACATTATCTATTTTAATAGGGATTCCTTTATTGTTTGTAAGTTTAGTTCTTGGGTTAGAATGGGCATATGTATCCCTAGAAGTATTTTCTATCGCTGATTTTAAAATTATCAGTTCTTTCTTTTTATTGGTGGTATATATGGTCGTTTTAATCATTAAAAAACAAGCAAAATTTATTGGAACAAACTATGCTTGGGTTCATATATATGCATTTTTATTTGTTTTGATCAATTTTTTATTGGGTAGTCAGTTTTCTCAATTCCATTTATGGTATTAACGAGTTAAGAAAGACAACCAACGCTTATAGCAAGCGCAATAAACACTTTATTATTTAGATGCAATTATGCCAAGGCGTAATTGATAGAAAGGTAGCGAAATGATGCGTAAAATTATTGTAGGTTCAAGAAGAAGTAAGTTAGCTTTAACACAAACAAACTGGTTTATACAGCAAATGAAAGGTATGGGTGCTCCTTTTGAGTTTGAAGTAAAAGAGATTGTTACAAAAGGGGACCAAATTTTAGATGTGACGCTATCTAAAGTTGGTGGAAAAGGACTTTTTGTAAAAGAAATTGAACAAGCATTATATGACAAAGAAATCGACTTTGCAGTACATAGTATGAAAGATATGCCTTCCGTATTGCCGCCAGGATTAGTGATGGGCTGCACACCAAAACGAGTAGATGAAAGAGATGCATTTATCTCAACGAATCATGTGAAATTTGCAGACTTACCAGCAGGAGCAATTGTTGGGACGAGTAGCTTAAGAAGAAGTGCTCAACTGCTATTAATGCGTCCAGATATCGAGATTAAATGGATACGTGGAAATGTGGATACAAGACTTCAAAAGCTGCAAGACGGCGAGTATGATGCGATCATTTTAGCAGCAGCGGGACTAAAGCGCCTCGGCTGGAGTGACGATGTAGTGACGGAATATTTGTCACACGAAGATTGTGTTCCTGCAGTAGGACAAGGATCTCTTGCGATCGAATGTCGCGAGGACGATGCAGAATTGCTTGCAGAGCTTGCGAAGCTTTCGGATAAAGAAACTTGGGATGCTGTACATGCAGAGCGTGCATTTTTAGCTGCAATGGACGGTGGATGCCAAGTGCCTATAGCAGGACATGCGATTATTGATGGCGATAAAATAACGATGACCGGACTAGTTGCGGCGCCGGATGCATCTGTCGTGTATAAAGAAGTAGTAACGGGAACGGATGCCGAAACAGTAGGGAAAGAAGTAGCGCGCCTAGTTACAGAGCAAGGAGCATATGATTTAATCCAACAAGTAAAGGCAGATTTAAATGACTAATGGGCAACCCTTAAAAGGCGAGCATGTCATTTTTACTGGAATACTAAGATCCTCAGACGCAGTCGATTTAACATTTCGATTAGGAGGCAATCCAGTAATAGCTCCTTTAATCACGACACAGGAAATCGTTGCGGTAGATGACAAACAGAAATTACTTGCGTGTTACGAATATGATTGGTTCATTTTTACGAGTCAAAGTAGTGTGCATGCATTCTTTTCAAAAATAAAAGAATATGAATTAGATGCATCTTCCTTTAAATCTAAAATTGCAGTTGTTGGTTCAAAAACGGCATGTGCAATAGAAAGTTTAGGTTTTCAAGTAAGTTTTACACCCACTGTTTTTAGTGCAGATGTATTTGTACAAGAGTTTCCTGCAGTTTCTGCAGCACATGAAAATTGTCTGTTCTTTAAAGGCAATCTGGCAAAAAATACGATAGTTGATGGGTTACCAAATGTAATTGATACATGGACAATATACGAAACAGTGGAAGTAGATGAAAACTCGGAACAAGTACGAGCACTACTAGAAAGCGGTGAGGGATGTTCGATTATCTTCACAAGTCCGTCTACTGCAAGTGTATTTCATCGAAGTATAGGCATTCATACAGGTTATGATCGATTCACCATATGTACTATTGGTCATATTACGAAAAACTATTTAGAATCATTAGGGGCGACTGTACAAGTCATGCCAAAGACATATACGTTATTAGATGTAGTAAATAAATTAGCAGAGTGGAAAGGAAGAGCACAATGACAGAATTAGTATTTCAACGTCACCGTCGTTTAAGAAAAACAGCTGGTATAAGAGCAATGGTCAAAGAAACATATTTACATAAAGAAGATTTAATCTACCCGATTTTCGTAATGGATGGGGAAAATATTAAAAACGCAGTAGCTTCTATGCCTGGTGTTTTCCAATTTTCTTTAGATCGTCTAGGAGAGGAAATAGATGAAGTAGTATCACTAGGTATCCCCTCTGTTATTCTATTTGGACTTCCTGCAGAAAAAGATGCAGTTGGAACACAAGCGTATCACGATCACGGCATTGTTCAAAAAGCAATCCGTTTCATAAAAGAACGTCATCCTCACTTGGTAGTCATTGCGGATACTTGCCTATGTGAATTTACAGACCATGGTCATTGTGGTGTAGTGGATGCAGACGAACGAATTTTAAATGATCCTTCTCTTGATTTATTAGCTAAAACAGCAATAAGCCAAGCAGAAGCAGGTGCAGATATTATTGCCCCTTCAAATATGATGGACGGATTCGTTACGGCTATTCGTCACGGTTTAGATGCTGCTGGATTCGCAGATGTGCCAATTATGTCTTATGCGGTGAAATATGCTTCAGCATACTATGGTCCATTCCGTGAAGCAGCAGATGGAGCGCCAAAATTCGGAGATCGCAAAACGTATCAAATGGATTATTCTAATCGTATGGAAGCAATCCGTGAAGCATCATCTGATATCGAAGAGGGTGCGGATATGTTAATCGTGAAGCCAGCACTTTCTTATCTAGATATTATCCGTGATGTGAAAAATAACTTTGACTTACCGATCGTTGCTTATAATGTAAGCGGGGAATATGCGATGGTCAAAGCAGCTGCGATTAACGGCTGGATTAACGAAAAAGAAACAGTACTAGAAACGTTAACAGGAATGAAACGTGCCGGAGCAGATATCATCTTAACATATCATGCAAAAGACGTTGCACGATGGTTGGAGGAGAAATAATGACAAAATCATATGACTTATCTAAACAAGCGTTTACAGAAGCAAAAGAATTAATGCCAGGTGGTGTTAATAGCCCAGTACGTGCATTTAAATCCGTTGATATGGATCCAATTTTCATGGAAAGTGGAAAAGGTGCCATTTTAACAGACATCGATGGCAATGAATACATCGATTATGTATTGTCATGGGGACCACTTATTTTAGGCCATACAGAGCCAAATGTAGTGAAAGCGATTCAAGCTGTTGCAGAAACAGGTACAAGTTTTGGTGCTTCGACTTTAATCGAAAACAAGCTTGCTAAACTTGTAATGGACCGAGTTCCTTCTATCGAGATGGTTCGTATGGTTTCTTCTGGTACTGAAGCGACAATGAGTGCACTTCGCCTAGCTCGTGGATACACAGGGAGAAATAAAATATTGAAATTTGAAGGTAGTTATCACGGTCATGGGGATAGCCTACTTATTAAAGCGGGTTCTGGAGTCGCTACGCTTGGTTTACCAGATAGTCCTGGTGTTCCTGAATCGATTGCGAAAAACACGATTGCGGTACCTTATAATGACATAGAGAGCGCGCGTCACGTATTCGAGAACTTTGGTGATGATTTAGCAGCAGTTATTTTAGAGCCTGTAGCAGGAAATATGGGTGTCGTACCACCAGTAGAAGGATTTTTAGAAGAGCTTCGCGAGTTAACAGAGCAAAATGGTACTTTGTTAATCTTTGATGAAGTAATGACTGGATTCCGTGTTGGTTATAATTGTGCGCAAGGTTATTTTGGAATTACACCAGATTTAACATGTCTTGGAAAAGTAATTGGCGGCGGTCTGCCTGTTGGTGCTTTTGGTGGTAAACGCGAAATTATGGAGCTAATTGCTCCAAGCGGCCCTGTATATCAAGCGGGTACACTTTCTGGGAATCCACTTGCAATGACAGCTGGTTATGAAACACTTTCTCGTTTGAATGAAGGATCCTATGAATATTTCATTAAACTGGGTGACCAATTAGAAAAAGGATTCCGAGAAGCAGCAACCAAATATAATATTCCACATACTGTGAATCGAGCAGGTTCGATGATTGGGTTCTTCTTTACAAATGAAAACGTCATTAATTTTGATACAGCGAAAACATCTGATCTGGAGCTATTCGCTAAGTATTTCCGTCTAATGGCAGAAGAAGGAATTTATCTACCACCTTCTCAATTTGAAGGTTTATTCTTATCAAGTGCCCATACAGAAGAGCATATCGAAAAAACAGTACAAGCATTCCATACAGTATTTGAAAAATTAGCTAGATAATAACGAGGGGCCTTGCAATGCAAGGTCCTTTTTTATCTTATTAGGGATAGAAAGCGGATGGTCTGTTATTATATAGAGATACTGTGACGTAGATAGTTGATGAAGTGTCCACTGGATTTCTGCTATAGGGCGGACGCTTTCCACGGGGTGAGTGTTGAGCCATCGCCGACGCTAGCGATGTTTCATCTACTCACTCATCCCGTAGGAGTCGCCGCCCCTCCGCTACAATCCATTAAGAATAACGCTATCTAATTGATGTCCCTGTTTAACAAATCAAACTTCTTGAGGGATTTTCCAACTAAACTTATGTTATGAAAAAATGGTTGCTTTCAGGGATAATTTGGTTGTTTTTAGATTGCTACTGGTTGCTCTTAGACTAGAATTGGTCGCTTTCAACAGTCGTTTGGTTGCCCTTATCCATTTATTGGATTCATACACTCAAATAACGTTGATGTTTTTGTTTTTTAGCAAGTCGATGCTAAATATATAAACTATTACCATTGATTTTCGCTACAGACGGCGGGGATGGCTCATCGCTCACCCGGCGAAAAGTGGACGACTGCAGTGAAAATCGCGGTCGACACCTGCTAAAGATTTACCAAACAGTTTCCCTATAATGCGAAACAAAGTTAGCCCGTTAGTTTTTTAGTCTAACTTATTTGACATAATATGATTACTAAAATATAATTGCTTACGAAAAGTAATCAAAGAAGAATACTATAAATGATAATGCATTTTAGTTACGAAGAAAAGAGGAATTAACATGGTTAATATACAAACCGTTACAAACGATGCTATAAATGTTTTAAAAGATAAAATACAAGTACTTAAGGCAACGGAAGGGTCTATCTACTTAGTTGGTCCGATTCGCCTGCCTGTTAACTTACACGGAGAAACAGTTATTTTTAAATGGTATTGCTGGTTAAATAGCAAGGAAGAAACAGAAGATATCGGACAAATTATAGATAACTTATCTTCTGCTAATTTGGCTGAATATCAACAATCGAGTGTTCTCGTTTATGGGGATTTCCAGCAAGATGAAGAGGCGTTAATTCGTATGCATTCCATTTGCCATACTGGCGATATTTTTGGAAGCAAACGTTGTGATTGTGGCTTCCAATTGAAACAATCCATGCAAATGATTGTGGACAATGGATCAGGCGCATTATTTTATTTAGCAAATCACGAAGGTAGAGGAATTGGCTTGTTTAGTAAGGCAATGGCTTATATCCTTCAAGAAAATGGTTCGGATACAGTTGAAGCAAACGAAAAACTAGGTTTTGTCGATGATTCAAGAAATTATAGCGATGCAATTGAAGTGTTAAAAGCATTGCGTTCTAAACCAGTAACATTAATCACAAACAACCCGAAAAAGTTAAAAGCATTGCAAGATGCAGGTCTTCCAGTTTCTGGCCGTACTCCTTTATGGGGCGATGTTTCGGAATATAATGAGTCATACTTACAAACGAAAATCAACCGCTCTGGGCATTTGGAGGAAGCAGGTACATTCCTACATGACTAATCATACGTTTTATATGAATTTAGCGCTTCAAAATGCACAAGCGATGAAAGGACAAACAGATCCGAATCCACTCGTTGGAGCAGTGATTGTAAATGATAATCGCATCGTTGGAGTAGGGGCACATATGAAGGCGGGCGAACCTCATGCGGAAATTCATGCGATTCAAATGGCAAGAGACAAAACAAAAGGGGCTACCATATATGTAACGCTTGAGCCTTGCTCTCATCATGGGCGAACTGGCCCATGTGCGGAGGCAATCGTAAAAGCTGGTATACAAACGGTAGTCATTGCAACGCTCGATCCGAATCCTATCGTATCTGGACGAGGAGTCAAAATCTTGGAAGATGCGGGTATTGAAGTTCTTGTTGGTGTAGAAGAAGAGTCTTCTCGCAAGATGAATGAAGTGTTTAATAAATTCATCGTAGAAAATAAACCGTTCGTTACACTAAAATCGGGTATTACATTAGACGGGAAAATTGCTTCTCACACTGGTCATAGTAAATGGATAACATCAGAAGAGGCTAGACACGACGTACATCATTTACGCAATGAGCATATGGCCATATTAGTAGGGGTTAACACGGTAATCGCAGACAATCCTGAACTAACTACTCGAATCCCAAATGGACGAAATCCACTTCGAATTGTACTGGATTCTTCCTTGAAAATACCCCTAAAATCGAAATTAGTTACTGATAAGCTTGCAGATACGTGGATTTTCACAAGCGCAAGCTATGATGAAGAAAAGAAAGAGGCTTTAGAAAAATTAGGTATTTCTATATTCCATACTTCTAATCCAAAGCACGTAGATCCACTTGAAGTCGTTACCATCTTAGGAGAAAAATCGATTTCTTCTTTACTTATAGAAGGTGGAGGCACGATTAATGCTGCATTTTTGGAAAACCAATTAATCGATAAGGCCATTATTTATATTGCCCCAAAATTAATTGGTGGTATAAATGCTCCTTCGTTTATGGGAGGCACCGGTATCGAAAGTATGGGCGATGCAGTAGAACTAGTGGATACGGAATTTTTTAAAATCGGAAAAGATTTTAAGTTTGTCGGATATCCAGTTTATAAAAGAGGGATTACAGAATGAGATTTGGATTTGATATTGACGATACATTGATTAACCTTCGGGAGCACGCTTTCCATGTTTATAATAAAAAACTCAATCAAAACATTGCGCTTGAAATTTTTCATGCGTTAAATAAAGTGGAAATACACGAGCCTTTTGGTATGACTGCAGAGGAAGGCTCCAAGATGTGGAACAGCTCTTTAGAAGAAATATATTATACTAATTGTCCACCTTATTTAGGTGCAGTAGAATTGTTACAGCAATTAACGAAAGAAGGACATGAAATTTTTTATATTACTGCTCGTCCGCCTGAACATCGGGAACGAACAAAAAAATGGCTAGAAGAACAAGGTTTTCCGGTGAAAAATGAAAATTTCTATTGTGGAATGAAAGATCAAGAAAAAGTAAATATTATTAAAAAATTGCAGTTAGATTATTATTTCGATGACAAACCAGATGTATTAAATACACTGGCTAACTGTGAAACGAAAGTATTTGTGAAAACTCAATCCTATAATGAGCATCTAACCATTCCAAGATTTTCGGATTGGTCCGAATGGAAACAGCTAATAGGGGAAGCTGAAAATTTAAGATAATTGCTAAAATATCGCTGTTCTATTCGTACCTTCTTTTTCATAAGTTGTCCTATATGAAGGAGGATGACAAATGGAAGTGAAAAATTGGGATGTAAAAGAACAGTTTCTTTTTCCTGCAAGCTTCGGTGTGCCAAAAGATATAAGAACGGTGGCAGTTACTCCACAATTTGAACAACAAGAAACAGAAGAATCGATCCAAATAGTGGGGATCTATCATATTACCTGTCATGTTGAGTTCGAAGAAGGTGAACATGCACATCATGCAACAAGTGAAATTACAGAAATTGAAGATTTAGATGTACAAGGCGAAGTTGGTTATTTTGAATATGCCGTACCTATGAGTATAGATATTCCAAAAGAAAAAATACGGGCGGGCAGTTCACCTACTTTGAATGTTCAACATGTGAATGCGAAAACCACAGAGCATGCAGCAATTGAAATTGCATGGTCTGTTAATTGCGAATTTGAAGGTCCCAATGAGGAAGCAGTAGAGATCGAAATTGAGATTGAAAAGAAAATAGAATTGGAACCTATATCGGAAGAAAAAGATGTAAAAGAAAAAAATACAGAAGACACGAAAGAAAACGAAAACACTGCAAGAGAAGAGTCTGAACTTCAATTCATTTTAGATTTAGCTGATGGCTACTCCAAGGTTTCCTATCCATCAAATTATGTCTCTGTAAAACAGAAAACAGATGAGGAGTAGTAAAACAAGTAATAGAAAATCCCAAGTGGTAGGTACGATTAATACACGTATTAGCTGAAAACCACAAATAGGAATAATGAAACCTTTGCAATAAAACCGTGTTTTGCGCAACCAATCAGGTAACAAATAAGGGTTATAGCCTTTTCTTTTCATAATATTCTCCTTTCACGAGACTTGACTTGACGACATATGATAAGATTAGGTACAATATTGACATCTAAATAATGATGCAATGATTGGGAAGAGTAAAATGACTTGGTTATCAAAAGAAAGGAAACAACTTGCTGAAATGTTTCTGTTAACTACCATTTGAAGGTAGCCCATGAGCAGCATTTGTGAACTTACAGTAGCAAATGCCGGTTTGAAGCCGTTATCGAATTGAGAGCGTGATGCGCATTTTTTGGCATCTGCGAATAAAGGTGGTACCGCGAACAAACTCCTTCGTCCTTTAATGACGAATGGAGTTTTTTTATATTCTTTTAATTAGGAGGAACAACAGATGACAAATGAAACGACGATGCCAACTAAGTATGATCCACAGTCGATTGAAAAAGGTCGGTATAAATGGTGGCTCGAAGGAAAATTCTTTGAAGCACACCCGGAAAGCGACAAAAAACCTTATACAATCGTAATTCCACCACCAAATGTAACTGGAAAATTGCATTTAGGGCACGCTTGGGACACTACTCTACAAGATATTCTAACGCGTATGAAACGTATGCAAGGATACGATACACTTTGGTTACCTGGTATGGACCATGCAGGTATTGCTACACAAGCGAAAGTAGAAGAAAAGCTGCGTTCAGAAAATATTTCTCGCTATGATTTAGGGCGTGAAAAGTTCGTCGAAGAAACATGGAAATGGAAAGAAGAATATGCTGGTCATATCCGTGCACAATGGGCAAAGCTTGGTCTTGGTCTAGACTATTCACGCGAGCGTTTTACATTAGATGAAGGCTTATCAAATGCTGTAAAAGAAGTTTTTGTTAAGCTGTACAATAAAGGACTCATTTACCGTGGTGAATACATTATTAACTGGGATCCTGCAACTAAAACAGCGCTTTCTGATATCGAAGTAATTCATAAAGATGTACAGGGTGCATTCTATCATATGCATTACCCCCTAACAGATGGTACTGGTTCTATTGATATTGCAACAACAAGACCTGAAACAATGCTTGGTGATACTGCAGTTGCCGTACATCCTGAAGATGAACGCTATAAACATTTAATCGGTAAAACAGTTAAGCTACCTATCGTTGGCCGTGAAATTCCAATCGTTGGAGACGACTACGTAGATATGGAATTTGGTAGTGGAGCAGTAAAAATTACACCTGCACACGATCCGAACGACTTTGAAATCGGAAATCGTCATAATTTAGAACGAATCTTAGTGATGAATGAAGACGGTACGATGAATAAAAACGCAGCATCCTATAACGGAATGGATCGTTTTGAATGTCGTAAGCAAATCGTCAAAGATTTACAAGATGCAGGTGTTTTATTCAAAATTGAAGAGCATCTTCACTCTGTAGGACATTCAGAACGTAGTGGAGCAGTTGTAGAGCCGTATTTATCCTTACAATGGTTCGTTAAGATGCAGCCACTTGCAGAAGAAGCAGTTAAGTTACAACAAGCAGAAGAAAAAGTAAACTTCGTACCTGACCGCTTTGAAAAAACATATTTAAATTGGATGGAAAATATTCATGATTGGTGTATCTCTCGCCAATTATGGTGGGGACATCGAATTCCAGCTTGGTACCATAAAGAAACAGGCGAAGTGTATGTTGGACACGAAGCCCCAGCAGACGCTGAAAACTGGGATCAAGACGAAGACGTACTAGATACTTGGTTCTCTTCTGCATTATGGCCATTCTCAACACTCGGCTGGCCGGACGCTGAAAACGAAGAGTTCAAAAAGTATTATCCAACAAATGCACTTGTTACCGGTTATGATATTATATTCTTCTGGGTTTCTCGTATGATTTTCCAAGGGGTTGAATTTACAGGAACTCGTCCATTTGATGACGTTTTAATCCACGGACTAGTTCGAGCAGAAGATGGACGTAAAATGTCTAAATCACTTGGTAACGGTATAGACCCAATGGATGTAATCGACCAGTACGGTGCCGATTCTCTACGTTATTTCTTAAGCACTGGTTCATCTCCAGGGCAAGATTTACGATATTCTACAGAAAAAGTAGAAGCAGTCTGGAACTTTGCTAATAAAATCTGGAATGCATCTCGCTTTGCATTAATGAATATGGACGGCTTAAAATTTGAAGAAATCAATCTAGATGGTAAAAAATCAGTTGCCGATGCTTGGATTTTAACTCGCCTAAACGAAACCATCGAGCAAGTAACAAGACTTTCTGAAAGATATGAATTCGGTGAAGTAGGGCGTGCGCTATATAACTTCATCTGGGATGATTTCTGTGACTGGTATATTGAAATGTCTAAGCTCCCATTAAACGGAGACGATGAAGAAGCGAAGAAAATGACTCGCTCTGTATTAGCATATGTTTTAGATAATACAATGAGACTTCTTCACCCATTCATGCCATTTATTACAGAAGAAATTTGGCAAAACCTGCCGCATGAAGGGGAGTCTATTACAGTAGCTCCTTGGCCAACTGTAAATGAAGCCCTTTCCAATAAAGAAGAAGCAGCTAGCATGAAACTACTTGCAGAAATTATTCGTTCTGTACGTAATATCCGCTCAGAAGTACAAACGCCAATGAGTAAAAAAGTGCCGTTATATATTTCTGCAAAAGACACAGAAACGCTAGCAGTACTAGAAGCAAACGCAAAATATTTAGAGCGCTTCTGTAATCCAGAACCGCTTGTAATCGGGCAAGATTTAGAAGCACCTGGTCAATCGATGTCTGCTGTTGTAACTGGAGCAGTTTTATATCTTCCACTTCAAGGATTAATCGATATCGATGCAGAAAAAGCTCGACTAGAAAAAGAATTAGAAAAATGGGCAAAAGAAGTGAAGCTAGTTCAAGGAAAACTATCCAATGAACGCTTCGTATCCAAAGCTCCAGAAGCAGTTGTTGCCGAAGAACGTGCAAAAGAACAAGATTATCTAGAAAAACACGCAACTGTGTTAAAGCGTTTGGAAGAACTGAAGAATTTATAAGAAAAAAGAGTGAGTGGGCGTAAAATATGCCTGCTCACTTTTTTTGTTGGAACTTAAGCTAGTTTAGTTGGAAAATTTGGAGGTTTTGTTGGAATTTTGGATCATTTAGTTGTAAAAATGGCGTGTTTAGTTGTAATTTCCATAATCCCGGAAAAAAGAGCGCAGCCAATTATCAATTGGCGCGCTCTTTTTCAGTTAATTTTTTATTTATATGATTCATAATCGGTATAGCAATGTCCTCACCGGTCGTTGCGAAATAGGACCTTGCTCCAACCGGATCTTCGATTTCATTGAACAGCCAAGTGCCATCTGGTAGCAGTAGAAAGTCTATTCCGATGTAATCACTTTTCAATGCTTTAGCGATTTTTTGAACATCTGCAGCTTGTTCACTATTTAGTATATATTTTTCGACTGTACCGCCAAGTGTAAAGTTAGATTTGAAGCTATTTTCAGCACCGATGCGTTTCACTGCACCAACAACTTCATCGCCTAACATAAATACACGCACATCTGTTGCGTTTGTTTCGATATAGGTTTGTGCGATGATTGTTTGGGCCTCGTGTTTTTCTAGGAAGAGCAGCGCATCTTCTTTTGTTTGACTAAGCTCTACTTGTGTTCCACCGTATCCATCAACCGTTTTTAACACAGTTGGGTAATCGTTGATATCGGAAATACTGTGTATTCTCTTTGTTGGGACAGTGGCTATTCCTAGAAGCTGGACGAGCTGAATGGCTTTTAATTTATCGTTAGCAATCACGTTAACTTCTGCACGATTAAACATTGGGATCCTGCGTTGTTCTAATTTCTTAGCAAGCTTTGGATTCCTGGTTCTAAAAAAGATGAAGTCAGCTTCCGGAATTGCTGGATTTTGATCATCTATAACGGTTAGAGTAATTCCATGGCTCTTTGCAGCCGTTATTAGTCGATCTATAAAACTTTTATTTCGCTCTATTTCTTTTAATTCATAAATCAATAAGCCGTTCATATTGTAACCGCTCCAACTTTCGAAAGTATATAACTAATCATATAATCTCCAACATTAATACCGGTTACATTATAAAGATTACGAATATGGGCAACGCCGTTTACTTCACATACTAATGGCTCGTCATCGTCGCCAAATAACAAATCGACTCCCGCAAATTCCGCATTTAATGCAGCAGCAGCTTGAATGGCTACTTCTTTTTGTCTTTCCGTCAAAATAATAGGAGAGGCAGTTCCACCGTTTGTTATGTTGGCACGGAAATCTGTTTCAGATTGGCGATGCATGCAAGCGACAACTTGACCGCCTACAACATTCACGCGTATATCTCGTCCACGACTATTCTCTATAAATTGTTGGAATACATACTCGATTCCTCTAAGTTCTTCCACTTTCTCGTAAAATTGCTCTCTAGTTTCGATTAGGTAGACACGCATTCCAAATGATCCATGTGCTTCTTTTATGATCATAGGAAGCTTTAATTTTTCTATCACTTGTTCATAATAACCTGTATGCACAATCGAAAATTCGGGATACACTTTCGGTGCGATAATTGTTAAGGGCATTGGCACCAATGCTTGTGCTAAAGCAAGATATTGCTGCGCTTTATTGTCACAAATTTCAATGACATTCGGATCATTAAAAACAGGAATGCCTTGGTTTTTCAAATATTTGGCCAGCAATATATCTTTATCAAGAAAGACGACAAAATCTGGTCTCGTTGATAAGTATTCCTGGACATTAATAAGCAGCTCATAGTTCTTCACTAATATTGCTTGGATTCCTTGTTTTTCAGCAGCTTCTTGAAGGAGGAGCGCTTGTTCGATAAATTTATCATGAGTAAGACTACCGTTGTATACAATCCAACATGTTTGCATAATGAAAGACCCCTTCGATTGCGTGTTATAATGGTGTTCATAAGAAGTTTAGCACGAAAAGAACAAAGACGAAAGTAGGGTAATGTACGTGGAAATAACTAATTTTAATATATACAAAAAAAAGTGGGATATAGAGAGTGAAACAGTGATAAAACCAGGGCTTGCATCCATACAAAAAGCATTAAAAAAACTCGGAAATCCACAAAATAAGCACCGTGTTATCCATGTGGCTGGTACAAATGGTAAAGGATCAACCATTGCCTTTTTAAGTGCACTTGCAAAAGAACATGGTCTGACTTATGGAAGCTTTAATTCACCAAGTATCGTGGATGTGCATGATCAAATTCAGCTAAACGGGCAAAACGTAACGGAGCAACAGATGGATGAGGCTTTCCGGAAAATGCAAGCGGCGGAGATAAGTGGCATGTTAACTGATTTTGAATTATTAACTGTCGTTGCATTTCTCGTTTTTGAACAAATCCAGCTAGATTTTGTTTTTATCGAGACGGGCATGGGGGGGAGATGGGACAGTACAAATGTTATGGACCAATCTATCGCCGTAATTCCGAGCATATCCATCGATCATACGAATTTTTTAGGAGATACAATCGAACAAATAAGTTGGCATAAAGCAGGAATTATAAAACCGAACAGCAAATTAATAATAGGTGCACTTCCAGAAGGTGCAAAACATATTGTTCAGGAAGTTGCTAGTGAACAAAACGCACGTATATTGGAGCTTGGAAAAAACTTTTCTGTACAAGAAAATACGTATACATTTGGCAAGATTACTTACAATGATTTACAACCTCAAATGTTAGGTAAACATCAATTATCGAATATGGCATTAGCAATCACGGCACTAATAGAAAGTGATGTCCCTTTAAAGGAAAGCATTGTTCAACAAGCGGTAAAAAAAGCTAGCTTACTGGGTAGAATGGAAAGAGTAGAAGAAGACATCTATTTTGATGGTGCACATAACGAGGCAAGTATAGATGCATTAGTAGAAACAATCAAAGATGTATTTCCGAACAAAAATGTCCACTTTGTCGTTGGCATCTTGAAAGACAAAGATTATATATACATGCTAAGAAAATTAGAGGGAGTTGCCACTTCTTTTCAGTTTGTGGACTTTCATCATGAACGGGCGCTTCCGGCTAACATTTTATACAGCCACAGTCAACATAGTGAAAAATGTATTACTAAAGATATAAACAAAATACATTTTAAAAATAAAGACAATTCTGATATAACTATTGTCACAGGTTCTCTATATTTCCTTACAGAAATAAGAGCAAAAATAGTTAATTGGTAATTTAAAAATTCTATAAATTCCGTGGTACAATAATATGCAAGTAGTAGATGTGCTATTTGGATTAGTTAAAATATACTAATGAGGTGGAAAATAGTTCTATGAATATTTCGGATAAGGCAAAAAAGAATATTTATATTTTATGGCTATTAGTGGTGCCTCTTGGGACATATTTAGCTTTTGAATACGCACCTATACGGCAAATCGATTGGGGAACTTTGTCTTTATTAATTGTTTTGGGATTACTGACGACTATTTTTCCTTTTTTTATTTCTGGAACTACTATGTTTCTTGTGCAGTGGGTTACGTTAGTAGTCTTTTTGAATTATGGTATATTTGCAGAATTGCTAGTTATGCAATTATTTTTAATACCAATTGCTTATCATATGAAAACGAATCGAGAGAATGCGTACCGGATCGTTTATAGTTCCTTTATGTTTTTTTTAGTTTCTATTCTATGTGGGACCATTACTCATGTTCTCGGATTTGATTTAGGCTCGCTAGTAGTGAAGGATGTATTAATTTACGGTTCTATTTATGCTTTTTTATACGTACTTCTTAATCATCTATTTTTATATGTGCGCGATGTAGTGACAGGTCTTAAGCCTAAATTTTTCACGAAAGATTTTGGATGGGATCTAATAGGATTACTGATGACTTTGCCTTTTGGCTTAAGCTTATATTTTCTTCAAAGCTATGTAGGGACAAGTGCATTTGCACTGCTCGGAATCCCCTTTATATTAATCACTCTATTAATAAGGCTTTATAGCGATTCGGAAAAAGTGAATAGTGATTTGAACAAAGCTAGTGAATTTGGACATGAATTAGCGGAGCGGATGACCAGTAAAGAGATTATCGATATGTTCATCGAAAGAATTGCTAATATGTTCCCCATAGATGCTGCTTATATAGTGGATGATTTATATGGAAGCTTTGAAATTTTACGAGCTATTGAAGATGGAGAAAACAAAGACCTACATTTTGCTCATGAAGAGCTGGAACAAAGCCTTGCAGGAATTGTTTATGAAAAAGGGGTTCCTACCTTGTACAATAAACAAAGTGAATGGCTTCACATAAAACCTCCATTTCTAAGTTTAGAGATGCAAAGTGTGATGTGTGTGCCAGTTTATCGCAATAAAAAAATAGAAGGTGTCTTAGTCTTAGCATCTCGCAACAAATATTCATTTGAAGCATATCAGCTTAAAATCGTACATTTACTCTGCTCTTATTTTGCTGTTTCTGTAGAAAAGGCGAAATATGTTAGAGAAGCACTTGCTAAAAGTGAACGTTGTGAATTAACGAAATTGCATAATTACCGATACCTAGATAGGCAACTAGAATCAGATATGGAAAAATTATCACTCGGTCAGCATAGTAGCTTGTCTCTCATCATGATGGATATCGATAAATTCAAGGCAGTCAATGATACGTTTGGCCATCATAGCGGAAATCTCATATTAAAAGAATTTGCCCAAATTATAAAAAGGGAAATAGGTAGTAGCGGTACGGTTGCAAGATATGGTGGAGAAGAATTTGTCGTCTTACTTCCAAATTATACGAAAACAGAAGCATTCCATGTCGCCGAACAGCTTCGACTAAAAATAGAACAAACTCCATTCATCGTCCAATCGGATTTAGACCAAACGGCTGGTGAGCAAATCATTTTCATTACGGCTAGTATCGGAATTTCAACTGCACCAGAAGACAGCGACGAAGGCATGTCACTTCTACGAAATGCGGATCGGGCGTTGTATACGGGTGCTAAGCAGGCGGGTAGGAATCGAGTTGCGGAGTATGTAAGGTAAATGTTATAGTGAAATAGAACCAATAACCAATTAGATTATGCTAATTGGTTTTTTTTAATACCTATAAATGCAAACCATAGGAAAAAGGAATGAAAACACAATGAAGTTTAGTGCTCGTTTAAATACAAAGGGATTAACTCTTATTGAAATACTAGTATCTATTATTTTAATTACTATTATTATCACTACATTCTTTTCATTATTTATACAGTCTGCTAGAACCAGTAAAACTTCAGAAGAAGTGGTGGATGCAACTTATGTAGCACAATCGGAAATGGAACAAATATACGAGATTAGTAGAAATGGAGATTATAACTCTGGTATTGATGAAATAAGAAAAAATCTAAGATATAAACAACTTACATCTACTAATCCTGGTGAACAGAAGTTTACAAAAACGATTGATGGTTTATACATTTATTTAAAATTAAAGAAGCATACTTATCCTGGAATGTCTTATTTAGTAATAGAAGTTTTTGAAACAGAGAATGGAACACGTCCTAGAGCTAAAATGGAAACGATTTTAGAATGGGGGTCATAAATTATGCGCAAACACTTGAATAATGGTAAAGGCATCACGCTCGTAGAACTTCTTGCAGCTATTGTGCTTGCTAGTATAGTAATGTTGATAGTTTATAGTGTGTTAATGTCTGGCACCAAACAATACAAAAGTCAACTTGAGAAAAACAATCAACTAACCGATATATCTTATGCTTTAAAAATGATTACAAAAGATATAAGAAAAACTGAAGATCCTCAAATAATCAATAATAGTAAAATAGAGTTAAATGGTATCAACTACTCTCTTGATGGTAATACAATTAATAGAAATGGTGTTGTCATAGCTAGTTCCATTAAACGCTTTCATGTGACAAGCGAAAACAATAAGTGGATCATCGAAATAGAAAGTTCTAATGGAGTAGGAGTAGAAAAGACTGAAAAAACTGAAGTTTATCTAAGGAAAGGTGATGAGTAAGTTTGAAATTCATAAGTTTCAAAAAGGCTTGGAATTTAGATTCAAATGGTTTTACACTTTTAGGTGTATTAATGATATTAGTTCTTTTTAGTGTTTTAGGGGTAAGTATATTAGTAGTGACTAATAATAGTTTGAAATTATCAGGGAATGAACGCACTGATCAATCCACTTTTTATATAGCTGAAGCCGGAATTGTTGTAACTAGGAAAGATATGGAGGATAAATTGCAACAGGCATACGAATATGCATATCAAAAAACTATAGACGACTATAAAAAAGCACAAGATGAATATTATAAACGCCCTTTAAAAGATCAAACAGGATTTAATTTTAACTTTGCAACTACATTAGAAGATTACTATTTAGCTAAGATAAAAAAAGACTTGCCCGAATCTTGGATAGTAAAATCGGATAGCATTAACTTTAAAGATAGATTCAATTTTGAGGAGAACTACAATGAAAATGATGTTAAAACCAATCAAACCGCAACAGTAACCATCACCAGAGAAAAGGAAAATAGTGAGGCTCTTGAGTATAAACTCACATCGGTTGGTTCAATCGGTGATAAAGAGCGAACCGTTAAACAAAAACTAATCGTCAATTTAAAAGTTGGAAATCTAGGAGATCCTGGAACTCCAGAGATACCGGGCACCCCAGGAACACCAGGACATGGGGGAGGCCTAGTTGAAGGTTTGCCCGAAAATACAGCAATAATGGTGAAAAATGAAATTAAGATAAAAAGTTCAACTGTAACAGGGAATATAGCAACTTTGAAACCAGGTGCAAAAAGTATAACGATTGACTGGGGTGTCCCTACTATCAATGGCTCCTTTTACGTACCTAGCGGTTCAGAAACGACTGCTTTAACGCAACCCGCCTATATGGGATTTTCCCCTCAAGTAAATGGTACTAATATGGGAAGCTTACCGGAACTACCTACGTTTCCGGCCATTCCAAGCTATAAGCTATCTAGTAACTATATTTCGCCTGACTACGGATCTTCTAATTTGAAAGTGCAGAACAATACTTCGATGGGAACTTTAAAAGTATCTGGAAGTCATATATTGACCATAGATATAGGTGATAGCGATAAAGAAATTGTACTAGATAATTTGGATATTAGTGGTAGCGCTCAAGTAATAATAAAAGGAACCGGCAAATTAACTATGTATGTAAAAAATAAATTTTATGTAACAGGGAGTGGGAAATTTAATGTGGAATCTTCTAATAAAAACACAGAAATCTTTTACTCAGGAAGTGAAGTGTTGGGGAAAAACTTTGGAGGAGGGGCAGAAATATATGCTTCTCTATATGCCCAAAAGGCCAATGTAGAAATTGCTTCTAGTACTCGAATTTTTGGAAATATTCTCTCCGGTGGTAACTCATTTATTGTAAGAGGTGAGGGGAAAGTTGGTCCTTCTTTATACTTCGCTCCTAATGCACATTTCGAAGTTAGAAATAGTGGAAAAGTGACCGGAACAATTATTGGTAATTCGATAAGCATGGAAGGTGAGGGTTTAATACATTTTGGTGAACCACAATATAATACATGGGTTCCTGGAACTCCGGGTACACCAAGTACCCCTGGTACGCCTCCAACCCAAGCTACGAATCCAGATTTAACCAAAAGAGAGCCTTTGATTGAAATTTAGTCAGAAGCTATTTCATGAAATATAAAAAACATTTATTGGAATTAATATACATGTTAAATAGGTATATAAGACTTATTTCCATTAAGTTTATACCTCTAAAGTGCTAAGTAGATTTTATTTATTTATAAATTTTATGTTAATGTATGAAAAAAGTCATATACAATGAAGGTAGCATTATTGTATTATAATTACAGCGTTTGAAAAATAAAATTCAATAAAAGAAAAGGTCTTGATCGGAGGAATGATGATGAAAATACTTACGAAAATTATTACTCTTATCTGTTTAGTTACGCTCTTTTTCTATTTGTTTTTGTCAGAAAGTAACATTGCATTTTTAAAAGTAGATGCAAAATCAGATGGTTCAACGATCGGTGGAATAGAAATAGAAGATTTAGATAAAAAAGAAATAACAAGTCGTTTAGGACTAGCGATTGAAGATTGGAAGAGAGACACTAAGTTAGTTTTAGAAGGTAAAGGAATTAATTTAACTTTAGATACTAATTATTTCATTTTTGATGTAGAAGCTTCTGTAAATCAATACCTAAACGCTTCGCAAAAGCCTTGGTATGCATTTTGGAAAACAGATTCAATAGTACATATTCCTCTTCAAATAACAATAGATCCTAAATTGTTAACATTGATTGAAGAAAACTCGTTATTAAACAAAGAAAAAACTATTGAAAACATAAAAGCCCAAGTTGCTGTACTATCTAAAATACCTATTGAAGCAGTTTTAGTAGATTTAACAGCCTTAGAATCAGAGCGTATTGCATTTTCACTTGAAGAAGTCTCTATTAATACAATTGGTTTATCAGAAATTATTGCAGCATTAAATGAACAGGTTATTTCTACAGGTGATGTCTTTTCTTTTTTTGAAGAAACGTTGGAAATAAGTGGTGTATATAATGATGAAACTGCAGATTTTGTCGCTTCATTGTTGTATAGCACAATTTTACAAACTGATTTTGAAATTGTAGAGAGACACTCTCAAGGAGTTGTGCCAACATATTTAGAACCGGGAATAGAGGCAAATATCGACTTAAATGCTAACAAAGATCTAAAGTTTATAAATAAGAGTAACCCGGCAGTATTAAAAGTGAGTTTAAAGGATTCAAGCTTATTAGTTGAGTTATACTCTCTTCCTGCTGAAACGGTGGGTAAGTATGAAGTTCGTGATACTCAAGTTGTGAAACCAAGAACAATTTATCGATATTCTTCTGATTTAAAAGCCGGAGAAGAAAGTCTTATTCAAGAAGGTAGCCCAGGATTGAAAGTAACTGTTTATCGAATTATATCTGATAAAAAAGGACCTTATGAAAATGAAGAAATTGTTAGTCAAGATTATTATTCGCCGACTCACCGAATAATATTAAAATCTTCGTTAACACCTGAACTAACTCCTGTAGTCGACCCTGATTTGGAAATCGATTTAAATGCAGATGGTTTACCAGATGTGGAAAACGGTAATTCCGATAGTAATAAATCAGGTAATAATAACCCTGATAACAAAAGCTCAGATAATAGTGGCGCTGATGAAGATATCAATACAGGTGAAGGATCAGGAAAAACTAATTTAGAGGATGATTTGGATTCGTTACCAGAGGGTAGCTATTATGATAAGGCAGGAAATATCATTACACCAAAATAAATGTATCAAATGGTTAGGATGAGACGTCGTGAAAACTAATACTCGTAAACTACTTGGGGATCTACTAGTTGAGTCAGGAATTATAGACAATGAGCAGCTGCAATTTGCATTGTCCCATAAAAATAAAAATGAAAAATTAGGAGATTATTTAATCAGTGAAAACTTAATCACCGAACAGCAGCTTATCGAGGTGCTTGAGTTCCAGCTAGGTATACCCCATGTCAATCTAAATCAGTATTCTATTGAACCGGAGCTTATACAGTTAGTTCCTAAAGAATTGGCTAAACGTGCAAATGTAATGCCACTTAAGAAAAATAAAAATAGACTTTTGATAGCGATGGCTGATCCAATGGATTATTTTGCTATCGAAGAAGTGCGAATGGCTACAGGTTGTCAAATAGAAACTAGTATTGCTGCAAAAGATGATTTATATCGAACGATTACGAAATATTATGATTTACAAGAATCAATGGATCAAGCGTTGGTAGATATGACACCAATTGAAATAGAAAATGACAACCAAATTACTGATGAAGATTCACCGATCGTTCGCTTAGTGAATCAGATAATCGCAAATGGTGTAGCGCAACGGTCGAGTGATATCCATTTTGATCCACAAGAAACAGAGTTAAAGGTTAGATATCGCATAGATGGAATGCTCAAAACGGAACGTGCATTACCAAAATATATGCAAAATGTCATAATTGCTCGTATTAAGATTATGGGCAACCTCAATATTACTGAAAATAGAATACCTCAAGATGGGCGTATTAAAACGACGGTAAATATGAGAGCCATTGATATCCGACTTTCGACACTTCCTACAATTTATGGCGAAAAAGTAGTTATGCGTATTCTGGATATGGGTAATGCGTTAAATGATTTAAATAAATTAGGCTTTAATGAAAAAAACTTATTAGCATTCAATAAAATGATTGAACATCCAAATGGAATCGTGTTACTGACTGGGCCAACAGGATCCGGTAAATCTTCCACTCTATATGCAGCTTTAAATAAACTAAATAATGAAAACGTCAATATTATCACAGTCGAAGATCCAGTCGAATATCAATTGGAAGGTATCAATCAGATTCAAGTGAGAGAAGAAGTTGAGCTTACTTTTGCTGCTGGTCTTCGATCCATCTTACGTCAAGACCCTGATATTGTAATGGTAGGAGAGATACGCGATTTAGAAACAGCACAAATTGCTGTCCGAGCTTCTTTAACAGGACATTTAGTTTTAAGTACACTTCACACAAACAGTGCTGTTGAATCGGTTTCTAGATTAAGAGATATGGGTATTGAACCGTTTTTGCTTTCTTCTTCATTGGTTGGAATAGTTGCACAACGATTGGTAAGAAAAGTATGTAGAGACTGTGGGGAATATAGGGAACCGAATGAACGCGAAAGAGAGATTTTCGAAGAGCACGGTATGACAGTAGAGAAAGTTCGACGTGGAAAAGGTTGTCCAGCTTGTAATAAAACAGGATATCGTGGAAGAATCGCTATTCATGAGGTATTAATGGTAGACGAAGTTGTTAAGGAGACAATTTTAACTGGAAAAAGTCCAACTCATCTGAGAGATTATATGAAAGAAACAGGGTATTTAAGTTTACTAGAGGATGGGTTATTAAAAGTAAAAGAAGGGCTTACGACAACAGAAGAAGTGCTTCGTGTAGCTACAGTTAATTGAGGTGAGTAATATGGAATTGAATATCATTCAATTATTAGAAAAAACCTTTCATGATAAAGCTTCTGATCTTCATTTAACAGTAGGAGTAACGCCAGTTTTTCGCGTAAATGGAAAGCTAAAATCATATGGTGAGTATTTATTGAAAGATATAGATACGAAAAGAATGTTAGAGGATTTATTATCTTCTGTCAAAATGGAAGAGTTTGAATTAAAGGGAGAAATTGATTTTAGTTATGCCTTGCCAGGACTATGTCGTTTTCGGATCAATGCCTATCATCAACAAAATAATATTGCAATTGCCATTAGGATGATCGAATCTAAAATTCCTTCTATTGAAGCGTTAGGTATGCCAAATGTACTTTACACACTTGCAGGTAAACCTCAAGGGCTTATTTTAGTGACAGGTCCAACTGGTTCTGGTAAATCAACAACACTAGCTTCGATGATAGATTATATTAACTCTACTACATCCAAGCATATTATTACGTTGGAAGATCCGATTGAATATGTGCATACACATAAAAAGTCTATTATCAATCAGCGTGAAGTTGGTTCGGATACACAAAGTTTTTCAAATGGTTTAAGAGCAGCCTTACGACAAGATCCAGACGTTATTCTTGTTGGAGAAATGCGAGACTTAGAGACAATCTCCACAGCAATTACAGCTGCTGAGACTGGACACCTAGTAATGGCGACACTCCATACAAGTAGTGCGCCTACTACAATTGATAGAATAATTGATGTGTTTCCGCCTCATCAGCAAGGGCAAATAAGAATACAGTTGGCAAATGTCCTGCAAGGAATTGTATCACAACGTTTGTTTATTAGAAAAGATGAAAAAGGTCGTGTAGCTGCTACAGAAATTCTGATGCAAACACCATCTGTTGCTAATCTTATTCGAAATGAAAAAGTACATCAAATACAAAATGTCATGCAAACGAGCCGAGCTCTCGGGATGCACACACTAGAATCATCTATTCAGCAATTAGTCTCAACAAGCAAGATTTCGCTAGAATCTGCCCGACCTTATATGAACGTTGGTGAATATTAATGGTTGTCTATAAATATGTCGGTAGAACCTCTAGAGGGACAGTAAAAAAAGGAATTGTGGATGCGACCAACAAACAAACGGCGATCACCAGACTTCGTTCTCAAGGTATAAATCCGCGAGAAATAGAAGAGTCGAAAAGCATCCTTCATAAAGAGTTAGCTTTAGGTGGTAAAGTTAAAAATCAAGACTTTGTTATATATAGTCGACAATTTGCCACGCTTATTAGAGCAGGGGTTTCGATACTAGAATCTACTAAAATTTTAGCAGAGCAAACTTCTAGTAAACCATTAAAAAAAGGACTGCAGGATGTAGAAGAGGATGTTCGGTCAGGATTATCTTTTTCTGATGCAGCAGCTAAAAATCCAAAGGTCTTTCCAGCTTTGTTTGTAAATATGATCCGCGCCGGAGAAGCGACCGGTAACTTGGATGAATCATTAGAGAGACTAGCTTTTTCTTATGAAAAACAGTTTAAACTAAAGAAAAAAGTTCAATCAACGTTAGCTTATCCTGTTGTTTTACTTTTTTTAACGATAGTAGTTTCCGTATTTTTGATGCTAACAATTGTTCCACAATTTGTTTCGATGTTTGAGGATATGGGCGCTGAATTACCAATGATCACAAAGATAGTAATGGGGATAAGTGAATCACTACAGTCATCTTGGTATATATATACAATTCTTTTCTTGATTATAGTTATTGTTTTCAACTACCTATATAAGAAAAACGAACAATTTAATTATTCGGTTCATTTACTACTTTTAAGGCTACCTGTATTTGGAAAGTTGCTGCAAAAGTCAGCAATTGCTCGTATGACAAGAACCCTATCATCTTTATTTAGCAGTTCCGTTCCTATTTTACAGGCACTGACTATTGTAGAAAAAGTAATTGGAAACCCAGTTGTAGGTAAGGTAGTTAAGGATTCAAGGACAAGCCTGGAAAAAGGGAGTACATTATCCGCCCCACTAGCAAAAAGCTGGATTTTCCCCCCTTTAGTTACACAAATGACTTCCATAGGGGAATCTACTGGTTCTCTCGATTATATGCTTGAAAAAATAGCGGATTTTTATGAGGATGATGTTGACCGGACTGTAGATACGTTGAAATCGTTAATCGAGCCTTTAATGATTGTCTTCCTCGCTGCAATTATAGGAACAATTGTAATGGCTATTATGATACCAATGTTTAGTATGTATGAACAAATCTAATATTTTTCATTTGAAGGAGGTGAAATTTGTGATAAATGAGATGAAAGAGCCAAATGAAATGACAAATAAAGGAGCTAATTATATGAAAAAAATGAGAAAGTTATTAAAAAATGAAAAAGGTTTGACACTAATTGAATTACTTGCTGTAATCGTAATACTTGCGATTGTGGCTGCGATCGCTGTACCGGCGATAGGGAATATTATTGAAAATAGTAAATTTAATGCTGTGAAGGCAGATGCAACTAATGTTTTAAGTGCTGCTCAATTATATTTTACTGATGATCAGACGAAAACGACTGTTACAGTAGCCGAATTAAAGACAGCGAATTATTTAGAATCTGAAGGGAAGATTCCTACGGATGCTAAAGTTGATAAGGCTAACCCTAATAAACTTACTACTCCTACGGCATTCGTTTATTCCAATAGTAAAAAGATAACTTTTACAAACGCAACACTCAAAATGATTAATGATGATACTCAAAAAGGTAGTGATGCAGGCGATAAAACTATTCCAAAACCGGGTGCATAGAAAATTTGAACCATCTAATTTTATATCTTCTACAGCAGCTTACCGCTGCTGTAGTCCCTTAGTTTTATCTTTGAGCAAATGAATACTTCATTTTCTGAACCATAAAACTAATTACAGCTAAATATGGGGGAGAAGAATATGTTTAAAAAGAAAGTTAAGCGGTATGTTGCTTTAGATTTAAATGAATACATACTAAGAGCAATAGTGATGACTGGTAACGATATTGCGCAGTCAGCTGTTTATGAGTACCCTTTGGAGAAAGGTATTTTTGATGGGGATATTTTAGAAGATGAAATGGCGTTGTATGAAACGTTGAAGACACTCATCCATGAGTGGGGTATTAAGCGTTATGATGTCCGCTTTTTTGTGCCAGACAGTACTGTGATGATGAAAACTTTTGAGCATCCTACCGATGTAACGTCAGCGAAATTAAAAGGATATGTGGAGATGGAGCTGGGACAAACGATTCACTTGCCTTTCTCTCAACCTCTAATTGATGTTTATGATTTTAAGCCTAATGATGGAGAGGCGGTTTTGTTTGCTGCACCTTCCGAAGAAATTAACAAATTAGCTGGATTATTAGACGATCTACATTTAGAACCAGTTACAGCAGATGTTAGAGCATTAGCTACAATTCGTTTTTTAGACAAGACGATTGATTTGGAAGAAAATAAGAGCTATTTAATAACTGAATGGTCTATTTCAGGTGTTTCGATCAGCATATATACGGGAGGAAATGTTGAATTCCTTCGCTATCAATCTATTGATACATTTAAAGAAAAGTGGGAAAGTAGAAGTGAAAAGGATGAAATCAGTTTTGTTTATGATGGAGAGATTGAAGAGTATCGCACGCAATTGATCGATCAAATTGCTGAGATTGAAAGAATTCTAAACTTTTATCGTTTCTCTTTATATAAGGGAGAAAAAGCGGTAGATGAAATAATTACAATGGGAGACTCGCCGGAAATGGATTATATTGCTTCTGAGATGTCGGCAAATTTTGTCACACCTGTTACATATATAGATGATTCTCAAGTACAAAAATATCATCCTAATTTGAAGTCTAAGCATATTCCACTTATTGGACTTATATATAGGGAGGCTTGATGATGGTTCCAGAGATAAATTTATTGCCTAAAAGGGAGCGGCAAAAGTCCAATTCTATTTTATTGCTCGTTATTAGTTCAATATTAATTCTTACAATTCTTGTGTTGTTCTTTATTCAATATTTAACCGTAAAGAGAGATATAGAAACCCTTATTGCTGATGAAACTTATTCGACGGCAGAAAGAGATGACCTCACACAGGTAGTAACCGATTTAAAAGTGTCCGGACAAGGGGATCTGCAGACCTCTGTGACTTTTGCTGAACGTGTTTCCTATCCTGTGAGTCCTTTACTTATAGAAGTGAATGCATTACTCGAGCCACATACATATTTACGGCAATATGAATTTGTAGAACGAAGTATCCATATCTCTGTAGATGTAGAAACGATGAAGAGTCTGTCTTTATTCGTGGATAAACTACTAATTAGCGATTATTTTTCGGATGTAAAGGTAGAGAGTGTCACGAACTTTGAGCTATCTAACTCGGAGGAAAATACAGAAAAAAAATATGAGATTATTCCACGCTACTCAGCAATCTTAAATTTAGATATTGATCAAACTTACTTGGAAAATGGAGGTGTCACTCCATGAATGAACTAGTTAGCAATAAAAGAACGGCCTTTATATTAATCGTTGCTCTTGTGGTCGTTTTGTTAGGGGCAGTTTACTATTTTGTCCTGCAACCGTTAAAAGATGAAAGAGCATCGAAGGAAATAAGTGTACAGGTTTTACAGGGTGAGGTTGCTGCTTTGAAGGAAGAATATTCTTCTGCTCAGTTGGAGGAAGATTCCTCAGAGAATACATTCTTCTTAAAAACGCAGGTTCCATTGACCCGTGAATTAAATGAGCTTATTCGTTCGATAGAAGAGGTCGAATTACTAAGTGATTCGAAAATTCTCTCTGTGGAGTTTAATAATTATGATGGAACGCTAGAAGAGTCTCAATTGTTACCGGAAACTCCAGAGGAAAACGCGGAGACTGAAGTAGAAGGCAATGATGTATCAACAGAAGAAACAACAACCGAAGGAACGACCGAAACAACGGAAGAAATGACAGATGAAGCAGCATCGGATGAAACTACAACAGATGAAACGTCCGAAGAACCGCCCGTTTCTCCTGTTGCTGAAGTTGTTCTTCCTGAAAAGTTAAAATTGATTACCTTCAATATTTCTATTTTAGCCAAAAATTATGATCAGCTTGTTTTGTTCGTAGAAGAAGTAGAGAACTTAAAACGAATCTATCGCGTTGATCAGATTATTTTGTCAGCACCTGGTGAGGAACAGCTTTTAAATGAGGATCAAGAGGACGATATAGCTGCTACGATACAGCTGACTACTTTTTATCATGACGAACAAGCAGCAATAGCGGAGAATGGGAATGACTAGTCTGTACACAATATTATTTTTCATATACGGTCTAATATTCGGTTCCTTTTTCAACGTAGTTGGCCTCCGTGTACCAAAAGGGGAATCGATTGTAAAGCCACCTTCGCACTGTACGGTTTGTGATCGAAACTTAACTGCTGTGGATTTAGTTCCTGTGTTTTCTTATCTATTTTTGAAAGGGAAATGTAGAGGGTGTGGCACAAAGATTCATTGGATTTATCCGGTGATGGAACTGGTGACTGGTTTATTATTTGCATTTGCATATAGTCAGTTAGGCTTTTCTATAGAGCTAATTGTTGCGATATTATTTATTTCTATGCTTGTTATTATAACTGTATCTGATTTAGCGTATATGCTTATTCCAGATAAGATATTGCTTTTCTTTTTGATTCCTTTGATCATTGCCCGCGTTTTTTCGCCGTTAACTCCTTGGTGGGAGAGTTTGTTAGGAGCTGTGGTCGGTTTTGGGGTATTGTTTTTAATCGCCGTGCTGTCAAAAGGCGGTATGGGCGGCGGGGATATTAAATTATTTTTTGTTATAGGAATGGTGTTAGGGTTTGTTCCGACTTTATTGACATTATTTTTAGCTTCTATTATTGGAACCTTTTTTGGTATCATTGCTTTGAAAAAAGCGAAAAAAGGACGGAAAACGCCGATCCCATTTGGACCATCGATTGCGATTGCCGCAATTATTTCTTATTTTTACGGAGAAACGATTGTCGATTGGTATGTGAATTTGTTTTTTTAACACGATAAATTTTTAGGACGAGCCGACATAGGTCTCGTCTTTTTTTAGGTTGTTCGTGATATGGTTGTGAAAAAAGAGGTGACGTTATGCCGATTAGAAGGCGAAATCCAAGAAAGAAGATAATATTAGCTGGTATTCAAGGGCTTGTCATTGGGGTTGTTGGTGTTTTACTATTTGGTTTTATTCTTAATTTAGCAAATGATAAAAAAGTAGAGGTTGCCAAGGAAGAAGATACGACACCGGCAGGGGCACAAGCACAAGGAGAAAAAGTGGAGGTTGCTGCAGATGGCGTATTATCATTTCATGTAAAACAATATGGTATGTTTTCTTCAAAAGATAGTGCAATCTCCTTTATGGCAACGCAGCCTTCTTTAGAAAAAGCAGGGATCGTTCAGGTCGAAAACCAGTTTTTTGTGTGGAGTGATTTGTTTTTAAATGACGTGCCTACTCCACAATCGGAGTCTCTTCCTAGTTTCAACAAAACGGTGCATGTTTCTACTAGTGGTTGTGAAAATCCCAAAGTAAAAAAACTTGTTAATATTTTACAAGAAGATAATATTTCGAAAAACTTTTTTGAGTCGATTGCCAAAAAAGAAGATTATCCTGATGATCTAATGACGATAGTGCAAGCTGTATCAGCAATTTCGGATGTTTCTTCTGTTATGAGATTACATGTTTTTACTCATTATGCAGAACAGAACACATGTGTAAAATTGAGTTTCTAATCAAAATATCGAGCAACTCTCTCATTGTTCTATTTTTAAAACAATTTCCCTTTTTCCAATTTTTCTGTATGCTAATGGAAAGGAGGAATTTAAATTGAAACTAACAACTGATTATTCATTTATACTAGCGAGTGAGTCGCCAAGAAGAAAAGAGTTATTTAGTAGATTAGCTATTCCGTTCGACGTACAGCCTGCCAAAATTGAAGAAGTGGCAGAAGGGAAACTTACGCCGGAAGACATGGCAATTTCTATTGCGTATAAAAAAACGGTGCCAATTGTTGAAAGTAATCCAAATGCTATTGTTATTGGTGCTGATACGATTGTCTATTTAGAGGAAGAAGTATTAGGGAAACCGGCTAGTAAGGAACAAGCAAAAGAATACTTACTAAAGCTTTCGGGTCGCACGCATCATGTAGTGACAGGCGTCTCCATTCAGGGAGCAGGGACAAGTATCAGTTTTGCAGAAACCACGCTTGTGACATTTTATGAACTAACAGAGGAGCAAATAGATGCTTATGTAGCTACCGGAGATTCAATGGACAAAGCAGGTGCATATGGTATTCAAACGATGGGTGGATTATTCGTTCAAATAATCGAAGGCGATTACAATAATGTTGTAGGTCTTCCGATAAGTCGCCTGTTTCAAACGTTATTGACACTTGAAGTGCTTACGTTTGAAAAGGAGTTGAGCAAATGACTCTTGATGTGCCATCCTCTTTAATGATTCGGGATGTTCATATAGCCGATAGACCTCGTGAAAGACTTGTGAGACAAGGTGCACAAAGTCTATCCAATCAAGAATTAATAGCAATCTTGCTTCGTACTGGTACGAAGCAAGAGTCTGTTCTCCATCTAGCTAATCGAGTCCTCAACTTTATCGAACAAATTCAAGAACTTAAAAACACCACATTAGAAGAAATTATGTCTGTAAAAGGTATAGGAGAAGCAAAAGCTGTACAGCTTCTCGCAGCAGTAGAATTAGGTAGAAGACTATCTCTACAACAAACAGATGAAAAGTTTACAATACGTTCTCCGAAAGATGCCGCTACTTATTTAATGCCAGAAATGTCTTCACTTAAGCAAGAACATTTCGTTGCTCTTTTCCTTAATGTCAAAAACCAAATTCTTCACAAACAAACTATTTTTATCGGATCACTTAACGCTTCTATCGTACACCCAAGAGAGGTGTTCCGTGAAGCTGTAAAACGCTCTGCCGCCTCGATAATTTGCGCACATAATCATCCCAGCGGAAACGCTTCTCCTTCTCCAGAAGACATTGATGTGACAAAACGATTAATAGAAGCAGGGCTTATAATGGGCATCGAGATTATCGATCATTTGATCATTGGGGATCATCAATTTATAAGTCTTAAAGAAAAGGGGTACATGTGACACTGTGCTTTTTTCTTTCTATCCGTTATAATGAGAGTTATGACTTTAAAACAATTAAGTGAAACTTGTTGGAGATAGAAAGGGAGTAAAAAAAGTGTTTGGATTTGGAGCTAGAGATTTAGGGATTGACTTAGGAACAGCAAATACGCTTGTCTTTATTAAAGGCAAAGGAATTGTATTAAGAGAGCCTTCTGTTGTTGCGAAAAATGTACAAAATGGTTCTATTGTGGCGGTAGGTAATGATGCAAGAAATATGATTGGTCGTACGCCTGGTTCAATCGTAGCGATCCGTCCGATGAAAGACGGAGTTATCGCAGATTTTGACACGACATCTGCTATGATTGAATATTATTTAAAAAATGCGATTAAAGCATCTGGTATGTCATGGAGCAAGCCAAATGTTATGATCTGTGTGCCTTTTGGTATTACTTCAGTAGAACAGCGTGCGGTGATTGATGCAGCGAAACAAGCTGGTGCTCGTGATGCGGTAACGATTGAAGAGCCTTTTGCAGCTGCAATCGGTGCAAATTTACCTGTTTGGGAACCTACAGGAAGTATGGTCGTTGATATAGGTGGAGGAACAACTGAAGTGGCTGTTATTTCACTTGGCGGTATCGTGACAAGCGAATCTGTCCGTGTAGGTGGAGACGCAATGGATCAAGCGATTACTAGCTATGTTCGTAAAACGTATAACCTAACAATCGGTGAACGTACGGCAGAAGCTATTAAAATGGAAATTGGTTCTGCACGAGTAACTGGTGCAGAAGAAAAAATGGACATCCGTGGACGTGACTTAGTAACTGGATTACCGAAAACAATTGACATTACATCAACTGAAATTGCTAATGCATTGCGTGAATCTATCGCTTCTATTATTGACGGCGTTAAGAAAACGTTAGAGCAAACTCCGCCAGAATTGTCTGCGGATGTAATGGAACGCGGTATTATGCTTACCGGTGGGGGAGCATTACTGAAAAATTTAGATAAAGTAATTAGTGATCAAACAAATATGCCAGTATTTATCGCAGAAGATCCATTAGATTGTGTGGCTATCGGAACAGGAAAAGCACTTGATCACATGGGCTTATTAAAGCGTCAACAAACTAAAAGTTAAGGAGAACTGAGCTATGCCACAATTTTTTTCAAATAAGCGATTAGTTTTGCTGCTTGTAGGGATGATATTTCTTGTGGCACTCATCAGCTTTTCTTTGCGAGATCGAAATCATGCATCCTTGCCTGAGCAATTAATCAAAGATGTGGTCGGTTTTGGACAAACTATGTTTTCCAAGCCGACCCAGTATGTTACGGGGATTTTTAATAATGTCGAATCTTTACTTAATACATATGATGAAAACAAACGGTTGAAAGCAAGATTAGAAGATTATGCCACCTTACAAGCTAGTGTGAATGACTTGCAATTAGAAAATGAAGAATTACGAGACATTGTCGATAAAGAAGAAAATATTCGTGATTTTAATCCGATTCAATCTACTGTTATCGCACGTAATCCGGATCAATGGGAAGAAAAGATTATTGTTGATAAAGGGGAAATACACGGTGTAGCTGTTAATATGGCAGTGATGACATCCCAAGGATTAATAGGGAAAGTCATTTTAACAACTCCATATACATCTACAGTAGAACTTTTATCTACCCAAAATCCAAATTATCGTGTTTCGGCGGTTATTGCAGATGAACAGGAAGTATTTGGATTAATTGAAGGATATGATATAGAGCGTAAAGAACTTGTGCTAAAAAGAATAGATTCCGAATTTGAAGTGAAAAAAGGTCAAAAAGTAACTACTTCTGGTTTAGGTGGAATTTTTCCTAAAGGTATCTTAATCGGAGAAGTTACAGAAGTGACAACGGATGATTATGGTTTAACCCAACTTGCGTATGTAAAACCTGCTGCAAGCTTTTCGATTTTAGATCATGTCATTATATCAAAACGTACGATTAACCCCGTAGACGGGACAGATGGTGGAAATACGGAAGCTGATTTAACAGAAGGCGCAGGGGAAGAATCATGATTCGTTATGTAGTAATCATTATTTCGGTTCTATTATTTTATATGGAACCGATTTTTGGACTTTTTTCGCCTATTGAATTGAACGGCCATTTTTATGTACTAGTTCCTCGTTTTTTAATCATCTATTTAATCTTTATTGCTATTTATTATGATCGAAAACGAGCAATGCTTTATGGATTGATTTTTGGACTCTTGTATGATGTCTTTTTCATTGATATTATTGGATTATATTCTTTTATTTTTCCATTAATGTGTCTAGTAGCTAGCTTTATCGTAAGGTTTATACATCATCACTTATTAGTTGCGACTGTTTTGACGCTTCTACTAGTAGCTGCAGTGGAAATTATATTATTCGTATTTTATACATCCATTGGTATTAAATCGCTGACGTTTGCGAATTTTTATCAATTTAATCTTATTCCAACGATGATTGCTAATGGTGTATTTGTTTTAATGTTTGGATGGTTGTTTAAATATATTCTTCTAAATCGGTTTAATCAAAAATTATTACTGCTTCAAAAATAATCATTTTTGGTTAGACAGTAGATCTGAGGTGACTTGATTGACGAAAAAGCAGTTAATATCGATTAAAGGAACAAAAGAAGGGCTTGTCTTACGTCTAGATGATCAGTGTTCATATACAGAGCTTTTAGAAGAGTTGGTGAAAAAGGTATCTGATGAAGGATTTGAAGGTCAAGCAGAAGTGCTATTGCATCTAGGATGTCGGTATTGCAATGATGAACAGGCCAAAGAAATTATCAATTGCGTGCAACAGACGGAGCATCTTCGCGTGACGAAAATTCAAAGTGATGTAATGACCGTCGAAGAATGCAATAGAAGATTACTAGAAAATCAGTCCGAGACGTATGTGGGAATCGTTAGGTCCGGCCAAATAATTACTGCCGTTGGGGATCTGGTTGTCATAGGAGATGTCAATCCAAATGGACGCGTTATTGCTGGTGGTAATGTATTTGTGCTAGGACGACTAAAAGGAATTGCCCATGCAGGGGCAAACGGCAATCGAAATGCGGTTATTGCTGCCTCATGGTTAGAAGCAACACACTTGATAATTGATAATGTCATAGAAACGATGACAGACGAGTTAACCGTTCTTTCCGAGCAACCGGAAATGGAATGTGCTTACTTACATACAAATGGGTCGATCGCAATTGATCGCCTGCAAGAACTACGATTATTAAGACCAAATCTATCGACATTTAAAGGAGGAAGCTAATGTGGGTGAAGCAATCGTAATAACTTCTGGGAAAGGTGGGGTCGGTAAAACGACTACAACTGCAAATCTTGGAACTGCATTGGCTCTACAAGGAAAAAAAGTTTGCTTAATGGATACAGATATCGGGTTACGAAACTTAGATGTTGTTCTTGGGCTTGAAAATAGAATTATTTATGATTTAGTAGATGTTGTGGAAGGACGCTGTAAAATACATCAAGCACTTGTAAAAGATAAACGTTTTGAAGACAAATTATATCTATTACCAGCTGCCCAAACAACAGACAAAAATGCGGTAAATCCAGAGCAAATGAAAGACCTTGTAAATGAGCTGAAACGAGATTATGATTACGTGTTAATCGATTGTCCGGCAGGTATTGAGCAAGGCTATAAAAATGCGATTGCTGGTGCAGATAAAGCGATTGTCGTAACGACACCGGAAATTTCTGCTGTTCGTGATGCGGATCGTATTATTGGATTGCTGGAACAAGAAGAAGCTATCGATCCACCGAAGTTGATCATCAATCGCATTCGTCAGCATTTAATGACAAAAGGCGAAGCGTTAGATATCAATGAAATCACAACGCATTTATCTATTGATCTATTAGGTATCGTAGCGGATGATGAAAGTGTCATCACTTCCTCCAATAAAGGAGAGCCTGTTGTAATGGATCCATCCAATAGAGCAGCACTCGGATACCGAAATATCGCCCGTCGTATTTTAGGTGAATCGGTGCCATTAATGTCTATGGACACGCCTAAAAAAGGTGTAATGTCTAAACTAAAATCTATATTTGCTAAATAAGCATAAATATAATTAAATAATTTCAAAGATTGATAGTGCATACCAGGTTGTCTAGCAGTGCTAGTAACAACCTGGTATTTATTTTTATCCAAATTAAAAGAGCGTATATAAGTATATGTCTAAAAAATGGCGTTATTTTCCCTTAAAAGGTAGGGAAGATAGGTTTATTTCGTCCAAATCGAAAAGAGGCTTAGAATTGAAAGTAACGGGTTAATATATTTAGTGTTCGCCACTTTTTTGTTCATGATTTTGTACTTGCCATCATACATTCCTACTAGGGGGAATGTTATGCTTTCAAAACGAAAATGGGCGCTTGCGTTACTATTTGTATCAGTCTTTTTTATAGTGGCATATCTAGAGGATAATAATACGTTATCGACCAACTATACAACAACGTTATTAGAGCCTCAAAAGCCAGCTGAGATGTATAAAAAAGTTAAAGCATGGGTGGACCAATCGGATAAAAAAATTAAAGTGAGTGCACCTGTGGCGAACCCTCCTTTAATCCAATATGAATCCATTCAACCTTTTGGTGACGGAGCCATTTTAGCTGTTGAACAGTCACAGGATTTGTATGCTTCAGAAAATGGACTGATTATTTTTACTGGATATAAAAAAGATACAAGTAAAACGATGTCTATTTTATATGATACAGGGGAGACTGCTACATTTGGTTTTGTAGCTGAATTTCACCAGCTACCGTATACAACAGTGAGTCCAGGAGATATATTTGCGACAGTTGAAAACGAATTACTATATATTGAAGTGGTCAAAGACGGAAAAAAATTAGAGATGAGCGAGCTTGTTGATTGGCTAGCAGCAACTTATGAATAAGTCAGTATATAAAGTGCATCCTATTATGATTCCGTTTTTCCTTTTTTTTTATTTGTCCGGAGAAATAGCTATCTATTCGATCGTCTTCGGCTCCTTGCTTATTCATGAAGCTGGTCACCTTATTGCTGCAAAATTAGTAGGGATAAAAGTTCGATCTTGTACGATATTACCGTACGGCGGAGAGATTAAGATGGAACAATTTTCAAAAGTACCAAAAAGTGGACAGCTTCTCGTTATTTTTGGTGGTCCCTTTTGTACCCTTTTGGTATTGGTTTTCAGTTATTTCATTGACTTTCCGCAAGATCGACTTGTTTTTTTTACACAATTAATTATTTTATGTTTAAATTTGCTTCCAATTTATCCTCTAGACGGTGGACGGGCTTTAGATGCGCTTTTTCCGGATAAGTATGAGATGCTAATAGGCTATTCCATTTGGATTAGTAGCCTAATTTTTTTCATTAGCTTAGCTTATTTTCCAAGAGCTGTATCGGTTTCGTTCATTTTTTTGTTTATCGTTTTGCAAAATATTATTTATTGGAGATTTCGAAAGTATAAGTTAGCATTTGATAGAATAACGAAAACTGCTTGACGCGGAGTTTTATATATGATAATATTCAAATGTTATTGTTTGTAGCAGCACCCGTTGCTACAACCGCACTGAGAAGGTTTAAGTACTCGATTGATCGAGTCACCTATTGAGGGCGAGTCTTAGTCTAAGAGGAGGTGCAAGTATGTACGCAATTATTGAAACTGGTGGTAAACAAATCAAAGTTGAACAAGGGCAAGAAATCTACATTGAAAAATTAGATGTGAACGCTGATGAAGTTGTAACTTTCGACAAAGTTTTATTCGTAGGTGGAAATGATGTTAAAGTTGGTGCTCCATTCGTGGAAGGTGCTAAAGTTACAGCGAAAGTTGTAAAAAATGGCAAAGCTAAAAAAATCATCGTTTTCAAATACAAAGCGAAAAAGAATTACCGTAAAAAACAAGGTCACCGTCAACCATACACTAAATTAGTAGTAGAATCTATTAGTTTATAAGATGATTAAAGTGATCATAACGAAAGATCAATCAGGTCTGATTCATTCATTTGAAATGAAAGGACATGCTGATTTTGCGGAACACGGAAAAGATTTAGTATGTGCAGGAGCTTCTGCTGTATCATTTGGTGCAGTGAATGCCATTATTGCACTTACAGAAATTACACCAATAATTTCGCAAAAAGGGGACGGCGGCTATTTATATGTCGAAGTACCGAGCATTTCAAATTCTGAAAAGGCAGCGAAAGTGCAGCTAATTTTAGAGTCAATGATTGTTTCTTTACAAACGATTGAGCAAGATTATGGTAAGTATATAAAAATAACCTTCAAAAAGTAGGAGGTGGAACATATGTTAAGATTAGATCTTCAGTTTTTCGCATCCAAAAAGGGAGTAGGTTCGACTCGTAACGGTCGTGACTCTCAAGCGAAACGTCTAGGCGCTAAACGTGCTGACGGACAATTCGTATCAGGCGGATCTATTTTATACCGTCAACGCGGTACTAAAATTCACCCTGGTGAAAACGTTGGACGTGGTGGAGATGACACACTTTTTGCGAAAGTTGACGGTGTAGTGCGCTTTGAGCGTTTCGGCCGCGACAAGAAAAAAGTAAGTGTATATCCTGTAGCTCAAGAAGCTTGATGATAAGAAAAGGACTGCATTTATGCGGTCCTTTTTTTAGGTTAGAGCAATAACAAGTCATTCCTGTTATACTTATGAGACAACAGCATAATAGGAGCGTGGTAAAATGAACGATAAAGAGATAACGATAAACAATGTACTGCGCCATTCTATGCATGATTTTCTAAATAGCTTACATTTAATACAAATGAATTTAGATATGGGCAGGGTTGAAGAGGCCAAAAAGTTAATAAGTAATTATTCTTCCAAATGTAATCAGTTTTTTGATATCAATAATATCGGTCTATCTCAAACAAACGAATGGTTACAAACGTTTAGTATGAGATATAATAAAATGACTTTAGTTGTTCAAACATCTCTTTTAAGTAGCGGAGCAAATAAATATGATGCTGCACTTCGGGAATACTTAGAATGTTTTCTTCAATCCATTTACCCGAATCTTAGAGGATATCAAGAGCAATTACTTAAAGTTCATATTAAGATGGATGAACAGCTAGAAATACAAATTGAAGTTCAAGGTGATTGGTCTTCTCAACCTTGGATGGAAGAATCATTTACAACTCTTTTCCAAATAGAGAAACAGGTAAATACAGAAAACGAACTTAAATTGAAGTTAATTGCAAGTGAAAGATTGGAGTGAAATAAATGTTTGTAGATCACGTGAAGATTTATGTAAAAGGTGGAGACGGCGGAGATGGAATGGTAGGATTCCGTCGTGAAAAGTATGTTCCTATGGGCGGTCCTGCTGGTGGGGATGGAGGAAATGGTGGAGACGTTGTTTTTGTCGTAGATGAAGGTTTGCGTACATTAATGGATTTCCGCTATAAACGTAATTTTAAAGCAACTCGTGGGGAACACGGAATGAGTAAAAATATGCATGGTGCAAATGCAGATGATTTATTTGTAAAAGTTCCACCGGGTACTGTCGTAACGGACGAAGAAACTGGAGTTGTTATTGCAGATTTAGTCGAGCATGGACAAAAAGCGATAATTGCAAGAGGTGGACGAGGCGGTCGAGGAAATTCCCGATTTGCAACGCCAGCTAATCCAGCGCCGGAGCTTTCTGAAAAAGGGGAGCCAGGCTTCGAGTTAAATGTTATATTAGAACTAAAAGTATTAGCTGATGTTGGATTAGTAGGTTTTCCAAGCGTTGGGAAATCCACTTTATTATCCGTTGTTTCTGCAGCTAAACCGAAAATTGCTGAATATCATTTTACAACAATTGTCCCGAATTTAGGAATGGTCGAAACAGAGGATCATCGTAGCTTTGCGATGGCCGATCTACCAGGACTAATCGAAGGAGCATCAGAGGGAGTAGGTTTAGGACATCAATTCCTACGTCATATAGAACGTACGCGTGTAATCGTACACGTAATCGATATGTCGGGAATGGAAGGTCGAGACCCATACGAAGATTATTTAACGATCAATGAAGAGTTAAAGCAGTATAATCTACGTCTAACGGAAAGACCTCAGATTATTGTGGCAAACAAAATGGACATGCCTGATGCGGAAGAAAATTTAAAAGCTTTTAAAGAAAAAGTGGGACCGGATTTGAAAGTTTTCCCAATTTCAGCAATTTCACGCCAAGGATTGCAAGAGCTATTATTTGCTGTAGCAGACTTGTTAGAAGTGGCACCAGAGTTCCCATTAGAACATTTAACAGAGGAAGAATCGGAAACATCTGTTATGTACAAGCATGAATCTACAAAAGAGAATTTCGAAATTTCAAGAGATGATGATGGAGCATTTGTATTATCTGGTGGATCAGTTGAGAGACTATTTAAAATGACTGATTTCAGCAGAGAAGATTCAATCCGCAGATTCGCAAGACAACTTCGAGGAATGGGAATCGATGATGCACTTCGCGAGCGCGGTGCAAAAGATGGCGATACGGTACGACTATTACAATTTGAATTTGAATTTATCGAGTAGGGAAAGAAGGGGAACCGCATGAAAGATGTAACTGGCCAGCGATTTTATTTAGTACGAGAGGATGTTTTAACCGAAGCAATGCAAAAAACTTTGGAAGCAAAGTATCTTCTCCAATCTGGGAAAGTATCTTCGATTTGGGATGCAGTAAAGGAAGTCGATTTATCCCGAAGTGCTTTTTACAAATATCGTGATGCGGTTTTTCCTTTCCATTCGATTGTTCAAGAACGCATTTTAACGGTGTTTTTACAGTTAGAGGACCGAGAGGGAACCCTTGCAAGGTTACTTCAACTTGTAGCAGGGTCATCGATCAATATACTCACGATTCATCAAACGATACCGATTCAAGGAAGAGCTAGCGTTACATTATCTCTAGATGTAACCGCAATGACTAAAGAATTAGATGAGTTTTTAAATGAAATGAAGCGACTAGATTTTGTAGAATCAGCAGAAGTGATTAGCTCCGGCGCATTATAAGAAAAGCGCTAGCGCCTTATAGAGGATTACAGTCTAAATTCGCGACATCGTGTCGCAACGACTGCATGACCTGCATCCTACAGGCCTTCGACAGGCAAATGTTCTTCCCCAAAGAAGTCGCACTTTGACTTCATTGGGGGAAGGT
This sequence comes from Psychrobacillus lasiicapitis, assembly GCF_006861795.1. GTDB lineage: Bacteria > Bacillota > Bacilli > Bacillales_A > Planococcaceae > Psychrobacillus > Psychrobacillus lasiicapitis. Next base: position 19,376 of record NZ_VDGH01000005.1, on the reverse strand, counting down.
TATTTGACCCCGAGAGGCAAGGCGCTGGAGCTAGACAAAGAAAAGCGCTAGAGCTAGACATAAGGGGGATTTCAAATGGCAACTCAACAAGTGGCTTTCCTTGGACCGGAAGCTTCTTTTACCCATTTAGCATCGCAAGTTTTATTCCAACATGAAAAGTTAGTGCCGCTGCGGACGATACCAGAATGTATTGAAGCTGTTACAAGTGGAAAAGTTGATATTTCTGTTGTGCCGATTGAAAATGCTTTAGAAGGCACCGTACCACTTACAATCGATTATTTATATCATGAAGCAAATGTATCCGTTATCGCGGAAATACTTGCACCGATTCAACAACATTTAATGGTGCACTCATCTAATGCAAACAAATGGGAAGACATTCAGACGATCTATTCTCATCCACATGCATTAGCGCAATGTCATAAATATTTGTCTTATCGATTTGGCAAAGTTCCTCTTGAACAATCGACTTCGACTGCAGCTGCTGCAAAATATGTTTCGGAAAATAAACAGAGTTGTATTGCAGCGATCGGAAATACATCCGCTGCAACGGAATATGGCCTTCAAATTATGGAGCACAATATTCATGATTTTCATTTTAATCATACGAGATTTTTTGTACTCTCTAAAAAGAATGATAGTATCCAACGAGCAGGACATACAGAACAAGTAAAAACGACTATCATGCTTACATTGCCAAAAGATGATCGATCCGGATCATTACACCAAGTGCTTTCTGTTTTTGCATGGAGAAAGCTCAATTTAAGTAAGATTGAGTCAAGACCACTGAAAACAGGTCTGGGCCAATACTTTTTTATTATGGATATATTAGAAGATGATCAGGTTCCTATGATGCGAGGTGCGATGGAAGAGTTAGCGGCTCTAGGATGTGAAGTGAAGTCACTTGGATCTTATTATACATATGAAACGAAAGAGTCTGCAGACTAATATACAATAGAGAAAACGCAAGGAAGAAAATAATCCACTTTCTTCCTTGCGTTTTTTATTATCACTTAAAAATATAGACTGGTGGATAACTTTTTTCCTGCGGGCTTGCTGCACTACCGTAACATTTCTATTTTTTAGAATTGGTTGCTTTTATCCACATATTGGATTTTATATATAAAAGTGCCGCAGAAAAGCGTTCGTCCTGTAGCGGAATTTCAAGCGGTTACCACCTTGGGCCAGGCACTAGAGTTTTTACGATTCTTCTATTAAATACCCTTTCTTCCTAAGTGCTTCTATTCCTCGATTTAATATTTCCTCTGAGGGGGCAGAAAGGAGATGTAGGTGAACACCAGAAGTAAGTTCTAATAAGAAAGAGGCTTCTGTTTCTCTTACCTTTTTTAAAAACATCTCCACATCATGACGATTGGATACCATGATAGAAGAAGTGATTTCTCCGTATACAGGATGCTCTACTGTTACATTTTCTACTGTCACACCAACGTCTACCAACGTTTGAAGCTCATCTTCTGAATCTTTTGATTGGTGATTACATGCCACTTTTTTTTGAACATATGCACCAGCTTCCTTGTTTTGCATGAGCATATATCCTTGGCTTGTCGAAACAATTGGGACATTCGTTGCCTTTAACAACGTAATATCATTTACAATCACTTGTCGACTGACATTTGCTTGTTTAGCAAGATCTGAACCCGTAACTGGTTGTTCCTGCTCTACTAAATAGGAAAGTATCCAACTTCTTCGTTCTGCACCTTTTAATTTTTTCAATAATAACTCCTCCCAACTTGCATAACGACCTAGCTTCTATTCATAAGTTTATCATGAAGGGAAGTGCTTTTTACAAAAAATCTGTGTCCAATTTAGGTAGTTGCACATAGTTTAAGGAGAAGGGAAGGAGGAAGACTGTGCAAATTCATATTGTCGAAAAAGGTGACACGCTATGGAAAATTTCTCGAAGTTATGGTGTTTCTTTTGAAGAACTAAAGAGATTAAATGCACATCTTGCAAATCCGGAATATATCGTTCCGGGTATGAAGATATTTATTCCAGATACAAAAAGCATGGAATCCGTCAATCATCCATATAGCGAGAATCGCCCAGTTAAAAAAGAAATGGTGAAGAAGGAGGAAATGAAACCGCACCCTGTTCCACCAAAAGCACACCAGGTACCACCGAAGGCACAACAAATCCCGCCAAAAGCGCAACATGTGCCACCAAAAGCACAGCCGGTACCGCCGAAAGCACAACAAGTCCCGCCAAAAGCTCAACCTGTTCAACCGGTCCCGATTGCACCGCCGCCAGCACCACCTGTTAGGCCGCAACCGATGCCATCTTATTCATTGCCATATCACATGATGCCAGTTCCAGACTTAGATATGACCCCATCTCCGCAAGGCTGGAGACTAGTGGAATCAACATCTATTCATATTCAAGCGAATTTTACAGAGCGTGAAAAACCAGCACCACCGCCGCCAGCACCACCAGTTCAACAACAAACGCAACCAATAGCGCAAGAGCCGTCCCCTGTATTCGAAGAAATGTATCCATGCCCGCCAGAACAAGATTTTTCCTATATGTACCAATGTATGTACCCACAAATGCATCCTGGCATGCACCCACATATGCAAGCACATTTTGGTGGTTGCCCATGCGTACAGATTTGTTATGTACCGGTATATCCATGCCCACCATATCACCATCACCACCACTTTTAATAGTGAGTTATTATATTAAACAAATTAAAAAAAACGTATGGAAATGGAGAAATGAAAATGGGGTATTTTCTGTTAAGAAATATCCTTCGGAACAACAGGCGGAAAAAATTCGTTTTATTCACGATAAATTACAATATATAGAAGATCCATTTGTCTTGCCGGTAGTAGAATCTCCTCAACTGGATTTCATTATACAACCATGGTTTCAAGGGACACATACGGTAAATTACAGTAATGAGGAAGATCGGAAAGCTGTATACTCACTTCTTACTCGTTTGCATGAAACGAACGAAATAATTGATTGGGAAGATAGTAAGGTTCTTTATGCATTTAATTTGATATCTAAATGGCAAAATCGTTTATTAAAAATGAAAGAAATTTCTTTTTTCGTTGAATCCTTTATAGGAGTTAACAACACGAAAATACTATTGATGTATGGTGATATGGCATTAAAGGATATGAAAGCATTCGATATGAAGGACCGGACATTATTGCATGGAGATGTTGTACATCATAACTTCTTATCGGACGGTTCTGCTTATAAAATAATTGATTTTGATCTTGCCGTAATTGGACCAAAAGAAATGGAAAGTATTTTGTGGATGCATCGTGTCTTATCGGAAATAGATTATGATATTCATTTTTTAATGAGTGAATTTCCCATGCTCGAAACAATCGTGCATCAGCATAAAGAAGCGATGATGTATCCAAATGAATTATATCGAGAGTGGTTATATGCGTTTGCGTTACCTGTAGAACGAAAACAAAAGTTTATCGAACAGTTAGTACCATATACGAACAAAGCGTTAACGGAATGGCCTAATTTGTGCTATAATTTGAGTAAGCTTTGAGTCAAATCTAGTTGGAGTTGGTCGCTCGTTTTAAGAGCGGCCTTCTTTGTTTGTACATTTTGACTCCAGCTCCTAGCCAGTAGCTTATATTCCCTTAAGACAAAGGTTATCGCTTTGGATCCTTATGGTATACTAGATGTATTGATTGTGAGGGATTTTAGTATGTATGATTACATAAAAGGACAGGTTACACGAGTGACGCCTGAGTATGTTGTGTTGGAGCAACAGGGGATAGGATATCAGCTGTTTACGCCAAATCCATTTGCTTTTAGAAAGAGCGAAGAAATAATCCAAGTATTTACACATTTTCATGTGCGAGAGGATGCACAGCAGCTAATGGGTTTTTCAAACTTAGCGCAGCGAGAGTTGTTTCGAAAGCTTATTCTTGTTTCTGGAATTGGGCCAAAGGGAGCGCTTGCCATATTAGCAAGTGGTGAACCAACCCATGTTATTCAGGCAATCGAACGAGAAGATGAGACATTTTTGGTGAAGTTCCCGGGAGTAGGAAAGAAAACAGCTCGTCAAATGATCTTAGACTTAAAAGGAAAATTACATGATCTCATAGATTTGGAACACATCGAATTTGTAGACGATGAACCAACCTTATTTGTGGATAGCTCTGCTGACCATGAACTAGAAGAAGCCATGCTTGCACTTACGGCACTTGGCTATTCAGAACGTGAACTATCTAAAGTTCGTCCCAAGTTAAAAGACAATAAAGAACTTCAAACAACAGATGAATTTATGAAAAAAGCATTGCAATTATTATTTTCTGGGAAATAAGTAAAGCGCATGACTATGTCGCTAAAGAAGGGAGATTCTTGGCATGACGGAACGTGTGATTTCGAGCGAGATTTCTAATTATGATGAACCGTATGAGCAATCGCTTCGTCCACAATTATTAAAACAATATATTGGACAAGATAAAATAAAACATAATTTAGAGATTTTCATCGAAGCAGCAAAAATGAGAAGTGAGAGTTTGGATCACTGTCTTTTGTACGGGCCTCCAGGACTTGGTAAAACGACTCTTGCCTCTGTTATCGCGAACGAAATGGACGTTCAAATTCGGATGACAAGTGGGCCCGCTATAGAGCGACCTGGTGATTTAGCGGCTATCGTTAGTTCGCTTGAACCGGGAGATGTATTATTTATCGATGAAATACATCGACTGAATCGTTCCATAGAAGAAGTGCTATACCCTGCAATGGAGGATTTCTGTTTAGATATCGTAGTAGGAAAAGGTCCAGCGGCAAGAAGTGTTCGGTTAGATTTACCACCATTTACGCTAATAGGTGCAACAACAAGAGCAGGTTCATTATCTGCTCCACTTAGGGATCGCTTCGGTGTCTTGCTTCGATTAGACTATTATGATGAATATGCATTAACGTCGATTGTGGAAAGAAGCGCAGAATTATTTAATGCATCTATTGACTATGAATCTGCTGGTGAAATTGCAAGACGCTCGAGAGGGACGCCCCGTATTGCAAACCGTTTATTAAAACGTGTACGTGATTATGCACAAGTACGCGGCAATGGTCATATTTCATTAAATCTAGCAACAGAAGCACTGGAGCTTCTTCAAGTGGATCCACGTGGATTAGACCATATCGATCATAAGCTATTAATGGCTATGATTGAAAGGTTCAGAGGTGGTCCTGTTGGCTTAGATACGATTGCAGCAAGCATTGGAGAAGAATCGACAACGATAGAAGATGTGTACGAGCCTTATTTATTGCAAATCGGGTTTATACAACGATCTCCTAGGGGAAGAATAGTAACGCCGTCAGCTTACGAGCATTTAGGAATGCCGTTACCGATAGAAAGAAACGACTGATAAAGGATGTACGCCATATGAGAGTAGAAGATTTTGATTTTAATTTACCAGAAGAATTGATTGCACAAACACCATTACTTGATCGAACAAGTAGCAAGCTGTTAATCGCAGATTATCCGAAGAATACGTTTACACACACCCATTTCTCTGCTATTTTGGATGAGTTAAACGAGGGAGATTGTCTTGTATTAAACGACACGAAGGTAATGCCTGCACGTTTAATGGGAGTAAAGGAAGAGACTGGCGCAAATGTAGAAGTGCTATTATTGACACAAATTGAAGGAGATCATTGGGAGACGCTTGTTAAACCGGCAAAGCGTGTGAAAATAGGGACGACCATTGTATTCGGTGATGGGCTACTGCGTGCAGTTTGTACCGACATAAAAGAGCATGGCGGACGTATTTTCCGTTTTGAATATGATGGTGTGTTTTTTGAAGTATTGGACCAACTTGGGGAGATGCCTTTGCCACCATATATTCATGAAAAGCTGGAAAACAAAGATCGTTATCAAACAGTTTATGCAAAAGAACAAGGTTCGGCCGCGGCACCAACAGCTGGTCTTCACTTTACTGAAAACTTATTAGAGGAAATTCAAGCAAAAGGTGTTAAAATAGCGTTTGTGACACTTCATGTAGGTCTTGGAACTTTCCGTCCAGTAAGCGTGGATTCTATCGACGATCATGAAATGCATTCGGAATTTTATCGTCTATCGAAAGAAACTGCGAATACGATAAATGAAGTGAGAGCTGCAGGTGGAAAAATAGTTGCAGTAGGAACTACTTCTACCAGAACACTTGAAACGGTTGCAACTAAGTTTGATGGAGTATTGCAGGAAGATAGTGGTTGGACATCTATTTTCATCTATCCAGGATACGAATTTAAATGTATTGATGGAATGATTACTAATTTCCATTTGCCGAAGTCAACGCTCGTAATGCTTGTGAGCGCACTTACTTCAAGGGAATTCATATTGTCAGCATACAAGGAAGCAATCGATTTACGCTACCGATTTTTTAGTTTTGGAGATGCAATGTTTATAAAAGGAAGGAATTATTAAATGTCAGCAATTACGTACGAATTAATAAAAAAAGATAAGCAAACTGGTGCCCGCCTAGGTATCGTGCATACGCCACATGGTTCATTTGAAACGCCAACGTTTATGCCTGTAGGAACACAAGCTACAGTAAAGACGATGGCACCAGAAGAAATAAAAGAGATGAAAGCAGGTATTATATTAAGTAATACGTATCACTTATGGCTTCGTCCAGGACATGATATTATCCGAGAAGCTGGCGGACTGCATAAATTTATGAACTGGGATCGTGCTATTTTAACCGATTCTGGTGGATTCCAAGTATTTAGTTTAAGCGATATGCGTAAAATTGAAGAAGAAGGTGTTCACTTCCGCAATCATTTAAACGGAGATAAATTATTTTTAAGTCCCGAAAAATCAATGGAAATTCAAAATGCATTAGGTTCAGATATTATGATGGCTTTTGATGAATGCCCCCCGTATCCAGCTAGCTTCGAATATATGAAAGCATCTGTAGAGCGTACATCTCGCTGGGCAGAGCGTTGTTTAACAGCACATACAAATACGGATAAACAAGGTCTATTTGGAATTATTCAAGGTGGAGAGTACGAGGAGTTACGTCGCCAATCTGCACAAGATGTAATTTCGATGGATTTTCCAGGATATGCAATTGGGGGACTATCGGTCGGCGAGCCAAAAGATGTGATGAATCGTGTGCTTGACTTTACGACGCCTTTAATGCCGGATAATAAGCCGCGTTACTTGATGGGGGTTGGATCTCCGGACTCATTAATCGATGGTTCTATTCGTGGTGTAGACATGTTTGACTGTGTGTTACCAACTCGTATAGCTCGTAATGGTACATTTATGACTTCGAAAGGTCGTTTAGTTATTAAAGGAGCGGCATTTGCTCGCGACTTTGGACCGATTGATGAAAAATGTGATTGCTACACTTGTAAAAACTATTCTAGAGCGTATATTCGTCATTTATTTAAAGCGGATGAAACATTTGGACTTCGCTTAGCTTCTTATCATAATCTTCATTTCTTGATGAAATTAATGGAGAATGTACGACAAGCGATTCGTGAAGATCGTTTACTAGATTTTAAAGAAGAGTTTTTTGAAGAATATGGGTATAACAAACCAAATGCAAAAAACTTCTGATTCTTGTATACTATAAAGAGGTACGAAGGAGGGGAATTAATTTATGGATTTAGTAGGCTTATTACCGATAGTTGCGATGTTTGCCGTGATGTGGTTTTTCATCATTCGCCCAGCACAAAAACGTCAAAAAACTACAGCACAAATGCAAAATAATCTAAAACGTGGAGATCAAATCATTACAGTTGGTGGTTTACACGGAAAGATAGATGCAGTGGATGATCAAACAATCTTCGTAGTAGTTGCAGATGGCACTCGTTTACAATTCGAGCGCGTTGCAGTTGGACGAGTTGTATCAGAAGCAAAATAAAAGTAAAAGAACTTACTCAAAATATATGAGTAAGTTCTTTTTTTCTGGGCACAGTAAGGATGAGGTGATCATGTGCAAGATATACTTATCATCATGCTACGTACGATTATGCTATATTGGATTATACTGGGTATTTTGCGTGTAATGGGAAAAAGAGAAGTTGGAGAGCTAAGTATTTTCGATTTGGTTGTTTTCTTGTTAATAGCAGAGGTCGCTGCCTTTGCTTTAGATGATCCACATAGCAATTTTATTCATGCGCTAGTGCCAATGCTTATATTATTGATTATCCAAATTGGTGTTTCTTATTTTTCACTAAAAAGTAAAAAGTTTCGAGATACCATGGAAGGGGAACCTTCGATTATTATGAAAGAAGGAATCATCAATGAAAAGGAAATGCGAAAGCAACGATATAATTTAGATGATTTATTGCAACAATTACGTGAACAGCAAATTGGATCTATCCGATCTGTTTCGTATGCGTTTTTAGAGCCTTCTGGAAATTTATCTGTATTTAAAAAAGAGGAAGAACAGTACGTTTTTCCGCTCATTATTGATGGAGAAGTCCAGCAAGAGCACTTAGAAAGAATCGGAAAAAGTGAAAAATGGTTAATGGAAGAGCTAGAAAAGCAATCAATCAAAAGTGTAGAAAAGATATTCTATTGCAGTTATGAAGAAGATGCGCTTTATATCCAGCTTAAAACTTCCTTTTAGTTGTCCGAGCAATTTTCAGAATCACGGCTATTTCTTTTCGCTTAATCTGTCTAGATAAAACTAACCCGATTGTTAAAAATAGCAATGTGTACAAGCAATCAACTATCAAGGATCGATCGCCTATAGAAATAAGAAGTGGTCTTGCAATAATAGTGATCAAAAAAACTACGTAAGGTAGCACAAAAAATGAGAAACCAATTTGTGCTTCTTTTTTTTCTTTTAAAGAAGCGATATGTAAAAACGACGTGATTAATACGCCAAAACCAATCGCAACAATAGCCCCTTTTTCTTGGATAGAAACCTGGGATGCCAGAAAAAACAATAATAATAATTTTCCAACACCGCCATATAACGAATTTAAAAAGGCGGCTTTTGAATTATCTAATGCTTGGAGAATGGAAAATAACGGACTCTGAATATAATAAAAGAAAAATATTGGTGCCAATATCTTCATGTAAACAGTGGAATCCTCTACATGGAAAAGAGTCGAAACTAACTCACCACCATGCAAATAAAACAAAGTGGCAGCATAGCAGCCGGTTAATGTAGAAAATTTTAATGATAAATGAATTCTTTCTTTTAATAGAGAATGATCCCTTCTAGCAAACGCATCACTTACAGCTGGGATTAATACTATAGAAAGCGCATACGGAATGAAAGACGGAAACAGTAATAAAGGTATTAATACTCCAGAAATGACCCCATATAATGTAGTTGCGGCAATACTTGTAACACCTGTTACAGCAAGAGCTTTGATGAAAATAATCGGCTCTAAAAACCAAGTGAAAGATCCGAATAATCGACTCCCTGAAGATGGTAGAGCAATCGAGAATATAGGGGATAATGGATAATGCTTTTTCTCTTTTTCATAATGTTGCTTTGCTTTCCATTTATTATACTTCCACTGTAAATAGAGTAACGAAGCAACTTCAGCAAGCAGTGTCATACCCATTGCATAGGCTGCAGCTTCTTGAGGTGTAGAGGAAGTGAGTAATAAAGGTAACAAAAAGGTGATGAGCAAAATTCGAATAATTTGCTCCAACAATTGCGCTACAGCTGTTTCTTCTAAACGGGCAATACCTTGGAAAAAACCTTTAATGACACCACTTGCTGCTGCGAATGGAACAATCGCAATCGATACATACAAAGTCATCGTAATGGCATCATTTTTTAATAATTCACCAGAAATAAAAGGCGTGACAAATAAAAAAAATGGTGTAAAAATTAGGATAGAAACAACGGTAATAATTACAGAAGTCCGCATGACGGTGAAATACTTTGAAATTGCATTTCGTGTACGTAATTCAGCAATTATTTTAGCGATGGCAATGGGAATACCTAGCTGAATGAGCGATAAGAAAAAGATAAAAGCTGGGTATGCAGTCATATAAATCCCAACTGCCTCTTCGCCCGTTAACCGGACAAACTGCATTCGATAAACAAATCCTAAAAACTTAGACAAAAAAATGGAGAGCATTAACACAAGAGAACCTTTTAAAAAAGTCGACAAATAAACACTTCCTTCTCAAATACAGGAACATAGTTTACAATAACAATATGCTTCAAGTCTCGTATATTATTCGTTAAAGGGGTGCGGTATTTTGGAAAACATATATAAAGATATTTATACGCACGTGCTACCTGCTTTAGAAAGTAAAAAAAGTGAATTTGAAGTATATCAATATGCCACAGTAACGGAAAGTGACATTTGGAAATATTGCGTCTCTAAAAAATGGCGGAAAAAAGATATTGCCAAATTGCCTTTATACCAAATTGTCAATGATGTGCTTTCTGTTTCACCAGCAGAATATATGACGTATGAACAAATTGATCAGTTTAAAACGGAAAATTGGTTCTCAGAGATCAATCAAGAAGAACTTCAATTATTATTAAAGCCAAAAAATGTCGATGCATAAGTAACCGTTATTTGACAGTGAGCGCATCGTGTTTCATAATAAACTTGTTGCGTTTTTTTGAGGAGGAACATACATATGAAAACTAGAGGGCGTATAGTTGCGTTTTTATTACTCTTAGTTATTTTTGCAGGGACAATCAGCCCTACTGTTAGTGGAGTATTAAATAATATTAAACTTGGTTTGGACTTGCAAGGTGGATTTGAAGTTCTTTACCAAGTAGAAGAGTTAAAAGAAGGACAAGAAATTACAGATGAAGTAGTATCAGCTACTGCAGCAGCTCTTTCGAACCGTATTGATGTATTAGGTGTAAGTGAACCTAGTATTCAAATAGAAGACGGACATCGTATTCGTGTTCAGCTTGCTGGAGTAGAGGATCAGAACTCAGCAAGGGAAATTCTTTCTACGCAAGCGAATCTAACTTTCCGTAATTCAGATGATAACATTATGCTAGATGGAGCAGATTTAAAAGAAGGTGGAGCAAAGGATGCTTTTAACCAACAAGGGCAACCTATTGTTACATTAGAACTTAAAGATGCTAGTAAATTTGCGGATATAACATCCGAAATTGCTGCTAAACCAGCGCCGGATAATGTATTAGTAATTTGGATGGATTTTGAAGAGGGTGTCGATTCATACGCTGCTGAAGTGATGAAGCCAGATCCGAAATTCACATCGAATCCTAGAGTTTCTCAGCGTATTAATTCTAATAGCGTAGAAATTTCAGGTTCTTTCACTGTAGAAGAAACAAAGAATTTAGCAGGTGTTTTAAATGCAGGTGCTCTACCGGTTAAGTTAAAGGAAATTTATTCTACATCTGTTGGTGCACAGTTCGGTGAAGAAGCATTAAATAGTACAATTCTTGCTAGTATTATCGGGGTTGCCGCTATTTTTATTTTCATGATTTTCTATTACCGTTTACCAGGTGTAGTAGCAGTTGTATCTTTAGTAGTTTACATTTTCTTGATTTTGGTCATTTTTGATTGGATTAATGGTGTTTTAACGCTTCCAGGTATTGCAGCGATTGTGCTCGGTGTCGGGATGGCGGTAGATGCCAATATCTTGACGTATGAACGAGTAAGGGAAGAATTACGAGTTGGTAAGTCCGTTAAGAAGGCATTTGACGCCGGAGCAAAAGAGTCATTTTCAGCGATTCTTGATGCTAACATTACAACTCTCCTGGCAGCAGCTGTATTGTTCTACTTTGGTACAAGTTCTGTTAAAGGATTTGCAACGCTGTTAATCATAAGTATATTAGTTATCTTCATTACTGCGGTTTGGGCATCACGTATATTATTAGGTTTGCTCGTTCACAGTGGTTACTTTGATAATAAACCAGGTTGGTTTGGCATTCCGAAGAAACGTATGCACGCTCCGGAAGAAGAAGTGGATACACTTGACTTAACGACGAAATTTGATCGTTTTGATTTTGTTCACAGTCGTAAAATTTTCTATATTGCTTCGATCACTTTAACGATTGCGGGAATTATTATCTTAAGTGTATTCAAGTTAAATCTCGGAATTGATTTCTCAAGTGGAACTCGTGTAGATATTCAGTCTACAGAGCCATTAACGAAAGAAATTGTTTCAGAAAAACTAGATAAAATCGGTTTATCTTCTGATGATATCGTTCTTTCTGGAGATAACAATGAAATAGCAGTAGTAAGCTATAATGAGGATTTCACTCAAGAAGAAGTTAAAACAATGAAAACGACAATGACCGAAGAGTTTGGTATCGATCCAGCTGTCAGCAGTGTATCTCCAACGGTTGGTCGGGAGCTTGTGAAAAATGCGATTCGTGCGCTTCTTTTTGCAGCAATAGGAATTGTTATCTATGTTGCATTCCGTTTCGAATGGAGAATGGGTTTAGCTTCCATCGTCTCGTTATTACATGATGCATTTTTAATGGTTTCGATATTCAGTATTCTACGCTTAGAGGTAGATATTACATTTATAGCCGCTGTACTGACGATTGTCGGTTATTCGATCAATGATACGATTGTTACGTTTGACCGTATTCGTGAAAATTTACATCGTAGCAAGAAGATTACTAACGAAGATGAACTTGCTTTAATTGTAAACAAATCATTACGCCAAACGCTTGGACGTTCTGTAAATACGGTGTTAACTGTTATTTTAGTAGTTGTGGCGCTTCTACTATTTGGGGCAGGTGGAATTCAAAACTTCTCCATTGCTTTATTAATAGGATTAATCGCAGGTACGTATTCTTCTATTTTTATCGCTGCTCAGATATGGTTCGATTTGAAAGCGAAAGAGTTACGTAAAACAGGCGGACTTGATGTGAAGAAAGATGAGAAAAAATGGGGTTCTGATGAGCCGGTAGTTTAAGGTTTAACTATTTTCAGGAACAGGGTATATGTTATATATACTCTGTTCCTTTTTGTTTTAAAATTTGCGGAGATAGGCTCATGCGCTTTTTTATGGTAAAGTAAAAAATAAAAGGGGTGTCGAGATGAAATTTCAATGGTCGTTATTATTTGGATTAATATTTGCAGTAGTTATTGCATTATTTGCGGTATACAATGTCGATGCAGTACCTGTCAATTATGTTTTTGGTACAGCTGACTGGCCCCTTATTTTAGTAATATTAGGCTCTGCATTACTAGGAGCACTTTTAAGCGGTACCGTTGCAATCTATCGTTCTTTTATGCTATCAAGAAAAGTAAAACATCTTGAAAAAGAGCTAGAGAAGAAAGAGGCATCTATCAGTGCTTTGCAAAATGAAATCGTTGTTCATCAAGAAAGATCACTAGAAGTAGTAGAAAAACCAACAGAAGTAAAAAATGATTTAAGTTGAATCAGCAAAGGAGTTGTTCCAAAATGTTCTTTTGGAGACAACTCTTTTTTAAGTTATAATAGATTATAAGGAAGTGAGTATATGATTCAATCTCAAAAAAAGTGGAGTATTTCGAGACCAGACGAACAACTAGTTTCCGCACTAGAGCGTGAACTCTCCATCCCTAGTGTATGTGCAAAAGTGTTAGTATCTAGAGGTTTTGAAAGTGTAGAAGATGCAAAAGAGTTTTTATATATAACGGAAGAACAGATACATAATCCATTTTTGCTGACTGGAATGGATGCCCTAGTAGCGCGCGTTCATCAGGCAATAGACGCAGATGAGCGTATTATGGTGTACGGTGATTACGACGCGGACGGCATTACAAGTACGTCAGTTATGATGAAAACATTGGAGGCACTAGGTGCTGATGTGTTGTTTAAGATTCCTAACCGTTTTGTCGATGGTTACGGTCCTAGTGAAAGACTATTTCAAGAGGCTTTTGATGAGGGAGTCACATTAATCATTACAGTAGATAACGGCATTTCTGGCCATACAGCCATTCAATTTGCAAAAGATTTAGGAATGGATGTGATCGTAACAGACCACCATGAACCAGGAGAAACGTTGCCGGCAGCAGATATTATTATTCACCCAGGATTACAAGATACATTGTATCCATTTCCTCATTTGGCTGGTGTTGGGGTTGCTTTTAAAGTGGCACATGCTCTAATTGGAGAAATACCGAAAGAATTCTATTACTTAGTAGCAATCGGAACAATTGCGGATTTGGTTTCATTGACTGGAGAAAACCGTTATTTTGTCCAACAAGGAATAAAACAAATGCAACGAACCGATTCTATAGCAATAGAGGCGCTTGCAAATGTGAGTGGTGCAGATATATCGACGATAAATGAAGAAACGGTTGGATTTATGTTTGGTCCCCGCATTAATGCAGTAGGTAGATTAGGTGAGGCAGCACCTGGTGTTGAATTATTTTTAACGGAAGAGCCGAACTATGCATTAGCGATCGCCAATATGTTAAACGAAAAAAATAAAGAAAGACAAGCAATTGTTAAAGAAATCACTGATGAAGCAGTAGAAATGATTGACGAAGCGAATGTGGTAGATGGTCCTAGTGTGATCGTTGTCGGTAAAAAAGGTTGGAACCCTGGAGTACTAGGAATTGTAGCTTCCAAACTGGTAGAAAAATATTACCGACCTGCCATTGTTCTTGGCTTTGATGAAGAAAAGCAAATAGCAAAAGGTTCAGCTCGTAGTATTGCAGGTTTCCATATGTATAAAGAGATTGCCAAAAACAGCGACATTGTACCCCATTTTGGTGGGCACCCAATGGCAGCTGGTATGACTTTACCTCTGGAGCACGTAGAAACGTTTCGTAAACGACTAAATGAACAGGCTATACTAGTTCTAACGGAAGAGCAATTAGTCCCGATTGTTTCTATAGATGTTCCGCTGGAAATGGATGAAATTTCAACCGAATCTATTGAATCGTTAAAACAACTTGCCCCATTCGGAATGGATTTTACAAAGCCAGTATATTGTATAGAAAATGTAGAAGTTTCCTCCATACGTAAAATTGGGTCTGCACAAAACCATATCAAAATGGAACTGAAGCAAGGTGTTACGTTATTAGATGCAATTGGATTTGGTAAAGGAGAACTAGTAGATGAAATTGCTCCTGCGACCAAACTATCCTTTATAGGCGATTTGCAAATTAATGAATGGAATGGACGAAAAAAGCCACAGCTGATGATTCAAGATGCAAAAACAAATGAATGGCAGCTTTTTGATATCCGCGGGATACGTCAAGTGAATCGTTGGCTACCTACGATTCCTCTTGAACAAACTGTGTTTGTTGCATTCCATGAACAGACGGTCGCTCACTATAGATCGGTTATTCCAAAAGATATATGGCTAAGCGCAGAATTGATGGAACAGCAAGTCCATGCTCAGTTTATAACTATATTAGATTTGCCATCTACTGAAAAAGAGCTAACTCAATTGCTAGATTACCAAGAGTGGCAAAGGATATATGTACATTTCTATGCAGATGAGTCTACGTATTTTGAAGGTTTACCGACACGAGAACAATTTAAGTGGTACTTCTCCTTTTTATCAAAACGCAAAACATTTGCATTAAAGCAACATATACATGAATTATCTAAGCATACTGGCTGGAGCCAAAAAACAATTAATTTCATGTCAAAGGTGTTTTTTGAACTTAATTTTGTTAGAATAGAGGGTGGGTCGTTGGTTATGAATGAGCATCTTACTAAACAAGATTTATCGGAAGCACCAGCGTATCAACAGCGTGCAAATGAAATTGAGCTTGAACAGAAGCTATTATATGCGCCATACATTGAACTGAAACAATGGTTTGAAGAGCGAAGAGCAGGGCAAACCGTTCCTGAGGAGGAGCAAAAATGGATTTAAAGCAATACGTAACAACTGTTGAAGATTGGCCAAAACCAGGTATTAGTTTTAAGGATATTACAACAATTATGGACAATGGGGAAGCATACAAATATGCAACCGACCAAATTGTAGAATATGCCAAAAAAGTAAATGCTGATATTATCGTTGGACCAGAAGCACGTGGATTTATCATCGGATGCCCGGTAGCATATTCACTTGGAATAGGTTTTGCTCCTGTCCGAAAAGAAG
Organism: Psychrobacillus lasiicapitis; assembly: GCF_006861795.1. Classification (GTDB taxonomy): domain Bacteria; phylum Bacillota; class Bacilli; order Bacillales_A; family Planococcaceae; genus Psychrobacillus; species Psychrobacillus lasiicapitis. Next base: position 3,393 of record NZ_VDGH01000005.1, on the reverse strand, counting down.
GAAAGCTTCCAAGAGAAGTAATCCGTGCAGAATATGGCTTAGAATATGGCAAAGATATTCTGACTATGCATAAAGACGCGGTTAAACCGGGCCAGCGTGTACTAATTGTCGATGATTTACTAGCAACTGGTGGTACAATTGATGCAACCATTCGCTTAGTAGAAGAATTGGGTGGAGTCGTAGTAGGATGTGCTTTCTTAATCGAACTTACATATCTGGAAGGACGAAAGAAGCTAAAAGATTACGATATTTGCACATTAATGCAGTACTAAATAAGGGCGGACTTTACAAGTCCCTCTTTTTTTTTATAGAATATAACTTATATATCATTTTTAGTAAAACGCCTTGGCGTATTTGATAAATTTTAAACGAAATCAGGTGAGCACAGCTTGGCAAAAGATCAAGTGAAGACAGCAGAAGATGTTTTCGAGACACTTTCCACTTATATGAACGAAGAGCATGTAAATTTTGTGAAAAAGGCATATGAACTTGCAGAGCATGCCCATCGAGAACAGTTTCGTAACTCTGGCGAACCGTATATTTTACATCCCATCCAAGTAGCCGGAATCTTAGCTGATCTTCAGATGGATCCAGAAACCGTTGCAGCTGGTTTTCTACATGATGTGGTAGAAGATACCGAATATACACGAGAAGATATTGTCCGAGAGTTCAATGAAGAAGTTGCACTTCTAGTAGATGGAGTAACTAAACTCGGCAAGATTAAATATATGTCCAAAGAAGAACAACAAGCAGAGAATCATCGTAAAATGTTTATCGCCATGGCACAAGATATCCGAATAATACTTATCAAGCTTGCGGATCGTTTACATAATATGCGTACATTAAAACACCTACCAGAGGCTAAACAGCGTCGAATTTCCAATGAAACATTAGAAATTTTTGCACCACTAGCCCATCGACTAGGAATTTCTGCAGTGAAGTGGGAATTAGAAGATACGGCGTTACGTTACTTAAATCCACAGCAATATTATCGTATCGTTAACTTTATGAAGAAAAAACGTACGGAGCGTGAGGCTTACTTAAAGGATGTCATGAATGATATTCGTAAGCAACTCAATGAGATGGAAGTAGTCGCAGATGTATCTGGTCGACCAAAGCATATTTATAGTATTTATCGCAAAATGGTTGTACAAAATAAACAGTTTAATGAAATTTACGATTTACTCGCAATGCGAATTATTGTCAAAAGCATTAAGGATTGCTATGCAGTTTTAGGGGTTATCCATACATTATGGAAACCGATGCCTGGACGATTCAAAGATTATATTGCAATGCCAAAGCAAAATCTGTATCAGTCTCTCCATACTACAGTTATTGGTCCTAATGGAGATCCGTTAGAAGTGCAGATCCGTACAGAAGAGATGCATAATATTGCTGAATACGGGGTTGCAGCTCACTGGGCATATAAAGAAGGTCGTAAAGTAGAGGCAAAACCAACGATCGATTCTAAACTGACGTGGTTTAGGGAAATTCTCGAATTCCAGCAAGAATCTTCGAATGCCGAAGAATTTATGGAGTCCTTAAAATTCGATCTATTCTCCGACATGGTATATGTGTTTACACCAAAAGGAGATGTTGTCGAGCTGCCCGCAGGATCAGTGCCGATTGACTTTGCTTACCGTGTGCATTCCGAAGTTGGCAATAAAACAATTGGCACGAAAGTAAATGGTAAAATGGTTCCACTCGATACAAAGCTAAAAACAGGCGATATAATTGAGGTATTAACTTCTAAACAATCCTTTGGACCAAGCAAAGATTGGTTGAAAATTGCGCAATCCTCCCAGGCAAAAAACAAAATCAAACAGTTCTTTAAAAAACAACTGCGAGATGAAAACATTATAAAAGGGAAAGAACAAGTAGAAAAAGAAATTAAAGCGCAGGAATTTGATATAAAAGAAGTATTAACCTCTGAAAATATTAAGCGTGTTTGTGAAAAATATGCCTTTGCAGGAGAAGAAGATTTATACGCAGCTGTTGGCTTTAATGGTATAACAGCTCAGCAAGTAGTGAACCGTCTAGCTGAAAAAATGCGGAAAATTCGTGATCAAGAAGAAGCACTTGAAAAAATTACAACAGAAATGAAAGCACCCGTTACTAAAAAAACAACCGAATCAGGCGTTATAGTAAAAGGAATCGAGAATTTGCTAATTCGTCTGTCACGTTGTTGTAGTCCTGTTCCTGGAGATGATATTGTTGGATTCATCACGAAAGGCAGAGGCGTGTCTGTTCACCGTGCAGATTGCCCGAACTTACAAAGTGATGATGCGCATTCTAGAATTATTGAAGTTGAGTGGGAACAGTCGGATGTACCGATGAAAAAAGAGTATCAGGTGGACATTGAAGTTTCCGGTTTTGATCGACCAGGTTTATTAAATGAAGTATTACAAGTGGTAAATGAATCGAAAACAAATATTGCAGCTGTAAATGGCAAAACGGACAATGATATAGCGAGTATCCATTTAACAATCCTAATTTCAAATATTGCCCATTTACACAAAGTAGCGGAGCGGATTAAACAGTTACCAGATGTCTATTCCGTTCAACGGATTATTAACTAAAGGAGTCACCGTATTATGAAAGTGTTGCTACAACGTTGTCAAAATGCCAGTGTTACTGTGGATGGACAAGTGACAGGAAAAATAGATCATGGATATGTATTATTGGTAGGCATTACATCAACAGATAGTGAAAAAGAAATAAATTATTTAGTAGATAAGATTGCTGGCTTGCGTTTATACGAAGATGATGAAGGAAAGATGAATCATTCAATCATAGAAGTAGGTGGCTCGATTCTTTCTGTTTCTCAATTTACATTATATGCAGATACACGAAAAGGTAGAAGACCTAGCTTTATAGAAGCAGCCCGCCCAGAAATAGCGAAACCATTATGGGAGTTGTTTAATGAGAAGCTTCGTGATAAAGGATTCACTGTGGAAACAGGTGTTTTTGGGGCAATGATGGATGTGACACTCACCAACGATGGCCCTGTGACGATTATGTTAGAAGCATGATGGCGAGCTAAGTATCCAAAGTACAAAATATTAATGCAGAATGTTTAGTTAGTACTATTACCGAGATATTTAGATACGATGGGGCGCTAGCTAGGCTAGCGTCCCATCGTATTTTTCGGTAATACTATTACTAACTTTCCGTCGGACTGCAAAAAACCTTAATAAACAAAATGCTAAAGCTTCAGGCTAATGAGAGAATAGATAACCTTCTAATACATTAAAAAGCAGCCAAAGATGTGATCTGACCCAATAAAGTTAGACAAATATTTTAAGAAGCTTCAAGGACCTGAGTTCGGTATTCTACTGGACTTAGGTCTTTTAATTTTGCCTTCATTCGTTTATGGTTGTAATACTCGATATA
>NZ_VDGH01000004.1:330768-333903 GCF_006861795.1 Psychrobacillus lasiicapitis | reverse complement strand
TTAGTTCACGGGATCATTGTCCCACGCACCCGTACGTCCTACCCTGGCTACTGATATATTAAATCCTATAAAAATAAGGTCAACCAGTAAAAACTGGTTAACCTTATAATACGAAAGCACCCGTTAGCCATCCATGTAGCGCAAAATCAGCGCTACACCACAGAGAATGAAAATGTGAAAACCTGGGTATAGGATACTACGGCTGGGAGAGGAAGGTCGATGAACTATGGTGCCATAGAGNGGGGTGGACAGTTTAGTTCACGGGATCATTGTCCCACGCACCCGTACGTCCTACCCTGGCTACTGATATATTAAATCCTATAAAAATAAGGTCAACCAGTAAAAACTGGTTAACCTTATAATACGAAAGCACCCGTTAGTTTAATAAGGTTTAACTATATTTAGTTCTTTATCGGTACGATATAGCATTGTCTCAACCCAATTATGAAACATTTCATAGTCTTCTTGGTCTGTTTGAACATTACCTTACATCTATAATTTTATTTAAAAGTTTGTAACACAGTACCTTGACCATTTTCTGATTCAACTTCAGCGAATGCTCCATTTATAAAAGTCATTTGTGGTGGAACATGACCGCAATCAATATCGTACAAAATAGGAATTTGAAGCTCTTTAGAAAGTTCTTTATAAACATCTTCAACTGTATAATTTGTAACAGTTGGATTTGTTGGACTTCTCCCAAACGTAATGCCACTACACTCCTCAAACCAACCTGCTAATTTCATTTGTACGAGGGTCCTACGCAATTCAGTAGGCGATAACTGCAAATTTTCGAGATACCAAATAACAGAATCTCCTTCAATATAATTCTCTTTAAAATTTTGTACATTCCCATATGGTGTACCAATCAGATGCCTAATTATATCGATACAACCACCAAGTAATCGCCCCTGTATCTTAACTTTTTCGTTTACAGTTGATTTCCAGTAAGTTTGTTCTGTTAGATTGAAAATATAAGGAGTAGGGTTATCAGGTTGCCATTCTTTTTGATATTTTTCTGATGAATGTTGGAGAATTGATTCATTCATTTTGGTAGACAATACTGTTCGCCACATTGCTGTCGTATCATCAGAGTACTCTCCTCGTAAATCCACTAAGTTAGTTCCGTGTGCTGTAGCAGTACCCGTTTTCAATGTAATTGCTAACAGTAGCAGACTTATATCAGAATAACCTAATATCCACTTACTTTTTATATTTTCAAAGTCAATATATTCAAGTGTCTCAATAAGTAGCTCTCCGCCCCAAGGAGGAATAATAAGTTGAATATCATCACTAAGCATCATTTTATTGAACTCTTCTGCACGTTTTATAGCAGATGCAGACTTTTCTTTTTCTTGTGTCCATGCAGTTTCTCCGCAGATGAAGTTAAAACCTTTCTTTTCTACACTTTTGAATGCAGATTTCAACAAGTGATGTAATTCACTTGGGACTCCAGATGAAGGTGCAGTTACTCCTATTGTTGCACCTTTTTCTAAGATTGGATATTTTATCATGCTTAGCCACTCTCCCTATGCTTTTTGTAAAAATAACATTTTATATGTTATTTAAAAACACTTCTTTTATTACACTAACCTCCTTTTTCATAAAAAAAGCCGTATACTGTTCTATCTCCATTCGAGATGAAAATTCAAGCCTGATTAAACATTTATTTGCTAAAGTCCCATCTGGAAGCTCTAAAGTCTTAGACTATGCAAACGAAACACTCTATGAAGAAAAAAGCATGTCTAATAGAGTTGAAAATATAGTTAAAATGACTTCAGCAAGTGGCGAATCGATAAAATCAAGGTTCACAAATAACGGAATTCAATCCATGTTAGAAGAATCAGGTTTGCTTATTTATGAATCTTTGACATCTAATGCAATACATGGCCTTTTCTTTAGTTGTCGTTCAGATTATTTATGTGCTTTTGAGACAGTCCATTTTATCCATGCTGTAAAGAGGTAATATATAATTTTAAATACTTTTCATTGTCTGGATTATTGAGCGGTTTTTTTGTTTTTCATATTGAACTAAACTGCTTCGTTAGTTCAAGAAAAAAGTGCCCCCTAGACTTGTAGTAAAGGACCCCTTCTGCAGATTAATTTACATATATTAACTTATTCAACACAATCGCAAAAAAACCTTCTTCTTCAACTAAATTGCCGCGTTAGTTCAATAAGAAAAAGCTACCCTTACAGTCAGCTACTTGTTTAACTAAACCAGCTAATAGGATGTCAATATTTTTCTTTAAAATTTCTATTAATCTTATGATATACTATTTTGTGCATGACAAATAGCCCTCCAAAAACCCAATGAAGAAGTTTGTTTATGCAGGCTACTATTGCCACTTTGGAAGGCTTTCCTTCTGATTTCTTCTTGTCATAGAATTCTTTCAGCTTTTTGTTTCTTGAGCTTCTGATACCGCACAATACGGCAAGATACAAAGCATGGCGCAATCTACTCGAACCTCGTTTAGTAATCCGATTGGTTGTGGCGGTGAACTTTCCTGATGAGTGAACACTGGGATCCACTCCCGCAAAGGCAACCAGTTTTTTCGGATGACTAAACCGATCGATTTCACCAACTTCGGAGATAATCGTTGCAGCGATCTTTTCTCCGATCCCTGGAATTGATTGAACAATCTCGTAATCTTCTAATTCATTTGCCAAGGTCACTATACGAATTTCCAACTCTGAAAGATGTCCTTGGTACTGAAAAAGCATTTCAATATACATTTGAAGATTGATCAAATGACTGTGATACACGACTTTTTGAAATGGATTTCGAGATGCGGAATCCATTAACTTTTTTGCCTTATCCAATGCCCATAGACTAGACCGTCTTGGACAAAACTCCATCACACATTCCGCTAGCTTACTTTCTCCAGCCGCTAGTACATCTTCTGAAGTAGGGTATTTCTTTAACAACAATAAAGAAACCTTCGAATAAAGATCACCAAAAACCTTGCGGTATTCAGGAAACACTTGATCTAAAATAGTGTGAAACTGCAGCTTAGCCTCCACATACATATTCGTCACAATCTCCTGTTGTCTAGAAAGATTTCTAAGATTTAATAATTGGATTCCTCTGTTTTTATGAGGTTCAAAATCTTCTTTGTAATTCATTTGCTCGCG
>NZ_VDGH01000004.1:0-330758 GCF_006861795.1 Psychrobacillus lasiicapitis | reverse complement strand
TATAAAACTTCATGGTCCTCCAAGTATTGAATAACAGGAGAATGATAATGACCTGTAGATTCTAAAATGACCATAGGCATTTGCCCTGTCATCCCTTCCATCTCCTTTAAAAAGCCTATAAAACGGTCTAACTCCTCTTTTGTATGCTTCATAGAATAACTTTTTCCAAACGGCTTCGATTTATCTAAAAACGCCTGAACTTGGCTCTCTCCTTTAGCCACATCCAGACCAACTACTGGGTTCATTTAGCTTCCTCCTCTGACTTCTCTCACCAGTACCCCTATTCCTCCATGTAGTATCATAGCTTCGCTTGTTATACGAGATCTATGTCCCAACCAGCCTCAAACATGTTTCTACAAGTAGGGGGTGGACAGTTTAGTTCACGGGATCATTGTCCCACGCACCCGTACGTCCTACCCTGGCTACTGATATATTAAATCCTATAAAAATAAGGTCAACCAGTAAAAACTGGTTAACCTTATAATACGAAAGCACCCGTTAGTTTAATAAGAACACTAATTGTTTTGTTAACTTTAAATATCTTATAACTCACTTAAGTTATAAAAAGTCTACTTAAAGTGCATTGTTATTTTTCCGATGCCATTTTTGTATGATACATTTGCGAGCGCACCATTAACTTTTGTGGTGGCAAATGTCCAATATCAACATCATAAATAAACGGAATATTATCATGATAAAAAATGTCCATCAAAACATCTTTTAGTTCATAATCTTTTGTTGGAGCATATCCACTTGATCTGCCAATTAACACTCCATTAGTATTTTTAAACCATCCATTTATTTTCATCTGCCACAAAGCACGATAGATTTCAGCCGCACTCATTCCTACGCTTTCAAGATACCAGATAGCGCCTTGATCCTTTGTATACGTATCTAAGTATTCTTCCACTTGATCGAATGGTGTTCCATGAAGATTTTGTATTGTATTAATAACGCCTCCTAACAATCTTCCAGAAAAATGTTCATGTGTATTAATACTTTTCCATTCCGTTTTGGTATCAAAATAAAAACCTGTTGCTGGATTTATAAATACCTTCTCCCATGAGGATTGAAATTCAAAAGATGATTTTTGATTTATGATATCTCCATGATTCGCTGTCAGTACATTATGCCAACTACTGCTCGTTTCATCTAATGTTGGTGCGGACATCTCCACAAAGTTTATGCCATGTGCTGATGCATTACCTGTTATGGTGGTATAAACAAAGTTAATCGTACTTATATCCGAATAACCTAATATCCACTTGGGAGTATGTTTTTTGATTTTCTCCCAATCTAACAACGGAAGAATTTCTAAAGAAAATTGTCCTCCCCAGGGTGGAATAATCGCTTTAATTGCCGGATCAGCTAATAGTTCCATAAATTCTTCTGCTCTTATTTCTTTTGTTGCACTTCTTGATTTCTCATCATTCCATACCGTTTTTGCTAATTCTACTTTATACCCTAGAGACTCAATGTTACTTTTTGCTTTCTCTAATAATATATGTAATGGTTTCTCTACACCACTCGAAACTGCTGTAACAGCAATTTTATCGCCTTTTTGTAAAGCTTTTGGATATTTTATTATCACTTATCATCCCTCCTTAAAAATATAAAAAAGCCCATCATCCCATAAGAGACGATAGGCTATACCTACGTGGTACCACTCTTTTTGATTTGTTTAATTAAAACAAATCCACTCAAAAACCTATTACGAGGTTAGCCGTTAAGACTTAAATATCAGTCTTACCACTCCTGGGCGAGTTGGGGAATTTATTGACTGCCTTTCACCAACCGACAGCTCTCTAATCAATAAATAATCCTTAATACTCCCATTCATTGTGTTTTCCTTAGTTTATATTTTTTCAATTTTACAATTTATCCACATTTTAGTCAATAAGTTCTTATTGGAATATTTATCTCTTGTTCAACTAACCTGCCCCTATAGTTTATAGTGTAACATTTCACAATGCATACCTGCGATCAACTTAATGTTTTAACATAAAAATAGACCATCGAATTGATGGCCATATCGTGCTAAAGCACCCGTTAGTTGAATAACACTACTTGTCAGATAAAGGTTTTTCTGGTCTATTAGGGCAATATTTGCAATTAGGGTCACTACATTTAGATTCAATCCAACTATTACATTTAGGACAAAAATACGTATCAAAATCATCATAATAAACTAAATTAAACTTGCATTTAGAACAATATTTCTCTTGTTCAATTTGACCATAAAATTCAAAGTCATCTATTATCACTTTACTATCTACTTCTTTTATTTTCATAAAAAACCTCCATAAAATTAATGAACCTGTTGCGTTAGTTCAACAAGAAATAGACTCCACTCACTCTTGAAGTAAAGCACCCGTTAGCTGAATAACGGAAACTTATACCTATATCGAAATTTCGGAAGTAATCCAACCTTTTATAAAATCTTCTAATGATGAAGCAATCCAATTTCGACTATCATCTTCATGATTCCATACAAATATGTCATCTCTTTGAATACTCCCATTTAATATTCCGAAACCGAATAAATCCCCATTTCCCCCATCAGAAAAAAACAATAAATTATTAAATGGCATAAAAATATCTTTATAATCATCAAAATTTCTAAAAAACAAATTCTCTTCTACTATTTGTTTGGTTGACCAAATTAAAGGACAATCATGCTTATCAAATACTCCATTTGTTTCATTGAAAAGTGCTAATAATTTTTCAGGTAATTCAACATTTAATTCTTTTTTTATAAGAGTAATTTCAGAATTGGTTGCTGGTGCTTTGAAATGATATTCTTTTGATATTGTCTCAATGTATTTCTTCCACATAATTTAATTTAGCCCCTTTAAATTTTCTATCATTCAATTATACAGCACAGTTCATATGTTATCCTTATTCAACTAAACTGCTGCTTTAGTTCAATAAGAAAAAATGCTTTACCCCCTTCTTGAAGTAAAGCACCCGTTAGTTGAAGAACATAATGAAGATTAATAATCAAATCAATAAGAGAAGATGAAACTTCATAATAAACAGTAATTACTCTCCTAAACCTTCTAAATGTTTTAGGTCATGTAAATCAGATGTATCCCACCCTCGTTGGGTAATATCACTTTTATTACGGGCGAAATATTTATATTCCACTAGTGGTTCAGTATCAAATATTACGCCTATATAATATGGATTCAGGTGTTTATAGCCGTCCTCACGGTGAGGCACTGTCCTATATTCCCACGTTTCTCCAGGGTACTGTTCTTCCAAATGTATCTGTATATAACCTACTTTTTTTTCAATTTGCATATCAATCCAATATGGACGTACAAAATAAAAAATACCAAAAGACACCAAAAATAAAATAGCCAATCCCTGAATAACTTTTCTCCATTTTCCTTTCAAAATAATAGAAACTATTAGAATAACAAGTAAAATCCCACCGACTATGAACAATTCAATTAGTTCAGTTGGATGCAATGAATACCCCCCTTTGTATTGAATCAGTTAGTTCGTTCTTCGACTAAACTGCCCCGTTAGTAAAATGAGTTCCACAAAAAAAAGAGTTAATCATTCTTGGATCAACGCCCCCGATTGGTGAACAAAGGCTATGGCTAAACATATCATTTGAACACATCAAAAACTTTGTTTTCTCCATCTCCATACTGGCAAATAACGATTTGTAGGTTTTTCATATTCCAATCTTTAGAGCGTAGATAGATAAACGAATTATCCATTTCTACAATTTTGTCACCCGTAAGATAATGTAAATCGAAATATTTATCGTATTCCTCGTTGTAACCAGGTGTATCGATCGTTATGGGACTAAATAAGTTTGATGGCTGTTGTGTAGTTTTTTTGATTACTCTCGTACTAATATTGTATTGATAAGTATATATAAACTCATTAGACATATCATCATTCCCCATAAAGATGGTCTTACCATCTTGTGAAACAGATGCCAACATCATTAGAAGGTCATATGACTTAATTTGTTCATATGAAATCCAATTCGTAACTATCGAGTCTTGTATATTGTATACGACTACACCAAATGTACCCTGCATTACCACTATGTTGTTATCGGCATATAAAAGTCTGGGCATTTCGGCACCGATATTCATTTTTTCAATGTCAGAAATGTCTACCGCTAATTCTTCACCCTCTGGTAAGGTGAAATTTTCATTATCAGAACCCTGTATAGGATGTTCGTTGTCTTGACTCACCAGTGTAATTGCATCGGAATTATTTGCTTGGCAAGCCGCTAATAATAAGAACAGTGATATAAAAATGATAGCTAATTTCTTCAAAAAGTCGCCTCCTTGAATTGTTAGACGTGAAGAAAGTGTATATTGTTTCAAATCATTCCTTATTCAACTAAACTGCCCCGTTAGTTTAATAAAAAGCCTCTCAAAATTATTTAAAATCACTTGGGATTTTAACGAGAACATAATTTTTAGTCCACATTTGAGTGGTTGCAATTAACCTTTTTCCTTCTTTATAAAAGAACAGACCAGCACCATCTTTTTCTTTAAATTCCCATCCATTTGAACCAATCATTTGTATTATATATTCATCAGCAATCGAAATACCTTTGTTCTCACTACTTGTGATATACCAAATAGAATCGCCTTCTACTGCAATTTCAGCTATTTTACTATCCGACTCTTTCAGTTTATCAATCGCTTCTTTTGCAGACATATGATCTATTGGAAGAGAAGGATAATATAATTTATTTATAAATACGAACACTGAAATAACGGCTATAAATAAACCTAATATCATTCCAACTTTTTTCAATTAATTATCTCCTTTCTAATAAATACGAATATCAATTATTATAAGTTACTAAGCATTCAAACTCACGTACCTCTGGATTATTTGGAAAGCCGAAATGACCATAATCCTGCGATCTTTGTGACCGCAAGGCAGCCACATAAAATGAGTGTCGCCCAAATGCGATATATCATCAAGCGGATTTCCAATCGTGCTGAAATCAATAAAGAGATTCATCCACACCAACTTAGACACAGCTACGCAACTCATTTGTTAAATAATGGAGCTCCTATTGAAGTCATACAAAGTCTTATGGGGCATGAGAAAAGTGAAACCACCAAGATATACGCTCAATTAAGCGGGAGGCTAAGGAAAGAGTATTATCAGAAGTACTTTTAAATGTAAAAGGAGCAACATCTGAAAGACGTTGCTCTACTTGACTAAAGACCCATTAGTACAATAAGTTCAAAAAAAAGCAATGATCTAGAATCAACACTCCTATTTATTTCATCAATTATCTAAAAATCTTTGTTAGCTTCAATTGGACCAAAAACAACTTTTTCTTCATTTTTACCTTCTTTTTGCCCGATTTTTATTCGTTTTTGCGTTAATCCTTCTTATAACATCCTACCAAAGCTTAAAAAATAGATCACTTACTTTCCATAAAGCTCACACATTTGCTCACATAATTATTTTTTTGAGTTAATTTTATTTAACTCAGTTGATTTTGCTCTTACGTAAAGTGTTAATAAAACAAGCATTTTCATACTTAATTTACTGAGTTAAACTAGTTTGATTAAGTTACTTACTACTTCTCGAAGTAAAGCACCCGCTAGTTTAAGTCAAACCTTCCACAAACCTTATAATATTGACTGGACTTCAACTTACCCTTCTTTCACTAACTCAAATCTTTAATTTAATTAACAAATGAGCAATTCTTACCTCTTGAGGATTGCTTTTAGTGAATCATATCTTAAATGTTTGAATTAAACACTGCTCATCATCAATTAACTCTTGTCTTTCATTAATCTCAATATTTAATTCCTGATATAACTTTTTCCAAAAAGAAACAGCACGTTTGTTTTCAATAACCTGCATTACAAAATAATGCCCTTGTTTCTCTTCAAACAATTTTACTGCAGCTTTAGCGGCCAATCCTTTACCTTTGTACTTATTAAGTATAAAAAAATCATTTATTCCTAAATCATTTTCCTTTGTCAAAAACGGACGCTCCAACAGTAATATAAAACCTATAATACTACCATCCAATATAATAAAATATGGGGAAAGTCCATCTATGTCCCAAAACTTATCCAGGCTCTCGTATTCAAAAGAACCGTCTACCCCAATGTCAATCATTGAAGTGAACTTTGAAAGGTCATGAAGATACAAAGAATAAAGGTTTCTTAAAATAGTTTTTTCAATTTCTAAAACTTCCTTTAGAATAACAGACATCTTGTATAACTCCTTTCCAACTATCAATTCTATACCTGTAATTGTAATAAAAGCAGTCCAATGAATATATATAATAAACGACTATAAACTATCTTTTACACAAAAAAGATATAATCCAATGTGACATATAAAAAACTATTATTTTGAGTAAACAATTTTTTTAATACTATCACGGGAAAGGTAAAATTGATCAGAAAGTTGGTCTATAGTTATACCGTCGGAAAATTGTTGACGGATTTCACGGTTTCTATTGTTCAAATAATTTTTACTCCCTGAGCTTTCCCCCCATTTCTTGCGTGATTCCTTAGAAATAGGAATGTAAACCATTTCTCCATTTACATACTTCTGTATTTCCTTTAATAATTCTACTGGGAAGATGCTTTTTGCATTTACATATTTCATGTTAGCTACGCTCCTTAAAATAGATTAAAGTTTTTAAGGCAGCAAAGTCATTCTATAAACAATGGTTACTATTCGGCGGAAACCAATTTCTAGCTCTATACAAACAACCGCCGTTGTTCATAGTGAAAACTTTGCATAGAGCTAATCTTTAAACTTATCCTAATTCTTGTCATAGTGATCTCCTTCCTGTTCGTAATACAACTCCAATTAAATTTCTTATTAATAATTTCGATAGGACTTCCCGATATCTTTCGAAGTGTTAAACTAAATCCAAGTCAATAAGCTACACATAATTTCATGTCTTTTAGTAAGATACTCAACAATCTGGCCCAATTGTTGAACACAAGTAAAAAAACACTGTTCAACTAAACAGCTCCATTAGTTTTAGTGTAACATTTCACAACGTGTCGCTGAAATCCCCTCAATGTTTTGAACGTAAAAATAGACCATCGAAATGATGGTCATATTTAACTTCAATCAATACGGTATTCTTTCTATAAGCTTCTCTCATAAACTCAATAACTTTTTCAACTTTTAAGGCGCTTAAGATAAACTGAAAAAACGGTTTTTTCTTCGTCACTTGCCACATGTATTTCGCCATTGTGTATTTCAACAATGCTCTTAGCAATAGCAAGCCCCAATCCAGAACTTTCAGAATACATGCTGCGTGATTTATCTACCTGATAAAATCTTTCGAATATATGAGGTAAATCCGTAGCTGGGATCGTATTCCCGTAACTTGTAACTTCTACTAAAATGCACTTATTGTCTAAAGTAGCGAAAATATCAATTTGTTTTTTCTTTATTCCGTATTTTAAAGCATTTGATAACAGGTTCTCAAAAACACGAATAAGTAGATTCCCATCTCCTTCAGCAATAAGTGGTTCAGAACTATATGTCTCATTACAAACGAACTGCCTCTGCACTAACTCGATACGATAGTGTTCAACAAGCTGCCCAAGCATTTCCTTTATATTTAGCGGTTCCTTTTTTACTTTTAGCTGATGATTTTGTACTCTCGTATATTCAAATAAATCCTGAATTAACCTATGCAGTAGGGTTGTTTTTTCATAAGCAATATCAATGTAATGCCTAAGTTCTACTTCATCTCTATATTTGTCTTCCGTAATAAGAGACAAATAACCAAGTATAGAAGTCAGTGGAGTTCGAAGGTCATGGGAAACATTCGTAATTAGCTCGTTTTTTGTTCTCTGGGCATTTCGTTCTTCCTCTATCAGGGTATCCATTTTGCTGATGATCATATTAATACTTTCTGTTAATTGCAACAAATACTTGTTTTGATAAACAGGTTCAAACACTATCTCTGGATTGTTAACATATTTTTTAGTATCAGCAATCAGCTGATTGAGGGATTTTAAAAATTGTCTTCTTTTTTCACGTTGGTAAAATAAGAAAAAGTAAAATATGAAGACTATAAAAAAACTTAACTGTTTAAGAAGGAAAGGCCAAGGAGAATACAGGATGTTATAAACTCTCCTCTTACCAAATAAAGTAATAAATTCAGTAACCATTCCACTACCAACTACTGAAGTATTAACAAAGCCTACCACCGCATTTTTAATAAAGAATAAAGAAACTGCTGATAAAATAGCGGAAAGGATTATTCCAGTGACAAGACGCCACTTTGAGAAAAGTCCAATTTCTATTAGTAACGATCTAATAACCAATTTTATAACCAACTCCCCAAACAGTCTCAATCATTTTTTCACCATTTAATGCGCGGTCAAGTTTTGCTCTTAAATTACTTATATGAACCATAACCGTTTTGCTTGAATAGATTTCCTGCTCATTCCATACCAATTGAAAGATATCTTCCGAACTAAATACACGGCCAGGCTTACTGCAAAGCAGGCATAAAATATCAAATTCAATTGCGGTCAATTTCAATGGGTTATCACCAATAAGCACAGTATGATTCTGTTTATTTATTTCTAAAGGACCACAGATTAAACCTTCCTTAGAGGATTCTGTATTTCTTTGTAAATACCCAGATCGTCTTAACAATGCTTTTACTCGTGCAACAAGCTCTAATGGATTAAAGGGTTTAATAAGGTAATCATCCGCCCCCGTCGTAAGTCCATATATTTTATCCATATCTTCTGCTTTTGCGCTTAACATTAAAATCGGTACAGTTTGATTATCTTGTCGAATTTCACGACAAACATGAATACCATCTTTTTTAGGCATCATCACATCTAGGATAATTAAGTCGGTTGATTGCATTGCTAACATTTTTAATCCTTCTTCCCCATCATGGGCTAAATGAACCTCGTAGTTTTCCGCCTCTAAATAAATCCGTAATAAATTCGTAATATCATTATCGTCATCTATTATTAAAATAGCTGCTTTCATAAGACATCTCCACCTATTTTTCTAAATTCTTCTTATATTATAAACATAGATACTTTCGAAAAACTATCTACACCTAAATCTTAAGAAATTCTTTAACTTTTCTTTCCTTTCTTTTAATATTCGCTAACTACAATAAGGATATGTTAATAAGGATTTAGGAGAAGAAGAGACGGAGGAAAAAAGATGAATCGCAGGAAGCTAAAAAGAAAAAGTCAATTACTAATTATTCTCATCATTTTGATAGGGTGCTATGCAGGAGCATACAATTTCAGCCAAAGCCATCAAGTTCAAGGTTTTATAAACGAGATAATTGAGGTATCTGGACCCTCAACAACCTACATAGACTCTTCTTTAGAGGCTACCATAAAAGGTCACTCAGCAATTTTATTGAATGCATCTACAGAAGAAATATTAATGGAACAAGATGCAGATATTCCTTTTCCAGTCGCAAGCATGTCCAAAATGATGACAGAGTATTTAGTACTGGAGCAAATTGAAAATGGAAATATAGAATGGGATGACCGAGTTGTAATGTCTCACAGTGCAAACAATATGGATCCTCGAGCAGTTAAAATTTATGTTAAAGACAATGATGTTTTAACAGTTCGGGACTTATACAGTGCGATGGTCATTTATTCTGCTAATAACGCTACGATAGCTTTAGCAGAGCACATAGCAGGATCAGAGAAAAAATTTGCAAAGCTAATGAATGATAAAGCTAAAAAAATGGGCCTTTCTTCCAAAACAAACTTTGTAAACTCAACTGGATTATATAATACCGATGGTTCTGAAAATGTTATGACAGCAAAAGACGTTGCATTACTAGCCAACCAATTATTACGTGATTTCCCTGATGTAATCGAAACAACTAAACTTCTTGAATACAAATTAGCATACGATGGGACAACCTTAAAGAATTCAAATGCTATGCTAGACCCCGATAATCAAGATTTATATTTTAATCCTGTAGATGGATTAAAAACAGGTTTTACGGAAACTGCAGGCTATTGCTTTACAGGAACTGCACAGAAGGGGGATAAACGACTTATTTCGGTTGTGATGGGTACAAAAAGTGATGACGCTCGTTTCCTTGAGACTCGTAAGCTACTCTCATTTGGATTTGAGCATTTTTGAAATTGATAAGATACAGAAAACTAAAAGATTCTGTTGGAGTAAACTGTTTACTTCCAACTGCCTGTTAATATTTTCTTGATTATAAAGTTGTCAAACACTTTCCTCGTTGTGCTTTATGGAAGTCCGATCGTATATTATTTAATTGATAACATCCTTCTTCAACTAACCTGCTTCGTTAGTTGAAGAAAAAAGGCTTTACTTTTTTAAAAGTAAAGCACCCGTAGTTTAGGTGAAATGATTCTCAATCATTGTCTAAAAAGACTCTATTGTCAATGAAAAATCGCAAAATGAAGAAAATAATCAATGTGAGAGGTAATGTTCAGTTGTGTTTGATCATTATTGTACAAGGAGATGTTTTAGTGTTTAATGTGGGAGACATGATTTATCAGGTTATAGTATTGGGGCTTTTCGTTTTATTTGTAGTATCGTTCACCTATTTATAAGAAGATTACACTTGAATCAACAGGCAAAAGAGCACCAACTTAATGAACTTGAAAAGAAATTGGATAAAATAATAGAGTTTATGGATCAGGGTGAAAATCACTTTTCTTTAAGAAAAACTCAATACATTCTATAGTCTTCCACAATTAGTTCAATTTTTCCTTTATGAAAAATCGATACGGTAGATTCTTTTTCTGTAATCTATGAAGAAAAGGATAATTGAACACCAGTAGCAATCTTTCAAATCGTTGTGATACAACTTACCTTGTAGAAGGACTCAATTTTTCTGAAAGACACTGAAATCTGACGCTATTCTGTCACCTCGAATTTACCTACAAACAGTAAAAAATCTGTCTTCGAATGAGATAAATCGGGGACGGATCTTTTTTGCTGTCTAAAGACGAATTAAGACTTTTGTTCCATAAGGTGCGCATCAAATGCATCAATAATATGAAGGAAGTGATCCGCCTCACGGAAAACGTGATCAGCAAGAAGAGCCGGTATATTGCTCTTAATTTTGCATGCTTCAATTAGGTCTCTTGCTGTTTTCTTGAAGTCGCGTAACGACACGACAGAAATACGATTTTGGTCAAGAAATTGTTCTAAAAGTGGTTGAGTTTCTGATTCTGGCCTCATATGATCTAAATCTTGCGCTTGAAAAAGAAGTTGATCGAAATCATGACTGAACTCCCGCGCTTGATCAACGAGTTTTCTTTCTGAAGGGTCTAACAAATGACCAATAAATTTTGAGTGGTCTGCCATTATTTTCAAGAAAAACACGTTCTCTTTAATAATTGCTTCTGGTAATGGTATTAGTTTACCTTCATTTAGTTCCTTTAATCGTTTTGCGAAATAATATGCTTCACGACTCGTATGATCAACTAATAATGGAATGTTATTCTGAACAATTTTACAACTCAAAATCAATCCCAGTACTTTCCGTTTAAAAGCATAAATAGAAGCAACCGCTTGATACACTTGTATGTTAAATTGTTGAATGACCCCAGGATCTGTATGTTCATTGTAAAAGTTTGCTTGTTCTTGAATTTGTTCAAATATTGGAATAAAATGCCTTGCTTCTTGAACAAGTTCCGTTTGATCAGCAGTAAACCCGATACTTAAAAAGAAAGCATGTTCTTTCATTATCCGTGACCAAAATCGAATCTCCTCTAACGATTGCGTTACAAATGTCGGAATCGGATATTCACTCCCTACGTAATAGTTAACATCCCCATTGTATTCCAGGAAGAGCATTTTAATGACAGCCTTGCAAAAGCGATCAATGCAAAACAGCCCACATAAGCTAGATTTTAAGGGTTTATGTGGGTAACTTTTTGAATATGGTCATTTGCTATTCTTCGGACACGCTCACTTTTCTACCCGGTATGCACTGTTCTGGGTGCTATTACTGGACTGACATAACTTACTTTAGCCGACCCGCAATTAGAGTCGGATGTACACCTACGTGTTGTGGTGGAGCATTGCATCGTAGCTTGATTTAACTGTTCGGTATTAAATTTCCGCTGGGCAGGATTAGTGCCTGGGCATGTGGTCTCCACACTGGACTAACTCTTTTGTTCTTCCTCTTTTATGAGGATAATTCACTGATCCGTACACCAATGGCATAATTTCAACTACAACTCTATACTGCACCAATCCTTCTTCCATGCAATGCTGTGGCCTCCAGCGCTTTTGTACCTCGCAGCCTACTGTCAATCCTGATTAGACTAAACAGCTTCGTTAGTTTAAGTGTAACATTTCACAATGGATAGCTGAAATTTACCTAATTATTAGAACGTAAAAATAGACCATCTAAATGATGGTCTTTTAGTTGAAGATGCTATTAACATAAATGAGTTTAAAGTAAAGGATCTAAATAGAGTCATTTCTTTTAAAGTATTCTCGGGAACCTACTCTTATTTCTTTTGGAAGCACTTGTTCGAGTTCTTTATCTAACCATGAAATAGTCTTACTACTTAGAAACGCATACATTTGCTGTTCTGCCTCTAGCATAACTAAATTAATAGTGCAAGTGGAATTACCTGAAGTGCAAGAAGAGCATTTTTCTTTGTCTACATACATAAGATTATTCTTTAAAATATTCTGGCACTGAAAAATAGGCTTAACTCCTTCCACTGCTTTTATTACATCCCAAAAAGATATCTCTTCAGGGGCTTTAGCCAATTTATATCCTCCCTTTACCCCAGATACAGAACTTACGATACCCGCCTTAGATAATTTACCGAAAACTTTAGATAAGTATGTCTCTGATAGTCCTTGAAATTCTGAGAGATCTTTTATTCCTATACTTTCGTTTGAAGGAACATCAATTAAATAAACAAGGCTATGCAAAGCATATTCAACCATAACACTATACTTCATTTAGTTCACCTGCTTTTATTATTCGAGATAGTAAGTGTAATTGTATATTAACACAAACTTGAAGATGCATATAATTTTTAATTTGACACAAATTATCATTCGATGTATTATTAAAAGCGCCTTAATCGTAGACAAACTCAATCGACGATTAATGCAATCTATAATTATACTAAACATTCTTTTAGGGGGAACATCTATGAGTAAACTTCTAGTTATAAACGCACATCCAATAGTTGATTCAACTTCTTCAGTAAGTCTAAATGTTCTTGATTATTTTATGAGCGTCTACAAAGAGCAACATTCAAGTGACGAAATTGTTGAACAGATTAATTTGTATAGTGAAGTAGTGCCTATGATAGATGAAACTGTGCTAACTGCATGGGGAAAATTGAGAAATGGAAACGAACTTACTAACCAAGAACAACAAGTAACTGAGCGTATGAATGAGATAGTAAAACAATTCAAAAGTGCAAATAAGTATGTTATTGCTTACCCATTGCATAACTTTAATGTTTCAACAAAGTTAAAAGCCTATATGGACAATATTTTGATTGCAAGGGAAACTTTTAAATATACTGACACAGGATCAGTTGGGTTACTTAAAGACGGAAGAAGCATTGTTGTGATACAAGGAAGTGGAGCCATCTATACCAATAATGACTGGTATACCGAAGTTGAATACTCTCATAAATACTTAAAGTCAATGTTCAACTTTATGGGAATTGAAGATTACGAAATTATTCGGGTACAAGGAACTGATTTACTAGGTGCTGATCGAGATAAAATTTTACAAAAGGGATATGAAGAAGCTGAAAAAATTGCTTCTGAATTAGCAAAGAAATAAAAAACAACATAATACTGCAATATTAAAAACATCCTTCAAGTAAGGATGTTTTATTAACACTTATTTCGTTATTCCTGTTTAACTAACCTCCGTCGTTAGCTCAATAAGACTTATACAAGAGTTCGTATTAAATTTCATAATAATGTGTGTGCCTCTTCTATATCTAATACAGCAGAAATATATTCTATATGTCTCTTTATATATTTCTTACAATCGCAGATGGAGAAAGTGATCCTGAGAAGCTTGACCGTCGATCAATGAAGATATTTTTCCTATTATTTATTCATTCCTTTTTTCAAAGCATCAATACCAAGAATTACTTCATTTAGATTTGCTTTGTTATTCATTTCGTTTCTAGCATAAGACTGGGTTGGTCTTACCGATTCTACGGAAAGCCCAAAGCGGTGCATCCAATCATATCGAGGAACCATCCAAGTATGAAAATAATGGTAGTATCTTCATTGTAAAAATAATATACATGGTACATATCTAAACTATCTCTTTATGCTTTTTTAATTTTTGTAAGTATTTGTATTTAAACGATTTTTTCTACTTGTGTCATTTTATCCAAACACTTGAAATGACGCTTCGATGCCAGTATGATTAAACCTTTAATTGGATAAGCAACATCTTGGTGTGCATGGAAGTGTTCTGTTTCAACTATTACATCGCCAAAAGGCTGAATAAGACCACCTGATAACGCACAACTTAAACACTCCACTTCTATCATTTTTCCATTTGCTAACGTAATCTTTCTCATTTTTGCACTTCCTCTCTTCTTAATTTGAATGCTCAAAAAAACAGCGAAAGCATTTATAAATGCTTTCGCTGTTTTGTACTTGTATTAAACTTCTTCACAGTGTTCTTCAAATAATCCTTGAAGATGTGTAATAACAGATGTTGGAGCGTGCCCTTCGATTTCGTGACGACCAATTTCTGCCACTGGTTGTCCATCTTTTAGTAATACAAATGAAGGGGATGAAGGTAAATGATCTTCACCAAAAATATTACGTGCTTGTTGCGTTGCTAATTTATCTTGACCCGCAAATACCGTTACAAGATGGTCTGGGCGTTTATCGTAATGGACTGCGTTCGCTGCTGCCGGACGAGCGATGCCACCTGCACAACCACAAACAGAGTTAATCATTACGAGTGTTGTACCTGGACGAGATAGAGCCGCGTCCACTTCTTCTGGTGTTGTTAATTGCTCATAACCACTAGTTTCCATTTCTCCACGAGCTTGCATAACCATATCATTCATCAATAAATTAAAATCCATATTCATTGTTCAACACTCCTTTTCAAGCTAGTTTCATTTTATCAGATTACTATTTAGAATTCGAGGAAAATAACTCATCAACTGCCTGTGAAACAGTGATCTGTTCGCCTCTCACTAATTGTTCTAATTTCTTCATTGATTGTTTCTTTTCAGTAGAAGAGAAAAAGTCATCATACAACCGATCGATGATCATTGTTTTATACCAATCAACCGTCTGTTCTTTCCTTCTCTGTACCCAAACGCCATTTTCTAGCATGCTTTTTTGGAAAGACAAGATTGTGTCCCACACGACATCTAGTCCCTTTTTATATAGGGAGGAAACAGCTAGTGCTGGTGTTGTCCAATTGGGTGTAGAAGGTGCTAGAAAGTGAAGTATTTGTTTATATTCTGCCACTGTTTTTTTGGCGAGCTTTTCATTCACTCCATCTGCCTTATTGACTACAATAGCATCAGCGAGCTCCATTATCCCTTTTTTCATCCCCTGCAGTTCGTCTCCTGCCCCAGTCAGTGCTAAAAGTAAAAAGAAATCAACCATTCCCCGAACAATTGTTTCGCTTTGTCCGACCCCTACTGTCTCCACTAATATGACATCATATCCAGCTGCTTCACATAAAAGCATCGTTTCGCGAGATTTTTTATGGACTCCGCCCAGCGTCCCTGCAGATGGAGAGGGTCTAATAAATGCATTAGAGTTTTTCGCTAGCTCTTCCATCCGCGTTTTATCGCCAAGAATACTACCACCAGTTAAAGACGAACTCGGATCAATCGCAAGTACGGCTACTTTATAGCCTTGGTCACAGAGCATTTTTCCAAAAGCTTCGATAAATGTACTTTTCCCAGCTCCCGGGACACCAGTTATTCCAATTCGAATACTGTTACCTGTATGTGGTAAAAGTTGTTTTAATAAATGCTGACCAATTGCCTGCTGATCACTTACTGTACTTTCAATAAACGTAATCGCTTTTGCTAGATGTAATCTGGACCCGTTACGGATTTCGCGAATATACTCGTCTTCATCTATAACAAGTGCTTTCTTTTTCGCAAATTTTTTTACAATAGCTTTCCCCATACCATCATGCTGCGATTTAATCCCACTCATGACATGCATTGAAGTTTCCTTATTTTCTCTCGATTCAGCCATTAGCCTTCTTCTTCCTCATAACCCAATCGTTTATATACTTCTTCGATGACTTTTTGAGCAGCAACAGGAATAACTGTACCAGGACCAAAAATTGCTGAAGCTCCATTTTCACGTAAAAACGCATAATCTTGTGCAGGGATTACTCCGCCAACCACGATTAAAATATCTTCTCGACCTAGTTTTGCGAGTTCTTCACGTAAAGCGGGAACAAGTGTCATATGACCAGCCGCTAATGAACTTACCCCTACTACATGGACATCATTTTCCACTGCTTGTTGCGCCGTTTCAGCCGGTGTTTGAAATAAGGGGCTAATATCGACGTCGAATCCTAAGTCTGCAAATGCTGTTGCAATGACTTTAGCACCTCTGTCATGCCCATCTTGGCCCATTTTGGCGATCAGAATACGAGGACGTCTTCCTTCGTTGTCACGGAAATCTTCTGCCATTTGTTTGACTGCTTCTATTTCTTCTGCATCACTAAAGTTTGCACTATATACGCCGCTCACTGAACGAATCACCGCCTTATGTCGTCCGGCAACATATTCAATTGCATCGGAGATTTCTCCAATCGTTGCACGTTTTCTAGCTGCATCCACCGCAGCTGCTAATAGATTTACTTCACCTGTTTTTGCTGCTTCAGTTAAGGCCTTAAGTGCTTTTTGTACTGCTTCTTCGTCGCGATTTGCTTTTACTTCTGCCAAGCGTTCCATTTGTTTTTGACGCACGACTGTATTGTCGATATTCAAAATATCAATGGCATCTTCTTGTTCTAAACGATATTTATTGACTCCGATAATGATTTCTTTTGAAGAGTCAATTTGCGCTTGTTTTTTCGCAGCTGCTTCTTCAATTTTCATCTTCGGCAGTCCAGTTTCAATTGCTTTTGCCATGCCGCCAAGCTCTTCGATTTCTTCGATTAGTGCCCAGGCTTTTTCCATCAATTCGTTTGTCAGTGTTTCCACATAATACGAACCGCCCCAAGGATCAATTACTTTAGTCATATTCGTTTCTTCTTGTAAAAACAGCTGCGTATTACGTGCGATTCGGGCAGAGAAGTCGGTGGGAAGTGCTATCGCCTCATCTAGTGCATTCGTGTGAAGTGATTGCGTATGCCCCATTGCAGCGGCATTTGCTTCGACTAGAGTTCTCGTTACATTATTAAATGGATCTTGCTCCGTTAAACTCCAGCCGGATGTTTGAGAATGTGTACGTAGCGCCAATGTTTTTGGATTTTTTGGGTCAAAGCTAGCCATCATTTGTGCCCAAATTCTACGAGCAGCGCGCATTTTTGCTACTTCCATGAAATAGTTCATACCGATCGCCCAGAAGAATGAAAGTCTTGGTGCGAATGAATCAATTTCAATGCCGGCTTTTAAACCTGTCCGAACATATTCCAAACCATCTGCTAAAGTATAAGCAAGCTCAATATCTGCAGTAGCTCCCGCTTCTTGCATATGATATCCAGAAATCGAAATCGAGTTGAACTTCGGCATATACTTGGCAGTATATGCAAAAATATCGGCAATTATTTTCATCGACATATCTGGTGTGTAAATATACGTGTTTCGAACCATGTATTCTTTTAAAATATCATTTTGAATTGTCCCTGCAAGCTGCTCTGGAGTTACTCCTTGCTCTTCAGCAGTGACAATATAAAAGGCTAGTATCGGTAAAACGGCTCCATTCATTGTCATTGACACGGACATTTGGTCGAGTGGAATACCACTAAAGAGAATTTTCATATCTTCTACAGAATCGATAGCAACTCCCGCTTTTCCAACGTCCCCTGTCACTCGTTCATGATCCGAATCGTAACCTCGGTGAGTAGGTAAATCGAATGCTACCGACAAACCTTTTTGTCCCATTGCTAAGTTTCTTCTGTAGAAAGCGTTACTTTCTTCCGCTGTTGAAAATCCTGCATATTGACGCACAGTCCATGGTTTTGCCACATACATCGTTGGATAAGGTCCCCGTGTATTTGGCGCGATTCCTGGTAAATCATTTAAATGCTGCACATTGCTTCGGTCAGATTCTTCATATACTTTTTTTAGCTCGATTCCTTCATTTGTTAAAAAGGAATCTCCTTGTTGTGGACTATTCGTTGATTTTTCTATTAGTTTTTCGATAGAAACGGCTGAATAATTAGGCGTTGACATTGGAATCCTCCTTTTGCGCAAGTGCTAGCAATTGTTGTCCCTTTTCAAGTAATGACTGTCCGGCAAAAATGCGTCCAGACAAACCAGCTTCTAACCAGTCTTCATACTCCTCGAATTTACCTGCCACATCCATTGGAACTGACAATTGCTCATTCAATAATGCAGGAACTAAACCTGTTGTTTGCTCGTCATTTCCGACAAAGATGAGATAGTCAATACGTTGTTCATCAATCCACTTTTGTAAATCGAACGGTTTTAAGTTTTCCGGTGCAACAGTTGGAGAAATACCTAATGCGACTAAATAACCGCTAACGAAATCCATTCGCGCTTTATATTCTTTTAATAAACCATATGGAATAATAGCTGTGTTTAATGGTTTTTGTTGAAATGCTTGTCTTAGCTGTTCTAATGGTTTGGCAAGACGTTTATAATCTATCTGTTTAATAGCTTCCGGTAATATATCAGCTGGATTTGCGTAAATATTCGTTCCGATAAGCGATTTTTTTCGAGTAGCTAGTAGAGCAAGCTGCTGCTGCCATTTTTCATGTGCTCGAGCTAAAAGCTTGGATTCTCTATCTTCTAGCGTTACTTCCTTCATTAACTTTAAAAAATAATCCCATGCTTTTTCCACTAGTTCTTTCGTTAAACTCTCCACATAGTAAGACCCACCGGCCGCATCAATCACACGCTGTATATGCGTTTCTTCTTTTAATACGAGTTGCATATTACGCGCGATTCGATTAGATGTCGGTGTAACTTTTGTTAAATAATCATGTGGGTACGTTGTTACGCTGTCTGCTCCTCCAAGCACCGCGGCAAGCGCACTATTTCCTGCACGAAGAATATTAACATATGGATCTAGTACTGAAAATGAACGCAATGAAGTTTCCACATGCACAGGAATTGCTTCTAGATTAGGCTGTCCAAATCCTTCGCCAAAAGCTTGCCAAAGCACACGAAAAGCACGAATTTTTGCTATTTCCATAAAGAAATTTGTATCTACCGAAAACTGAACGAATGCCTTTTGAACAAGCTCCCCTATGCTTGTTTCACGAGCAAGTGAATCTGCCTGTACAAGAACACTCGCCAGTTCACTGACAGCGTCTCCTCCCGCTTGATGAATGCTTGAGCCATTTAAGAAAGTCGTTCTAGCATGTAAAGTAGTAGCATTTTTTGCTCCCTTCACTAAACCATTTAACTCCGTGAAGTGGTCCAAAAAGGACGGATTGTTTGTTACATCTAAAATAGCCTTATGTTCGGATAATAGACCTTTCCATTCCTCTATTTGCTCAGCATTCCATACATGTTCTTTTTCCACTTTATAATGAATGACATCATTGCCTTTTCCAAGCGATTCTTTTATATCCATTAAAACTTCCTCACTTGTAGCACCCTCTGCAAGTTGCGCGATGGACCATTCGGAAGAATTTTTCGCTTGTCTTACAATATCCGTTTGTGAAACAGGTATAAATGCCGCATCAGCTAATGAATAAAGCGGTTTCAAAATGATATCCTCTAAAGTTTTTGTAGAAAGGGAGTCTAATGTTTTCCCTTTTAGTGATTTAAGTGCTGTTTGTTCCCAATCACCGAGTGTTGCTCTATTAAATATTGTTTGTTTCATTTTATCTATTGTCATATGAACGCTCTCGCTTCCCCCTATGTAAATAAAATTAACTTAATTATATATTAACGGACAACGATTACATTAGAAAGGGAAACTTCCTCAGAAGTCTGAAGAAAGAGCAAAAGTACTGGAGCCTGGACGGAAAAGTTCTTGAAGAAAGTTTTCCGTAAATGATAATTTTTATAATTTTCTACTAAACGAAAAATCCTCTCTCATAATCGAAAGAGGATTTTTCGTTTTTTACTCAATTGCTCCCGTACCTTTAAGCTCTACATCAACGCTTACGTCAATCGGTAAATCTGGATATGCTTTTCGCCATTCAGAAATCGTGTTCTTATTATAGAGCACCATCGACCTATACCTTAAACCAAAGCCTATCGGGTCAAAATTTTCTTTTTGAACGGTAGTGAGAAAATCTATGATCTTTTTTTTCACTGCTTTTGAAGCTATCTGGTCATACTCCTTTAGGTCTTTTAAGGATAGGTTTTTATTTGACTGACCAATTACACCAACCATTTTTACGTTCATATTAATGGATGTTGGTTTTTCATCGACCATTATAATCTTATAATGTATCTTTGTTCTTTCCATATTAAGGATTAATTTTAAATCATCTGATTCTGCTTTATAACTAAATCCACTCATTCCATTTACGATAGTATTGTAATACTTTGATTCCTCAGCGTCTAATTCGAGCGGTTTTGTTTCCTCTTTCACAACTAGAGATTTATTGACTATTAACTCTTTTCTATCTTCTGATGCCTCTACAAGCGGTACTACTGCATCTATCCCATCCGACAACATATTTCTTCTAAATTCATAAAGGAAAGTAGAGGTGATGAAAGGACTATCCGTACCACTAGTACCAAAAAAGTTTATAAGAGTAGAGGATACTGCCGATTCGGCAGCAGGTTCAACTCGTAAAATAGATTCGGCAGAAGGTTTAGCAGCAGCTACCCATGCTATTAACTGAATATCACTCCGTCTCACAAAATAATCCATAAAATCCTTTATATTCTCTTGTAATAAACCTTCATTAATAACGATCATTTTGGTATGCCCAAATTCTAGTACTTTATCGGTGTGCGTCTCCAAAATTCGGATTGCTTCTGCAAGTGTTTCTCCTTCATACACTAAATATTCATAGTTAGGACCAGTAGATGATTTAATGGAAGCGACTGGTAAGGATAGTTTTAATGTTATTTTATAACCCCCTTTTTCCTTTTCCGAAGGGTCTACACCAATACCCGTTACGAAAACTCGCTTATCAATATCTTTAAATCCACACCCTGCCAATATAGAAACACATGAAAAGTATATAGCTACAACAACGATTACTTTAAAACTCTTGAATCGACGCTTCATAGTTTCGCTCTCCTTTTCACAAGAACTAAGGAACTGATTAATACGACGAAAAAAATTGGTATAGACCCAAAGAAATAATTGGATAAGGAAAATAGTTGGTACTGTGTCAATTTTCTTGTTAAAACTAAAGAAATGATGCCAAATATAACAACGAAAATATAAGGTGCCAACATTTTATCTTTCCATTTCAAACGTTTAAATTGAAAAATACTTTCTAAAAGTTTTAAAGCCACATGCCAATGCAACAATAAACTAACAAAAGCGATTCCCAAAAAAGCGAGGATGAAAATAAAAATAACTCGTTCTATTAAACCATATTTCATGCGAATCGAATCACTCGTGGATATCCATGGAAAAGTAAGTTCTGCTATCTGTTCCACCCCGTTATACCCAATAGGGACAAAAAAAGTAGTAAACAATATGGCAGCTCCTGATAACCCAATAACCAGGACTTGTTTCCATCCCATTTTATGCTTTTTTGTGAAAAGTTCGTTAAAAATGACTAAATCTGCAATTCCCATAAATATGTAAAGAGCAGCACCAAATGCCCAATAAGAGGGAACATGGTTTATATGCATCATGGCAATCTTGATAAAATCCCAGTCTAGTTTGGGGTTCACATAAAATTTTATCAATAAAAAGAAAATTAAAGGAACAAATAAAACGAGCACAATTTCTGCCATATACAACATACTTCTAGATTTCATCAATATTCCAAAGGATATAACCAGAACAAAGGCTAAGGTTGTTATAACAATGGATGTTTCTGGTGCAAAAAAAGTGATAAATAGAAATACATACGTAATGAGGGTAATAAGTCCAGCACCAAACCAACATAAAAATAGATAAAAAAGCACCGGGTAAGCAAACCATTTAGGTGTATATTGTTTCAACATATCCGGAAAGCTTTTACCCGGGAACGCGTTGAATAATTTAACTAGAATAAACACGAATATTGTTCCAATAATAACAGCGGCAAACATAGAAGGAATTGCACCAGTTTTGCTTTCAAATAAAAGTATTTTAGGCACAGAGGCAACGATATTAGAAATCATCGTTAAAAAAATTAAATAATAAAGAAAACGACTCATTCGCTTTTCACCCCTTTTTCACTCCTTCTACTCTTCCAATACATTTTTAAATAAGGTTCGCCAAAGCTTTCCTTATTTATTAAAAACATAAGAATCCCTAAAAAGCCCAATATGAAACCGACTGTACCAAAAAAAGTTGTAAAAGCGAGTAGAATATATCTGCAAAATCTAATTGAAAAACTCATTTCGTTAATAGGAATAACGAAACTCGAGATAGCGACCGCTGATACGATGATAATCATGATATTGGAGGTTAGCGCTGCTTCAGTAGCTGCAGATCCCAATATTAAACCACCAACCGTGGTAGCTGTGGCACTAATAGCTTTTGGCAGCCTAATACTCGCTTCAGTTAATAGTTCCATAAAAATAAGCATAAATAACACTTCGATAAAAGATGGATAAGGTACTCCAATCCTACTCCCCGCAACAGTTAAAGCGAGCTCTGTTCGGAAAATGTCAGGATTATACGAAGTAATGGCAACATATAGAGCAGGCAATATTAAACAGGTTATGAGCCCAAAATATCGAAGTACGAGCGTAAACGAAGTAATCCAAAATAAATGATAGTTATCTTCCATGGACACCATAAAATCAAAAAAGACGACTGGAGCTATTAAAGCGTGTGGACTTCCGTCAATCATAATTATGACTTTTCCAGCATCCAAATTATAACAAATACGATCAGGCCTCTCTGTCAGCATTAATGTTGGAAACAAAGTAAACTTCTTTCCATTTAAGTACAGTTGAAGTTCCCCCGCAGATTGAATAAGCGGTGAATCTAATCCTTCCAGCCTTTTCCGAATCGTTTTTAAAATGGCTGGCTTTACAGTTTGATCATCGTAAATTATAGCAATGTCATTATGCGTTTTATCTTTTAACTCTAAGATTTCAATCTTCAGAGTGGGCTCCTTATACCGGTGTCGTATTATATTCAAGTTGGTAAGAATATCCTCGCTTAATGCTTGCTGAGGTCCATATACAGTTGGTTCCATAAGCGTCTGCTGAACTGTACTCGTGTTTACCTTCTTCACATCTATTAGAAAAAATTGATGCTGAACCGCTATTAAGACACTTCCCTTTGTAAGCTCAAGAGGGATTTTTTCTTCTGATTTAATTTCTAGAATATCAGGCGACGATTGAACATAAGACGCATAATGTTGCATCGACTTCATTTCGAAAAAAGGCTTAATAATCATATTTTGTAATTTATCGCCGTCTACTGCTGTTTTTAAATAAAGTAAGAATGCTGCCTCTTCTTCTAGCTGTAAAGGGATTAGCAAAACATCAAAAGAAGGACTCAGTTGCTCCTTAAGTTCACTCATCAACTTAGGAGGATTCGGTTTCTCTTTTAAATTTGTCATGTACAAACCTCCAGGAAAGAGAATCTTCGATAAGCATAGGTTAACCGAAAGAGCACTTTTCAATCCTATTAGCAGGAAATATACATGCTTTCATTGAAGAAAATTTATGATCAGGAATACATACACTTACACAAGGAGCATATATTTTGTAAATAGAGTTCAAATTTATTTCATCAAAGGGAATGATATATTGAGTGCAATAGTTCTCGGGGGAATTCTTTTTATAAGTATGGTTATCGGAGCTGGAATGGCTTGGTTAATCGCCACTATATTTCAACATTCCAAGGAAGGTTTGGCTCTTTTATGCGGGGGATTCTTAGTAGGAATACTGGCACTCGATCTTATCCCATCTGCAATAAATGCATACAAATTACCTGGAATAGCGCTTGGGATACTCATCGGATTTATATTTCTATTACTAGTAAACACATCATTCCACTCTTCTAACCAACATAAACCGTCTGTCTATTTGCTAACGATCGCTCTTTTTATACATACCATTCCCTTGAGTTTAACTATTGGAAATTTACTAGAGGATTCTTCTTTCGCTCGCTCCATCACAACTTCTACCATTTTGCATCATATCCCGGAAGGCTTTGCGCTTACTTCTGTATTTGTTTCACAGGGTCAGAAAATAATAAACTTATTCCTATGTTTTATTAGTTTATCTTTCTGTTTTAGTATGTTTATTTGGATTGGCAACCATATACATCTCGACATGAAGGCGCAAAGTATCCTTTTAGGCATATCTATTGGACTTATTGCTATTACTAGTGTTAATGAATTTATTCTACGTAATATAAAGGTCATGTCTACTAGATCAGCCGCAACCTTTATCCTATTAGGGTATCTTCTAAGTGTAGTATTTCATGTAGTATTCTAATTAAATCTCAAAAAACGCAAGAAGGAGTTCTAATCCTTCTTGCGTTTTTATCTAGCCTCGCTTCATCAATCTTATCGCCTGAATCGATAACCGGACGAGTAGCACTGCACATAAGAATAACCCAACATACGCAGCACTGTTTAAATATACTGCATATGGTGCTTCGATGAATTGTGCGATTGCTAAAAGCGATACCGATAAGATGCCAAATGTAATACCAACAAACAATAATACAAATCGGGAAAACAATTGTGTCACGAACATCGCATTCTTTTTATCTGAGAATATATCGTGATGTAACGTAATTTTTCCACTTTCTACCCGTTGCATAAGCTTATCCACACGTCGAGGAAGCTTACGAAGAGCAGGTAATAACAATGCTAACTCTTCTTCCAATCTCTCTTTTGTAGCAAGCGGTTCTTTAAACGGTCTTTTAATCATGGAAGTAATATAGTGTTTAGAGAATTCTTTTGCTTCATTAAATAAATTAAAATCAGGCTGTATCAAACGCAACGTCCCATCTAAAGTGATAAACGAGCGTAATGCTAAGCCTACCGAAGGATAGAAGGATAAACCAAAATCTCGAATAACTTCAAAAAAAGAATGTATTAATTCGTCCGTTTGTATCCGTGGAACATACGAGATACGTAACAAAATTTGAGCCATCGCCTGCTCCATTTTCGCTTGGTCTATATGTTCATGATCTTCTACGAGTTGTGTAATAGCATCGTATAAAATATTTGCGTCATTTTGCTGAATTCCCATCAGAAATAACTTAATACCTTCTTGCTGAGGACCTGCTAATCGTCCAACTGCTCCGAAATCCAACAAAATAGGAGTTCCATCTACTTCGTCGATAAAAATATTTCCTGGATGTGGATCCGCATGGAATATTCCTGAAAACAACATTTGCTCAAAAAAAGAAAATAATACGGTTTGAGCAAACTCTTCCCTATCTACCTGCAAAGTAGTGAATAATGCATTTCCGGTAGCGACGCTTTGTCCATGAACAAATTCAGAGATAATTAACTGATTGTTGCTAAACTCTGAATAGACATGAGGAATCTTCAATTTGTACGGACTATTTCTTAGGGCTGTCTTCACCTGCATCGTATTCCGCATCTCAATATCAAAATTTACTTCTTCGCGCAAACTCGCTGCAAATCCAATCGCCAATTCTCTGAATCCTAAGTTTTCTGCCCATGTAGATTTATCCGACACCCATTGCGCAAATTCTACTAATATATTCAAATCATCTCGCATCATATCTTTTACATCCGGACGCAGCAATTTGACGACTACTTGTTCCTCGTTCTTTCGTAATACTGCTCTATGTACTTGTCCAATGGAAGCAGCCGCAATTGGGTTCATATCAAATTGTGAAAACACTTCCTCCATCTTAAATGGTAATGACTTTTCCAATATTGTTTTTACTTGTTCGCTAGAAAGCGGCCGTACGTTTTGTTGAAGCGTTCCTAATTCTTGAACAAAAGCCTTTGGAAAAATATCATTGCGAGTAGAAAGCACCTGACCAAATTTGATGAAGATTCCTCCAGACTCCTCGAGCGTATCTCGAAAAGCTATCGCTAACTCATGGTCGTTTTCTCTATGTCTTGCATATTTTAACGTTCGAGAAATTCCATTTTTCACAGCAATTTGTACAACCTGGCGCAATCTTTTTTGACTTCTCCACTGGTTTCGCAAACGTAATAACAGCGATTTTTGCCTCGGTAAACGCTCCCCTTTTTCACCGATTGCCATTGGATCAAACAATTCGAAAAAGAGATAAAGGAGCATCGAAATAAGTAACATACTGCCGATCCAAATAATCGTTCGTACATCCATAAATACATAAACATCTTCTAAAAAATCTGTACCTCGCAAATACGAATACCAATAGACAAGAGAAGTAAACGCTACACTAATAAAAACGGACATGATTCGTTTCATTAGATTAATTTGCGAGCCCATCAATCGACCACTCACATAAAAAATAAACATAGCTATGATGAGTACTTGAATGATTATTTTTACATAAACCATAAATCACACCCCATTCACTTTCCTCTATGTACCCACTAATTCAGTTTATTAATCGAGTTCTTTTTAATATATTATCACTGAATCTACAAAAATACCTATCGCACTCATTTGGTTCGATAGGTATTTTCGTTTTATTTTCAGCAGATACTAATCCCATATACCGCTTATAAATTTATATTCAATAGTTTTTGGCTTATTGCTCTAACGCCTTTATCGTTTTTCGGTAACTGATTAAAATTTGACCGAATTTATAAATCCAATATAATAATGCGAGAAATAATAAAGGTCTCATCACTCCGCCATAACTCCAAGCAACAAAATATTCGTCTTTTATTAGGATATTCATATAAAAAGAAAAGGATAAGATGAGGATAAGATAGATACTCATGCCAAGATTCATTTTAAAAGCTCGTTTAATCGATTGTCTTTGTTCTTGTTTATCATAGGAGAAACGAGGGATCTCTTCTTCCTCTTCATAATGTTTTGCCCAAATTGAATAATTTAATAGCGTCATGTTGGAGGAATACTTAAGCTTCCACCCCATTTCTTTATGCGTTGCAAAATAGGAAGGCTGTACCTTATATTCGAACATACATTCATATTTTATATGATTAGGATCTGTTTTTCTAAATGTAAAAATGGAAGCTCTGACTCTTTCTAGTTCATATCCTTGTTTTGCAAGACCTTCTAACCATTCTCTTGTATCATCTAATTGATACATCCAAGCTCCTCTGAATTTACGCATTTTTTTGCCGAGAGGAATTGAATCGATAGCTACATCCATCTCGTTAATCTCAAAACGACGATACGCTCTAAATACGTAAATAGCAAAGCTAGCGATCGCTACAATTCCAGTTAAAGGAAGTATGAACAGCCATAAATTTTCAAGTGGAACTTCCTCCCCTGTCTGTACTGACGAAATAATTGATATTAACATAATTGGTAGCATCGATGTGGAAACATAAAAGGTAGCGATAGCGCTCATTACGTATGCATGTGTGCGATTTCTTTTCACAAGAGCATCTCTTGTTGGATACAGCCGTACTGTCTGCTCTTCATTCACTAGAAATAACCATTTTCCGTTAGATAAAGCAACTGACCAGCCTGCTTTTTGCAGAGTTTGGGGAAGAGTATTAGTCTTTGAAGCATATTGAATACGATAAATTACCTCTTTCGACTCCCCTTTTTCAAAGATAAAAGTTCGTGTCCACCGGTTGACGCTTGTTAAATGCCAACCTTCCCCTGCCATTTTGGATAGCCATTGCTCCGTTTTCTCGATATTGTAGCTCCAAAGCCACTTCACTTTCTTTTCAATCATTGAAAGTCCCCCTCGAAACGTAATACATTGTTATGTAATTCTTTCAATCGCTTCATTTCTACACGCATCAGCTTCTTACCAATATCAGTTATTTCATAAATAGTTTTACGTTTTTCATCTGCATAGATTGTAATAATTTCATCTCGTTGCATTTTAGTTAATGTACCATAAATGGTACCAGAGCCTAATGTAAGCCGACCTTCCGTCATTTCTTCAACTCGTTTAATAATGCCGTACCCGTGCCTTGGTTCAGTTAAGGAAAGCAATATATAAAATGCCGTTTCTGTCATCGGCACATATTTCTTAATCACTTTTTCCACTAATTCACCCTCTTATATGTCATACCACGACTATGTCGTATTATGACTATATCACAACGTGACATAAACATGCAAATCCAATAAAATGAAACTTCAATCAGAGGAGGGCGACGCACAGGACGTGCTAGTGGGGACGTTGCGACATGGACGTTGCGCTTTTAGTCCCTGTCATCCCCCACTGATTGTTAGTTGTGTCCCACACGATGTGGGTCACACAGACGTTGCAAACGCTCTTTTATTTTGCGACGAGCTTTGCCCAGAAGCAACACGATATTGCTTACTTAGTCTGGGATCATTTCATCGGGCGCATGCCAGCAGTTGATCTCCCACTTATCTTTTCGCTTTTCTTAAATCTTGAAGTGGGAGTCTTACTGCCCGTTAATGCGGGATAAAATATTTTCTCGTCTCTTTGCATACAATAAAAGACTTGTCCCAGTAAGAAAGGAGATTTACTTTGTCAGAAAATAGGAAGGATCCTTTTTATCAACAATGGTGGTTTATCATATTAATAATTATTTTAGCGGTAGGCATTATTGAAAATGCATTTGATGACAGCGACCAAGCTAAGATGGAAAGGGCAGACGCGATTACAGCTGCTTTTCAAGAGGAAGCAGTGAAGGAAAAAATAGTGGAGAACAAGCCGAAACCAGATGTAATTGCAGAACATTTGATCAAAAAAAGATTCGGATTCACAAAGGAAGAAAAAGAAAATACGATGATATCTGCTGAATATGAAGATGGGGTCGTGGAAGTAATTATAGTGGCAAACAAAGTTTTAACTGCGAAAACACTCAAACAGGCTTCGTTGACTACAGCTTTTGATTATATGCAATCCATGAAATCTCGTCCAGATGTAAACCAGGCTAATTTCATCGTTCAAGCACCACTCACGGATCCATTTGGCAACGTAAAGACTGAAGATGTGATGATTGTGCTCATGAGTAGGGAAACATTAGATAAGGTAAACTTTGAACATTTCAAAGTTGGAAATTTTAGTAAGGTATCCGATAGTTACTGGGAACATCCTACCTTAACTGTTAAATAAAATAGGATGTGCATAGACACATCCTATTTAATCACCTTTATGTAGGAATAGCGATAGTAAATGTTGTACCCTCACCTACTTTGCTTTGGACATCAATATTCCCATTTAGCTTAACGATCGTTCCGTACACGAGTACCATACCAAGACCAGTTCCCTCTTTTGTAAAGGAATAGTACGGTTTACCTAGGTGATAGAGATCCTCCTTTGTCATACCGACCCCTTCATCCACTATTCGAATAACGATATTCTTCCGTTCCTCTATTACGGAAATAGAAAGAATACCTCCTTTTTCTTTCATAGACATGATTCCATTATTAAGCAAGTTCAGCAAACATTGCCTTATCTGATTTTGGTCATAGTTCTTTTTTAATGAATTAGAAAAATGGAAGCGGATTTCTACATTATGGAGACTCGCAACCGGCTGTAACATATCCTTTACATATTGAATTTCTTCCTTCAAATCCGAATAAATCATATGCTCTGACTGAGGCTTTGAAAATGCCAAATAGTCATTTAAAATTTTTTCCGCTTGCATCACTTCTTTTAAAGAGTAATCGATATACAATTGATCTTTATCTGTTTTTGTTTTAGATATGGCTAACAATTGTAGAAACCCTTTCGTCGCCGTTAATGGATTCCTTAATTCATGTGAAAAGCTTGCAGAGAGCTCTCCCATGACATGAAGCTGCTCCGCTAAAAGAAAATACTCTCGATGTTTCTTATTGGAAATTATTTTTTCTATTAGAATTAGATTTATCATCATGAAACTTGCTTTAATTATCAATGCATAAAAAGCTAATGTCCAAAATTCAGAAGTTATTTTTTCCAAAAATAGGGACAACGTTAACAAGTAAACTAAAACTCCTATAACCGCGCTGTAAACGCCAACTATAACCCGTTTATTTGAGTCATATTCTTGAAAACGCTTAGTTAGGAGTGGCAACAAAATAAAAGTAGCTGTCGCTAATAGAAATGACTGAAACGTCCCTTCCCCACCAATCATAAATCGCTGTATATTTAATAATACATACATTGGAAATAAACCCTTATATCCACCGTATAACGCTACAATTGTAAATGGGATATATCGTAAATCATAAAGTATACCAGCTTCCAGTTTAAACGGATAATTCATACATAAAATCATCGAGATAGCGAAAAAAAGCAAGAAAATCAGCTGCTCATATTTTTTTTCAGTACTATCAAAAAAGAGATTAATAAGTAAAATTGGTAAAATAATAAATAATATATTGACCAAAAAGCTTTCTAGCATTTTTTATTCTCCTATCCCCCCATATTAAGAAATGCCCGGTCTGGAAGATTTATTTTATTTGTTACTTCGATAAAGATAAAGTTCGTTGTAATCAAATATATCAAAGCTACTCGTCCCTCTGCAAGACACTTTTAGAATTGTTTCTGATGTTATCATTTCACCTTCTAAATATACATTAAATTCTGATAAATGCACTTTTATTCTTGCATCATAATTTCCACTGTTTATATTAAGGAAGTGAATTCACTTTTCATAAGTCTATTTCCACAGCCATAATATTTTTTAGTCCGAGGATCTTCTTCGTTTTTTTCAATACATTACCAATGCTTCCATAACAGTATTTACCGAGTCGAAGTTTCCGGGATTATCCCTTCCTAATTTTCGCTCCTTTTCTAGATAGAAGCTTTTAATACTATCGATAAACTTGGTAATTTATTTATTTCCTCTTTTGTCCGTTCGGTTGTTTCTTCAAGATTTGAGTCGTTTTACGTTTTACTGAACACTAGTTTTAACTTGTTTTCATTTATTCCATATACTTTTCTAAGGAGGTGGCTGTATCATTTCTTATTTGCTGCAAAGATTATTTATTTAGCCATAGGTTTGAATGTAGGATCGCTATCCAAGTTAAAAGCTCCCCCAAGTCAATCAAAATAACGACTTTTAGATGAGTCCTTCATTATATTATCTTTAGTCAAGAAGCCAACATAAAAATAGATTAAGTACTATTAAAACTCTATTCATTAATGTAACTACTACTGTAAAGAAGCATCTTTGGATTTTATAAGTCCTGATATTGAAGTTATAAACAAAAAAGACTGAGTTGATATCTTTATCAATCAGTCTTTTAAGCGAGATTTTAGTTCAATTAACCCTTTTGTCATGGCGTCTTTTTATTTGGTTAGAAAGACACCATCTTTTTCTATTGCATTTAATATGATATAAACAATATTTTCAAGCAGATGAACGTAATCTTACGTTCCGCAGAAAGTTTGATACTTACAATCAGATTGCACAGGCAACGTAATGTAATCAACTTGTTCTTGAGAATACGCAAAAGGATCAGATAGAATTTTCAAAAGTTGCTCCATCACAGTTAAATCCCCTTCCTCTGCTGCACTTAAAGCTTCTTCAACACGGTGGTTGCGTGGTATTACCGCTGGATTGCTTTTACGCATAAACTGATATGCAGATTCTCTTGACTCATCCTGAGCATTTATTCTTTCCTGCCATTGTTCATACCAGCTGTTAAATTCCTTCTTTCCAAATAAAATGATGTCTTCCATTTTATCCAAAGTTAATGCTCGGAATGTATTTGTATAATCTACTCCATACTTTTGCATCATGCCGAGGAGTTCTTTAATAAGCGCTTCATCTTCAGCCTTTTCATCAAATAATCCTAATTTAGCTCGCATCCCGGACATCCAATGAGCATAATACAGTTCAGGAAAAGCCTGAAGCGCTTTTTCGGCCAGTTTATACGATTCCTCTTTGTTTTCATGAAGCAACGGCAATAAGCTTTCTGCAAAGCGTGCTAAGTTCCACCCGCCAATATTCGGCTGATTGCCATATGCATAGCGCCCTTGAGTATCAATGGAACTAAACACCGTCTTCGGGTCATACACATCCATAAAAGCACAAGGACCATAATCGATTGTTTCTCCACTAATGCTCATATTATCCGTATTCATCACTCCATGAATAAAACCAACGAGTTGCCATTTGGCAATCAGCTCCGCTTGTCGCTTGATTACTTCCTGAAGAAGAGAAAGATACCTATTTTCATCCATTTCAACTTCTGGAAAATGCCGTTGTATTGTATAGTCAGCCAACGTACGAAGCTCTTCGATACTACCCCATCTTGCAGCGTATTGAAAAGTACCAACACGCAAATGACTTGAAGCTACTCGAGTTAATATAGCTCCGGGCAATATTGTTTCACGGTTAATTGCTTCTCCAGTTGTCACTACGGCTAGACTTCGGGTAGTAGGAATCCCAAGACCGTACATCGCTTCACTAATGATATACTCCCTTAACATTGGTCCAAGGGCGGCTCTACCGTCTCCTCCACGAGAATACAGTGTTCTTCCTGCACCTTTAAGCTGAATATCAAAACGCTCATTAGCAGGTGTAATTTGCTCCCCAAGGAGCGTAGCCCGTCCATCTCCTAACATATTAAAATGTCCAAACTGATGTCCCGCATAAGCTTCGGCTATCGGAAAGGCTCCTTCTGGTACTTTGTTACCTGCAAGTTCAGCTACCCCATCATCACTTTTTAATGACTGGACGTCTAGACCTAATGTTTTCGCAAGTTGTTCATTTAAAATCGCTATCTTTGGTGCACGCACGGCATTTAAGTTTTGTTTTGTAAAAAACACTTCTGGTAGACGAGTATAACTATTATCGAAATTCCATCCATTTTCGTTTGTTTCTTTTTTCTGTGTCATCGTATCTCCTTTTCTCATTCGTCTTTTTATTAGTCTTCTTTACCCTCTCGAGCAGAACTTAAATCCGGCTTTCTCTCGAAGTTGCATCTTTAATAATCCAGTCAGCAGCAGTTATTAGGTTTGGGAAAACGGCATCAGCAAGCGGGTCACTTTTACCCAAGTATACTCCTTTTGTTCCTGCCTTTTTTCCTGCTATGATATCTGTATCGGTATCTCCAACCATATAAGATTGGGATAAATCAATATCGTATTTTTGACCAAGATCTTCTATTAGTTTGCTATTTGGCTTACGACAAGCACAACCCGCTTTCGGTTTATGCGGACAATAAACGGCTTCTTGAATATTTGCCCCTTCTTTCTTAAGTTCTGCAATCATATGGTTATGAATTTCTTGGAGTTGTGATTCCTTCATAAATCCAAGGCCCACACCGCCTTGATTCGTTACAACAAATATGTAATCAAAGAAAGCATTCAATTTCTTAATTGCTTCTGGCACTCCCGGTAGAAAATAAAGCTCCTTTGGTTTGTTCACAAATTTAACCCGATCCGATAGTACTTCATTTATGACGCCGTCTCTATCCAAAAATACCGCTTTGTTCATTTACTTCACGCCTTCCAGTCGTCTAAGCAACCCTTTTGTACTTAAGATTCCCAAGAGGATTTATAAAATACAGCAGAATTTTTGGCTATACTAAGG
This sequence comes from Psychrobacillus lasiicapitis, assembly GCF_006861795.1. Taxonomy (GTDB): domain Bacteria; phylum Bacillota; class Bacilli; order Bacillales_A; family Planococcaceae; genus Psychrobacillus; species Psychrobacillus lasiicapitis. Next base: position 296,917 of record NZ_VDGH01000004.1, on the reverse strand, counting down.
ATAAAGGTTAAATTAATATGCAGAAAAAAACGAGCTGGGAAATGTATTACCATGCTCACTGGATTTTGGATAGGAATTTAATTAAAGGAACGATTTTCTTGTAGCTTCATAATATACTTTAAACCTTGATGTGCATCAACAAAAGTAACTATACTACCTAACGTTCCTATTCTGACTGCCAACTCAGGCTTAATACCAACTATAATGCATTGTACTCCCAATAATTTTAAACACTCGTGCAATTTTTGAAGGGTTTGTCTCACGCTGTCATCAAAATTGCCAATACCACTGAGACTCACCATAACAAATTCTATACCTTTTGAAATACATTCCTCTAATACAACTGGTATTAATGTCTCTCCTCGAAACGCATCAAATTCCCCTACAAGCGTAAGAGCTATGGTGTTATTCCATATATGCAGCATTGGAGTAGATAATTCACTGACTTTATCCTCTAATTTCTTTGCTTCATCCGCTTCGCTCGTAACATCCATGAGCATTACCATGTAACCCACAATCTCCTGATTTTGTTCTTGCATGCTCTTTATTGGTGTTATTACAATATCCGCAATAAATTTATTCTTTATATTGATCCTAGCTCTATGGCCCTTTTCTAATCCTGACATCACTTCACGCTGGTAACTAGGTTCTTTGTGAAAGAAATCCATGTTCAAGCCAATAAAATCATCTGAATTGGAAAGATTATACCAAGGAGCTATTGAATTTAGTGATTTTCTAGCATAAGTATTTAACCAAATTATTTTGTAGTTTATATCTGCAATAATAATATTTTCGCCAATACTATTTAGAGCATCTGTACCAGTAATATTTATTGGTAATAATTTATTGTTCACAATCCTGCCACCTTTTTTTGATATAACTTTATTATATACCTATTTGATCTCCCTTTAATACCAGACATCAAAAGTTATCCCTTTCTCTAAGAATATATGGCACTGTATTTCTGTCCTTTATCAACCCTTTAATATCACTGGAAATATGTATGTATTTTTCGGCTTGTTTAACATCCATCCATGTAACTTCTTCAATTTCTTCTGGAAACGAAATATTTATTTCCCCACTAATTATTTTTCCAGTAAAAGTAAAGAAAATAGCATGGTGTCCTCTTTCTTCAAAAAATGCTTCACTTACAGAAAAAACACCATCCACTTGCACATCTAATCCCGTTTCTTCCTTCACTTCTCGTACTGCAGCTTCCTTTAGCGTTTCTCCTTTTTCCACTGCCCCTCCCGGAAGTGTATAGTAAGAATCTCCTGTCCCTTTGTTTTTTACCATTAATACGTTCTGTCCAAGTTCGTCAAACAAAAGTACATAGGACACATCTACTCTTTTCATGTTAGTCCCATTCCTTTCTAAACTGATATTTTTGCGTTTAAATGAATTTCTTTTTACCGTGAAATAATCAATGATAGTCGATAAATTAAACACATAGCTAATCCAATGAAAAGAGTTACAGACCATTTCTTTGATCGGTAACCCTTTCGTACTCCCATTTGCATCCTCTAAATGTTATTGTAGTTTCAAAGATTTTCTAAAGGAAAAGCACCATTTATCATAACCTATTTTTTCTTCATAAAAACGATGAGCATTACTCCGCTGTATGCCTGATTCTAGTGCCACATATTCAGCACCATTTCTTTTTGCAAAACTATGTATAAAACTTAATAGTTTCTCTCCGTATCCAAATGAACGATGTGAATGATCAGTTACCAAGTCATAGATGAAAATATGTCGTTTATTGTAAAAATTAGTTCTCCAGCTAAAACCGACTAAAGAAACAATTTCACGATTCTTATATAGAGCGTATAAGGTATATCCATCTTTTTTCATTTCTTCAAGTAACGCCAGATATGTCTCTTCTGTTAACTCGGTTCGCAACTGATTCATAACTGTAAATGCCTCTAAATATTGTGCCCGGCTTGTTAACTCTTGTATCGTTTCGGTCATATCGTTCCTTTTCCTTTCCAAGTTTACTGTTTTGTGTCTGCTATTTCTTCCAAATAAGCTTTAGCAGGAGCAGGATGTGTGTATCTACCCATCGCTGTTTTATGCTTTCGAAGCCCAAGTTTTTCATAAAATCCTTCTCTACCATGCGTTGCTGTTAAATGAAGAAAGAAAATATCACTACACTTTGTCAATAAATCCGTCATTACCATTTTACCTATGCCTATACCTTGAAAATCTGGATGAACAATAACATCATAAACACTTCCATAAAAGACTCCGTCCGTAACTACCCTTCCACATCCAATTAACTTACCATCTAGATAAACAAGTGAAACTAAATAGCTAGCTTTAAAAGCTTGTTGAAGCTTATGCTTAGGAAAACCGTCCCATTCAACCTCTACAAAAAGCTGTTCTAACTCATCCCAATCCAAATCATCTAATGTATTAACAATGGATACTTTAGAATCTATATTTAAATTCATCTTCCCACTTCCCCCTATAATCGCTTTTCCCTAATTCGGAACACTATTATATTCGATATATAAAACAATAAACCCTTTTTTTACTTCACAGCTATACGTGAACAGAGTGGAGAACTTAATTAATCAGTTACGTTCATTCTTTTTTTATTTATAAAAATGGCTTGATTTACAAATAGGCCAGTGTACACAAAGAAAATTCCTATCATTAAAATAATGCCAATATAAACAGACATCATGGTAGGGACTAAAAAAGCACCGATGATGATGCTTGATCGAGCGATTAAATCAGCTCCGCTAAACGAAATATTTGAAAAAGCAGAATAGGAACCTCTTTTATCTCCCGGAATCATATTTGCTTGCTCTGCATTTCTAACTGGGGAGTAAACTAATTCGCCAATTGTTGCGATTAGATTGAACAAAATCAGCATATACCAGGTATTTGCTGAAGTCACCGTAATGTATCCGATACTGTAAATAATCAGTCCAATCAATAACACCCTTTGCTTGTTGAACCGGTCAGTAAACCTATTGATCAAAAACGTGAAGCAAACCACGAGCAGCATATTTTCTATATTAAGTATACTTAACATACGTACACCGACTAGCTCAAATGCTCCAACTTGAACGGACTTGAATGTTTCTGCTAATCGGACACCTATATAGCTATTTAATGTAAATTCAGCGGAAAAGATAAACATAGAACCCACTACCACTTTGACAAAAGGAATATCTTGAAAAGCCACTTTATAATTTTGAAATAAATCAATGAATACATTTTCATAACGCTTTTCTAAAGTGTGTGTATGTTCATCAATCAACCAAATCTTATAAGCGATTGGAAGGATGATAGAAGTAAGAGTTAGCAATGTAAATAGCTCCATTTGGTGATTTATGTAAAGCAAGCCACCAAGTGCCGCTCCTATAGCCATCGATAAATTTACTAGCCAATAATCGAGTGCATACACTTCTTTTCTATTTTCTGGAGTAGTGGAATCAATAATAATAGCATGCATCGCCGGTCGACCAAGACTGCTCGTGATTATGTAGGCAACATACGCAATAGCAAATAGCCAAATAATATTGTCATTTGGAATTAAGCTTATAGTCATGAAGAAAAACATTAAACCACTTAAAAATGACGTAAACACTAGCACGCGTTTTCGTGGAAAACGATCTGAAATATAGCCGCCTATCAAACTCACAAAAAAACTGATGATAACTGTAAAAATTAAAAAGATACCAGCCCACACTTTATCTAACTCTTGGGCAAAAAATAAGGCCATAAAAGGCATTACTGCTGATGAGACCGCACGATTAAAAAATGATGTGATTAATCGTACTTTAATATTTTGTGGATACTTATTCCAAGACATGTTGTCAACCTCCTCTGTCTTATGTATATTAAACTAGACTCATCTATCTATAAATGGACACTTCAAATACTTATGTCCACTTTTAACAGGAGGCCTTTAATGGATAAACATTTACTGACTTTATGGCAGTCCATCTCTTCAGGTAGTATTAAACAAATAGAAATAGCCGATTTACTACAATTAAGCCCGAAGCAAACTGCTCGTTGTTTACAAAAGTGGACCAAAGAGGGATGGCTAAAATACATTTCTGGGCACGGGAGAGGGAATGTTTCTACACTTAAGTGGCTAAAAAACGTGGAAGCGATTTTCGAAGAGCAGGTAATGACAATGATTGACGAAGATCCTGTAGAGCTTAGCAGCAAATATTTAGTATTAGATTGGTCACCAGACAGTAAGCTTCGGTTGATGAATAAGTTCAAATCAAAATTTGGATACGATCAATCAACTAATGACAAACTTGTCATTCCTAGACGATACCCTTTTTTGACTATACATCCATTAAAAGCCGCCGATGTTAATAGCGCCAGCCTGGTTGCAAATATATATAATCGATTGGTAGCCGTCGATGAAAAAGGCTTCGTTTCACCTGAATTAGCTCATAGTTGGGATGTCAGTCCATCTAAAGTTCGACTCTATATGAAAAAAGATATTAAATTCCACGACGGTTCTATATTAACCGCTGAAGATGTAGTAACTTGCTTAGAAAAATTACGTACCTATCCACAATACCAACTACTATGGAGACCAGTTCAACAAATACAAATAGCAGCACCACTCGTAATTGATATTCATTTCCCTACTGGATGTAGCTATTGTCTGCAGATGCTGGGCACGATGAATGCAAGCATTTATAAAGAAACTAAAAGTGGATTGGTTGGCACAGGCTGTTTTTACATGGAAGATAACGACGAAAAGAAAACAACATTAGTAGCGTTTAAGGATTTTTTTGGAGAAAGACCTTTACTAGATATGATAGAATTTGTGCAAGTTCCAGAGGAGTTTGACGTAGTGTATCGATCCTCAGCACTAGAAGAGAATCACTCTACATTTCAAGTTGAAAGCGATTCTGGTTTTGGGATAGTAATGATGAATACATTTAGAAATTCTGCGATACAACGGAAGGAAATTCGTGATTATATACATTATATTATTGCGAAAAAACGACAGGAAATTGTCCGAACAGATCCTCGTAAACTGCCAAATCATAAAGGCTGTCTCATTGGGAAAAGTCAAAGCTACCCTATCCACAAGACAAGAAAGCCGGTTTTTACAGAACCTCTCGTTTTAAAATTAGTAAATTACACAGAAAATACAACGTTATGGTTGAAAAATTTATTAGAAGAGGAAGGCGTTCCAGTTGTAACGAAGTGGGTGTCTTTTAAGGACACAGTGATAAATAATAGTGCAAACGAAGAAGCTGATCTTTTTATACATGGTGAAGTATTTGAGATGAACCAAAACTTTTCATTTTTCTTTTTCCTACTGAATGGGTATTCAAAATTAGCTAGCATTCTCAAAAAAGAAAAGAAATTAGCTAGTTATTTAGAGGAATATATACATACCCCTTTTGAAGAATGGACTAATTTAAATCTAAAGGTAGAAAAAGAATTAATCGACCAATCCATTATTGTTCCTCTCTATTATGCAAAACGGCAAATACCTTTTTCCGCAGATTTGATGAATATTAACATTAAGCATTTTGGCTATGTAGACTTTTCAAAACTATGGGTACGTCCAGAATTAGAATAAAAAAGAAGGATGTGCAAGATTGCATATCCTTTATAGATTCGCTAACCTGGCGTTTAACATAAAAGAATGTATGAACAGCTTTGAGCAACTGATATTATCGTTCATTCGTTAGAATAGATTTTAAAGTAACATAATTTTCGTCAAAAAATTGTTGATGCTTTTGGATTCCACGCCTTTTACACCAACCAATCGAATTGAATGCATCCGTAAAGCGATAAAACGGTAGTACAATTTCTAAATCTATCAGCTGGCGAATTGTTTGATATCCTTTTTGATAAGCTTCTAAAGTGCCTGGGTTTTTCATAAAAATATCGCGGTTAATTTTTGTAAAATCCATTTCCGTCGAACCAAAGCGAGCACTCTCAAAATCTATAATTCCTGAAACTAGATTTTCATGGATTATTATATTTGCTGGACGAAAATCCATATGTATAAAGCTCGGTCCATCTGGATGAGGAAGCGATTTACGCTGTTTTTCAAATAGTTCTAGTGATTGTTCATATAAAGCCTCAGGAATCACATCTTTTACATCTTCGGCAAAACTGTAAAATTGGTTCTCAAGAAATGTGGACCATTGATCGTATACATTTGAAATTCCCTTATATGAATATTTTTTTTGTGGAGCTACTTGATGTAATTTTGCATGGTTAACGCCAATATCAAAAGCTAGTTTTTCATCCACTTTTTCGGAGAGTGGTTCTCCTTTAATGGTTGACAACAGAAGCGCTCCTGCTATTTCATCGTTCCCTTCCCAATATTCTAATAATCTAGGAACTTCCAGCGTATCACTTAGTATCTCTAACGCTTCGTATTCACGTGCTAATTTTACTTTAGAATAAGGTATTTTCAGATATACTATTTGTTGATTAATTTGCTTTATTTTATAAACTGTTGAGCTAAAAGAATCTGGAACATCTTCAATTGAAAGCACATTCAGTTTTAACTTTTTTATAATTTGATTTAGTTGTTGTATTTGATTTCACCCCTATCTTCTTAATCCTTACTGCTTTTCAAAACCTCGATTAAAATCTCATTTTTCTAGCATCGCTTTCAATTCTTTCCTTACAGGTAGGACACGAAAATTTCCCTTTCATATTGCGTTTAAACTTTTGATACTGCGGGTCATTGTCGTAAAGCTTGAACTCTTTTTTGCAAAACAAACAAGTGACTGTATAAAAAAGCATCTAACATCCTCCAGTTCAATTTCTTGTTTCTCCTACTACTCAAATATTCCAAAGGGAAAACGCAAAAAGAAACATTATAGCTTAAATATTGTTAAAATCACTCTTTATCTTTTTCTTCCAATGTAAAGTAAGTGAGAAGAAATCCCAAGAATATATGGATCTGCTCCTTTTTCAATGATTAAATCTATTACTTTTTGTAGCTCTTGTTCTTCTTTGTCTCTCCAATAATTCCAACTCTCATTGTTCAATATGGTTCCGACATTAGAACCAATCAATTGTATGCTTTCAAATCCTTGCGATTCCATGAAAGGGATAATGTCTTCTATATTGAAATAGTAGGCACCTGTAAAACGTCCTTCATCTGAATGGTTAAAGCAACCTGTTTGGGAGAATTGAACAATTGTATCTATATTATTATTTGGTTTCCAGTTTTCAGGAGATAAAAGGGAGGTAAGGATATGCCTAACCCTTGGCATAAAGGCCACAAAAATCAGCCCATTCTTTTTAGTCACTCTATATAATTCTTCAACTGCCTTAATACGATCTTTTTCTTCCTGTAAATGATACATTGGTCCAAGCATTAAGGATGCGTCAAACTGTTCATCCCCCAGCATGTTAAGCTCTCTGGCATCTGCGGAATAAAAACCTTCAAATTGCTTTTTCAACCTTAATTCTATAGCTTTGTTTTTTGCAAACTTTACTAATTTAGGTGTTAGATCCGTTAAGGTCACTTTAAAACCTTCTGCCGCAAGCTTCATCGAATATTTTCCAGGTCCTGCTCCATTATCTAGCACTCGTCCTGTTGTAGGTAAATATTTCTTTATATAATGCCAGTTTACTTGAAATTCAATCGGTTCTCTGTCTAGCCTTCCCCACTCGTCGAATTGATTGTAGTAGTTGATTATGTTACTCATTAATTTCCACCCCATTTTTTGAACTAATATGTAATATTCTCCATATCCACTTCAAATTCCTTTTTAATATATTAATCTCTCTTTTCTATTTTTCAGGTGTATAATGTACACACACTATAATTAGAAGGAAGGAAGTCTTTTGCTACAAAAATTCAATTTCTTTATTCAAAAATGGATGGCTGTGTTAACTCCTTTAAGTTTAGTACTAGGTGTATTACTGGAAGATGTGGGTGGGCATCTACTATTTTTAGTTCCCTGGTTATTTGCTTTTATGACTTTTTCCAGCAGTCTGAGTATGAAGTTTAATGATATCAAGGTATTTACTACATATCCGAAAACTATTTTGTTTAGCATCGCATTTTTACATATTTTGATGCCTATTTGGGCCTATTTCTTATCCACCCTTATTTTTGATGATCATTTATTAACGGTTGGATACGTTATTTCTGTTGCTGTGCCAACTGGTGTTACAAGTGTCATTTGGGTCAATATGTGCAAAGGCCATTTACCACTTAGTTTATCTATCATATTGATTGATACGTTATTATCTCCTATTGTTATGCCTTTTTTATTGGATGTAATTGCAGGTAAAAGTATAGCAATTGATACAAAGCCCATTATCATCGACTTACTTTGGATGATCGTACTTCCTTCAATTGTTGGAATTATACTTAATGAGGTTTCTAAAGGCTCCATTCGAAAAAACTTCGGGAAATACTTAGCACCTTTTTCAAAACTGAGTCTTTTTGGTGTAGTGATGATTAATAGTAGTGCAGTGGCACCTTACCTAAAGGAGATTAGTTGGGAATTAATCGGTGTGATATCCGTAGTACTTCTTCTCGCTATCTCCGGTTATACCTTTGCTTTGCTGCTTGGCCGATTTATATGGAAAGATACAAGCATCCTAACAACATTTGTTTTCATTGGTGGTATGCGAAATATTGCCGTTGGTGTTATTGTTGCTACGACGTATTTCCCACCAAAAGTGGCGATGCCCGTAGTTTTTGGCATGCTATTTCAACAAGTGCTAGCCGCAATCTTTGGTAAAGTAATTCAAAAAATCCAGTTTAAGAATTAGGATTTACAGGAAATAAGTGAACGCGAATAACTTCTATCTTAGTGTTTTATAATACATGTTTAATCTTCACTGAATTATGGAAAGCTTTCATTATTGAAAATAAAAGTCAAAGAGAGCTGAATATAATGACAAGATTCTGCCCAAAAATACTGAAAGAGGAATCGACCCCCGATCATCTTATAAATTGTCAGGAATGCGGTCTTTATAAACAAGGGACCCGGATGGTTTGGGGAGAAGGGAATCCGGAAGCGCGTATTATGATCATTTTAGATAATCCAGGAGCTCGTGAGAATCGTGAAGGTGAATCAGTTATTTGCGGGACGCGACAAACACTGCAAGAAGTGGCCAATGAAGCCGGCTTAAATATAGATGATTTGTATGTGACTTTCATCCTTAAAAGAAAACCCGTCCATGCATATGACAAAGAGTTAGTACGTCAAATTTGTATGGAACATTTAGAACAGCAGCTAAAAGAAAAACAGCCTAAACTTATCCTTTGCTTAGGTAACGTGGCGGTCCAATCCTTTTTTCAAAACCCAGAAGCCGAAGTGAAGTCATTGCGTGGCAGTTGGCACAAGGTACAAGGTTTTGAGACAACAGCCGCCTATCATCCACTTGCAATTAGGCGTCGTCCTAATTTACGTGCTTTATTTTTGGAGGACTTGACGCTTGTAGCAGAACGCTTTCATAGTTTAAATCTCTAAATTATGAAGTGTCTTTTAATAATGACTTGTTCCCTATTTCCATAAATAACATAAACGATGTGCACTAGCTAGATGCACATCGTTTTCTTTTAAAACCGAGAACTATCTCTACCCATTAAACCTTCCCATAACAATAGTATTATAGTATTTCCCATCTGAAAGAATTTTATCTTGTTCTAGTATACCTTCAATTTTAAAACCGAATTTCTTATAAAGATTTACTGCCTTTACATTTGTTTCAATAACCTGTAGTGTAATTTTAGTAATTTTGTTTGAATCCGCCCAACCAATAGATTCTTTTAACAGGTTTGTTCCAATACCGTAGCCCCAGTAATCTTTTAATACACAAACTCCAAACTCCACTTTATGAGCAAATCGTTTTAAGAGATTTCCTTCACATCTTGAAAATCCGACAATCTTGTCATTCATAACGGCAACTAAAAAAAGATTATTCCTTTCTTCCGTATCCGCATTAATTAGTCCCTCAAAACTAAGTGTGTCTATATAGGCTTCTCCTTTTTCTCTATCAAGATTCTCGGTCTCACCATCAATTTGTACCCTAATTTCAGATAGTTCCTTTGCATCTTTCTTCATTGCTGGTCGTATTATGTAACCTAACTCCTTAATTTGAAATTCTCTTTGATTCATTGCCATCTTTTCCTCATCCTTTATGTAAAATACGATTGTGTTGTCTCGCTTAATAATGCACATTGCTATTCCAGTTTAAAGATATAGTCTAATTAATCAATGCTGTTCATCCCGATAGCATAGTGATTGAATTTCCCTCACCACCTACTTCAACAAAACCTAATCTACGATAAAGATTTAAAGCATTGGTATTATCAATATCTACACTTAATGATAATCTTCTATAATTATTGTTTTTTGCTTCATCCATAATGGCATGCATTAATTTATTTCCAAGACCTTTTCCCCTTACTTCTTTTTTTAGTGCAATTCCTAACTCTGGAGTGTAATCGTCCACATAACCATACCCACGTTTTTCACTGCTAAATAATCTGTACCACACTGCTCCAATAGGTGTTCCTAGATGATCAGTAGCAACTAATACCGTATCACCTTTTCTTCCCCAATCCTGGTGGTATTTTATTAATTCATTTGTATATAGGAGTACTTCTATCCTTGGTTTTCTCTCTTCTTCCATATATATAGATTCATAAAGCATTTCTAGAAAAAAATTCTTTTCATTTTCTTTTAGGTATCTTACTTCGTACAATTTCCTCTTCCTCCTCAATAGGATATTTAGATTTTTACCTTTACATCCTGGAACTTATCGTTTTCAGAGCGAGTAATTAGTGTATGGTAATTGGTCTCCTTACCACAAAGTACCTGTATCTATTAGTCTTGATCCATAGTAATCTAGGAGAGTTATAATAATACTTTCAAACCAGAGGAGCATGGGTTTAAGTGAAAAAAATACTACCTTTCATTCTACTTATTTTACTTTTAAATGCAGGACCTGTACAAGGTTTAGCTGCAGCGAATTCACTTTCAATCGGAACTGTTCTAACAGATAACGTAAATGTATTGAGTTTACCTAAACAAGGTTCTTCGGCTATCACTATGTTAAATAAAGGAGAAGAATTCCCCCTTCTATCAACCTTTTCGGGAGACTCTTCTAATACTATTATTCATACAGTAGTTTCAGGGAATACATTATGGAAAATTTCAAACCAATACGGCATTTCACTGAATGACCTAGTAACAGCAAATAAGCTCTACACTACAGAAATTCGTATCGGACAACAATTAATAATTCCACAAAAGTACAACTTATATACTGTTATGAAAGATGATACTTTATGGAAGATTGCTAATAAATACGGGGTCTCAGTAAATGATATAGCTAAATTGAACAATTTACGATCTTCCAACTTGGAAATCGGACAGATATTAAAAATCCCTGACTACTACGTACAAGTTCAGTTACTTGGTGGTAAAACAGGATGGGTTAAAAAATCATACTTACAAATAAAGACACAGGTGCGTATCATCATGGGATGGAAGTATAATGGAAGTTCTAAAAATTATACAGAACAATTAAATCATCCCAATTTAAATGTAGTGTCACCTCGTTGGTATACGTTAAACAATACGGGCAATTTTGTTACTATTGCAACCGATTCAAAATATCTACAAGCTGCACATAGCAAGGGTAAGAAAGTATGGCCATTAATTGGAAATAAATTCGATCCAATTTTGACAGACAAAGTATTAAGTAATGCTGGAAATCGTCAAAAACTAGTGTCAGCGCTAAAGAATTCTTTAGTTCAAACAAAAAGTGACGGAATCAATGTGGACTTTGAAAATATTGATCCGAAAAACACAAAAGATTTTGTTCTTTTCATAACGGAACTGAAAAAAGCACTTCAGCCTCATGGAATTAAAGTCTCTGTAGATGTCACACGCGAAAACAGCGACCCTTTTTGGTCCGGTAGCTTGGACCGTAAAGAGCTAGGAAAGATAGCTGACTATATAATAATGATGGGCTATGAGGAGCATTGGGGAGGCAGTCCGAAAGCTGGTTCTGTAGCTTCTATGCCTTGGACAAAACAAGGGGTGGAGCTTTTAATGGAGGAAGTACCATCACAAAAAATCGTATTGGCGGTTCCCTTCTTCACAAGAGAATGGATCACCAATTTATCTACAAAAAAAGTGAAAAGTATAGACCGCACAATGGGTGAAGTGGAGCAAATTATTTCTTCAAAAGGTATTGATAAAATTTGGGATCCAACTACCCAGCAAAACTATGTAGAATTCAATACAAATGGTGAGATGCATCAAATTTGGGTAGAAGATCAACAATCTATGCGGCTACGAATTGACCTAGCGAAACAATATAATCTGGGTGGTGTAGCTGCTTGGTACGTTGGTTCTGAAACGCCTGATATTTGGGATGTATATCATTTTAATCAATAATTTTAAGAAAACTTCGAATAACATTGCAAACAAGCTGAGTCTACATCTACATGGACTTAGCTTGTTTTTTTATGTAAAAGAATATGAGATCTTTCAGCTGTTGGCCAATTTTGTACTAAACGAAGAATTACTCTATTGGTGTTAACTTTGAAACTGCCCACTAATCTGCAAATGGTCATTATTTCAACTATATAAACATATAATTGAATAAACGCTATAGGAGGGGCAATGTGAGGAGATGGAATCGCCTTATAGGCAGCTTTGGTTTCTTTCTATTAGTGCTCGTTGCTTTATTTATGTACCCTCAGCCATCTGGATCGGAAAAAGAAGCAAGAGAATCACTTTTTCAAATTACCGGAGAGGAAGAGCAAGCTTTATACGATGTTCAAGAGTACCTTTATACAGATGGAGGATTCTTTGAACAAGTGAGGATTGAAATGGAAAAAGCAGGATACGAGTATTCCATTGCGGCTATGTTATATTCTTCCAATGATATTAGGGTTGATATCATTCTTAATAATATAAAAGAAATTTCAGAGCATCAACAATCAGAAATATTACAGATTTTCAACGACATAATGATAAAAAATCATATAGACCAACAGGCTTTTACCATACAAGTGATTACTCCCCATGCTCTATAGTTGAACATCGAATTAGTTCATTTCGACTCTTACATAATACGACACAAAGGGAGACATCTGCTCCCTTTATCCTTCGCCGAGTGCTAAGTATTTTTTATTTTTTCCTGCGTATTCCACCAATAAAATATCTTTTCGCTCTTTTGTTGAGAAGATCCTCGCTCCTATTGGCAATTTGTTTGCCATTCGGTCCTTAAAATTAAGGTTATTATCGTAAACTACTTCTATTTCTCCTACCAATTCATCTTTAGTAAGATCCATCTCATTCACCCACTCGATATTAGTTTGGTAAATAATTCCATCCCATTGAAAGATATCTGCATGGGGATCTAAACCTAAAACTTCTTCTGCATTTGGATTTTTAGAAACTATCACTTCTTCAGTTTCCGAGCTTGTGCATCCAATTAAGTAGATAGAGCATGCAACAATCATTAAACTCATAATCACTTTTTTCATCACACACCTCCACCAAGTTAGTCGTGTGAAGAACGGTTAGGTTTCAAAGAATCATTTAACACAAACAGTTTTTTCTGTAAAACCACTAGCAACTAAATCCTTTCGGCGATATACACTTAGCACGACACCGATTAGAAAGGCATTAAATAAGGTTGGCATCAATTCATAACTGATAAATGGAAGTGACATAGAAATCATTGGGAGAAACCCTAGCGTCATTGTAATATTAGTGACTAACTGAACGCTATAAAGGGCGACTGCCTCTCCTCTCTTTTCATTAGACGACGTGCCTATATGGAAGGTTTGTTTGTTTTCTTTAAATTTCCTATTTAAGCATCACCATAATAAAATCCCCTTCATGTAGTCGTGTGTTATTCCATACACTGACTACTTAAAGAGGATTATATTTTGCAAGCTCCACTAGCAATATTTAATTGGAAATATTTTTGTATATTCTTTTAATCGTTTCCATATGCATTGCCTCATGATAAAAACTAAATAAAAGGGTTTCTCCAAGCGTATGGAAAGAAATACCCATCCTATTTGTAAATGGAGTTGGCAGTTTATCGGAAAAGCGTTCTGGAACGAATCCTTTTATTCTTTCAGTTTGTACAACTAACACAGAACAAATCTCCTTAAGTGTCGGAGGAGTTCCTTGCCAATCAGCAGGTTTTGTTCCCGGGCCAAAAAAATTCTCATACTCTACTGGGAGACTCATTTTTTCACCTAAAACACTATATACCAGTCTTTCTTGTACAAATGCAATATGTCCGAAATTCCAACGAATATTATTATTGAAGCCTTCAGGAACAATATCCGCTATTTCTTCTCGTATCGTCTCTATAGATTTCATCGTTATACTTCGTACGGTTTCCATATGATGTAAAATAGTTTGTTCCATTTAAAATCCCCCTCTAATGTCCGCTTCTAACTATACTTTCCACATTTATATGTAGAAATCCTTCTGCCTTATGAATTTTTACGTATTATATTATTGATAGTACACTCAAATTTCATGACTCCACCCTTTAATTGTTTTTGTTAAATAAAAAATCGATCAACTCGATTAGAAGAAGATCGATTTTTTAGAAGAGGAGTTACAAAATGGGAAATCATCTTTCGTTTTAAACTTTCTTACTAACCATTCTTGAAGTCATCAGGTACAGCGGACAAAATATACCGTATGACTAAAGTGATTTTGTTAAAGCTTGACATTCTCTCTTAATCTACATCATATTTGTTTAGTAGCTCATAAAACTTGCCCCCACAATAATTAGTAGGATAAACAGCACTACAATCAACGCGAAGTTCGATCCGCGATTACCGTATCCGCCACCTTCACTTCCACAATATCCAGACATCTTATTCCCCCTCCTTTCCTCTTGCTATATATAGATTATGCAAAGAATTTAAAATGCATAAGGTAATTTATCTTGGTAAATCCTTCTTCAAGGTTTCTTTCAAAAAAAAGCCTCACTCAACTTAATGAGCAGAGCACTTGAGGGCTATCCCCAAAGACTGCTGTGGGAGGTTCAATTAAAAAAGTCACCACAGCAATTGACACTGTAATGACCTAATGCGGAATAACGCTTTTTTTGTTATCTCCAATACCATTGTCCACGCGTTAAAACCTCAAAGTCAACGCCAAATGTTACGCCTGCTGGCACTACTTGCTCTTTAGCCACATTTTGGACTATGATTATAAAAAAAAAATAAAAACTATGTTAGAGGGGGAGCATTGATAGAGAAATGAGCTCTTCAATAGTCAATCTTATTTTCCAATAAAGAATTCATTTAAAGCTTGTTGTAAAGTACCAAAGGTTTTTGTTTCTTTATCAAATTTAATACCTAAATTAATCATTTGTCTGACAACATCAGGGCGCAAGCCTGTAATAATTGTGCGACATCCCATCATTGAAGTACCATAAATAGTTTTCATTAGGTGTTCAATTACTTTGTTTTCCATTTCAGCTATACCCGATAAATCAATTATTAAAGTTTCAATTTGAAGTCTATTAATCTCTGTTAAAACCTTTTCCTCTAAAACAGTTGTTCTAAAGGAGTCTATTGTTCCAATTAAGGGCAGTATACAAATAGTTGGAGTTATAGGGATAATTGGAACTGACAACTTTTCAACTACTTCTCTTTGAGCGAGAATTAAAGAATCCTTGAATGTAGAATAGCTTATAAAGAATGAATTTAAAAAGTCATCAACATTATTATTGAGTTGTTTTTCCAATAAGAATATCGCATCTAAATTAAACTTTTGCGTTTGATTGTTAAATTTCTGCAAGAAGCTCCATAAGGTCCTGCGAATCGCTTGTACCCATTCCAGTTTAAAGGATAAAGTTAAAGAATGTGTTGCCCAAGCTATACCTTCTTGTTTAGCAAATAAACGAAGTTCTGCCTGTTTTTCTCCATCGATTATGAAATTAATGAGTTTGTGTGCATTATTAATGAGGTCAATTTCTCCAAACTTCAGGATATCATCTATTTTGTCTCTTACATTCACAGCTTGGTTTAATAAATGATTTTCAAAGTCTTGTTTATGGCTCTTAAAATATTTTTTAAAATCCTCATCTATAAATATTTTTTCCAAAATATTTTCCCCCTAGAATTATTAATAACTTTAACAATTCTTTATTACCATTAATTAATCCTTCTTTAAACATAAACTAATAAAAAACAAAAAAACCATTTCCACATCTGTTTTTCTTCTTATTATCATCTTTTTTACTTCACTAGCACCATTTCTTTAATAGAGAGAAAAAAATAAAGAAATGTGAGTGAAATTTGATTTTCTACATTATTGCTAACTTTTTTTCCTATTTTAAGTTATGTATATCATGTCCTACATGGGACAGCAATAAGATTACTTTAAGAAAATTAGTGAATAAGTTTAGAGAATTAATAGAGTACTGAATAGAATGAATGTATAATCTGCAGATTATAATTCCCTCAATGTGAGGAGGTGTATTTTAAATGCCTTTAACAACTGGACCAATTGAAAATCAAGGAAATCAACCGGCTAATGCAACTAATGCTCGAGTCAAAATCCTTAATCGTACTGGAGGACGACTTACTGGGGTGGTTAGAGTCTTCAGACTTAATGGGACAAGAGAACAAGTTTCATCAGCTAACTTTAGCGCAGCTGCTAATGCTTCAACATTTGTAACCCTTGGAGTTGGAGGAGCATCTCAATATGAAGTTGAAATCGTTCCAAATCAAACCGGCGGATTGTATTCAGTCTACGGAAGAACAGCTTCAGGTGTAATTATTACTGCTCAACGAGTTTTACACTCAGAATTAGTACAAATTCTCTAGTTTATAAAAAACAATTAACAGGTTAATATATGCTCTAAAGGGCACCCCTCAGTCCATTAATTTATGGATCGGGGGGTGCCCTGTTTGATTTTGACTTAATACAAACAACGAAAGACCCAAATTCTTTGCAAGACATAATTTCTGCGGGATTAATAAGGTAATGAAAGATACATTTGTATTTGTAAATGAATAAGAAAAACACTGCAAGCCGCAGTGTTTTTCCAGTTAATATTTTATTATTATGCTGTGACGTCACGTTTTGTAAATGTCCAATAGCTGATTGCTAGGAAGAAAATAAAGTAAGCAACTAATACAGCCACCGAAAATGGTGTAGACATTCCTTCTATAAAGGAACCCCCTGTCTCCATTTGAGTGAACGTATGGGAGAATAATATATATTTCACGATTTCATAATTTTTCAAGAAAAAGGCAAACTGGGAACCAGTGAACATAAGGAAAATCGCGATTCCAATTGCCAATGAACTAGAACGGAAAACGGTACCAATTGCAAAGGCAAAACTTGCAATAATGATAACGTCACCTAGTGCCAGTACATTTAACCAAATCGATTTTAACCAATACGAAACTTCTGTTACTTGCCCATTCACAACTTCTAAAAGTCCGCCCCCTGAAGCCTCATAAAAAATTAAGCCCATCACGAGTGAAACAACGTATGCGACCACTGTTAAGAATAAAGCAAAAGCAACGACTGTCAAAAATTTCGAAGTTAGGATTTTCCATCTCTGTACAGGACGTGCCAGTAACATTTTAATAGTTCCTTGCGAAAACTCGGAAGCAACGATCCCTGCAGCCACAATTACAGTCAACAATGTAATAATAGATGACATGCCATATGAATCCATTATAAACCCTTCCAAACTATTACTTGCTAGAGGAGCGATGCCTTCATCTAGACGGTATTGAAGTAACATTTGCTGTTCTTCCAAGCTCTTTTTCGTTTCTTCATCTATACCAGGTGTTGCCAACTGTTGCTTAACTATCGTAAGTTCTTCTGAAACTGTTTGCTCCCAAGCAGGAGTTTCCGTATTACGATCTATCCATTTCGTAATCGCAACGAGTCCAATAATCATTGCAATTAATAATGCTACCATTACCCATGTTGCCTTTTTATGCCACAGCTTCATCCATTCATTTCGAATTAGATTCAACAATTTGCCCACCTCCTGTCATTTCTAAGAACTGCTCTTCCAATGTTTTACGATGATGTGAAACCGTATAAATTAATATATTTTGTTGTACTAATTGTTCAACAACTGTTGGAATGTCAGCCTGTTCTACACTAATTAATAAACCGTTTTGGTAGTCTTCTACACTTATTCCTTTTTCAATTAGTATGTGACGAGCCTTATCTACCGGCTGTGCCTCGATATAATATTGCGACTCTTCTGTTTCATTTACTTCTCGAATCGCTACAAGTTTACCGTTTTGAATGACTGCAATCCGATCACACATTAACTCAATTTCGGACAATAGATGACTCGACACTAATACGGAAACACCATCTTCTTCTGCAATTTTCCGTAAATAGGTACGAAATTCTCGAATGCCCGCAGGATCTAGACCGTTCGTCGGTTCATCTAAAATAAGAAACTTTGGTTTATTTAACAACGCCTGAGCTAAACCTAAGCGTTGACGCATACCAAGCGAATAGGTGGATACCTTTTCATGAATGCGTTTTTCCATTCCTACTTGTCGAATGACCTCGTCAATCCTTTCCTTCGTCACATTTTTATGCATGCGAGCGAAATGGACCAAGTTTTTATATCCAGACATAAACTTATACATTTCAGGATTTTCCACGATCGCCCCCATTTTACTAATACCTGCTTCGAAATTCGACTGCAGAGAAAGACCATCGATTATCACATCGCCAGTAGTTGGCTTCATGAGACCCACCATCATACGGATCGTCGTAGTTTTACCAGCTCCATTTGGTCCTAAAAACCCTGTAATTTGTCCAGGATATAAGGTTAGATTCAATTGATCAATAATTTTTTTCTTTCCGATTGTTTTCGATAAATTTTTCAATTCAACGATAGGTTTCATTTCCACTCAAATCACCTTCCTTTATTAGTTTCGTCATCCATGTTATTGAATCCATACGGAACTGATCACGGATAGTTTCCACTTCCTCATAAGCTAAAATTTTTCCATGATTCAATAGTATAATAGCGTCAAGTAACGGCTCCGCTTCCTTAATTTCATGTGTGGACATAAGAACCGTTTGTGTTTCAGGATCAGTAAATTGTATCATCCCTTTGATGATATCCTCCCGAACAAGTGGATCGAATCCCGAAAACGGTTCATCCAACAAATAGTAAGAAGCTTCCCTTCCTAATGTCGCCGCCATTTTGGCACGACCCCTGTTCCCTTTTGATAAAGTTTTTAGCTTCGCTTCCAAAGGTATATTTAAATATTGCGCCACTATACAGGCTTTCGAATAATTGAAGTCTTCAAACTGTGTTTCATAAAAACGGAATAATTTCTCGACAGAAAAGATTGGATAGAAGACATCCGCATCTGGCATATACGCTACCTTACTTGCGATGCTTCTCGTTGCCTTAATTCCATTCACCTGAATGGTTCCACTTGAGGGAGTTGTGAGACCAGCAATGATCTTTAAAAGCGTGGATTTTCCGCTTCCGTTTTCGCCTACTAATCCAATAATCTTTCCGGGTGGAATGATGAGATTTACTCCTTTTAACGCTTGCTTCTTTCCATAATTTTTCTCAACCTGTTCTAAGGCAATCACTGTTTCTCCCCTCGTTCCCTTGTTTGAATAAATTCAATCATCTCTTTTTTTGAAAAACCTAATGCTTCGATACTGTTTAGAAATGACTCCACAAGCCCTTCCTTTACTTCATCGCGTAATTGCTGTAAACGTGTTTCGTTATCCGTTACAAAAGTTCCTTGACCACGTTTCGTTTCTGAAATCCTCATCATCTCCAGCTCCTTATATACACGTTGCATTGTATTAGCATTCACACCGACTTCCACTGCATATTCACGAACCGAAGGCAATTTCTCGCCTGGTTTCACATTTCCTCGAATAATTTCCCCAGTAATTCGGTCAATTAGTTGTTGATAAATTGGTTTGTCCGGCAAAAAGTCGATACTCATATTAAATCCTCACTTTCTTGTCGAACCACAGAGCCGACACCCAAAAAAGAATGATTGCAAACGCAGTGATGAAAACAATTTCACTAACGTAAATTGTCGGTTCTACCAAAAACGTCAAATCTTCATAGTTCTCATACTTTCTAAACTTCTGAATAAAATCCGGAATAGGAATGCGGATGCTTCCAAAACGAGGAAACTTTTCAAATAATTCGACCGTGCTGTTCATACTCCAAAGAATAGAACTTACGATAAACAAGAAAACGGTAATAATAATAGAAAAACCTTTTACGTATGGACGGATTAAATGGTAAATGACCCAAAAGAAAAGCACGATAATTAAGTTCAATAGGATGGAGAAAAAGATACCAACAAATACATACACTTTCATCTCCAATAGTTGATCAAAAGTCATAAACTCGGGATCACTGTTTACCGCTTGCAACATGACCAATAATAATTCGATCCACAGTAATGAGAATGATGTGAGGACAGTAGCAAATGCTAGCTTTGTGCCAATTAGTTTATAAATAGAGCTTTCCGTATGTAACCAAATATCTGGTCTCTTCATATCAAGTTGCAAACTTACTATAAATAGAAGGATGGCGATCAGATGACTAAAAACAAGCCAAATCCCAGCTAATATAACTGCGGTCTTAAAAATAGGGATATCGCCTATCCATGTCTTCAACAATAACGGGATACCTACAATCCCTAACGTATTCAAAATGAACAGAATGACGAGCCAAAACCTCATCAGCATCCATTCTTTTTTGATTAGTCCTTTCAATTGTTTCATATGCTCTTCTCCTTAAGTATTAGTGTATTAGTTACATAGTACACTATAACTAAAAGTTTTGTAAAGTATTATTATCAATAGTACTTTATATGGTGTTATTGGAAATTAAAAAAACGTCCCGATATAGGACGTTTTCAATGAAAATTTGCATGATGAGTTCGATTTTCACAACAAACAAAATTGTTTTACTGCATTTGGCTTTTAACTTTAACAAATTTGAACCACGAGAATTTCACATTTCTATAATACTTTTTAGATTATCTTTGACATTTTCTAATTCAGACTTCACTTCATCCATCTTAGTGCTCAACTTTTCTACCACTCTTTCCACTTGGTCCAAGACTTCTTCCAGTCGATCTTTAGATGTATTAATCTGTGAATGAATCATCCAATCCGTAAATATATTATCGAAGAAATAATCGGTAAATGTCATGAAATTGCTACGATCCACTTGAATGACTTCTGTCACAATGTTTTTTACATCCGTCAATTCCGTTTCAAAACGACGAAGGGCCATTTGCGCTAAATGGATATAGTCTTGTGAACTATTGAGACTGTTATGCTTCATAGCTGTCACAAAAACACCGCCGCCGAGGAAGGTGTCCCAAGTCGACAACGCAGATGCTGAATCGAGTTCCGAGCTCGCTTGTTCAAGTGCGCTTTTGGCAGCTCTACCCGCTACCAGAGCTTCTTCTATTTCTTTTTCCATCGACTCCAAATCTGCCCGATTTTCATATAGATTTTCCAACTCTTGTCGTTCATCGACAGTGTTAGCGTAAAGCCACTCCTTCTTTTCATGCATTAATGATTCCCAATGCTGATCTATTAAACAATAATCAGCATTTTGCAGTTCTAGTTTGACAATTTCTATATCTTTCTTGAGATCACTTAAGGTTTTTTCCGCTTCTTGATATTTCATTTCAACTTCTGTTGCTTCTGAAATTTCTTTTTTTTGTTTTTCGTTCATCGTTCCATTCCACTTGCTAACTAAATTGGAAAGGGAGAACTTCTCTAATTTTAGAACATCTTTTTGCTCTTTCAAACGCTTTTCTTCCAACTTCTTACATACGGTTTCTAATTCCATCCGCTGTGTTTGGAGCGATGCCTGCTTTCTTTGCAGCCGATCGCGTTCATTTTTCTTGACGATTAACTGAGCTTGTTTTTCTTGTAAGTGTTGCCACATCATGCATTCCCCCTTTCCTTATGTACGCTACCACAAGGATGGAAGTTTCATTTAATTCCATTTTTATCAAACATCAGGGCCGAGAAATTGAATGATTTGTCTATATATACCATCCTTTTCTTTACTTAATGTCATAAGATGTGAGGTGTTTTCAAATTTTTTTAGTTCGATTAAAGCTGAGGAAACACTTTCAGCAATTTCAACCGCGCTTTCTTCATAGGTTGCCTCATCACGCCCTCCATAGTAAATAGCTATTGGAGATGTAATTACAGATAAGTCAATCATGGTCTCATGTATAAATTCTTGAAACCGCTCAAATGAGTTCATTGGTAATCGATCAAATTTCTTTAATTCGTCTTGTATCTGTACTTCGGATTTATTTTCTAATTTCTTATAGCGTACAGCATAATCAATAATACGTTGTTTCGCTTGTATAGGCGATTTATCTGTAGGCACAGACATGACTACCATACGCTCAATCGGAAATTATTGGGCTAATTTTAAAGCGAAAATTCCCCCTACCGATAATCCAATGACAAAGACCTGATTATATTTCTTTGCTAATTGCTTATAGCTTTCTAGTGCATCCTCCCACCAATTATCAATTGTAAAAGGAATTAATGCCTCTGCTTCCTCACCATGTCCCCTATATAATGGAGCAAAACAAGTAAAACCTAATGTTTGATGAATTGATTCGGCTAACGCTTTCATGTCACGCGTATGGCTTGTATAAGAATGTAGTAATAGAACTGCTGTATCGTTTCCTTCCACATTAATCAATCGGGCTTTTTTTATGTGCATATCCTCACCTCTTATTAAAAGTCCTCTTAAAGATATAATATTATAGTGGGGATTTCTTATATATTTTGTACTAGATTAGCGTTTCCACACATCAGTATATTCTGCTTTTTTTTCAAATTCCAATTTAGCGAAAGGACATAATGGTATGATTGTTTTATTTTCTACTCGTGCTTTATTTGCAACAGCTTTTACTAACGCTTGCGCTATGCCCTTCCCTCTCAATCTATCATCTACAAAAGTATGATCAATAATAAAGAACTCATTATTAGGCTCTGTAAAAGTAATTTCGGCAATTAATTGTTTATTATCATCTTCTAAATAAAATCGGTTCTTACCTTGTAATAAATCTACCATAGGTTCTACTTCCTTTCTTATATAACGCAATGCCTCTGATGGGCATGCATCGATTATTATTGTTACTTCACTTGTTTTCCCGTTATCCGGTAGAATCCAAGGTTTACGTTTTACTTGAAAAACATCTCCATTACCTTGAACGCAAATTCCGGCGTGTTGACATTTTTTTGCTGAGTAAAATATATCTAGATCTGTTCCTTCGTATTTTCTATACCCCTCATTCATATATTCTTCTTCTGTCATAACGCACTCTCCCAACTTTTCGATCATTCGTATTATTCATGCTATATAAATACTAACATAAATTTATACTATTAATATGATCTTTTTTTACAGTTTCTTGAAAGGATAATTTTAGAGAGATGAAGAAAATAACTTAATGAGAGCACTGCAACAAACCTTAAATTTGTTTTGAATGAATATATAAGGCTAACTTGGGATTGGCGGTACTTATAATCTATCGCTGAGGTTACCCATTCTGATATTCTTCCAGGTGTAGTAATTTATAATGAAGTTTGCTCCTCAAGCGATGGAGGCAACTGCTAGTGCATCGAATACAACTAGTTGATTTTTCTCACCTCGACAGTATTTTATTTAGCACTATACATGTTGTTTCTTAAAAAAATAAATACCGCACTCAATATTACGGATAATAATCCTACTAAGATAACGTATTGCGTTCCCATTATGGAGATAAAAAAGCCTCCTACAGCTGTACCAATTGTTGTTCCTATATTTGCAGATGATAAAAACAATCCGTTAGCAAAGTCAGGGGCTTCAGGTGCCGCCGATGTAACTACATATTGAGTAATGTTTGCTGATATTCCAGCTAAAATTCCCCATAGTAAGATAATAATTACCATAGCCAAAGTGAGATATCCCATGAAAAATTGAATGATATAAACAATTCCCAATAGAAAAGGAAGAGATAAGATTGTTTTGATAGGATTAATAGTTAGTAGCCTTCCAGCCAAAATGTTCCCAATAATATTTGCTGCTCCGTAAGTGAATAACATCAAGCTAGTTATATTCGCCGCTATGTTCGTGACGGTTTGTAAATATTCTGCGAGATAGCTGTAAACCCCAAAAACAGCTGAATTTAGCAAAATGACAATTATAATAGAAAGCCATGTTACAGACTTTTTCAATACATTCAATTGAGTTCCATAGGAGATTTTTTCTTTAACCGGCATAGATGGAACAAATAATAATGTTGCAATAAGTACAAGGATATTAACAATAGCGAAAAATGTCATCGCAAGTTGTAAATTAGACACGCTAGCGATAAAACTAACGATTGGAACTCCCACTACCATCCCCGCAGACACACCTATAAAGATTTTGGATATAGCTTTGGGAGCTTCCTCTTTACTAACAGAATCGGCAGCCGCTGAAAATGCCAAAGAAACATAGACCGGATGAAAAAGCGCTGGAATAATTCGAGCAATTAATAAAACAGTAAAATTGGATGTAAATATGGATATAATATTTCCTACAACAAAAACACTTAGGACAACGATCATCACTTTTTTTCGATTTATCCCTGAAAATAATAACGGCATGGTTGGCGCGGATATTGCAACACCAATGGCAAAAATACTTACCACCCATCCTGCTGTTGAAACACTAACGCTAAAGTGATTGGCGATATTAGGTAATATCCCGATAAACCCCATTTCGGTATTTAAGATGCCGAAAACTCCTATTGTCAAAATAAATATTAATAAATTTTTTCGTTGCATTTTAAATAGCTCCTCTCTTGCACATCTGCTTATTTATTTTACTTTTACGTACGAGCAATTACCAATACCTATATCTTATTATGTGGTATGCTTATAAGGTATATTAAGCGTGTGGAGGTAAATTAATTTATGGAATTTAGAGTTCTACGTTATTTTCTTACTGTCGCAAGAGAAGGAAGTATAACAGGAGCGGCTAATTTTTTGCATATTACACAGCCAACTTTGTCTAGGCAATTAAAAGAGCTGGAAGAGGAGTTGGGAAAGAAATTATTTATCCGGAAAAGTCATCATATTGTTTTGACAGAGGAAGGAATGATCCTAAGAAAGAGAGCAGAAGAAATCATTGACATGGTAGTTAAGGTGGAAGCCGAATTTTCTTCTATGGAAGAATCTGTAGGAGGAGATATTTACATAGGGGGCGGAGAAACAAAAGCTATGAAGCTAATTGCGCAGATAGTAAAAGATTTGCAGTTAAAATATCCAACTATCAAATATCACTTTCATAGCGGAAACTCCGATGATGTGACGGAACAACTTGATAAGGGATTACTCGATTTTGGTATTCTTATTCAACCGGCCGATTTGTCTAAATACAATTATATCAATCTTCCAGCTAAAGACGTGTGGGGAGTTGTGATGAGAAAAGATAGTCCGCTCGCTGTAAAAGAAAGCATACAGAAGACTGATCTAATAGATGTACCTCTCCTCTTATCAAGACAAGCTATAAAACCTGGATTATCTAAAAATGAGTTTTCAGAATGGTTTGGAGACGATTATGATAAATTGAACGTTGTCACGACGTATAATCTTGTTTATAATGCTGCCATCTTGGTTGAGGAAGGTATCGGTTATGCAGTCACCCTTGATAAAATAGCAAATACATCCCGTGATAGTAACCTTTGTTTTAGGCCATTAGAACCGAGACTTGAATCGGGTCTAAATATTGTTTGGAAAAAGCATCAGGTTTTCTCCCATGCAGCAAATCTGTTTTTTGAAGAAATTAAGGATAAGTTTTCCAATCATGAGCCTATTGAGTAAAAAAACAAACTTAACCCTCCCTGTACTTATCCAATCCAGGGAGGGTCAATGAGAGCTTGCATTAAACTTGTTGACTGGTTGGACGTATAATCATATCACTTATAGACATACGATCAGGAGTACTTATCGCAAACATAACTGCAGATGCAATATCTTCAGGGATTAAACCGGATTCTATTTGCATCTGATGGACTTTCTCCGCAACGTCTTTATCATTTATGGTATTGTACAATTCAGTAGCTACAGCACCAGGGGAAATGATAGTTGATTTGATATTATTCTCCCTCTGTTCCTGTCTTAACCCTTCCATGATTGCACGTACGGCAAATTTTGTTCCACAATACACCGCTGAATCTGGATACACTACATGTCCTGCTAAAGAATCCGTAGCAATAATATGTCCTGACTTTTGCTCAGCCATAAACGGGATAACAGCTGCAATGCCGTTTAACACACCCATGATATTAATATCAAGCATTTGTTTCCACTCATCACGTCTTCCTTCTATGATAGGAGCAGTCGGCATAATACCTGCGTTGTTGTACAATACATCTATCTTTCCAAATGTGTCTAATGCAAGCTGAGCAACCTTTTTTACATCTTCAAAGTTTGTTACGTCTGCTTGCTGTATGTGAATATTTGCTTCTGGATACGCTTCTTTAATAGCTTTCAGGCTATCTATTCGTCTAGCAGCTAAAACTAATTTTGTGTCATGTTGTGCTAATAATTTCGCTGTCGCTTCTCCTATTCCACTAGAAGCTCCCATAATAATGACTACTTTATCTTTAATCACCAATTAAAAACTTAAAGATGCTATCAGTTCAACTTTCCTTCCATTTGTTCATATACTGTACAAAAGAGGAGGCATAACGAAATGGATCGTTTTATTCTTTTAATGTTAGCTAGTATATTGGCTGGTTTCGCATTATTAAAGGCTCCATTAACAGGTACTTTCTTATCTGGTTTACAGCCAGTAACTGATCTAATCGGTATTTTGGCTATTGTAATCTTCTCGCTTGTCCTGATTTTTAAAGGT
Source organism: Psychrobacillus lasiicapitis (assembly GCF_006861795.1). Lineage (GTDB taxonomy): Bacteria > Bacillota > Bacilli > Bacillales_A > Planococcaceae > Psychrobacillus > Psychrobacillus lasiicapitis. The sequence continues at coordinate 270,013 of NZ_VDGH01000004.1, read as the reverse complement.
GTAATGGCACTAGTAAGTAAATAGATGTTAAAAGAGAAAATGCTAGAGAATATATTTCTTCTCTAGCGGTTTTATATTGATTGTTCTTTTTGAGACAACTTCTTCCAATAGTAGAAAATTGTTTTATATTGCGAGGCTATATTAACATCTTACATACTTACGTTTAAAGCCTAGCCTTCCTCTATCGAGTTCTTTTTGAATACTTTCGTAAGCATTTAAAAAACTGCTTTTTTTATTGTCTCGTTTCATTTCTACTATTCCTAATTCCTTTGCTGTCTCCACTGCTTTTTCATGAAGAGGCAAATAGGAAATTCCTACTGTATATACAAAATTGTTCATAGCAGATTTGGTACGTTCTGGAGAATCGTGAATCGTAGCTTTTACTATATCCAACATATTTGAAATCTTGGTTTCTGAAAACTCTACATCTTTTCGATTTCCTAAAAGCCAACAGTAGCAGCTCCAGCCCGCTGACATCCTTAGCTCTTCACCACTCGCAATCCATTTATCCGATACTTCCTGTGCAATATCTGACTCCGATAATGTCACGGCCACCACATAATCAGACAGCATGTAAAAATACGCTGCATCCACCCACCGATCGTAATCCGACTCTGTCATACCTTTTGGATCTGCAATAACACCCGCAAAATACATCGCATCGTAATTCCCTGTAGCATAAAGTTCTTCAGCTAAAGGCTGACTTATTTTTATTTTCTTAGCGATTGGTTTCATCGCTCCGGTAGCTACCCCAAATAAGGGTTCACGTGCACCATTTGATATGTACATTTTTTTCGATCGTTCTTTACCTAGAGCTTCAAGCTCCTGCATAACCACTTCCAAATCCATCGTTTAACACTTCCTTCTTTTTATTGTTTTTCTCACATGTCTTCCACCGCGAATACAATCATCCAAAACACCACTACCATTTGTCTGCAAATCCATGATTTTTGTATTAAAATCCATTCGTTTTAATATTGCTGTTCAACTACTCTTTAGCCATTTTATAACGATACACAAGCAGCTGATTACATTTAATAAAATCGTAACAATGAGAAGTACTGCTGCGGCTGAAGCAGTAGCATATGATGTGTCCATAAGAGCAGACCAATCCTCAGTCTGTACCAAGTAAGCATTGTAGAAAATTTGAAAACATAGTGAGATAGCACAGGCAATCATGCTCACAACGGAAAGGGCGATCCAGTTTCCATGAGTCTGTTTTTGATATCCCATGAGATTAACAACCGGCAGTATTCAAGCAATTAGTCCAAGCACAAGGCTTCCAAGATTAAGTAAACCAATCATATCGCTTCTCCTTTGTATTTTTTCCTGCTTTTTTATCTTCTTAAGCTTAGATATTTTATAGTTATTCAGAGTAAAGCTTTACGACTTCCCCAAATTCGTTTCATAAAGGTAGTGGCACCTCTCGGAACTATTAATTCCTTTTTACCATTGCTTGTCTAATTAACACGTATATGATTTAGAACAATATTAAAAGCTCTCAGGGAACAATAAATATATATCTAATCATAAGTCAACAATTTAGACATTTCAATTTTACATTCTACCCGCAGAAACATTTACTTGTCTCTTTTACTAAACTATTACTTCATATCTGCTTATTTAATGTACCTTCCACATACTTATACAAAACTCCTTCTTTAAAATTGAAAGTATGTAAGTTTGACGTTTGCTTGCTTTTAACGTTTTAATAATGATAGGAGGTGTTTTATATGAATGCATACATATTACTTGCAATCGCAATTATTAGTGAAGTTTTTGGTAGCTCTATGTTGAAAGTGACAAAAGGTTTTAAAAAAGTGCTGCCTTCTATTGGGGTGGTGTTAGGTTATGCCCTTGCATTTTATGCATTGTCTTTATCGCTAAAAGCACTTCCAATTGGTACTGCTTATGCAATTTGGGCCGGAGTAGGAACTGCATTAACTGCTTTAATCGGCATAGTTCTCTATAAGAAAGCCTATAATAGGAAAAAACTTTTCGGTCTTGTATTGATTATTTGCGGAGTTATCTTATTAAATTTATCAACTGGAGATGCGTTTGCGTAGAGAAGGAGAGAATTCATATATGAAGGGCTATAGCTTACTAAGCATTTCAATTTTAACGGAGGTTTTTGGGACAGCTATGTTGAAATTATCGGAGGGTTTCACAAATCTTGTCCCTACTTTTGGGGTTATTGCCGGATATGGCTTATCATTTTATTGTTTGTCTTTGTGTTTAAAAACAATTCCTCTAAGTTTGGCATATGCCATTTGGTCTGGTGTCGGTACTGCAATTACCGCAATTATAGGTGTGCTCATTTGGGATGACCCGTTTAACTTACTCACTCTTTCTGGATTGGCACTTATTATAGCCGGAGTTATACTACTTAACGCATCAAACAGTAGGAAAGAACCATCTCATTGAGAATGGTTCTTTTTCTAATGTCTTTGCCTATAAATTAAAACAATTCACGTGCAAGAAGTCGGTAGACGTCCAACCGTTTTTCTTGAGAGTGTGGAATGCTACAAATCATCGCTTCGTCAAATCCATACTTGACTTGTTCTTCTTGTAGTATAGTGGCAACCTCATTTGGCGTTCCAACTAAGTGTATTTTGCGATTTTGTTGAATTGCCATACGATCCATTTCCGTTAATGGATAATTTTGAGCCTCTACTGGTGTTAATGTTTGGCGGATTTGCCCTCTCATTAGTGATAATCTGGAAATATCCTGCGGCAACGCTTCAAATTCTGCTTCTTCTTTCGTTTCAGCAACAGTTACCATGTATGTTACATTGATCACTGGTTTTTCCATTAATGCGGAAGGTGTAAAATTGCGTCTATAAGCATCAAAAATTTCTTTTGTCATACCGCCTTGGAAAAACTGTGCAAATGAATAGCCGACTCCTAATCGACCTGCTTGAATGGCACTATTTCCAGTGGAGCCGAGTAACCAAGCTTCTGGTAAAACGACATTCGAAGGAGTAGCAATTGAACGATTATATAAGCTATCTTCTGGTACTTCATCGTTCAATAATTGCAAGGTAGTCGACAGCTTTTCATACATATTATTTAACATTGGCTGACGACCTTCTGATAGAGCATACATAGCATAATTATCTCCACCTGGAGCACGTCCCACACCAAAATCTATACGCCCCGGTGAAAATGCACTTAAAGTTTTAAACACTTCCGCAAGCTTGAGTGGTGAGTAATGCATCATCATCACACCACCTGTCCCGATGCGAATATTGTTCGTTTTCGCGGCTAAATGTGCTGCAATAACCTCCGGAGCTGAGCTCGCAATCGTTCCAGTCCCATGATGTTCTGCCATCCACATTCGATGATAACCCAACTGATCAGCTAATATTGCAAGCTCTTCCGCTTTCTTTAAAGCATCTACCGCAGTATTACCTACGGTGATAGGTGCTTGATCTAGAACACTTAACTTCATTCGATGATCTTCCCTTCTATATATGTAAAGTTAGATAGAAATTGTTCTCTTTATCAAATTGTATTCTTTAACTGTTGGTTGGTAAACAAAAGTGACTTTCTGACTCTATTAATAGAAATGTGTTTATATTGTGAAATAAGAGGTACATAAATAATAGGCGAATAACTTTTATAAATGGAAACGGAGGAAATAACTATGAAAAAAAGAATGATTGCTTTGCCTTTTGCGCTATCAACAGCCCTTTTATTAGGCGCATGTGGAGATAATGATGATGACTTAGATGATGTGGAAGTAAACGACCCAATGTTAGAAGATGATGGTGAAAATGACATTGGCGTTCCTGATGATGAAAATGAGGAAGAGGTGGATGAGGGTACCGATTCTTCTGAAAGTTCTACACCTTAATAATTTCGTTACTCGAGAGTACACTTTCTCCTTAATGGGGAAGTGTACTTATTCGTTTACACTAAAAGAAACCAATCATCTTATTCTTTCATTGGTTTACAATACTCTATCTAAAAACCTGTCTTAAGGTTAACGTCTTAGCTTAGTGTGGTTGAGAACGTCAACAACTCAACTATTATAGGGGTTTGTGCACTAATTGTAGAATTGACTGGGGCAATAGTTAAAGACTGGGTATTTACCGTATACAGCCCTCCCTCTTGAATTACACCATTGATATATAGATTGGCGTAGCCATTTGGGTTAAAGCTCATAAAGTTAGTTACTTGGTTTCCATCGTCGTCAGTAAATAAATTGGAAAAAATAGTAGTCCCACTTGCCAAATTCAAATTAGCTTCTGGAATATAGAAATACCTTTTAACAGTCGGTATAACGTTTACGACAGGGGGAGCTATTATTGTAATTTCATTGAAAGATTTACAGACAAACCTTCTTCTGTTCGTATGACAATCATATACTCGCATTATTTTTTGGGGCTTTTTATGTTTTCCCATCGTATGGACACCTCCTTCCTTTTACTATATGTACATAGTTAGTTTTTTGTTTTGCAAAAAGGTTCATAAAATGAATTCTCTATCTCAACCATTAATTTACGTATTTCAGAATCGTATATAATTGATGTGAATCCAGTAGAGTACAATCTAAATTTTTGAATAGAAAATGAACGGGGTTATTCATTTATCCTATACATGCTGTGGATAATTTGGAATTACCCCATTCCTTATTTCAGAAAACTCAGTTAAAATAATTCAGTAACTTTTATGAACTTTTATTTTCATTAAATTACTGTAACTAAATCTACAGCTTCTACAACTAGAGGTGTTCCAGCAGTAATAATTCCATCGACCTCATTAAAGGTCAATTCTGTAGCAGAAATCGTATATGCGTCGCCTTCTTGTAGTACACCGTTTACATAAAGATTATAGTATCCATTCGTAATTACTGGAAAAGCAGTTGCTGCCGTTCCACTGTCATCTAAAAATTCAGTTGCAGGGATGGTTGTTCCATCAGTTACAACTAATGGTGCAGCCAATACATTAAAGAATCTTGTTGAGGTACCAGAAACATTTACATGAATATTCATCAGGGAAAGTGCCAATTCATTCACCTCCTTCCATATACTTTATAGTAAATGCGAAATTTCAAAAGTTATTAGGGCTGACCACATAACAAATCTATAAAAACTTTATAAAAGAAATAATTCTTTTTCTTACAAATACAAAACAAAAGCTGGCAGATAAATTACTTCTGCCAGCTTTTGAAGATTATAGATAACTTATATTTACTAATAATTATACAGAAATCTAAATAATCCAGTTCTGTTTAAAATCTACCCTGCAATTTAAAAACAATCTCCGCAAATAATGTGGCGAATAAGAAAGTTCCTGTGTAGACAACGAGAGAAATGACGACAATTCGCCAACCTAGCTTTTTAAAGCTTTCTAAGTCTTTCCCAAGAGATAGACCTGCATATGCTAGAATTGGGGTAGCTAAGGCCATAAAATTAATCTCTGCCGTTTTTGCAACAATCCATTCATTCCCGGGAAAAATTGGAGTAGTCGCAATTAATGCTATCAATGAAATCCATACGACCGCTGGCATTTTAGGTATGAGCTTGTTTAAACCTAAACCGATTACTGTAAACAATACGATAAGTAGCATACCAGGCAGTGCTTGTACAGGAGATACACCATATCCCACCCAGTTTCCGAGAATGGCGATGATTCCTATTAATACTAATACTTTTGTTTTTTCTAGCATTATTTTGCGCCCTCCTTACGTGTACGTCCTATTTTAGGCTCGAGCCATTCATAAAGACGCGCCGTTACTGGAAGTGAGAAGAATACACATAAATACGTTCCTAGAATTGTAGAGATCAAGTTAGCCGCAGCCGCAAACAAAGCGATATCTTCCGCATCATTTGGAAATGTAACAGCCAGTGCCCCAGAAGCAGCCGCCATCATACTACCTGATCCAACCCCTGCTCCCATCGCCAATGATATGGGATGGAAAATTCCTAAGCTTCCTAAAAATCCTGCTAAAATAGCCAAATAGATTGCCCCAAATACTGTTCCACAGATGTAGACACCTAATGCTCCTCTTCCTTCTGGTGAATCTGCCCCGTACTTTTCTGAAATTATGGCTAAATTCGGCTCTCGGTCGATTGAGAAGGTAGCCCCGATCGCCTCTCGTTTCATACCAATGAGTAATGCTATTGGCAATCCAATAATAATCGTTCCTAAAACATGTCCAACTTCTTGAACAGCTAATGATACTCCTGCATCGAAAATTTTAGGTAATGATGGGCCTAACATCGATCCAAGCTTTGCTACAAAAAGTAAAAAAGATATTCCTAGTATTCCAGCTGCACGCTTCATCTGTACTTCATTCATTAATTTCAGTTTTGGAAAACTAACCACTCCACCCATCAATAAAACATATAACATTGGAAACAAAGCAATTGTACCTACTCCTAAATTGAACTGTTTCACACCTATAGCTTCACCTATCAGAACGAAAAAAAGAACGATAATATGAAGCTTCCAATCTTTTAACAATAGTTTCTCCTCCTTGAAAATACTCTACCTCTTTTTATGTAATTTGAAAATCTCTTATCGTTCCTAAATTCCTGCCAATCTACCTCCCCATGCTGTCTAAATCCTTCAAATCTCAATGATGAAAATGGAGACAGATATTCGTTAAAATAAAAAAATCCTTCTTGAAGAATACTTGCTGAACAAGTATTCATAGAAGAGGATTTTTTTACCTTAACAAATCATAACATCTATGCTAGTTCATTCAAACAACTTTTTAAGTATTTACTAATTACTAAAATGGTCCCCAATTGATCGAAACTGCAATAATTAGCGTAATGACAGCGATAACCATCCAAATAAGGAAAAGAGGAAACATCCATTTGAACCACTTCGTATATGGAATTCCAGCTATCGCAAGACTTGCCATTAATGTTCCTGACGTTGGAATAATACTATTTGTGAACCCATCTCCGAACAAATACGTCTGAACAGCAACCTGTCTTGTTACTCCTAGCATATCCGCTAAAGGAGTCATAATTGGCATAATAAGTACAGCTTGTCCGCTCCCAGAGGGTACGACAATACTAATAATTGTGTTTGCAACGAACATCGCCATTGTAGCCATTATTGGCGAGAGACCGGTAAATAAATTCGATAAAGCATACACAATTGTATCTAATACTTGTCCCTGCTCCAATACGACTAATATGGCACGTGCTGCTCCTACAATGAGTGCTCCATACAATAATTTTTCAGCACCCTTCATAAAATGAACGATAAACTGATTGTAATGGATCTTTCCAATCACTCCAACCAAAATTGCAACACCCAAGAAGTACGCAGACATATGATCAAGTGTCCATTTGAACTGTATCGTACCATACACCATAAAAGCAAAAGCAAGGCCTACAAAAAGGAGAATCCCTTTATGTTTGTTCGTAAATTCACTATGAAGCTCACTTTCATCAAGGTCAGATTCCTCTAAGAATGAATGAGAAAGTATACTATTTTTAGGATCCTTTAACACTTTTTTAGCATAGCGCCATGTATACCAAATGGTAATCGATACAATTACGACAAAAACAATAACACGGAACAGTAGCCCAGAAAATAGTGGCAACTCAGCGATTTTATGTGCTATACCAACTGAGTAAGGATTGATGAAGCCCACATTAAACCCTGCAAAGGTAGCTCCAAAAGTAATCGCAACTGCAATAATCGGATCGAGTCTCAACGCTTTGGAAATAATAAGCCCAATGGAAACAAAAGCGATGACTGAGTTAGCGACAGCACCTACAGCTCCTCCTAAAGCAAAAAGAATCGTAATAACAGCTATTAAAATAAATTCATTTCCTCTTGTTTTATCTATCGCTTTCATTACTGCTGCTTTAATAGACCCAGTCGATTCAATGACCTCCATCAGCCCACCGATAAATAACACAAGGAATATAATACTACCGGATTCCACCATACCTTTTTGCATGGATAAAAGAATATCCATTACACCAACCCCCATGCTCTCCACACTGTGGTAAGTGCCAGGGACGACCATTGTTAGTCCATCTTTTTCAACTCTTTCAAACTGTCCTGCTGGAACTAGATACGTAGCTATTGCGGCAATTAATAAAATGCCAAAAAGTAAAACGTACGTATCTGGCATTTTTAAAGAAAATCGTTTCTTATTTTTTGTTGCAGCTTTCATAGGCTCCTCCTTCTGTTAAAAATTAAACTATTTCACTTATCCATCATCAACCTAAAAGCTTTAATGTTGCATGCACAAACATATTCATCCCTTTTGAAAAAGCATCTTCATCCAGATCAAAACGTGGATGGTGATGCGGGTAGTCAGTTCCCTTTTCTTTATTGCCTGAACCAATGAAAAAATAGGTGCCTGGGGCCTTCCGTAGGAAAGCAGAGAAATCCTCCGCTCCCATATTGGGTTTCACCTTAACTAACGCTTCTTCTCCATAAAGTTCACATACTGTTTCTTTTATTAAACGAGTTATCTCATTATCGTTAATAACTGGAAATGGACCTTCCATATACTCAAAAAGATAAGTAGCTCCATGAGCTTCCGTTATTCCTTTTACCACTCGTTCCATCAAATCAACAACAACTGGTCTAAGTTCCATATTAAAGAGGCGAACAGTCCCCGCAATTTCAACGGATCCTGTAATAATATTCATGGCAGTCCCACCTGCAAATTTAGTTATAGATAAGACTAGTGTATCTAACGGATCCACATTTCGAGAGACAATATGCTGTAAATTAGATACGACTTGTGCTCCTACAGCAATAGCATCGACCGTTTGATGTGGAAGACCTGCATGTCCCCCTTGCCCCGTAATGGAAATAGTAAAGGTATCAGGAGATGCCATTACAGGACCAGCTGCAACTCCAATTTTTCCGGTTTCTAGTGGTGACCACAGATGAGCTCCAATGACCATATCTACTCCGTCCATAACTCCTGCCTGCACCATTTCTTCCGCTCCACCGGGAGCCAACTCTTCCGCATGCTGAAATAGAAAACGGACCTCGCCTTTCAATTGATCCTGCAAAGTAGAAAGAATTTTCGCTGTTCCAAGTAAAATTGCCGTATGTCCATCATGACCACAAGCATGCATAACACCTGGATTTTGCGAGGAAAATGATAAAGAAGTTTCTTCTTGAATAGGCAATGCATCAATATCCGCACGAATTGCTATCACTTTACCCGGTCGCTTCCCTATTAGTCGTGCCATAACACTTGTTTTCGTGGGACGTAAAACTTCTAAATTATCGAAAGACTGAAGCGTTTCATAAATAAATAGAGCTGTCTTTTCTTCTTGAAACGATAATTCTGGATGGGTATGAAGATACCTTCTCCAAGCAATCACTTCATCCTTAATCTCCTCTATTAAAGGAGGAATCGCTGTATTTTCCATCATATTTTCTCCTCACATTCTATGTATTAGCTTGCTGTAAAACATAGAATTTTTTTAGGTTCATTTTCGGCTATGACCAAAATTATATATTAATTGAGACATTTGAATCAAGTGTTAATTTTCTAAAATCTATAAATAAAATAAAAAAACAAGACCATTTAAAGATCTTGTTTTAATATAATTTGATAAATTTTTCTTGGTCTACCCCTAGGGTGAGGGTTTTCTTCTCCAATCACTTGTGCAAAACCTTTAGACTCCAGCTCAGTCAAAATTCTTCTAGCACTTCTCGGCATAATACTCATATGTTGTGCTAAATCATGGGCATTGATTTCTATCTTGCCAATCTTTCTTAAAATTGATTCTAATTTACTTAAAGTTGCAATACTTAGTGATGTTTGCTCACTTAATATTTGTAGATGTTTTGGGGCATATCCATATGTAATCTGCTCAGGTCGACCAAGTGGTCCAATAATTGTTTTATCGTCCAATATAACCATCGATGCGCCTTTGTGAAATTCTTTTGCGTGCAATAAGGCTGTCCCAGCATTAATCTCTGCCTCATAGACAGTTTTTCCAATTCCAATACCACTTGTCACTGCATCCTGTCCTCTCAACTGTAGAATCTCGAAATCTGGGATAATAGTGAAATCTCTTGTCATTTCTCTCAGAAGTCCATGCGTGGTAAAAATGACAAACCGGCCTGGTCCCGCAGCTTTAAGGGATCCATTTATTTTTTTTGTATATTCCAATAGCTTTTCGGTCATTTTAATTTCAATTTTATAAATTTCATCTGTGCTAAAAGTATCTTTCGTTAAACTTGAAAAAGAATCGAATTCAATCATTTGCACCGCAATTTGTGTATCTTTAAAATGCATCGTCTCATGTGTTTGAAGAATAAGAGCTAAAGTTGAAACGATAGCAGATTGAGTAGGAAGTACTCGAAATGCAGGAACACCAAGTTTACGAAGTTCATGTTGAGCATTTTTTAGACAAGTGACTGCAGCTAAGGTCTTTCCATTTTTCCAAAGTTCATAATGATAGTTTACTATTTCATCTGTAGGAACTTCCCCTTCGTAATATTTTAAATACGGTGGTTTTACAGCTATATTAGATTCTTTAAACACTCGCTCTAATTCATCAGGATGAAACATGTCAAAGCTTATTTGTTCGAATGGTATTTTCTGATTATAAGCAATTTGCAACAACGTTTTAAACAAGCTGGAGCCGGAAGATGGTACATAAAACATTGGTTGTACAATGCCCCCCCACTTCTTTGCAAATCCATATGGAATTTGCCCAGAGAAAAGCCACATATCTACATCCTTCTTATACATGGTCAATTTCTCTATTATCTCCTCATCATGCCAATATGAGATAGAAATATAGCTGAATTCAGGATATTGCCTAACAACTGATTCCATTATTTCAATAGAATCTTCCGCTCCGAACAAACCCAATCGAATTTTAGTCAATTTAACTAATCTGCCTTTCTATTAAAATTTTTCAGTCAATTATTATATAATTTTATCATAATAATTTGTACTTCTCTTATTAATCTTTCATGGGAATTAGAGTCAGCTAATCTCCTATAAATGTACAGAATTATTTCCTGGTATTAATTTAATCTTACAATTAAAAAAAACTCAAAACCGTTCCAAAAACGATTTTGAGTCACTTTTATTAATACACAGACGTATTCTCTTTTGTAATATTCTCCAAGATCTCTTTCACTCGTGCTAGGAAACGACCAGCAACTAAACCGTCTAGTACTCGGTGATCAAGTGATAAACATAGGTTTACCATGTCACGAGCTGCAATCATTCCACCGTCCATAATAACTGGACGTTTTACGATGGATTCTACTTGAAGAATGGCTGCTTGAGGGTAGTTGATAATTCCCATAGATTGAACAGAACCAAATGATCCTGTGTTGTTTACAGTGAATGTACCACCTTGCATTTCGTCTGATTTTAACTTCCCAGAGCGAACTTTTGCAGCAAGTTCATTGACCTCACGAGCGATGCCTTTGATTGTTTTCTCATCCGCATTTTTGATGACTGGAACAAAAAGTGCATCCTCAGTCGCAACAGCGATGGAAATATTGATATCTTTTTTCTGTATAATTTTATCTCCAGCCCACATGGAATTCATCATTGGGAATTCTTTCAGAGCTTGTGATACAGCCTTTACAAAGAAAGCGAAGTACGTAACATTAAAGCCTTCTTTTTGTTTGAAGTCATTTTTAATAGAGTCTCGGTATTGAACCATATTCGTTACATCTACTTCAATCATTGTCCAAGCATGTGGAGCTTCATGTTTACTGCGTAGCATATTCGCTGCTATTGCTTTACGAACACCTGTTACTGGTATTTCAATATCTCCAGCTGATACAGGAACATTTACAGGAGCAGCTTTTGGTGGAGCTGTCACTTGAGCTTGTGGTGTTGCTTGTGTTTGCTCAACTACTGGTTCAGCCTGTGCTGCTACTGGAATTTCTCCACTCTCAATGATTTTCAGTAAATCTTTGCGTGTAATTCGTCCTTCGTTGCCTGTTCCACTAACTAACGAAAGGTCAATTCCATGTTCTTGTGATAATTTTAGTACTGCTGGTGAATAGCGAGCTTTTGCTCCTTTTTCACGGTTAACCGGTGCAGTATGCTTTTGTACTTCTGCTGGTTTAACTGTTTCAGCAGTTGGCTGTTCTGGAGCGGATTCCACTACTTCTTCGGTAGCTCCACCTTCAGTTTCTATCGTACAAACGATTTCTCCAACCGCTAGTGTATCTCCTTCATTTGCAATAAGCTCTTTAATAACTCCTGTAAAAGAAGAGGGTACTTCAGCTGTTACTTTGTCTGTATTTACTTCCGCTAAAGCGTCGTATTTATTGACATGATCGCCTGGTTTTACCAACCATTTTTCAATTGTTCCTTCCGTTACACTTTCACCAAGTTGAGGCATTTTGATTTGTTCTAAAGCCATGTTAGTCCCTCCTTAATATTCCGCTAGCTCGCGCATCGCTTTTTCTACTTTATCTGGATTGATCATAAAGAATTTTTCCATTGTTGGCGCATATGGCATAGCAGGAACATCCGGACCAGCAAGACGCATGATTGGTGCATCTAAATCAAACAAGCAATTTTCTGCAATGATTGCCGCCACTTCACTAATGACACTTCCCTCTTTATTATCCTCAGTGACAAGAAGTACTTTACCCGTTTTGGATGCTGCTTCTATAATAGCTTCTTTATCTAATGGATAAATTGTCCGTAGGTCAAGGATATGAGCAGAAATTCCGTCTTTTTCTAAACGTTCTGCAGCTTGCAACGCAAAGTGAACAGCAAGACCATACGTAATAACCGTAATGTCTTCGCCTTCCCGTTTTACATCAGCTTTTCCGATTTCAATCGTATAATCTTCTTCTGGAACTTCCCCTTTAATAAGACGATACGCACGTTTATGCTCAAAGAACATAACCGGATCTTCATCGCGAATCGCCGCTTTTAACAATCCTTTTGCATCGTAAGGAGTAGAAGGAATGACAATTTTCAATCCTGGTTGGTTCGCAAAAACAGCTTCCACTGATTGTGAGTGGTAAAGAGCACCATGAATGCCTCCGCCGAACGGGGCACGAATAACAATTGGACAAGTCCAGTCATTATTCGAACGATAACGAATACGCGCAGCTTCTGAAATAATTTGATTGACTGCAGGCATGATAAAATCTGCAAATTGCATCTCCGCAATTGGACGAAGCCCGTACATTGCAGCACCAATACCTACACCTGCAATAGCAGATTCAGCAAGAGGTGTGTCTAAAACGCGGTATTCACCGAATTCATCATAAAGGCCATTCGTCGCTTTAAAAACGCCGCCTTTTCTACCTACGTCTTCCCCAAGAACGAATACGCGCTCATCGCGAGTCATTTCTTCTTTCATTGCAAGTGTTATTGCATCGATATAAGACATGATTGCCATTATGCGTTCCCCCCATCTTTTTCTGCATATACATGTTTCAATGCATCTTCTGGAGCAGCATATGGTGCGTTTTCTGCATAATCTGTTGCCTCATTTACTTCCTTCATGATGCGGTCGTTAATTTCTTTTTCTAATTCTGCAGTTAAAATATCATTATCTCTTAAATATTTTGCAAACGTGATTAGCGGATCTAATGCTTTTCCTTCTGCAATGTCCTCCGCAGTGCGGTACTGACGATCATCATCATCCGATGAGTGTGCAGTTAAACGATAGGTTACCGCTTCGATTAAGCTTGGTCCTTCTCCGTTACGAGCACGATCTGCTGCTTCTTTTACTACTTTATAAACCTCAATCGGATCTTTTCCATCTACCCTCACACCTGGCATTCCGTAACTAGATGCACGGTCTGCAACCGTTTTACTCGCAACTTGTCTTTCAAAAGGCACAGAAATAGCATAATTATTGTTTTCAACCATTGTGATACACGGCAATTGGTGAACTCCCGCAAAGTTTAATCCTTCGTGGAAATCTCCTTGGTTGGAAGAACCTTCTCCTAATGTTACAAACGTAATAAAATCCTTCTTTTCTATTTTTGCAGCTAAAGCAACCCCCACTGCATGTGGTAATTGAGTAGTAACCGGTGAAGAACCAGTCAGAATTCTATTTTTCTTTTGACCAAAATGACCTGGCATTTGTCGACCGCCAGAGTTTGGATCCTCCGCTTTTGCAAAAGCGGATAGCATTAGATCTTTTGCCGTCATACCAAAGTGTAAAACAACACCCATATCGCGGTAATACGGCGCAATATAATCTTTTGTATTATCTAAAGCAAATGCCGCTCCTACTTGTGCTGCTTCTTGCCCTTGACAAGAAATAACAAAAGGAATTTTACCTGCTCGGTTTAATAACCACATACGTTCATCGATACGACGTGCCATAAGCATCGTTTCAAACATTTTTAGCACATCTTCATTTGTTAACCCTAATTCTGCGTGACGATTTGTTGTCATATAGAACTCCTCCTTTTTACATATGAATTGCTTTACCATCTACGGCAAGTGCCGCTTCTCCCATAACTTCACTCAGTGTTGGGTGTGGGTGAATCGTATGTGCGATTTCCCAAGGAGTTGCATCCAGAACCATAGCTAGACCTGCCTCTGAAATCATATCTGTTACATGAGGTCCAATCATATGAACACCTAATATATCATCCGTTTTCTTATCTGCAACGATTTTGACAAAACCATCTGATTCGCCATAAACAAGCGCTTTTCCAATCGCTTTAAAAGAGAATTTACCAACTTTCACGTCAAATCCTTGCTCTTTTGCTTGTTGCTCTGTAATTCCAACACTAGAGGCTTCTGGATTTGAATAAATACAACGTGAAACTAGTTTGTAGTCAATCGGTGAAATGTCGTTACCCGCGATATGCTCTATAGCTGTGATACCTTCGTGACTCGCCACATGTGCTAGTTGGAGACCTCCGATTACATCGCCAATAGCATAAATATGTGATTCTTTTGTTTGGAATGTTTCAGATACTTGGATAAATCCTTTTTCTACAACGATATCGGTATTTTCAATACCAATACCTTCTACATTTGCTTGGCGACCAACTGAAACAAGCATTTTCTCAGCTGTGAATGTTTTATTTTCACCATTTATTTCTGCTGAAATGGTAACTTGATCGTTTGCCGTTTCCAAAGTTTCTGGAAGTACTTTTGCACTTGTTGCAAAAGCGACTCCTTTTTTAGCAAGTAATTTTTGCATTTCTTTGGAAATATCTTTATCTTCTGTTGGTATGATACGATCTGCATACTCAATAACAGTCACTTTTACACCGAAGTCATTTAACATGGAAGCCCACTCAATACCTATTACACCGCCGCCTACTATTAAAATTGATTGTGGCAATTCAGTCATCGCAAGCGCTTCATCTGAACTCATGACAAGGGTTCCATCAATTGTTAGACCCGGTAAAGTACGTGGTCTGGAACCTGTCGCAATCACTACGTTTTTCGGGATAAGCATTTCGTTTTCATCACCATTATTCATTTCGACTGAAATTGTTCCACCTGGTGATGGAGAAAAAATAGAAGGACCAAGCATTCTTCCTGTACCTTCTAACACATCAATTTTACCTTTTTTCATGAGTCCCTGAACGCCTTGATGTAATCCGCTAACAATCGATTCTTTACGAGCCTGCACACGGCTGAAGTCTAGTGTCACTTCTCCTGTGTTTACACCGAAGTCTGCTGCATGATTTTTGGTTGTTGCATATACTTCTGCGCTGCGAAGCAATGCTTTACTTGGAATACACCCTTTATGTAAACATGTACCTCCAAGATTGCCTTTTTCTACAATTGCAGTTTTTAATCCTAATTGAGCTGCCCGAATAGCAGCCACATAACCGCCTGTACCGCCACCAATGATGACTACATCATATTCTTTTGCCACGACCTTGCCTCCTTAATACTGAACAAAACCAATTTAGAACGAAGAAGGCCGCTTTTTTCAAAGTCGGCCCATCATTTGGTTATCATTTATTTTCTATGATCCGTCTATTTAATATTATCGATTAGTAATAATATGTTTGCCATTTTGTAAAAATTGGCTACGAGATTTCCCAACACGCTCAATGCGTTCTTCAGCTAGTCGGTCTGCTGCTACGTATGTTGGAATCTCATCTCTTTTAGAAATAGCGAAAATCTTTTCAATTGTATCATATATTCCAGAAACACGTTTCATTGCACGATCGTGATTATAGCCATATAATTCGTCTGCTACGTTAATCACGCCACCTGAATTGATCACATAGTCCGGTGCATAAACAATACCCATTTCGTGGATGATATCACCATGTTTTGTATCTTTTAATTGATTATTTGCAGAACCTGCAATTACTTTTGCTTTTAGTTGCGGAATTGTGTTGTCATTAATAATTGCACCTAGTGCACATGGTGCGAAAATATCTGCATCTTGAGAGTAAATTTCATCTACTCCAACTTGAACAGCATCAAACGCATTTACAGCTCGGTCAACTGAAGCCTGGTTAATATCAGCAACAATTAGTTTTGCACCTTCTTTGTGTAAATAATCGCATAATGTGTATGCAACATTTCCCACACCTTGAACGGCAACTGTTTTGCCTTCAAGTGAATCAGAACCAAAAGCCTCTTTTGCAGCAGCTTTCATCCCTACATATACACCATAAGCAGTTACTGGTGATGGATTACCCGATGAACCGAATGCTTCTGAAATACCAGTTACATAATTTGTTTCCTCATGAATAATATCCATATCTGCTACTGTAGTACCAACATCTTCTGCTGTAATATAACGACCGTTTAGCCCTTGGATGAAACGACCAAATGCGCGGAACATTTCTTCGTTTTTATCTTTTAATGGATCACCAATAATAACTGTTTTCCCGCCACCAAGATTTAGACCAGCAGCAGCATTTTTATAAGTCATTCCTTTTGCTAAGCGTAGTGCATCTTCAATCGCCTCTTCTTCAGACGCATAATTCCACATACGAGTTCCACCAAGTGCTGGTCCAAGCGTAGTGTCATGAATTGCAATAATTGCTTTCAATCCTGATGTTTTGTCTTGGCAAAAAACTAATTGCTCATAATCGTAAGTCTCCATATATTTGAAAATTTCCATGTGTAATTCCTCCTAGATAGTAATTTCTGTTATATATATAAATACCCCTTGTTATGTGAAAATAACTCCCATTTTAAACTAACTGATATTTTTCTAGCTTATAATATAGTGTGCGAAGAGAAATTTGAAGTTTTTTAGCTGTTTGCGATTTATTTCCCCCGGATGCTTTGAGCGCCCGTGCTAACACTTTCTTTTCCATCTCATCCATTTGTTCTGCTAGCGTGCCGATCGGCTCATCATCGTCTTTATTTTCTATCGCAAGCATCGACTTTGGTAGATGCTGTTCTTCGACAAAACGATCGTTCGGCTGCAAGAAAATCATAGAACGACTAATAATGTTTTCTAGTTCTCGCACATTTCCGGGCCAATCATAGGCAAGCAAGCTGTCCATCGCTTCCTCTGTGAAACCTTCCACGTTCCGACCAAATTCTTGATTTAGCTTTACCAGTAAGTGTTCCGCAATTATCGGAATATCTTCTTTTCGCTCACTTAATGCTGGAATATGGATAGGCATTCGATTTAATTGGAAATAAAAATCTTCTCTAAATGTACCTTCACGCATTGCTTTTTCTAGATTTAAACTACTCGCTGCAATGACCCGTACATCTACCGGAATAGAAGAAGACCCTCCTACCCGTATGATGATATTTTCTCTTAGAACACGTAGCAATTTTGCTTGCGTCTTTTTCGTAAGTTCCCCAACTTCGTCCAAGAAAATAGTACCGTGTTCAGCATTTTCGAATAGTCCCGCTTGACTCAATCCGTTTTCTTCAAAGCCAAATAATTCTTTTTCTAATAAATGTTCTTCCAAAGCACTACAATTAACTCGGATAAATGGATGAGGTGCTCTGGAGCTTTCACTATGAATAGCATGGGCAAATAAATCCTTCCCTGAACCAACCTCTCCCCTTAAGAGAACGGTAACAGGTACACTTGCTGCCAGTCTTGCTTGATCTATCGCAAAATTTATCTGTTTCGATTTTCCTGAAATATCCTTTAAAGAATACGATAATTCCAAGGTACGAATAAGCGTTTTTGCACGATCCAGCTCTTTCATCAGACCACGCATCTCCGTCATGTCATGAATTACACCGACACTTCCCTTTAGCTCGCTATTCACGATGATTGGTGCAACATTTACAATCACTTCTTTTTTCTGTTTTCCAACACGAAGATTTACCCCACGAATCGGCTTTTTCGTTTGCAACACTTTTAAATGAATACTTTCCCCTTCAGAAATATCCGCTGTCGCAGGTCTACCGATTACTTCCTCTTCGCTAAAACCAGTAATTCGAGTATATGCAGGGTTAATAAGAATCCCTTTTCCTTCTTCATCCACTACAGATATTGCATCATCACTCGAATATATAATGGCTTCTAACATTTTTTGTATTTCTGTTAAATTGGTAATCTCTTCTGCAAGACGAAGCACCTCTGTAATATCCTTAAATACTGCGAATGCACCGACCCTTTTTCCCTCTTCATTAATCATCGGATACCTTGACGTGACAATTTTGGTACCGCTTTCAAGAGTGAGTTCTTTGTTTAATTCGACACTACCAGTCTCGAATATTCTCGGTAATTCACTTAAGCCTATTACTTCATGCACATGCTTCCCAATAGCCTTTTCTCTTGGCATTTTTGTCATTTTTTCTGCACTTTTGTTGAAAAAATTGACGATTCCCTGGTCGTCTATCCCAATCATGCCTTCTTCGATAGAGTTAAAAATTAATTCTTGCATCATTTTTTTACGATCGATAATCTGAATATAATCATCTTTTTCTTCTAGTAACGTAACGATTAAGTTAGCAATTTCACCTGGTATAACTACCGCAGTTGCAGGTCTATTTACAAGAAGTTCTTGAAAAACCTCTCTATTCCCTGTTACATCAATGATGATTTGAATATTTCCGCTTAAAAGAGGCTTCCAATCTGAATAAGTTGAAATGTGATGCTCTTTAGCGTAAATCATTCCAGGAGCTTCTTCGTTGATATCAACAATTGCTGTTACTTGTAAGTAATCCGCCTGTTCCATCAACTTCAGAAGTGCATATCCACCGTTACCTGCACCTACAATGAGTATGTTTTGCAAAAATATGCACACCCCCGTTTTCTTTTTCGCAACTTATTGCACTTCTCATTTATCATAACGTAAGATTCTTTCGTTGACAATCATATTCTTGCATGTAAAATTAAAATCTAGGAACAGGAGTGAAGAAAATGGGTCGTTTAGCGGCTTTAATCGTGTTATTAATTCCTGGTATTTTAGCAGCGTTCGGGATTAAATTAATGAGAGATACGTTTTTCGGATTACAAATTCTCCCTATTGGAGGCTTGGCCGTACAATTTATAAGCGGTATTATTTTCACTGTTTTAGGGTTAGGCTTCTTTGCCGGATTTTTATTGAACAGGGATCGAAAAAATGGAAAAGTAGCTCCACGATTTCAAAAGAAAAAGGAATCTTGACTTTTTAGGTCAGATTCCTTTTTTGTCGTTGAATAACTTTTTCTGGATAATCTGTAATCCACCCTATGACAGATTCATGAGGATGAACGATATATTTTTCATTTCCTTTTACATTATAAAAGCGAAGTGGGAAACCTGCGTTCCATATTCTATGCATTAGCTCCGAATCATAATATCTCTTGTTTAAATGGATTGCATCCCATTTTTTTATAGATAAAATATAATCCCAATCGGAGTTTTTTTTTCCGATAAAAGCAGTTTTGACGTTCAAACCAAGCGCATGAATCGCTTGTAATATACTAAATTCGAAAGAAGAAAAATGTACATCTTCTATCCCTCTTGTTTTTTCTACAACTTCTACAATCTTCTCTATTTTTCCAAGAAACGATTCCTTGAGTTCAATATTTAGTTTTATGCCGGTATTAGCTACTAATTGGATAAACTGATCGCATGTCATTACTCGACTGTACCAAAATTTACGATATAAAGGACTTCCTAGCTTAAGTTGTAAAATTTCTTCAGCTGTCATATCTGTAATACGTCGACTATTTCCAGCTAATCTAAAAAAGTCAATATCATGAGTGACGAATGCAACACCATCTGCAGAAAGCTGTAAATCAATTTCGATTCCATCTACTCCTAACATCAGCACTCGCCTAAAAGCTTTTAAAGAATTCTCTACCGCTCGATTTGGAGCTCCACGGTGCGCATATACGGGTATTTTAGACATTTAACTCCCCATTTTCTATTTTAAATTTCCCTTTCGTAGGACTTGATAAGACGGAAGTTTTGTAGCCGATTTGAATAATTGTCCCAGCATTAGCTTCTTTTGTAATATGAATATAATAATTATTGGGTTGTCGTAACGTTCTTAAAATACGCTTAATCTCTGTATCAATTTCTTTTATTTCTACCTGCAATTGGTTGTACTTTTGCTTTGTTTGTTCGAAAACAGCTATTTGTTGAACAGTAAGGGCATTTTTTAATTGGTCAATTTGGAGTTTCAACTTCGACATTTCCTCTTGTAGCTTAATCATTTCCTGCGCTTTCTCTTTTGCGTTTTCTTTTAATATTTTCCGATCGATCCCTTGGACAATCAGTTCCGTTTTTCTTTCCAAACTATTACCAGAATATGCAGCAATAATCGAATTGACCGCTATCGTCTTTCCACCAATAATTTTCCCTTTACGTTCATTGAGGAGGATTTGGTTGGCTGAAATAGTAGAGCCGAGCGCATAAAATCCGATATTAATAGTATCTTTTGCTTCTAAAGTACATTCGTTCGCATGCTTAACAAAAATATTTTTGTATGCTTCGACTTTTGTTGCACCTCGTCCGAAAATGCCCCCTTTTATATAGACATCACCTTCAGTGGATTTTATCAATTCCGCCGCATTTACTCCTTCTTTTCCATCAATCGATACGTCTCCTGATGCGATAACTGAATATCCTGCCATCACAGTACCTTTCACTTGTATCGATCCATCAAATGTTAGATTCCCTGTTTCTAATCCAACATCTCCATCAATGACGAGATGCTTTTTAACAGATAATACACCATTTACCTCTCCAATAATACCCTTTGTTTTAGATCGAAGCACAGTTTTGCCGTCTTCCTCTACTTCGTATGCACTTTTTGTATCATAATTTAGTTTTATATCATCTCCTGGTTCGGCTGGTACGTTTTCCCCAAGTATATTTATGCCATCTATCCCTTTTTGGGCTGGGATTTTTTCTCCTAACCAGGAGCCTTCTTTTATTTCGACAATAAAATTCATGTCAAAAAAGTCGGTGTTACCATTCTCTTTAATGACAGGCTTTTTTTCTGCTTGACCCAAATATGTCACTTTCGCATTTCCCCCTTTTTGAGGAGGCAATCCTGTTGCAACTATGTATGTTTTTCCTGACTTTACATTTAGTAAATCGATTGGTTTAAGACCATAGATGATCTGTTGTTCCTGCAATACTTTTTGAATGTTTGTATAAATTTCAGCTAAATTTTCTTGGATGTATGTCTGTGATTCATAAATCGTCAAGAGCGCTTCCATTTTATCTGCACTTATTTCTAACTCCATGCTTTCAATCCAACTACCTATCTCAATAGGTTCATGCGTTTTATGTTCAAATGCATTTTTTAACGCTAAAAAATTCGATACTTTCAGACGGGTGTGCTTGCGTGTCAATTCATCAAATTTCTTCAAGGTATATCCACCATTAGTTATCGCTATGAACACACGTCCATTCTTTTCAGTTAATGTGATTTCATCATTCTGTTCGATAATCTTCAAGTTCACACTTCCTCTCCTGCATTATTATACGTCTAATAATGATTAACGTACGAAAAAAATAGGACGGCAGCTGAATTTACATAATAATACCTAACTCAGTCACAAAATAATGAAAACTCACTCAGTTGTACAGTTCTTTAGTTTCATTTTTTTCGTGATTGAATAAAGACTAAAGATATGACCATTCCTACTTCCATATGAATTAGAAGATATTATCTCAACGCGACAAACCCGACATCGACTAATACAAAACCAATCTAGCGGATGCACTTTTGTTAATAGAGCGGAGACTTGTAAATATTTATTGCGCAATAACCCCAGAATTCGAAGTATCTCACTGCCCTATTATCCAGTAAATGGCTAAGGGCAACCAGTCATCTATGGAAAGCAACCAATTCTTAAAATAACAAGTTTACTTGGAGTGGGACGAAGATAACTACCACACAGTTTCCCTATACTGATTCATAGGCTATAGGGCTTATAATTTTCTAAGCCATAAAAAAACCAGCGAATCAATAATTCGTTGGTTTAGGTTATATATATAATTAGTCCAGTATTACCAACGATTAACTAGCCATGTTCTCCATGCGAATTTTATCTGCAATCATCGCGATGAATTCAGAATTGGTAGGTTTTGACTTTAAATGGTGGACTGTGTATCCAAACATTTTCGAAATAGTTTCGTAGTTTCCTCGATTCCATGCGACTTCGATCGCATGTCGAATTGCACGCTCTACACGAGAAGGTGTTGTTTGAAATTTTTTAGCGATTTCTGGATATAATACTTTCGTAATGGAGCCAAGTAACTCAACATCCGAATAAACCATTTGGATCGCCTCGCGTAAATACGAGTACCCTTTAATATGTGCAGGTACGCCAATTTCTTTAATAACGTTTGTAATTGTATGATCAATCATCCGTTTACTTTGTGCTGCTTCTTTTTCTGGATTTGTCTTCACAGGAATGTCTTGGACAAATTCTTTTTTGCCCGCAACTTGCTTAATTTGTGTAACAAGACGATCAAATTCAAACGGCTTTAACATAAAATAGGATGCCCCTAAATCAACCGCTTGCTTCATGACGTCCTCTTGTCCAAAAGCAGTGAGCATAATAATTTGAATACCATTCAATTGGTTATTTTTTTGCAAGCTATCCAGTACTGCTATTCCATCAAGATGAGGCATAATAATATCCAGTAAAAGGACATCTGGTTTTTTAGTTTCTAATAATTCCAAGCAAAGCTTCCCATTACTCGCAGTACCGATAACTTCTATTTCTGGATGTTGATCAAAATAAGACCCCATTGTCCGTAGTAAGTCCTTGTTGTCGTCTACAATTGCAATTTAAATTTTTTCCATCCTACTCATCCACCTTTATGTTTTTTGACTTTAGTACTATTCGCTATTTTTAGACTACTTCCTTTATTTTTGTTAAAAATAAGCCTTTCCTATTACAGTTTCTACCTTTTCCGATAATTAAATAATTGTTTCGACAATTTCGTCCATTTCTCTCTAGCTACATTGTAACTTCTCTTCATGAAAAAGGGTAGACCCAATTTTGGCCTACCCTCATAATCATTTTCATGGATTTTTTTTCATCATTTCAGTAATTGCTAGTGCCGCACCATTTTTAGGCTTGTCCACATACATATGTGTTACGACACCGATTAGTTTATCTTTTTGGATAATCGGACTTCCACTCATACCTTGTAAAATTCCGCCTGTCTTTTCTATAAGCGATTTATCGGTAACAGTAAATTGAAAAAGATGTCCATCGACCGAAGAAATATTTATCGAAAAGTCTTGTACTTTTTCACCATCGATGGATGTTCGCATAATTGCTTCACCTGACATTATTGTTTCTGCATCTGCGATTTCTACTTGTTGTAATGGAATATTTTCTAGAGCATTATCCTCTAACTTACCAAATATGCCATATACATTGTTTTCATCGACACCGCCTATTGGCGAAGTATTTGCCTCATGGGAAGTGATTTTATATCCTGGTTGACCCGGAATACTTTTCTTTATTTGTTCAATGGAAGATAAATAAATGGATCCTTCTGAAAACTTGGGAGTTACTCCTGTCGTATGGTCGACAATTTGATGTCCTAGTGCTCCAAATTCTTTTGTAGCGGGGTCAAAATACGTCAATGTGCCAATTCCTTCTGTAGCATCACGTAAAAAGGGGAGAAGTTTTAGTGTTTGTTCGGAAGTAATTTCTTTTGTATGCATATTTTTATTGTGCTCATACTGAATAGTAATTTGTTCTTTGTCTTTTACGTGCTTTTTTACATCCTCAACGTTTGTTATCTTATGATCGTTAATTTGGTGAATGGAATCACCCGCGCGCAACCATTCTTCATCTGTGAGCATAACGTCGTGACTAAGGAAAACAGCACCGTATTGAAGATCAATTTGTATTGATTGACCAAGTGGGACGACTGAGGTTTGCTCCGCAAAAGTAGGGTTGCTTGCAAAGAATAATGTAATGAAAAGTATTGGCATTAGCGACCATTTACGATAGGTTTTTTTCATATTTCACCTCCTATACAAATACTATGTCCCGCAGAAAGAACTCTATGTGAGGTAAATAATTGATAAAAAATAAAGTACTGAAGTTACCCAAAAAATGAAGACCCAATAAATAGGTCTTCATACATTTCTTAATATTTTCTTCCGATCCTTCGCTAATTTTAATAGCTCTTTTGAATGTCTTAACGTTGTACTCGTAATTTCAGCACCAGACATCATGCGACTTAGTTCTTCAGCACGCTTATCACCTATTACTTCTTCTAAGACGGTAAATGTACGATTGCCGTTAACTTCTTTTTTAATCATTAAATGCTGGTCTGCCATCGCTGCGACCTGCGGCAAATGGGAAATACATAATACTTGGGAATTTGTAGCGATTCCTGCAATTTTTTCAGCGATTGCCTGTGCAACTCTCCCACTTACACCAGTATCCACTTCATCAAATATAATCGACGTGATACCTTGATGTTTGGAGAAAATACTTTTCAGTGCAAGCATCATTCGGGATAGCTCGCCGCCTGATGCTATTTTAGTTAATGCTTTTAATGGTTCTCCCACATTTGTGGAAATATAAAAAGACAATTCATCCAAGCCATTTTCATTATAAGCCATTTTCTCTGGTTCATGAAACATAACAGAAAAGGTAGCCTTTTCCATATAAAGTTCCTGTAATTGTTCCATTATTGCTTCGCTTAACTGTTTCGCTGCTACTTTTCGCTTATCTGTTAGATCGGTCGCTTCTAATTCTAAGTCTTTTTCGATTTGATTAATTTTTTCTGCCATTTTTTGAATTTGTTCATCTCTATTTACAAGTTGTCCTAAACTAAACTCGATTTGATCTTTGTATTGTAAAATTTCTTCTACGGAAGATCCATATTTTCTTTTTAATGTTTGGATTAAGGCTAACCGATCTTCTACATGTTGTAATTGATTGCTATCATATTCCATTTCATCTAATTCATTTTTTAGTTGGTATGCAGCTTCTTGTAGCATATAAAATGCGGTTGAGACGTTTTCACTTAAGTCATGCATATTTTTATCGACATCTGCTATATCCTGTAATTCAGCCATTGCTGTACCGATATAATCTAACCCTCTCGATTCAGCTAAAATGGCTTCGTAAGCATTTCCCATTTTATCGAAGACT
This sequence comes from Psychrobacillus lasiicapitis, assembly GCF_006861795.1. Classification (GTDB taxonomy): domain Bacteria; phylum Bacillota; class Bacilli; order Bacillales_A; family Planococcaceae; genus Psychrobacillus; species Psychrobacillus lasiicapitis. The sequence continues at coordinate 244,563 of NZ_VDGH01000004.1, read as the reverse complement.
TTATGGAAATTTTGTAGTTTCTTTTTCTCTTCCTGAAGCTGTTCTTCTTCTCCGATGACTAAACCGGCTTCTTCAATCTCATCCACTTGAAAAGTATATAAATCTATTTTATGGGCAATTTGTTGTTCATTTTCTGTTAAAGTGGCAAGTTCTTTTTTCCATTTTTTATATTTCGCAAATAATTCTTTATACGATTCTTTTACGAGTTTTAAATTATCTCCGGCAAATTGATCCAACAAATGGATATGCGCTTTGTCATCCATCAGCTCCTGACTTTCATGTTGACCATGAATATCGATCAAGGAAGCGCCAATCTCTCTTAGAATACCTATTGTGACAAGTTTCCCATTTACTCGACAAACGCTTTTACCGGAATCATTAATATCTCTTCTTAAAATAATCGACTCTTCGTCTATTTCAATCCCGACATCCATCATTTTTTTGAAAACACCATGTTTTGGATTAGAAATGAGAAATAATCCTTCTAATTCTGCTTTTTTTTCTCCATGGCGAATAAATTCTTGAGAGCCTCTTCCTCCACATAACAAATGAACCGCATCAATAATGATGGATTTACCTGCCCCTGTCTCACCAGTTAAGACGGTTAGTCCTTCTTCAAAACTAACCGTTAGTTCATCAATAATCGCAAAGTTTTTTATGGATATTTCCTTTAACAACTGTCCACACCTCTTTTTATCAATTAGGCGTTACCGCTAGGACGCGGCGTCCTTAGAGAAGCTCCACTAATAAGCATTTAGTATTTGCTAAGCGATGTTATAGCATCTCCAGTAGTCTGCTTTTAACGATTTCACTATCCGCTTCTTCTCTGCATAAGATTAAGCAAGTATCATCCCCACAAATTGTTCCTAGAATTTCTGTCCAATCTAAATAATCAATTAACGAACCTATTGCATGTGCATTACCCGGTAACGTTTTCATGACTAAAAAATGGCTTGCTCCGTCGATACTAACAAAAGCATCTGTTAGTGCACGACGCAATTTTTGTGTCGGATTAAATCTTTGGTCTGCAGGTAGACTATACTTATAACTACCATTTGGAAGTGGAACTTTCACTAGGTGTAATTCTTTTATATCTCTAGAAACAGTAGCTTGTGTTACGTTATATCCTGTATTTTTTAAAAAATCAACTAAATCATCTTGTGTCTCAATTTCGTTATTCGCAATAATATCACGAATTCTTATATGCCTTTGTCCTTTATTCAAATATGTCACCTCATTGTATATTTATCCTGAATTTACAGGGTATAATCTCCTCACTCAACTTTTGTGTGTGAAAATACACTAAAATAGTTTGGAAGAATTCGCCCGTGAATCCAAAATTGGTTGGACCAATAGATTTAATTGGCAGGGGGAGAAAAATCTCCACTGATGGAAGTTTTCACTTTATATTAGTTACTTTATACATTAGCACTTCACCATAAAAGTCACAAGAAAAAACGCGACTCTCGTGTAGAGCCGCGAATTATTTCAAAGAATTATGTGCAACATGGACGAGCTTTGTAAAATCTATTTCGTGAGGAACAACTTGTCCCTCATCTACGCTTATTAAATGAAAAAGAAACTCGATATTTCCTTCGCCCCCAGTTATCGGTGAAAACGAAGCATTTTTCAATTGAAAATTTTGCGTTTCCGCGAAGCTCGCAATATCATTTAATACATCTACATGTACAGCTGGGTCTCTTACAATACCTTTTTTTCCAACTCGTTCTTTCCCTGCTTCGAACTGCGGCTTAACAAGAGCTATTACATCTCCATTAGGAATCAAAATTGTTTTTAAAGTTGGAAAGATCAGTTTCAAAGAAATAAAAGATACATCGATAGAAGCAAACGAAGGTAAACCTTCTTCAAAATCAGCAGGAGTCGAATATCTGAAATTCGTTTTCTCCATGACCGTTACACGAGAATCTTGACGAATTTTCCATGCTAATTGGTTGCTTCCTACATCTAGTGCATATGCATGCTTAACACCATTTTGTAACCCACAGTCTGTGAATCCACCAGTAGAGGAACCGATATCTAACATAATCTTGTCTTGAACGGTAAGATCGAATTGCTCTAAAGCCTTCTCAAGCTTTAGACCACCTCTACTTACATACTTCAATACTTGCCCCTTTACGGTTAGTACAGAATCGATTCCTATTTTTTCTCCAGGTTTATCTACGCGTTCTTCTTTGTTATATACAAGACCCGCCATAATTGCACGTTTTGCTTTTTCTCTCGTTTCGAACAAGCCTTGTTCCACTAATAGTATATCTACACGCTCTTTCGGTACTTTTGTCATGACGAAATATACCTTGAGCTTTCAGTTACAGAAGTTCTCACTAGTTTAACAATATCTTCTGTCGTAATATGAATTTCCTCTAATAATTGATCGACATCACCATGTTCGATAAATACGTCCGGAATACCAATTCGTTTTACGTTTGCTTGCAAATGCTGCTCGTTATAAAACTCTAGTACAGCACTTCCGAAACCGCCTTGAAGTGCACTTTCTTCCACTGTTATAATCGGAATATTACGTTCCTGCAAGCTCACTAGCATCTGTTCGTCCAGTGGCTTAATAAAACGGGCATTTACTACTTCGACAGATATATTAGCCTCTGCCAGTTGTTCTGCAGCTTTCATTGCCATTGGAATCGTCGTACCAAACGTTAAGATGACAGCTTGTGTCCCCTCTTTTAATACTTCCCATGAACCAATTGGAATCGTTTTTAAATTCTCATCCATTGGCACACCTAAGCCATTTCCTCTTGGATAACGTATGGCAATCGGTCCATCCTCATATTCAAAGGCTGTTTTTACCATATGTTGGCCTTCATTTTCATCTTTTGGCATCATAATAACCATATTAGGCATATGACGCAAAAACGAAATGTCGTATATTCCTTGATGCGTTTCACCATCTGCTCCTACTAATCCTGAGCGATCAATACCGATTACAACGTTCAAGTTTTGACGACAAATATCATGAAGCACTTGATCATACGCTCTTTGTAGGAATGTCGAATAAATAACTAAAAATGGTTTCATCCCATCTGCAGCCATACCAGCTGCCATGGTCGTTGCGTGCTGTTCTGCAATCCCAACATCGAACATGCGATCAGGGAACTCAGAAGCAAATCCTTCTAATTTAGAACCAACAGGCATAGCAGGTGTAATCGCTACAATTCGCTTGTCTGTTCGTGCAAGTTTCCTTGCAGTTTCAGCAATAAGCCCGCTCCAAGAAGGTGCTTTAGTTGCTGATTTAACAAAAGCCCCTGTTTCTGTTTTATAAGGACCAGTCCCGTGCCAAGTACCAATCTTATCTTGTTCAGCAGGTTTATATCCTTTACCTTTTTTCGTAATAACGTGCAGGAGAACAGGACCTTTCATTTTCTTCGCGTTTTTTAAATTTTCTTCTAACGCTTCGAAACTATGCCCATCAATTGGACCTAAATAAGTGAAGCCCATCTCTTCAAAGAATACACCGGATACAAGTAAATATTTTAAACTATCTTTTACTCGCTCCGCAGTTCCTGCAAGTTTCCCACCAACTGCTGGGATTTTTTTAAGCAAATATTCTAAATCATCTTTTGCTCGATTATATGTGCCATGTGTACGAAGTTTTCCTAACACATTATGCAACGCGCCTACGTTCGGAGCGATTGACATTTCGTTATCATTTAAAATAACGATCATATCTGTTTTTTCGTGGCCAATATGATTGAGGGCTTCTAATGCCATTCCGCCTGTTAATGCCCCATCTCCAATAATTGGAACGACATAATTCTTTTTATTCTGTAAATCTCGTGCTTTAGCCATTCCCATTGCAGCCGAAAGAGAAGTGGAGCTATGCCCAGCCTCCCATACATCATGTTCACTTTCAATTCTTTTTGGAAAGCCACAAAGTCCTTTAAATTGACGTAGCGTATCAAACTGATCTGCTCGCCCTGTTAAAATTTTATGCACATACGCTTGATGTCCAACATCCCAAAGAAACTTATCTTCTGGACTATTGAACGATTTATGAAGTGCAATTGTCAATTCTACAACGCCAAGATTTGGTCCAATATGACCACCCGTTACAGATAATTTCTCTATAAGAAACGATCGAATATCTTCACTTAATTCCTTTAATTGTTCATTATCTAAACTTTTTAAAAAGGATGGGCTAGAAATTGAAGTTAAATCCATTGCCATCACACACCTTCTTTTAAGATTTCCTTCTTTACAACTAGTTAATATAATATCAATAAATCCCATTAAAACAAAGTTATACGCTATCAGTTCGATCTTTTCGTAATATAATTGGCAAATTCAATGAGAATGCCGTTGTGCATATTTACTTCTTCTAATGCAACAATTGCTGACTCATATTGTTTTTGCAACTGCTCTTTTGCGCCATCAAGTGTTAAAATAGAAGGATAGGTATTTTTTTCACTTAATACATCTTTCCCCGCAGTTTTTCCGAGTTGTTCTGAGGTTCCTTCGATATCTAAAATATCATCTTGAATTTGAAAAGCCAAGCCAATATGGAACGCATAGGTTTGTAATGCTTTCATAATTTCTTCAGAAGCATTTGCTATAATACCACCGGCTAATATGCTAAAGGATAGAAGAGCCCCTGTTTTGTTTATATGAACTTTTTCTAGTTCTTCAAGCGTTAACGATTTTCCTTCACCTAGTATATCTAGCACTTGCCCGCCAACCATGCCTTCCGCTCCCGCTGCATAGCTTAGACGTTCTATTAGTTCTATTTTCTGGCTTGAAGATAATTCAGGAAGTCGGGCCAGTATTCCAAACGCAAGTGTCAGAAGACCATCTCCTGCTAAAATAGCGAGTGCTTCTCCAAAAACTACATGATTCGTTGGTTTACCTCTTCGAAGGTCGTCATCATCCATCGCTGGGAGATCGTCATGAATAAGGGAATACGTATGAATCATTTCAATCGTACTAGCAACAGTAGCAGCAACTTCGCTTTTAGTATTCAGCTCTTCTAACACAGCAAGTGTATAAAGTGGTCTAATTCTTTTTCCACCTGCTTGAAGTGAATAAACCATTGCTTCTTTTAATTTTTCCGGGGCATGTATCTCTTGTATTAATGTAGATAGGTTTTGTTCGATAATTGGCTGATTTTTTTGGATGAATGCTTGTAAACCATTACTCATTTTCTTTACCAGCTTCCTCTGTCGTTTCTCCCATGAAAGAGACAAGTTGCTTTTCTGCACTTTGTAATTTTTCACTACAAAGCTTGGATAGCTCCATGCCTTTTTGATACAATTCTATAGCGTTTTCTAATGGAACATCCCCTTGCTCTAATTGACGAACAATATTCTCTAGTTGTAGCATAGCTTCATCAAATGGAATTTCTTTTTTAGTCATAAAAATTAGTCCCCTCTCTCATTTCTATCTACTTCTTGAATAATCGCTTCAATTCGGCCGTCCGATAAAGTAACAACGATTGAATCACCTTGCTGTACATCAGTCACTGATTTTACTAACTTACCGTTTTTATACGCAATGCTATATCCACGATCCATTATTTTTAGTGGATTTAATGCTTCTAATGTACGAATAGAGGAGATAAATTGATGCCGATTTTTTTCAAATGTTGATATAGCTACTTGATTAAGTTGGTTTGTAATTGTTTGTACAGATCTTTGATGTTGGTCTATCACTTTCTGAGGTGAAAGTTGGATAAATCTATTCTGTATTTGCGTGAAAGAACGTTTTTTATCTTTATATAAACGACTTGTTTCTCTTTGCAGTTGTTGCTCTGCACGTACATATCTTTCTATAAAAGGACGATATAACTTTTCGGGAGTTGCAAGCACAGGTGATTCCATAGCTCGTTTAAATCTATTTTTCTCATCCGCTAATTTTTTGGTGATGAAATGTAAACAGGCAGATTGATAGGATAATACATTTTTCATCAGGTTTTCTTTACTTGGAACAGCCATCTCAGCAGCTGCTGTTGGGGTTGGAGCACGTAAATCAGAGACAAAGTCTGCAATCGTTGTATCCGTTTCATGGCCCACTGCGCTAATAATAGGTATGTCACTATTTGCAATCGCTCTAGCCACTACTTCTTCATTGAATGCCCATAAATCCTCAATAGATCCCCCGCCTCGTCCCACAATGAGAACATCTATCGAATTTAGACTATTTGCTTGTTCGATAGATTTTACGATGGAGGGAGCTGCTTGAGGTCCTTGAACAATACTTGGAAACACTATTACTTCGCTAAGCGGATATCTACGTTCTAAAGTGGTCAAAATATCTCGAATTGCTGCTCCGGTTTTCGATGTAACTACTCCGATTTTTTTAGGGAAACTAGGAATTGGCTTTTTACGACTTGGATGAAACAATCCTTCTTTTTCTAATTTCTTTTTTAATTGTTCAAAAGCGAGGAAAAGTTCTCCAATACCGTCTGGTTGCATACTGGTTGCATAGAGCTGATATTGACCTGCTGCTTCAAAGACATTGATATCACCGCGAATAAGTACGTTCATGCCGCTTTCAGGGATGAATTTGAGCGATCTTGCATTCATCGCAAACATCACAGAAGTGACTCTTGCAGCATCATCCTTTAATGTAAAATAAATATGTCCGCTCGAGTGGACTTTCACATTAGAAAGCTCTCCCTTTACATACACATCACGCAAGTGTGTATCTGCATCGAATTTTCTTTTTATGTATTTAGTTAATGCTTTTACCGTTAAGTATGTATGTGATGTCACGAACGAAACAACTCCTCAGACTTTCCACAATGTAAAAGCTGTCTTTCTGTAGAAAAACAGCTTTCCTTAGTATTAGTTGGTTAGGGTATTTTCAGCCGATAGGCATGTATTTTCCATAAGCATAGCAATTGTCATCGGTCCTACTCCACCAGGAACTGGTGTGATTTTTGATGCAACTTCTTGTGCTGAAGCAAAATCCACGTCGCCACAAAGCTTGTTATTTTCATCACGATTAATACCTACATCTATAACAACGGCGCCTTCTTTTATATAGCTTGCGTCAATCATTTTCGCACGTCCAGTAGCAACTACTAAAATATCCGCTTGTTTTGTAAATGTATGTAAATCTTTTGTTTTGGAATGGCAATACGTTACGGTTGCATCTTTTTGTAACAACAATTGTCCCATCGGTTTGCCGACGATGTTGCTTCTCCCTATAATAACCGCATGTTTTCCTGCTATTTCTACATCACTGTATTCTAACAACTTCATAATGCCAAATGGCGTACAAGAAAGGAAGGTTGGTTGACCAATCATCATTTTACCAACGCTTTCTGGATGAAAACCGTCTACATCTTTAAGAGGAGAGATAGCTGCAATTACACGATCTTCGTCTATTTGTTTAGGTAAAGGTAATTGCACTAAAATACCATGAATTTTTGGATCATTATTTAATGTTTCGACATGTTTTAGAAGAGCATTTTCTGAGATCGTCTCTTCTAATTCAATCATGACAGAATACATACCTAGTTTTTCACATGTTTTTGTTTTGTTGTTAACATAAGTTTGAGAAGCTGGATTGTTCCCAACTAATACAACTGCTAAACCAGGTGTTACACCTTGGGCTTTTAAACGTTCCACACGGTCTTTTACTTTTTCTGTTACTTTTCCTGCGATTTGTTTTCCATCAATTATATGATTCGTCACTATTTATGCTCCTTCATTGTAAAAATTATTGCTCTGTATATTTAGACAATACGCCATTTACAAAACGACTAGATTTTTCGTCACCGAATACTTTACAAATTTCTAAAGCTTCGTTAATAACTACTTTCGCTGGTGTATCTTCCGTAAATAATAATTCATATACCGCAATACGAAGAACTGTTCGTTCTATTTTAGGTAATCTAGCGAGTGACCAGTTCTCTAACTTGTCTACTAAAGAAGCATCTATCTCTTCTTTATGATCTATCGTTCCTCTAACTAATTGAGTTAAAAATGGGTCTTGTTTTTCCGTAACATGGCCAATTGCCTCTTCTATGGAAATTTCATGATTGTCTAACTGAAATAGTGCTTGCAATGCTAGCTCTCTTGCTTGTCTTCGTTTCATAAATAAGTTCTCCTTTAAATGTAGCTATCTAAAGAACAATAATAGCATATTTCCCTCCAGAATGCGTAGGAGAAGAAAGAAAAAATGAAAAGAGCCACCCTCGGGATGACTCTTTTCCTATTATTCTGCTGTTTCGAATTGCACACCGGTAATATGAACGTTCACTTCTTTAGGAGTAAGACTTGTCATATTCTCGATTGCTTGACGAATTTGGGATTGTACCTCTCTTGCAACAACTGGAACAGAAGCACCGTATTTAACTAAACAATAGACGTCGATAAACAATCCATCGTTTGTGATTTCTGTTTTAATCCCTTTACCGTGGACTTTTTTTCCTAGCCGCTCTACAACACCCGCAGCAAAGTTACCACGAGTTCCAGCAATTCCTTCTACTTCATTCGTAGCAATACCCGCAATTACTGTAATTACTTCTGGAGCAATTTCAATTGTTCCTAAGTTATCTTTTCCTTCAGGAGTCATTTGAACAAATTTTTGTTCGTTATTTTCTGTCATTTAGAACACTCCTTTTATGAATTCATCACATCGTATTTTTCTAAGAACTTCGTATCAAAATCTCCAGATACAAACACTTCATGATTCATCAGTTTTTCATGAAAAGCAATGGTTGTTTCCACGCCTTCTATGGCAAACTCGGAAAGTGCACGCTTCATCTTCGCGATTGCTTCCTCTCGCGTTTCGCCGTACGTAATTAGCTTAGCTACCATAGAATCATAAAACGGTGGAATGCTATAACCAGGGTAAACAGCCGAGTCTACACGTACACCTAGTCCTCCTGGTGGCAAGTAAAACTCAACTAATCCAGGGGATGGCATAAAGTTTTTCGCAGGATTTTCTGCGTTGATACGGCATTCCATCGCCCATCCGTTCAGTTTAATATCTTCTTGTTTAAATGCTAATTTTTCACCTGAAGCAACTAGTAGCATTTGTTTGATCAAGTCGATACCAGTAATCATTTCTGTAACGGGATGTTCTACTTGAATACGAGTATTCATCTCCATGAAGTAGAATTTTTGATGGATATGATCAAATATAAACTCTACAGTACCTGCACTTTCATAGCCAACTGCAAGTGCTGCTTTTACAGCAGCTTCTCCCATTTCAGCACGAAGCTCTGGTGATAATGCTGGAGATGGCGCTTCTTCTACCAGTTTTTGCATACGACGTTGAACAGAGCAATCTCGTTCTCCAAGATGGATAGCGTTGCCGTGGCCGTCTGCAAGTACTTGAATTTCCACATGACGGAATACTTCAATGTATTTTTCTAAGTATACGCCTGGATTGCCAAATGCAGCAGCAGCTTCTTTTTGCGTAATTTTAATGCCTTTAATAAGATCTTCTTCGTCTTTTGCAACGCGAATTCCTTTACCACCACCGCCAGCAGTTGCTTTGATAATGACTGGGAATCCGATTTCTCTTGCAACATTTAGTGCATCCTCTTCTGTTTCCACAATCCCTTTTGATCCTGGAACTGTTGGAACACCTGCTTTTTGCATTGTTTCTTTTGCAACGTCTTTAATACCCATACTTCTAATCGCTTGAGATGTCGGCCCGATAAATTTAATATCGCATTCCTCACATAGCTCCGCGAATTCTGCATTTTCAGCTAAAAACCCATAACCAGGATGAATACCTTCACACCCAGTTAGTTTTGCTACGCTAATAATATTTGAAAAGTTTAAATACGAATCTTTTGATAATCTTGGTCCAATACAATACGCCTCATCCGCAATTTGGACATGAAGAGCTTCACGATCAGCCTCTGAGTACACAGCAACCGTTTCAATCCCTAATTCCTTGCACGCACGTATAATTCGAACCGCAATTTCACCACGATTGGCGATTAATACTTTTTTCATTCTTTATGCCCCTTTCCTCGTCTTTTGTTTTCTTAATTTCCTTTTACGAGGAACAACGGTTGACCATATTCAACTAATTGTCCGTCTTTCACAAGAATTTCTACGATTTCGCCTTCTACTTCGGCTTCAATTTCGTTGAATAGTTTCATTGCCTCTACAATACAAACGATTGAATCTGCATTTATTTTACTGCCAACTTGTACGTATGCACCCGCATCCGGAGAAGAAGATTGATAAAAAGTACCGACCATTGGCGAAGTAATTTTATGTAACGAGCTTTCTTCTACAACAGGTTTTGCTTCTGTCACAACTACCTCTTCCTTGATTTCACTTACTGGCTCAGCCTTAACTTCTACCATTTTCGGTTCTTCCACTACAGAAGAGCTTTCAAATGATTGTCCACCTGTAGAGATTATACCTTTATCATTCTTCTTTAGTTTAATTTTTGTACCATCTGATTCATATAAAAATTCGTCTAATGAAGATTGATCAATCAATTTAATAATTTCTCTAATTTCTTGGATTTTCATGTGACTTGTCTCCCTTTTATATACATTATTAATACTTACTCTACCCATTTTAGACGTTTTTACGACAATTTGAAATAGCTACGGCGGAAATCTTCCCGAAAGAATGAAAAAAAGCGCCCGCTAGAGGCACTTTTTTTATCATAAACCGTTGAATTTTACTTCCACATTGTAAGCTTGTGGCCATTCTCTTTTTACAGCATAAATAATATCTGATGCTTTTTTAGTAGATTGTTCGTTCGCCACAACATCTATTAATACATCATTATCTTCGATTCGAACAAGCGCATCGTCATATCCTAACGATTTAATAATTAGCTCCAGCATCGCTTCTGTGGAATCTACCTTAACTAATTCTTCAATTTTGTTAAACGCTTCATCTTTTTGTTCTGCAGTAAATTCATTCGAACCGACTTTTGTCTCTAATTGGGCACGAAGCTGGCTACGTTGTTCTTGTACTTCCATTCTCATCTCTTCGAATGCATTATTACTAGAGGCAAATGATTCTTCGTTCGTAGATGATGTTTCTACTAATTCCACGTCATCTAATGTGTCATTGGAAAAAAGAGCGATTCCATCAAAAGGCGATGGTCGATCCGATAAGTAGAAAACCGTCACTACCGCTGCTAAACTGATTAAAGTTAAAAACCAAACCGATCTCTTTTTTATATTCATATTATTTATCCTCCATTTCCATTTCTTGTATCACGATTCGATGTGGAGCTATTTGCAAAACAGATGAAAGGGTCTTAATCAAATTATTTTGTACGCGTTTATCCCTCGCTCCTTCCGCTACTACTAGTATCCCAATCAGTTCTTCCTTGTCCCCCCTACTGTCACTTGTCCACTGGAAAAATGATACCTCGCTTTCCGTTGATTTTTCAGTGCTCTCTTTGTAATGAAAATAAACTTCCACGCGACCAACCCCACTGATTTTCTCTAATATGTAGCCTAAATCTTCTGTTGTTTTGGGAGCTAGTTTTGTTTCTTGTTCATTGCTTTCATTATTCCAAAGGAACATTTCTGAAAAAAGTAGACTGATAATGAGAACAGCAATACTTATGACAACAAAACGAAAAGTGGGCTTTTGTTTAATTGATATAGTGTTCACCCTTCTTTTCATGATGGTTACAATACTTTATGCAAGACAAACTATTTATATGAAGAGAAAGGACAAGATCCAGAAGATTATCGCAATTTTTACAAGAAAGTCTATCCGTTCACTGCCCGAACCTTCTAGCAATATCGAAAGAAGTTCTCCGACAACGACAATCAATAACAATCCAAACAAGAAATTGGTAACGATTTTCCTTATCCTTTCACACTTATGAGTAATTTCGCAAAAAGCATCGTTAAAATAATGGTAAAAAAGAAAGCAAATGCGATTAAAACTGAAATAATGGATAACACAAACAATGTCCTTCCAATATCGTCTAGTAAACCACTAATATCACCGTCGATAAAAGGGTCGAGAATCGCGCCCAATAATCGGTATAAAAAAGCAATTAAAATTGTCTGGATTGTCGGGATCGATACAAGGACTAATACAGAAAACAGTACTGCATTGCCTGTAACAACCGAAGCTGAAGATGAGTAACTTTTCATCGTACTAATACTTTCTGTTAAAAGAGATCCAACAAATGGAATATTATTAGCGATTAGTCTTTTTGCCGATTCATTAACCGCCCCGCTGACAGACCAAGTAAATACACCGTTAACAGTCATAAAAAAACTATATAAAAGTAAGATAATAGAGGTAGTCCCAACTAGCGTCATGCGAATGAGATCGGACATTTTTGAAAACGAAGTAGCTGGATGTATTCTAGTTATTACATCAAATATAAATGCCGCCATAATGGAGGGAATTAATACTTTCTCAGCTAATACCGTCGTAAAAGAAGCAAATACCATAACCATTGGATTCCATAAGGTGATTAGTAATGCGCCACCAGATAATGCAATTCCTGCTGTTAATAATGGATACATTCCTAAAAATAACGTTACTAATTGGTTCGAGAGCGCTTGGATCATATCTAATGTCCGGATTGCAGGCTCTAAACAATAAAAGCAAATAATCATGATAAACAAAAACTTTAATAATCGTTTACTAGATGGTATTAACCACTCTAAACAAACAAATACCAATCCAAACAGTAATATATACGTAAATGTTTGGATGACCTCTTTGACCGGCTGCAATAGTGTCTGTAACATTTCATCCATCATTCATTGTTCATTCCTTCAAGAAAGTAATCCGAGTACGGAAAAAAACTTTTCGTAAAATTGCTTCATATGTTGCAGCCAAGCGAGAAGGATGATTGCTTTTGTAGTAAATGTAAACATCGTTGCAAGGCTTGTATACTCATACTCCGAAAGAAGTTCTTCCACAATTTGAGTAATAAAAAGTAATAAGACAGAAAAAAGTAGTAATTTAAATACGGGTAGTAGGGCGACTGGAACTATGGAGAAATAGTGAGTTACAAACGGTATTATAAGGGAAATCACTAAATACGTTAAAAAAAGAAAGATATAAATGGTATAGATAATCGAATGTAAGCGCGGATACGTCTCTTTTACTAATTCCAACAAGCAAAATGCGAGGATAATCGTCACATATACAATCATTGGCTAACTCGTCATAAGAAGCCATTCTAGAAATGTGGAAATCTCGTAAAAAAATAATCTTAATAAACGCAGCAATTCGATTGTCATATATATATATCCAACAAAAAACAAGAAAAACGCAAATTCTTTTTTACCAGTAGATTCAAAAAACAAGTGCAGAATCGCAATCAATAATCCTATACCCGCAACTCGAAGTACATCGTGAAGTTCCACAATGCCTCCCCCTTCCATACGAATAACATATGAACGCATATTCAAGAATATGAAAAAGATTATCGGAAATTAGGGGATGCTCTATTAAACAATAGAGGGGTTAGTGGAACCATAAATTTCCTTTTACAACTAAAATGCGCTTTATTACAACTAATCAGAGCGAAATTCCAACTACGCACTACAATATTCCAACTAAAGCTCTTGTGCGAATATAAAATTCTGACCAGGCTTTTAATATGTGAAAACAACAAAAAAACGAGCCTTTTCTCGAAAAAATCGAGGAAAGACTCGCTATTTATCATTTTATTTTAAGCTCTTGATACGTATGAACCTTCATCTGTGTTAATGATTAATCTATCCCCAACATTGATGAAAAGTGGAACTGTTACTACTAAACCAGTTTCAAGTTTAGCTGTTTTAGATCCACCACCAGAAGTGTCTCCTTTAATACCTGGTTCTGTTTCCGTTACTTCTAGTTCAACCGATTTTGGTAATTCTACTCCAAGTGTTTCACCTTGATATTGAATTACATGAATTTCCATATTTTCACGTAAATATTTTAATTCTTCTTCGATTTGGTTTTCATTTAACTCTAATTGCTCATATGAATCAGTGTCCATGAATACATGTTGATCACCACTTGCATATAAGTATTGCATTTTTTTGTTATCAATTTGTGCTTTTTCAACTTTTTCTCCAGCACGGAATGTTTTTTCATTCACCGAACCATTACGTAGATTTCTTAATTTTGAACGTACGAATGCTGCACCTTTTCCTGGTTTTACATGTTGGAAATCCAATACGCGGTAAAGTACACCATCTACTACAATTGTTAAGCCTGTTTTAAAATCATTTACTGAAATCATCTATTTCCCTCCAAAATTAAGTTAGTATTAATAGTTCTTTTGTCGAATGCGTAAGCTTTTCTAAACCATTTTCTGTTACTAGTGCATCATCTTCGATTCGTACACCACCGATATTCGGTAAGTAAATACCTGGTTCAATCGTAATAACCATACCTGGTTCTAACACAACATCCGAACGGAATGATAATCCTGGTCCTTCATGAACCTCTAGACCAATCCCATGACCCAATGAATGCCCAAATGCTTCTCCGTAGCCTTTAGAAGCAATATAGTCGCGCGCAATTGCATCTGCTTCTTTACCTGTCATACCCGGTTTCACCTTTTCTAAAGCAAGTAATTGTGAATCGAGGACAACTTGGTAAATTTCTTTCAATTGTTCGCTTGGCTCCCCAACTGCAACTGTTCGAGTCGTGTCGGAAATATAACCATTATATATGGCGCCAAAGTCTAATGTCACAAAGTCGCCTACTTCAATTACTTTATCTGATGCAACACCATGTGGTAGTGCTGAACGCACTCCTGAAGCAACGATTGTATCAAAAGAAGAAGAGGTTGCTCCACGTTTGCGCATGAAGAATTCTAATTCGTTGGACACCTGTAATTCCGTCATCCCTGGTTTTATGTATGTAACAATATGCTCATAAGCCTCATCAGCAATGCGACAAGCTGCCTTTATTATACTAATCTCTTCGTCCGTCTTTATCAAGCGAATTTTTTCAACTAATCCAGATAAGGGTACTAAATCTGCTTTGACGGCTTGTTTATACAATTCATAGCTACTGTAAGTCAAATCCTCTTTTTCAAATCCAAGCGATTGAATGCCCATTTCAGCAACTTGTTTTGCTACTTCTTCGATTAATGTCTTCTCATGTTTTACAATGCGGAAATCTTTAATCTGGCTTGCAGCTTGTTCAGTATAACGAAAATCCGTGATAAAAACTGCATCATTTTTAGAAACAATGGCAACACCAGCCGTACCAGTAAATCCTGTCATATAACGTCTATTGTATCCATTTGTAATTAATAATGCGTCGACCCCTTTTTCTTCTATAGCTGTTCGCAATTTCGCAACTTTCATGATTACCCCTCATCTCATTTTCTAATAACTACTACCTATTATTTTAGCATATGAAATAAGGATGGTAAATTTTCATTTACTTAATGGTTTGTCTTGCGCATGAAAGATGGCAGATTCCATTAAAAATCGCGTTGCCACGATAATAATACATATAAAGGGAATGGACATTCGTTTAATCGTTTTTTCAATGGTACTAGCATCCAGAATGATCCATTCTAATATAAATGCGATGATTAATCCTAGTGCAATACTTGTGATGGCTATCGGAATTTTCATGAATATCAAGCTAATATAATATAAAATAATGCTCGCTGCCCACACGACGATAAACAATATTACCCATTTGATAAATGTATTGCTATCCTTTAATACATGAAAAGTATCCGAAAATCCTACTGGATCCCATTTGATGAAATGAAAAAAATCTAATATTTTAAGCATTATTACAGTAATCAATGCCACTGTAAAACTAGTACTGATTGCTAAACCTTTCATGTAAATCCCCTCAACTTTTTTTACTTTAGTGTAGGCTTCAAAAGGAATTTTTAAACAAGGAAAAGTAAATACACAAATGCTTATCTCAAACCGATGGCCAAGGGCGACTAATCACTGATTGACAGCAACCAATTCACAAAATTGCAAACTTACATGAGATGAGAGGACAGTATCTGTAACTCTTTTTTAATGTTGCGCGTAGGTACTACAATGTTGTGAGTACCGCTTGCATGTAAGAAATTATTCTCGCCTTCAATTTGACATATCGAAATTTCTAGATATATAATTACCCTCATGAAACCTATTGATGTTTTCAAAGCATTATCTAACGAAACAAGACTCAAGATTTTAGAGTGGTTAAAGGAACCCGAGAAACATTTCCCAAAACAAGGCGCTCACCTACCCAAGGAGGTAAGTTACAAAGGCGGAGTATGTGTTGGAGATATTCAAGAAAAAGCCAAAATTTCTCAATCTACCGTTTCTAGCTACTTAAATATGATGCAAAGAGCTGGTTTACTTGAATCTATTCGTCATGGACAATGGACATACTACAGACGTAATGAAGAATTTATTCAACATTTAGCTGAATATTTTAAAACAGACATCTAATTAATATTGATTTCTGTTTTTTTTACCACCTTATATCTATTTTTCTAGATATACAATTATACAGAAATGAGGAATCGATATATGCGATTTATATCTTATATGTTAGCCCTACTAGCTGGAGCAGCACTTAGCTTTGAAGGAGCTATCTATGCTGAATTAGGAAAAACAATTGGACAAATAGAGACAAGTTTTTATAACTTCTTTATGGGCTCAATAATCATGAGTCTATTGTGGCTATTTTTTGGAAAAGGGAAGATTTCATATACTTTAGAGGCACCTAAGTGGTCATTACTTGGAGGAGTCTTGGGTGTTATTTATTTAACTTCCATTGTTGTCAGTGTCCCATTCGTTGGTGTTGGCATAACAATGGTTGCTGTTATAATCGGGCAATTGGTAATGAGTATGATTATTGAACATTTTGGATGGTTAGGTAGTCAGAAAAACAAGATTAATAAAGAAAAACTATTTGCAGTTCTTTCCATGATCATGGCACTTATATTAATAAACTAGGAGGTATGACCATTATGGGTTTATTTATGATTATATTCACATTAATTGGCGGCATCACATTAAGCGCACAATCATCTATCAATGGTACATTTAGTCGAAAAGCTGGAACAATAGAAACAACATTATTAACCTTTCTCACTGGAACAATGTTTTTGACCATTTTTATTTTATTTTTTGGTAGCGGGAATATACTAGCACTTTTAGAAGCACCAAAATGGCAATTAAGTGCAGCATTTTTAGGCACTATGTATTTACTTTTCACTGTTATAGCAGTACCAAGAATTGGAGTAATAGCAACAAATATTGCTGGTATAGCTGGTCAACTAGTAATTGGGCTTATTATTGATCATTTTGGATGGTTCAATAGTTTAGTCATAGAATTAGATATAAAACGGGTTTTCGCTTTATTATTTATGGTTATTTCCCTTTATTTTATATATAAAGGAAATAAACGCACTAGCGACGATACAGTTGCATAAATCCTAACTATGTTTACTTCAGAAATAGTATTAAATAATTTGAGATGATCGTTTTCTTTTGGACATAAAAAAACACCCCTTTAGATATTTTTTATCCAAAGGGGTGTAACTGTAAAACTTTATTTTAAATCTACATTTGTTTAATTCTTTATTATATTATAAACCACATTTTAACTGTGCATTACAGTTTGTACATGTGTTACAGCCACCCATTTCTTCTACTGTCCCTTTTCGGCAAACAGGACAAGTATTCCCAACTTCTGATCCTATAGTTACATTCGTCGAGCGTAGATCTTGGATTGTATCGATTAATACGATAGGACGTTTTTCAAATACTTTTTCTTCTTCCTGCTCCGGATCGTCTAATGTATTTTCCTCCGCTTTTAGCGTCAATACTTGCGCATCGCGACTTCCATCCACGTATACAGTACCGCCTTTTGCTCCGCCATTGTATAAGCGTTCATAAACAGCTTCTACTTGTTCTACTGTGTAGCCACGTGGAGCATTTACTGTTTTCGAGATCGAACTATCAATCCAGCGTTGGATAATACATTGCACATCTGCATGTGCTTCTGGTGGTAATTCCATAGCCGTTACAAACCAGTTTGGAAGATTTTCTTCTTCCGCTGATTCATTATTAGCTAAATATTCTTTTACAATATCAGCTTTTACTTCGATAAACTTCCCTAAACGTCCACTTCTGTAATACGTAAACGAATAATATGGCTCCAGACCAGTCGAAACACCAACCATTGTTCCAGTAGATCCAGTAGGAGCAACAGTTAATAAATGCGAGTTGCGAATACCAGATTCTAAAATAGTGTTTCTAATTTCTTCTGGCATTGTTTGCATGAATCCTGTTTCAGTAAAAGCTTTTCTAAGTCGATTTGTTTCTTCTTCTGTTTCGCCTGTTAGGAATGGGAAGCTTCCTCGTTCTTTTGCCAATTCTGCAGAAGTTTCATATGCTGCAATCGCTATGGTTTTAAAAATCTCATCTACTAAAACATTTCCTTCTTCAGAACCATATTCTTTTTCACAATAAATAAGTAGATCTGCTAGTCCCATTACGCCAAGTCCAACGCGTCTCTCGCCGAGTGCTTGTACTTTATTTTCTTCTAAGAAATATGGGGTTGCGTCAATAACATTATCTTGCATACGCACACCAACGCGTACTGTTTCTTTTAATGCTTCATAGTTTACTGTCTTTGTCTCTTTATTTGCAAATTGTGCTAGGTTTACAGCAGCTAGGTTACAAACAGAATACGGTGCTAATGGCTGCTCACCACATGGATTGGTTGCAACAACCTTTTGTCCATATGCTTTTGCATTTGTTTTTTCATTTGCATTATCAATGAAGAAAACGCCAGGCTCTGCTGAGTATGTTGCACAAATATTAATCAAATTCCAAAGTTCTTTCGCTTTTACTGTACGATAAGTTCTTACAGCATACCCCATTTTTTCCCACTCGCGAACATCGCCAATTATATGCCAATTTTCGTTGTAAAATGCCATTTCCTCTTCTGTATAAGATTCAGTAGCTGGGAAACGAAGGTCAAAGTCTTCATCATTTTCTACTGCTTTCATAAAATCATCTGTTAACGTTACTGAAATATTCGCTCCAGTTAAAAATTCTGGATTATGAACAGTGTAAGTACCACCATCGCGAAGTTTCGTTTCTGCATCACGAATGATTTCATTGCTGAATCCTCCAAGACCAGGGATTGCTTTATAGTTTATAATACCTTGATACATCGCTTCTTCTTGGAATGTCAACGGTTTAAATTTAAGCTTGTCCTTCGCTAATTGTTTAATAGTTTCGTCTTTTGTATTTTCGATTAGGAATCGTAAAATTCGTGGATTTTGCATTTTCGAAATGATGAATTCCGCAATATCCGGATGCCAATCGGCCAGCATTATCATTTGTGCTCCCAACTTTGTTACACCACCATATGTGGGGTTAGGTCATTTCTGCCTAACTCTTATGCTTTCACATAAGTTCAGACTATATCATCAAAGAAATATCATTATTCTTTGTCTCGTGCCTTATAGAATCATTACTGATAACTATAATTTACTTCTTCCATAGCAATGCATTAGGAAGTTTCGATAGTCGTTGAACGTTGATCTCCGTTTCCAAAGACCCTTCGCTGCTGATTGTCCAATCTCTCTTCTTTTCAAACCTTCACGCTCACTATTGCTAGTCACGTTGTGGTGAAGAAAGCTCTAAGGATGTTCCAGCAATTCACGAGATTACGTCGCCGATATGTTAACGACGTGACCCACCTTGTTCGACAAGATGAGTCAATTTAGCAATATCATCTAACCAAGATACAGAACCTGAAGACTTACCATTTACCCCGCGTGCTAATGTATTACGCGGACGAAGTGTGGAACCGTTCGTACCAACCCCACCACCACGGCTCATAATCTCCATTACTTGCTTACGATGATCACTAATTCCTTCACGAGAATCAGCCACAAACGGCATTACGTAACAATTAAAATATGTAACATCCGTTCCTGTTCCTGCTCCGTATAATACTCGTCCAGCAGGAATGAATTTTAACGAAACTAATTGTTGATAAAACTTTTCAAACCATTCTGTTCTTTTTTCTTCTGTCTTCTCCACCGAAGCAAGTCCAGTAGCATTTCGTTTAGCAATTTGTTCATAGAATACTTCTAAAGGTTTTTCTATTACGCTAAGTGGACGAGTGACAACTCCTGATGCAACTTGATTGCTGTCATCAATTGCACTTCGATAATCTTCTTCGATCAATACATCTGCAGTTTTCGCATCGACATTAATCGACACGATATATCCTAAACCGCGCGCCGGAAACTTCGGATCGTCTTTCACCGTTAATACGACAAAATCTCCTGTTTTTAGCGTTTTTTTCTCCGTATCTTTAAAAGAGTAACGGTCAATCATAACAAGTCTAGATACACCTTTATGTGTTAATTTCATGTCAGTTGTAATAGGGTGTACTTGTGGAAATTGCTCAATATCTTTGTTTAATTGTTCAATGTTAATGGTTGCATTTGGGTTTTGAGATGCTAATACCATCATATTGCCTCCCTTTTTATAAAAAAATAAAACACACCATATAGTGTATCATTATCTATAAACGATACTATATGTTGTGTTATTTTGCAAATGAATAGATTTTACGCAAACCTAATGATTGCGGTAGTCAATGGACTAAATGACTAAAAAAAAATAAATTATTTTCTAAAATTCCATTCATCATTAGCATAACGTTTCGCTTCCAACTCTTGTACATACATCTCTTGTTCTTCTGTTAGCTTATATTCCACTAATTCTATTTCTAAAGCGTCTTCAAAACCTTTTTTAAATGCCACCTTGCATTCATCGATCGTTATCGGATTTTTACTAATCTTGTTGATAGCAACCGCTTTTTTCGACAAACTCGCTTTTACTCTTTCCCTTAATTCATCAGAGGAAAACTTAAATGTTTGAATTAATTTATCTTCATCTAAATCCAATAAAATAGCTCCATGTTGCAAAATGACACCTTTTTGCCTTGTTTGTGCACTACCTGCCACCTTTCTACCCTCTACTACAAGTTCATACCAACTTGGAGAATCAAAACATACGGCAGATTTCGGTTTTTTTAAATCATCTCTTTTTTGTTCTGTATCTGGAACAGAAAAATAAGCATCTAAACCGAGATTTTGGAAGCCAAGTAACAAACCTTCACTGATTACTCGATAAGCTTCCGTTACAGTTGCAGGCATATCAGGATAACTTTCTGTCACAATTACACTATATGTAAGTTCATGTTCATGGAGCACGCCTCTTCCTCCGGTAGGTCTTCGAACAAATCCCAGTCCTAATTTTTTAATGGCATCCATGTCTATTTCTTTATCAACCGATTGAAAATAACCAATCGACAAAGTAGCGGGATTCCACTCATAAAATCGAACGACTGGTGGGATGAGCCCCTCGCTATGCCAATCTAATAGCGCTTCATCAAGTGCCATATTATATGCTGGACTACAAGGTCCAGAATTAATGAAATACCATTTTGTCTTTTCCACGTAAGTCTTCCCCCTTCACAACGATATTCATTTTATCAAATAGATTGAATTGTATCTAGTGAATCTTTTATAATAGATATGGAAACATAGAAAGGGGAAAGACCGTGTCTAATACTTTATACTTTTTAATCGCAGTAATTGTCGTGTTAATAGTTTATGCTATTATTCAAGCATTACGATTAAAAAAAGCAGTTACAAACCTTACGCAAGAGCAGTTTATAACGGGTTACCGTAAAGCCCAACTTATCGATGTAAGAGAACCAAAAGAGTTCGATGCAGGGCATATTCTTGGAGCAAGAAATATTCCTTCGTCACAACTTCGTCAACGTTTTAAAGAAATTCGTCCAGATAAGCCTGTTTACTTATATTGCCAAAGCAGCGCAAGAAGTTCTCGTGCCGCAATGTTTTTAAAGAAAAAGGGCTATACTGAATTAAACCAGCTTCAAGGCGGCTTCAAAACCTGGACTGGTAAGATTAAAACAAAATAATTTTTAAAAGTGCTCCTTGTAAAATGAGCTAAGATTTTGAATCTAGATATACATAAAGGTTCTTCTTTCATAAAGAGGGACCTTTTTCTATAATCATCTCGCTAATGGAGGTATTAGATGCAAAAACATGTTTTATTTTCACACAATGAAGATTTCAGACAAACACATCCAAACTACGAGGACTTTGCCATCGTATCTAAACGCATTATTCATTTGCTAAAAGAACGCAAATACGCTAATTGGCAGACGATCGACATAGGAGAATCTATTTTACAATTAGACGGAAACCTATTAGAAATGATGGAAAACAATCTCGTTACCTATGAAGTTTTAGCATCTGTATTTGAAACAAGGGCACAAAGTAAAATTACAAGTAAATCACAATTATCAGTTGAAAGTAAGCTAGAGATTGTCGATTCTTTCGAAAATAATCTAATCTTTTTCCCCGAATATGATGTCGCAATGACATTCTCTTTTAACTACTCTGGTGGGAACAGTTGGCCAGAATACTATTTCTTTTCAATTTCGGCTGAAACAGCTCTTACATTCTTGCAAGAAATAAACGAAAAAATGCGTCAGCTGCTTATGCAATCCGTTACCTATTTGGTAGATACAGAGCATGGGGTGCAACGCAGAAAATACGGCGAGCAAGCTGCGGTAAGTCGTGATGATGTATTACTATCTGAAAGTATTAAACAAGACATTTTCCGATCAATCGATGAATTTTTTAAAGAAGATGGTCACTTTTTCAAAGATTATGGACTACCCTATAAACGTGGAATATTACTATACGGGTCACCTGGTAACGGCAAAACAACTTTAGTAAAATCGATTACCGGTTCAACCAAGGCTCCGGTTGTCTATTGGCAAATAACTGAATTCACTGGTAGTCATTCGGTACAAGAAGTATTTGGAATTGTCACTCGGCTAGCACCGGCAATTTTAGTAATTGAAGATATCGATTCCATGCCAGAATACACGCGTTCCGTCTTTTTAAACACTTTAGACGGTGCTCAATCAAGAGAAGGGTTATTTATCATAGGGACGACAAACTACCCGCAAAAAATAGATCCTGCGCTTATTAATCGGGCTGGTCGTTTTGATCGTGCATACGAAATTCCTTCCCCTCCTGAAAAAGTGCGGAAAAACTATTTGCGCAAACTGGATATTAAGCATATTTTCACGGATGAACAATTTGCAGATATGGCGAAACGTTCAAAAGGATTATCTATGTCTCAATTGAACGAGCTCTATATGTCGGTCGCGCTCAATTGGCATTATGACGGAGAGCTCGCTTATGAAAAACGGATCGAGGAACTGATAAAACAAAACAAACGATCCATAAAAAACGATTGGGAGAAAGACGAATCTTCTATTGGATTTTAACCATTTATCTATAAACAAAAAGAATCCGCTGTGATTCTTTTTTTCTTTTCATATAATTCCTGAAACTTCCCACTTCTATTTTCGTATAACAATCAACATGATGTTTCATTATGAAATCATTTGAATGAGGTGGATTATTTTGGCACTAGGAAATCGCAAGGATTTGTTTTGGATTTTTGCACTTATTTTATTAATAGTAGCACCATTTGCTTGCATCCTCACTCCGGTCATTACGTCGATTACATTTTATAGCGGCCCTGGATCGATTGTTTTTGTACCACTTAGCACGAGTTTTTTGGCGCTTGCATTCTCATTTGTTTTTGCAGTTGTGCTTCTTTGTGCGTCCTATTTTCTAAAATCTAATATGTTAAAGGTCATAACAGTTATTGTGGCAGCAATTGGGTTTATACTCATTTTTGCGCTAGGTGTTCAAAATTATGTTTATCTACATGAAGACAAAATAGAATTCAATCCACTTTTCGGAAATAAAGTAGTACATGATTGGGAAAACCTTGCGAAGGTAGTCCATGTATTAGAGGAACCAGAAGAGAAACAAGATGAAATATATATTTTTGAGTTTACAGATGGGGATGTCTTTGAATTTCCTGTCTCTGGAGTCGTAAATGGATCTGTACAAAGTGCCATTTACCATAAAGCAAGGCAATATGATATACCATTTGAAGACTAAAAAAATGCGGTCCATTTGAGGACCGCACTTTTTTATGCTTTTGTATAACGTAAAACTGGCTTACGAGCAGCTTTTGTTTCATCTAAACGATTGATAACTGTTGTATGTGGTGCGTTTTGAACGATTTCTGGATCCTCTTGCGCTTCTTTTGCAATTTGGATGAGTGCATCACAGAATGCGTCTAATGTTTCTTTTGACTCTGTTTCTGTTGGCTCAATCATCATACCTTCTTCTACATTCAGTGGGAAGTAGATTGTAGGTGGATGATATCCAAAGTCAAGCAGACGTTTCGCCATATCTAAAGTTCGAACACCAAGTTTCTTTTGACGGCGGCCACTCAATACAAATTCATGCTTACAATGACGGTTGTATGGAAGATCGAAATGTTCTTCAAGACGTCTCATCATATAGTTAGCATTTAGTACTGCATACTCAGTAACTGCTTTTAGACCATCTGGCCCCATTGAGCGGATATACGTGTAAGCACGAACATTAATGCCAAAGTTGCCATAGAACGGTTTTACACGTCCTATTGCTTGTGGACGATTGTAGTCAAATGTATATTTATCTTCTTCTTTTACAAGTACTGGACTTGGAAGGAATGGAATAAGGTCAGATTTTACTCCAACTGGACCTGAACCTGGACCACCGCCTCCGTGAGGACCTGTAAATGTTTTGTGTAAGTTTAAGTGAACACAGTCAAAGCCCATGTCTCCTGGACGCGCTTTAGACATAACCGCATTTAAGTTAGCACCATCATAGTACAATTTACCACCAACACCATGAATGATTTCAGCCATTTCTAAAATGCTTTCTTCAAATAGACCTAATGTATTTGGATTTGTTAGCATTAGGGCTGCTGTATCTGGACCAGCAACGCGACGTAAGTCCTCTAAATCTACTAATCCATTTTCATCTGATTTTACTGTAATAGTTTCAAAGCCAGCTACTGTTGCAGATGCAGGGTTCGTTCCATGAGCAGAGTCCGGAACGATTACTTTCGTACGATCTAAGTCCCCATTTGCTTCATGGAATGCACGAATCATCATCAGAGCAGTCCACTCACCATGCGCACCAGCTGCAGGTTGGAGTGTCACTTCGTCCATACCAGTGATTTCGATTAAATGCTCTTGAAGATCATACATAAGCTCCATCGCACCTTGAACAGAAGATTCATCTTGTAATGGATGAATGTTAGCAAAACCTGGGAAACGTGCAACCGATTCATTAACTTTCGGATTGTATTTCATCGTACAAGATCCAAGTGGGTAGAATCCTGTATCCACACCGTGGTTACGGTTTGATAGAGCAGTATAATGGCGCATAATATCTAGCTCTGATACTTCTGGTAATTCCGCCTCTTCCTCGCGTTGCATACCTTGTGGTAATAATGACGCTATATCTACTTCAGGAACATCTAGTTCAGGTAGGTTATATCCTACACGGCCTTCTCTCGTAATTTCAAAAATTAGTGGTTGATTATCCTTATGCATGAAGAGCCCCCATTTCTTGCACGAGTGCATCTATTTCTTCTTTTGTACGTTGCTCAGTTACAGCGATTAATACGTGATTTTTAAGATCGGAGTTCATTCTACCTAAGTCAAATCCTCCGATAATTCCTTTTTCAAGAAGTGCTTTGTTTCCATCCGCAATAGAACCATTTACTTTCACAACGATTTCGTTGAAATGTGCTCCTTGGAAAGGTACTTCAAAGCCAGCTTTTTCAAAAGCTTGTTTCGCGTAGTGGGTTTTTGCGATATTTTGAATGGCTATTTCTTTTACACCTTTTTTTCCAAGTGCTGTCATTGCAACAGAAGCTGCAAGTGCATTTAGCGCTTGGTTCGAACAGATGTTAGAGGTCGCTTTATCACGACGGATATGTTGCTCACGTGCTTGTAATGTTAACACAAATCCGCGACGACCATCTTCATCCGTTGTTTCTCCAACCAGACGCCCTGGAACTTTGCGCATTAATTTAGATGTTACTGCGAAGAAACCACAGTGAGGTCCACCAAAAGCTTCCGCGATTCCAAATGGTTGCGCGTCTCCAACTGTAATATCCGCACCAAATTTACCTGGTGGTGTCAAAGCTCCAAGTGCAAGTGGGTTTGTAGAAACAACGAATAACGCTTTTTGAGCATGTGTTAGTTGTTCTACTTTTGCTAAATCTTCAATTTGACCAAAGAAGTTTGGGTACTGAACTAAAACAGCTGCTGTTTCTTCATCCACTAATTCTTCTAGTTTCGACAAATCAGTTAAGCCATCTTTTATTGGCACTGTTACCACTTGAACGTTTTGTCCTTTAGCATACATTTTTACTACATCAATATATTCAGGATGAACCGCTTCAGAAATAATTATTTTTTTACGACGAGTGTGCCCAGCAGCTAAATTACCAGCTTCAGCAAGCGCTGTACCACCATCATACATAGAAGAGTTTGCAATATCCATACCAGTTAATTCACAAATCATCGTTTGGAATTCAAAAATTGCTTGCAATTCCCCTTGTGAAATTTCTGGCTGATACGGAGTATATGCAGTATAAAATTCAGAACGAGAGATAACATGATCTACAATTATTGGTTTGAAATGGTCATATACTCCAGCACCAAGGAAAGAAGCATATTTTTTGCTATCCGCGTTTTTATCAGCAAGAGTTGCTAATTCTTTCAGTAACGCAGATTCTGCTTTCGCAGGTTTAATATTATACTCACCATTAAAACGTACTTTTTCAGGAATGTCTGCAAACAATTCATCAATAGAAGAAATGCCGATTACATCTAACATCTCTTTTTGATCTTGCTCAGTCATTGGTAAATAACGATGCTTCATCGATGGACAACCTCTTTCTTGGCTTATTTTTCTCTTTTATAAAATGGAGTAGGTACAGTAACTGCTTTTAACCGTTTGTTTCTTATTTCTACTTCTAGCTCTTTTCCGATTTCTGCAAATGTTGTGTCAATTAACACTAGACCGATATTTTTTTTGAGTGTAGGAGATTGCGTTCCTGTAGTAACAAAACCAACTTGTTTATCCCCTGCATACACTGGATAACCAGTACGCGGAATCCCTTTATCAATCATTTCAATTCCGATACTTTTTCTTGGTACGCCGTCTTCTTTTTGATCAGCTAAAACAGTTTTCCCATTGAAGTCTTGTTCTTTTTTTAGCTTCACAACAAAGCCCAAGCCAGCTTCGAGTGGGGAGATATCTTTCGAAAGCTCTTGACCATATAATGGCAAGCATGCTTCAAATCGTAATGTATCACGTGCCCCTAGTCCACAAGGTAGAAGTCCCTCTTCTTTTCCAGCTTCTAAAATTTTGCTCCATAAGTCTCTTACATCATTACTAGATGCATAGATTTCAAATCCATCTTCTCCTGTATAACCAGTACGAGAAACAAGAACTGATTTTCCAGCAACTTCGACATTATCTGCGAAACGGAAGAATCCAATCTCGTCTAGATTTTTGGAAGTAAGCTTTTGTAAAATCTCTTGTGCAAGTGGTCCTTGTAGTGCCAGTAAACCGTATTTATCCGATTTATTTACTAGTTCTACACCTTCAGTCACGAATTGTTTCATCCAGTCAAAATCTTTTTCAATGTTGCCTGCGTTTACTACTAATAAATAGTGGTTTTCTGCTACTTTATAGACTAATAGATCATCTACTATACCACCATCTTCGTAACACATTGCAGTATATTGCGCTTGCCCATTTACTAATTTGGAAACATCATTTGTCATTATTTTTTGTAAAAACGCCTCACTTGATGAACCTGTAACGATAATTTCTCCCATATGAGAGACATCAAACAATCCTGCTTTTGTCCTTACTGCTTCATGCTCTTCTTTAATACTAGAAAACTGTACAGGTAATTCCCAACCACCAAAATCAATTGTTTTTCCTCCATATGTAGCATAATCATCAAATAGAGGTGTACGCTTCAACTGTTCTGACAATAAAATCTCCTCCTTAAGTTTTTCACACATAAAAAAGGACAGAGTACCCCCTGTAGATTAACAAGGGTTCTCTGTCCTGGCACCTGAAAGTTTACCTAAATGGCTTTCCTCTTTGGTGGCTTTGCGTGATACTAAACGAAAGCACTCTCCAGAGTTGCGTCCTATACGAGTTCTTTTGCCTGAGAGATTCATAATAGCTATTACTTGCTCCTTCGGCGACGCTACCTACAGCGTTCTCTCCCCGTATACTCAACCGCGATATCTGTATAAATGGCTTGCTTTGTCTATATCCTAACATTGAACATTAAAAGACGCAATACTTTTTATAAAATTACTTAAAACACGAACAATTAATAAATTTTATATTCATTCATTCGCCTTTTAATCGATTTACTTGGTAACCGGCATACTCTGTAACTTGACGCAATGGACGATTTTCGGTAAGGATTGTAATATGTGTTGCTTTTTTATAAGCTCTTCTTCTCTTATTGTATAATTGCTCTAACTCTTCTCTTGTACTACTCTGCACAATCGGTCTGTTCTTATCATTTTTAATACGCATCCAAATATCATGGAATGTCGCATCTAAATACAACACTAAACCAGTTTGACGCATAATTCGAACATTTTCTTCATTCATCGCGACTCCACCACCTGTAGAGATAATACAGGACTCTTTACGGAAGTTTTTCAAGAAATCAGTTTCCAATTGTCGAAAGTATGCTTCCCCTTCCTGTTCAAATATTTCGGGTATTGTCCTTTTCTGCTTATTAACGATTTCTTTATCCATGTCGTAATATGGCATTTTTAACAAATAGCTCAGTCTTCTTCCGATTGCACTTTTTCCGCTTCCCATAAATCCAACTAAATATACTTTGTACATGCTTCACCAACTCGCTACATATCAAGATTATTTTCTCGCTCATTAAAATTATCTATTTTAATGATAGTACACACAATTTTCGTGTGTCTTCACATTAATATAGAAGGCTCTAATATAATGGTTATATTCCGATTACCCATCTGTTTTCTTCATATTTTTTCATTCGCTCACATATTTTTTGTGACTTTTATGTGATTTTTTGCTGCTATCTTTTATTTATTCTAATATTCATTAAAGTTATCCTTATTATAGAGACCTGTATTGACTATTACAAGGTATTTTAAAAAGCTACAAATTTTTTCTATTAAATAGAAGAAATAAAAAAACCACCTACCAAATTAATGGTTGGTGGTTATGTACATTAAACTTTTTCAGTTACTTTCATATTTTTAATATGAATAATATTAAATGCCCATTCTTCTTCCGTTACAATCATTCGTGTTCCGTTTATCTCCATTGGTTTTAAAGTCCTTACATCCGAATCGGTTTCAAATTCAAATGTTTGGCCGCTATACATTTCTATTTTCACGTCGTACTTTTTCATTTTTCTCACCTCGCTTTGCTATCTAGTTCTAGATGTTTAAGAAAAAGCCTTTTAATTAATTGTAAAATATTTGTAAAGTATTTCCTCACACTTCGTTTTTATTTCTGTATGTAAATATTTATGGCGTTCTTCTGTTCCCATATAAATAAATGCAAAGGTTGTGGAATCGGCTGTTGATTCCCATTTGGTTAACTGCATTTGCTTTCTTATTAAATATATATCAGCAGATTTTAAATCCTTATGTACTAATTTTAGAGCGTCCTCTACCAGCTTAATGTAAGGTCTATTTAGTTTAAATGGCAACTTATCGATTGACTCAAGATCTTTTTCTAGCACTTTAATAATCATCGGCAAGTACAATTTATTTTCGAAGTACATTAAATCCTTTTCTTTAATCACAGGCATCAAATGACACTTCTTTCTTTATTAATTACTGGAACAAATGCGAGCACATTATCTATTTTAAAAATCCTTTTTGTGTTGCGAAGAAAACAATAAGCTTTAAATGTATCGTCATCTACACTTAATACTTTCACCTTTCGCTTACTGATTTCACCGTTTTCTTTCATGTAAATCATTTCTACAATTTGGTTATGTTCCATTACTTTTAAAATATTTATACGCACACTCGTTCCCTCCTTTTTATTAATTATACGAACATTTGTTTGTTTTGTATACATGGTAATTTTATATTTTATAGAAAATTTTACCTAAATCTATTAACTATAGTAAATAGTTATAATATAATTAAAGTATAGAAAGGAGGTGAACTAAATGGATTATGATAAGGGTTTAGCTTATCTAGTCGCACTAGCTACGGTGATTAACTTACTGACAGGTTCAGTAAAAAACATCTACGACATGCGACAAGGTAAGAAAAACAAAAAGCGACGCTCCCCCCGCAAAGGAAAACGTCGCAAATAGCAAGAAGGGGAAGAAATTCCCCTCTCTTCTTAAATCTTATCATATCCATCTAATTATGAAAAATTTTTCTTATGTTGTAGCCTTAGCATTCGCATTGTACATTTTGATTGATGTTGTGAATTGGAAAGAACCACAGTTTTTTGATTACACGATAATAATCATTTACTCAATATGTTTAATACTAATTGTGATGAACATCATTCTTTATATCAAGAAAATGAAATTGAAAAGGAAGTTATAAAATGACTGTATACAAAGTCGATACCAAAGAAGAGTTTATTAGCTTAGTACGAACAGAAATATTGACTTCATCAGAGGTATTAGAAGAATTACAAATATCAAGGCAGGCATTAAGCTCTCTAGTAAAACGCGGCAAATTAGTTCCCGTTAAAGAACTTAGTCGAGATAAGTTGTTTTTAAGAGAAGATATAGAAGGTAGGAAAGAAGCTTCTAAGGAACTTTTTGCAAAATACAGACCATATGACGATTAAACCAAAAAAGACCATGACGGCAATTAAGCTATCATGGTCTTTACATTTATATACATTATTTTTTGTTCCTTATTCAACTAAAGCACCCATTAGTTGAATATTGAATTCAATTCAAAGTACTGCGTACGTGGCTTTTGTTAATTCTATTTTGAAACAAAAAATATGATATTTTTCAAAAAGATAATATCCATTTGTGCATAATATCTTGGCATTTCAAGAAAAAATGTTATTTTTAGGATACACACAATTAGATGATGAACTATAGTGTGTACTAAAAAAATAGAAAAGAGTGATGAAATTGAAGAAAGTTTTAACAGCAATTCTTTTATCTACATTATTTGTCTTTTCAGTGAATACTATTGCTAGCGCAGAAAGTGAAAATCTTAAAGCGCAAGAAATTGTATACGGACTAGAAATGGATGAGAATCATGTCAAAGTATTAGAGCCTGTTTTTTCGGAGGATGAGTTAAAATCATTAACAGACAAAGGATTCACCCTAGATGTAATTACACTTTTGGTTTCTTCAGGTGAGAGTAAAGAAGATATCTTAAAAAGGGAATTTGTAAGCAATTCCACCAAACATTACATAACTACTATTAATAACCCTTCTATCCAGAAAGATTATTTGAATTTGAATTCTAAAGCTTCTCTTCCTGTTACTAGTATTGAAGAAGTTAGTTATGAGGAATATATGCAAAGGCTTAAAGAATATAAAGAAAGGGTAACAATATATAGTGACTCAGATAAATCAACTACTTCATATAAAACAATGACTGTTTCTGTGTCTAAAAAAAGCACAGGTGTTTATACAGTTACTAATGTAGTCGATTGGTCTACAGGAGCTCTGAATACTAAAGAAGATATCATCGGAATTGGTATAAATGGAAATACATCACCGGTAAGAGGTACAGAGTATGGTACTCAAGTAGTGCGAGGTGCCATTTATCAAAATCATATTCAAACTATAAACTATTCAAGTAGTAGTTCTAAATGGAATCGAAATGGGGATTACGGTCTATCAGTCGATTTAGTAGATGGTGGGGTAGGATGCGTTAGATGTCAAATTCATAAAATTTCTATGAAGTATGATATTAAACCAAATGTTAGCAGCGTAAGTTTGATTGACGCATACGGTCATTACGCTCATCAAGAAACAACTTTTAATGTTTCACCATCATTCACAATTTCAAAGGGTGTCCTTGGTATATCTGTGTCCCAACAGAAAGATTTCACTATACACCAACCGCAACCTCACGCCCAGATGCCCAAATAATTAAATGATAATAGCATTAGATAGGAGGAGAAGGATATAACGAAATATATATTACCACACCTATATGTATTTTTCGGAGTCATTCTATTTATCTTAGCGACCTATGTTATACCAACAGGTAAGATCTATTGGATTTCTTCTTATGGATCTATACTTTTCATGATTATTGGCTTGATTTGGATTTTCTTCTTATTATTTAAGAAAAAAATTAAATAAGCTAAACTGAGTCATAGTGTCGCTCTGTCAAGAGCAAAGAAAAGAAAGGAGAATCCATTTGTTACTACATAATGGATTCTCCTTAAAATTGATAAGCCCTGCTCATTAACTTGAGTGGGGCTTTTTTTATTTGCATTTTTAAATTTCATTTTTTATTAAAGCATCCGTAGATTACTTACATTTAATATACATCTTATACTTGATAGTTACTTTATTTTCTTTTTTAATTCAGCTAATTCTCTTGCAAACGGTAATAATGCGTTCCACACATAATATTGGTTTACTTGTCGGAATGGATCATTGCCATCTGTAATACCTAATTCCATAGCTTCTTGACGAATTTTTTCTTGTGCATCTGATAACTTTTGTTCGGCCACTTCCGTTCCCTCCTTTTTCTTCAATCCAAATGCTTTAACCAATCCATTCACATGACCTTGTGCTAAACCTTCTATAAACGCATTTTGTTTTAGTAATGCAGCATCGGAAGAATTATCGATAAAACCACACTCAGTTAATATGGATGGCATATTTGACTTACGTAGCACATGATAATTTGCTTGTTTCTTACCACGATTCACCATTTTACCAATCTTCTTAATGATTTCCGCATGGATAATGTTTTGATAATAGATTGATTTGGTGCTACCCGGGTAAACATAATCTTCGTAACCATTACCTCCGCCTGCATTAATGTGTATGGACAGTAAGAAATCAGCTCCCCATTTATTCGCTTCTCGAGTGCGGTCTGAAAGAGATGGGTATGTGTCACCTGTTCGGCTCATTTTCGTTTGTACATCGTGATACTCTTTGAGTAACGCTTCCACACACTTTGCTAATTTCAATGTAATGTCTTTTTCTTTTAATCCATTGCCAACTGCACCTGGATCACTGCCTCCATGACCTGCATCGATAAATACTTTTACCATTTTTTATCGCTCCTTTGGTTTTTCGTATTTTAAAGCTTGAGGACTATCACTAACACCTACTGTGGTTAAGTCTGGAATCGCATTGTAAATCCCTACACCGATAGAGAATAATACAAATGGATTAGACACAATACACACAACCAAATCCCAAACAGACATCCATGTAGTTAAATCGCTACCACTAACGTCGTAATAAGCGGAAATTGGTGCTGTTATCGCAAGTAATACCATTAACCAAAATTGTTTATTTTTGAACCTTACTTTCCAATTGATATTCATAATATTTTTCTCCTCTATTTATTTAATTATTAAATTGATTGCAGCAACTCCAAGACCAAGGACTGTTAAACCTAATCCAGCAACAGATATAATGGCCCCAATTAGCCATTTACGATCGGTATCAGCCTTTTTATCCCTTTCTCTAGATTTATTAAATAAGATTTGAATATCCTCTTTTGCATTTTTAAGTTCATTAACTGTCGTCGATGATTCGGTTTTTATAGTATCTACTTTTTCGGATAGTAGGCCGACATCTTTTTTCAACTCCAAAGCCGAATCAATTTTCCCTTCCACTCTGGCGAAATTTACATTTAACGCATTAACACTATCAGTCATTTTTTCAATCAACTTATTTTGTGTGCTTTCCTCCACTGTTTGCATCCTCTCACCTCTTTTGCGCAAACAAAAAGAACGCCCAATAGACGTTCCTCATAAAATTTATTCTTTTCTCTTACTACGCTTTTGGTTCCTAAGGCACAATATAAAAAGCACCCTAAAAAGAGAGTGCTTTGAGAATTAATTTTTGCAATTAGTTATTTATTCTTCGTCATTTTTAGCTAACTGTATTAAGTTTAAAAAATTATATCTATCTTGTGTACGGATAGGATAAGTATTATACACGTAATCAATGAATTCTGACCAATTCAAGAATTTAGTTTCATTAATTACTTGATCTAGTATCCGTTGTTCTTGCCTTGTAATTTTGTATACTATGTCGTCATCATCATCATTTTTTAAATAAATTGTTTCTTTTGGTGTTCCAAATGCTGTCCACTCATGTTTAATTTCTAACTTTTTATCCTTTTTAGCTTCTTCATAAACATCGGTGACGAAAGGGCCATAGTGATCAAAATACCAATCTATTTTAGTGATTTGTTTACCATCTCTTTTCGCTGAAAACCAATCGGCTAAATATACCATTTTTGTTAATCTTGCTTTTGATAGTTCAGATTTATAAGGATATTTTAAAGTGAAATATCTAAGTAAATATTTAAGTTTGACCATCTATACGGCCCTCCTTCCTGGTGGAAGATTCATGTTAATCATATCGACAATTAAATGACCAAATGAACTGTCCAGTAAATTTTTAATCTCTGTTGTCTTTTTAGGTAGTGATTCATTTGTTGATTCAAATACTATTACAGCAATAGGATCCCCGTTTAGATTATCAAGATTAAGACAGTAGTAACTCCTACTTCTCATTCTCATTTCTGAAATTACAATTTCTTCTATATTACATTTCGTTTTTACTTCTCTTATATAACCTTTGAACTGTTTGTCCGGATCCGGTAAACCATCAATAATCAATTCTCCTTGTTTCCAAGCAATCCCGATATAACCTTCACTATTTGGATATCGATTTCTCCCGCCTTTTTTAAATTCACTGTTTTTAGAATATCTACCAATCGGAACAAAATGTGAATCCGCATAACGATAGACTGTTATTCGTTCGGTGTATCCGAAATCCAGGTATTTATATATACTCTTAATTACCCTTTCAGGTGTAGTTTGTAAAAATGAAGTCAAATCATTATTTTGGTGTTCCAACTCTCCAACATCTCTGATTTTAATCATTAATTCTTGTGATATATTTAGTGAATAAATTACACACAAGATTAATGCTAAAATAAATAAACTAATAAAAATCCAATGAGAAGCGATTGCGGAAGGTAAATTAGAAAATAGTACTAATATGATTGGAACGATTACAATTATAATTTGACTCCAATAGTATTTTAGGTTTTTTAGATTAAAAATAAACGAAAATAAACTAAGAATATTTTTGAAAAAAGCTTTCAAAATCATTTCCTCCCTCTTGCCTTATTATGTTATTCGACAAAAGGTGAGGATTTTCCTTTAATAAGTTTTTGTTATTTTACTTGTCTGTAAGTTATTTCACAGTTGGTTCCAAATATGTCGGTGAATGAACTTATTGATCATTCCACATGCAATTTACAAATTCATCCTCACTAACTGATATCCCACGATAACCCTTAACTCCAAATATATATTTCTCTCCTTTGCTATTAATGCCTTTTAATTCATGAAGCTTCTCTGTATATTGATCGTAAACTGTGTCATACTCTGTCATTTCACTAGGTAACAATCTCACTAATTTGTTCCTTTTTCCAATATCAATTAATAACTTTTTCCCGCATGCATCACAACGCCAAGTCTCCGTGTTTACTTGTTTTTCTTGTAGAATTTTATTGCAACTTCGACAAGAATATCTTTCGTTTTCAAAATATTCAGAAGTAACCCTCATAATTATCCCCCCCCTCTATTATAGGAGATAAAAGAATTAATTCAAAATTAGTATTTTCAATCGCATTAGAAGGAATTGAACATGATCTTTGATAAAATAACGCTAGCTTATGCTGCGTTTAGTTGTGTTGATAACTCTTCATACTGAGGTTGTGTAATACGATCTCCAACCAGAAAAATATCTAGTTTCTGTTGCATATCCTCTTTCGTAGTATAAGACTGGCGCTCGATTTGCGATTTACATGCACGATAAGTTAAGTTCATTTTTCATTCTCCATTCAATTTTTTTATAGTCCTAATTCAATCATAGTTACCCGATAATCCACATCTACGATATAGTCTGTTAAAAGCTCAGTTTCTGTTGGTGGTTGTGGTTCTGGATCGGGTAAAGGTTTTAAATCCCCAAATTTAATTTCACCTTTTTCTATTGTGTATTCATGGGTGAAAACTCTTTCGTCTGTGACTAGTTCAATTTCTTCCCTTTTCAAGTTGTTTACACTAAGGAAATCGTCTAAAGGAAAATCCTCATCATTTGACCACCTCACGGCGACTAAAACAGAATTGTTATCCTTTTTATAAATCAATAACGTTTTCATAAAGCTTGCCTCCTCTACTCATGAACTATTACCGCTTGAATACTGTGGTAAAGCCCAGAAGTTTTTTGAGTACTATAATATTCTAATTTTATGCTTTCTTTAAAAGGCAAATTAAAACTTCTATTACTATTACTAAATTCTGAGGTATATAAACCAATAAACCCGACAAAATTTGCTATATTTCTGTCATAGATAATGTTTCCATCTATAGTGAGTCTTAGATTCAAGTTAGTTGAGTTCTGAGAAGTTACAAAAGCAGTTTTCAACATCCCTGTCCCAACAAAATCCAACACTGTTGTTAGAGGTACATCTGCCGATAATGCAGAAACCTCATTATAATAACCTTTTGTAGTCATTGCCATTTTTATTTCCTCCTAATATAAACTTGTGATTTTCAATAACTCTATTCCTATCGCTGTATCATTTGGCAATTGGTCCGATTTCAATTTCCCCTTTTCATCTAATACTGGGAATCCTCCTGGAACATCTTTAGGTGTGAACTTTGTAACTGCTTGTTTAGTTGTTTCAGGTGTCATGTATTTATTATTCAACGAACCCGTTTCCGCTTCTGCTTGTGTAGCGATTTTATAGTTCTCTACGTATTCAAGACCTACTTGCTTTTTTGTGACCTTGTGTGGATTTTCTATATTTAATAAATGTGTGGAAATAATTTTCTCTACAGCCTGCAATTCGGTATCAGTAGCCAATCCCGATAAATCCAATTCATCTTTGTGAAGGGCATACTCTTGTAGTTCTTTTAAAGCTTCATAAGCCTTGCTGTGTAAATGATTAAAATACTCATCAGGTGGTTTAACTCCTGCTTTCCAACCATTTTGTCTAAGGGAAAGTGGAGGTTCTATTCCTGGTGCTTCCCAATGAGGAAGTGGTTTAACAAATGGCATTTATATCCCTCCTATATCGGTAATTGTTCAAATGTTGACGGTATAAGAACGGCTCCTAAATATCCCCCTACAGTTCCATTGATATTTCCGAACCCTTTTAAGTTATCTACTTCCATCGCTGTTGTACCAAATTCAAAAGTTCCTGACAGTTCAATGACCCCAACTTTTATGCCTGCTGCTACAGTACATTGAACAATTCGAGTGAAGTTCGTAGGATCTAATCCGGCTTTATTCATTGTTTTTAATGGCAATTCTATTACCTTTATAGCTGCAGGTTCTGGATCATCGAAGTCATTCCACTTTTCCACTATCTTAATTGCAGATGGATCCGTGGATAGAGCGATTGAAATAACATGGATGATTGCATTAATCGAACCATCCGACATGTTTCTAGCAATCTTTGATTTTAAAAGAATCCTGTATACTTCATCTGAAGCTTTTCCTCGTGGTTGATTCACGTTCTCTCCAACCAAATCAAGCGCTTTTCCTTGTGCTTTGTCTATATCTCGCCATTCTAGAATGGTTTCATTGGTCTTTTGTAAAACTTGTAATTCATCTGAAAAAATACTGATTAGTTTCGATAAATTCGAAGTAGGGTGTTTAGCGAAATAATCGGCAAATCTACTCATTATTAGCTTTGTACTAAACATTTTCAGTCACCTCAATATTTGCCGCATTCAATTGCGCTACTTCTTGCAAACCAATATTGACATTGGATTCACTGTAATCAATGCCATCTGTAGATAATTCAAAGGTGATATCTTCAAGCCCTATAACTTGATATGCACGAGCAATTAATCGAGATTCGATTACATCTTCGCCCATGTTCAACCCTGCGTACACCGATGAATCAACATCTACTCCTCCAACATATCTAATCAAAGCAGACTTTATTTGATCTATACCCTTGCTAGGAAAAGAAGAATTGGTAGTAACATTAGCTTTAATGTAAATTGGTATTTCGATAGCTCTTGTAAATCCAATTAGTTGAGGGTTTCCGCTATCATCTATAACGTTCACATAGGTAGTCCCGTAAGGTTGAATCCCTCCGGCTTTCTTTTCGAAAATTGCATAGGCTATTTCTTCATCTGTCCCACCTAGTACGAATGCTTGTATGGATCTCATTGGCGCACCATATACATCTGGTTCATCACCAAAGTTCTCTGTGACTGTTGCAGCACGAACAGAAGGTATCTTTAAAAGATTTGCTCTAATTGCATTTGTAGTGGCCGAACCCATTCCTTCAACCGTTATAGATGCTCTTTCACGAGCTTCTAACTCAGTTTCTTTCTCTCGTCCTCCCGATGTGTCAGCAAGGTTAGTTACGCTAATAACATCCGCATCCGGGTTAACGATTTCTGTGATAGTGTTTGCTGCCGTATTGCCGATACTCCCTAATTCCACGGCTTTTATTTCCACTATTCCTTTTCCGTTTGAACCTATCACTACATCTTCAGTGGTTTCAAAGAATATGTCAGAGTTTATTTTAGAAACTAAAAAACCAGCACTCACCAAATGATTCGGTGTGCCGGTTATTTCTAATGCTCCAAAAGCATATTGATCTAAATTTCGTGTTATACCCGCATATGGCAGTAACATATCTAGTTGTGCACCTTCTGCAGTCTTTCGATATGCAGAGTAATAGACGTTTTCATTGTCTTGCCATACTAACGACAGAAACCATGCCATTATCCGAAGAATAATACCAAGCACAGAGCGCTCAGATACGTTTGCATCCTCTCCAAAGTGTTGCTTAGCTTTTGCTGACATGTCATTTAATAAATCATCATACGTCTTTCTTTTATATCCTTTGCTATCAAGTGCCACCTAAGACCACCTCCCCGTTTAATATCTGGCCATCAATCAGTTGGACTTCATAGCGGACGAATAATTGTCGTTCTTTACGATTTTGAACAATCTGTACTTCATTAATAATATCGACACGCTCTTCTTGACCAATAACGCGAATGACTTCCGAGCGAATTTCTTCATCAGTTGGTTTTTCTCTTAACTTCGTAAAATCTAACCCAAATTGCAGGTTTAGGAACCATTCTTTTAAGTTGGTTGATAGTGATATAGTCAATACTTGTTTAACCTCTAAAGGACCTTCTACGACATTAAAATCACCGTTTTCAAAAAATAAATCTCCATCACTTGTTAATTCTATTGATTTCATTCAATCACCTCACAATATTCCTACGATAATTGCATCGTGAACAGCGAATAAACGAGAAGTACCAGGGTAAACTACATTACCTTCAATTGCATCATCTAAACTTCTTTGAGCGAAAACCGCTAAGACAATATCGCCGACATTAATTGAGGGTACTAGTTCTACTGATTCATTAAATGTTATTTGAGTATGATCACTATTTGGTATGGTCACTGAGATGGCCGTATTGTTTTTTATCTTCACTCTTTCAAACAGTACAGGAACATCTTCTAACACAGAAAGCTTCTCAGGTGCTCGGTTTATCTCTTTTATCATAAACAAAGGTTGAATCTTTGCCGTTCGGTTACTCTCGTTGTAAGCAAGAACTTTGCAAGGCATACAAGTGTTAATGGACAGAAGTAATTGGTTTTTAAAGTTCGAATAAAACTCAGAGGAATTACTCATGCAATCACCTCAACTTCTGAATAATAAACATCGCCTTTCCTGTAATGCTTGCCTTTACGAACTCTAAAC
Source organism: Psychrobacillus lasiicapitis (assembly GCF_006861795.1). Classification (GTDB taxonomy): domain Bacteria; phylum Bacillota; class Bacilli; order Bacillales_A; family Planococcaceae; genus Psychrobacillus; species Psychrobacillus lasiicapitis. Next base: position 204,649 of record NZ_VDGH01000004.1, on the reverse strand, counting down.
TTCCCTTTAACAAATAACGATTGCAATTCGATAATAGAAGCCGTATTCATGCGATACTGAAGCAAGGACTTCACTCTATAGCCCTTTAATACCTTACCGTCTCTTTCTTCCTCAAAATACTCAGGAGAGCCGATTAACCCAGTGTTTGAGTTAAGGATGAACTGAGTGTTATCCCCTTCTTTAATCGAACGAATATAGACATTAGAACGGCTAATATAGAAGCTCGCTCCACAATCCTTCGCAATCTTCTTCATAGCATCGACAACAGGTCCATTAACTGAGAAGCCTTTTTTATAAACAACATTATTCGGTAGCTTGATTACAGCTATTTTCAGTTTAATAGCTTTCGCTAGTTCCTTTAATATTTGATCACCTTTGATACCTTTTTTGAACGTCTTTTTCAGTGTTTTTTTATTGTCGATTGGTTGGCTATCTACCACTGATATTTTAGTAGCTCTGTCAGCTCCACCTTTTTCGGATGCTACCGTTGAGATGAATCCTGAAAGAATAACTCCCTTGTCCGCTTTATATCCGGCATTCATCGTAAGCTTCACACCTTTTTTAAGCTTGCTTAGAGTAGTATCGGATAGGTTATAAACGACAATTTCACTTACGTTAGGGTCTGGATCATCGTCAAAAGGAATATTAAATTCAATTTCCAATGTATCACTAGATATCTTCAAATCGTTCGTTATTATCTCTGTGACACGTCCGAACTGAATAGTACTCATAAGTCATTCACCAACCTTAAAAACACTGTCTCGTTCAAATTTTCAAAGGTTACACGTTGCTCCTGTCCAGATTCATCAATAGGAACGATTGTTGGACCTGGAAAACGTGAATCGTATACTTCAGCAAATAATGGCACTCCGTATGTTATCTTTTCGCCATACACAAGTACTTCATTGTCCTTATATAGATCAATCGTAAAAAAATCATGCATTAAATTATAGTTAATCTCCATCTCAAACAACTCTGCACCGAGCTCAATTTCAAAGCGATAAGGAATGAGCTCTTTTTCTATTTCGATATATTCAAAGTCCATTCCTCATCACCCTACCTTTATTTTTACTCCAATCGGAATTTGTTTAGATGGATACTTATTATTTTTCTGAACGTCTTGCCATTTAACACCGTATTTTTGTGCTATATCATAATAAGTCTCGCCTTTTTTAACCACATGAGAAACAGGCAATTGCTTTTTGTTCACTGTTTGCTTACGGCCTACAGATGATTTTTTTGCTACTGCTGCTTTGGTTTTGGCAGGTAGCGATACATAAGAAGGTGCTGCAAAGCGTACCTCTTTAAGTGTCATACTAAAGTTAAAACCATTCATGATCTTTGAATCAGCATCATAAGAAAAAGCCGCAATCATCAAATTATGATAGATTCTACGGCCTTCATATGCAACGAGTGTACCTTTTGTTTCAATTGTAGATAAACGTCCCAGAAGTGTTTCTAAAGTCGTGTTATCCGGACGAATAAGCTTTCCGCTGATTGATAACACAACCGGCTTTCGTTCGACGTGATCTGTTAAGTTGATTCCCTTCTCTACAGGGTGAGATGGCAACTCAACGTCATTTTGTAGACTTTCTTTCAATACATCAATCTTTATTCCGTTTATTTTTGCCATCTCTATCCCTCCATTATTACAGGAAATACAGTATTCAAGTCAGCGTACCAACTTTCGAATTCTTCTCTTACACTTTTAGCGGTTTCTTGTGGTTTATCAGAACCTTGAACGATGATAGTCACCGGTGCTTGTACAGTAGAATTAGTAGTTCTATTCGTAATTGGTGGTGCATTGTTATAACTTGCTCCATCAAAATCTAGTGTCGGGTCTGTACCATCACCTTTTAGAATCCCGGCACTACGCAATGCTTCCGCTTCATCAGCAGGCAATACAGCCTCATCCTTATGCAAAAGTGCTGGCATTTCATCGATAGGAACACGGCCTAGACCAACTTCAAAGCCAGGTAAGTTATCCGTTGTTTTAGATACGAAGTTACTTATCTTGCCTCCGATATCTAGAATCTTCATTACTTTTCCTAGACCACTTATTTTGTCGACTACCCATTCAACTGCATCAGCTATTCCGTTAAATGCAGAAATTATTGCATCTAACACAGGTTTCATGTAATCCCATGTAGCAATTAGGGTTGCCGATGCTAAAGGTAGCAAAGGGACGATTATTTCTGACACTAAAAACTTAACTGCGCCAGAAACTCCCTCAAATAACGCTCCGGCAATCCTTAAAATTGGTGAAATGACATTGAAAACAGTCTCTATTACAGATTTTGCCATAGGCATTAAAGGAATAATGACTCCTTCTATAAGTCCGGCAATAATCATTTTTAATGAATCAAATATATTCATTGCACCTGAAACCATATTGCCTATATAGTCCATAGCAACGCCTATAAATTCCTGTGCAACTGGCATCAACGGGACAATAACCTCGTCTACGAAAGATGTCACTGCCGTTTTTCCACCCTCAAAAGCTAAAAGGATAGTTTCACCAAAGGCTTGATAAACATCTGCAATCTCTGGTGGTATACCTAAGGATTGGAGAACCTCTGATATATCACTAACATCTTTGATAGAACCTAAAGTGTCGATGACTACATCTTTAAGCGTATTTAGTCCAGAAATTCCAGTAGATACGAATTCCATAAATGGCCCTGGATCAAGATTCGATATAACATCACTAAGAGTCGATAACACTCTAACAGCTTGCTCTAGTATTGGAGCTCCTGCTTTAGCCATGAAATCTTCCCATGCCTGTTTCAAGTTCCCCATCTGGTTTTCATAAGCTTCCGATTCCTTAGCGGCTTGACCTAACGCCCCTGCAAGTTTATTTCCATCTTCAACCATAGCCAGTAAGGTAAGTTGCTTTTGAGATTCCGATAACTTAATAAAAGACTTTCCATAGAGATCGTTAGCCTTTGCGTTCCTAGTGGTTTCAGTTGCAGAAATACCTAATGCAGCATCGTTTTCGAAATTACCCTTTAAAAATGATTGCATGGTTTCCGAAACTTCTTCTATCGATTTATCATAAAATGCCGCACTATCAGCCGCCGCTAACGTGGCTCGTTCAGTCAGTGATAAGGCTTCTGCTGTGCTAGCTCCCGTAGTCTTAGCAAATGCCGCCATCTGAGTAAAGCTACCTTTAAGCCTATTTGGAAGCATGCCCGTTTCTTTTGCTATGCTTTCGAGACTTGAGGTCGATTCTTTTTCGAGCTCGTCAAATACTGCATCAAACTGAGCACTCATTGCTTGAGCACTAGCTGCCGCTTCAATGGATCCAGTCGTGAAGTCTTTTAAAGCTGCACCAATACCGAGTGCTAGTAAAGCCGAACCTATACCAAGCACTGTTTTCTTGAGTAATCCCATGCCCCTATCAGCGTTACTTACTTCACTTTCTAGATTACTTAGATTGGTATTATCTAAGGTTTCTACTTCGTCTGTTGCATCGACAATGGAATCCTCTAGATCACCAAATTCGTGAGACAAGTCTCCAACATTATCAACTGCACTATCTATAGAGGATATATCGATGCCACCTAACGCACTCATCACATCGTCTATTCTTCTGTTTAAATCAGCAAGGGGTCCGTCTGATATATCCATTCCGATGGCAACGTTAACATCACGTAAGGACGACGACATTCAATCAACCTCCCCTCGCTTCTTTTAATCGTTGAGCATAGCTATCTATAGCGGCATTAACTTCTAATAGCTCGTCTAACGTCATGGTTTCAGCACGCTCAAAACTAAGTTTTCCTTCCATAATTGGACGCCAGAAAACCCAGTTTTCATCGACTGTTTGCCGGTGTACATGAGCTGGTTTAGCCCTCTTGAAATGTAAATTTAACTGCCGCGGACATCACTTCTGTGAATCCTCCTACTTCCTCGAAGTGCTCGAAGTTTACTTTTGTTCCATCTTCTTTGAAAACCACATGTTCCATCAGAGATTCATAAAGTTTTTCACCTTGTTGAACACCGTGTTCATTCTTTGATTGATCACGCATTCGAATTGCTTCACGTAACCCCGGATGTTGGAATGTGTACTTTTCCTTATTTTTTGTTTCGAATGATTGTTGTTCACCTTTTTTAGCCATTTGCTTTCGCTCCCATTCTTTTCGTTTTAAATGATTTGTAATATGTCGTTTTTTCATGGCAAATTAAAAAGAGCGAGCATATGCTCACTCCCCTTTCTGCTTTATTTAACTGTGTAATCAAAAACTTTCAGTGTATATACACGATTACTAGCCGATTTTCCGTATTCCTTATCAGCCGGCTTTGTTACCATCGCCTTTGTACCACCAGTTACTTCCTTGATTTCGTTGTTTGAATTCACCCAAATAGGCACAAGCGTGCGACTATTAGCAAGGCTATCTAAATAAGATATGGAAGGTGACGTTTGATTTAATGTGATTTCAATAGTACCCATATTATCGCCGTTTACAGAAATCACTGCATCTCCTTGTGCGGAAGAACTTGACTCAAAGTTATCGTTATCCTTTGAACTTTTAACCATCGTTCCATCTGCGTAACCAGTAATAAATACTCCAGCAACTGTTACGACAACCTTTCGAGCATCATATGTTCCGATATGTCCTGTCATTAATTATATCCCTCCTTAAACTACCATTTCGCCGTAAACAGTAGCTTCGTGGATTGCTCCGGCTAGTTCAAGGCTAAATGATAATCCTTTATAATGACGTTCTACGCGATCTTGAGCGCTTGTTTGAGCACGGTCTTTCGCTGTAAGTGTGTAAAGTGGTTGTCCTGCATCGTCTGCCGCAATAATCCCTTGTTGACCTGCAATTTCAAGGATAGTACGTGCTTCCCCTTCAATTTGAGGTATACCGACATCATCAAATGCGATTTTGTCATTATTGATAAACAAAGTGGAGATAGCTTGTTCCATATTGACTTTCACCCAGTCTTTTCCGTGAATTACGTCAATGTATTCACCTGAAAGCACAGTGCCTTCTGATGTTTGATAGTTGCCATTTTTAGCAACGTATGCGAAACCATTTAATGCATGGATTCCAAGTAATGTAGTTGCATCATATGGTGCTGGATCTACACCAATTAGCTTTTTAAATTTGTATGTGATGGAACCAACAGGTTTAGAACCATGTCCACCTATTAATGCTAGATGAGGATATTGTTCTAACTTGTCGTGCATCATGACAAATGTACGATCGTATTTCTTTGCTGATAATGTTGTTAAATCTTCAAGGCTATCAACTGTATGCGCGGCGATTTTGAAACCTTCGCCCTCCACAACGTCAGAAATAGCAATAAAATCTGCAACAGTACCAGTTGCAAGTGATACAAAGTACCAGTCTTCGTTGTAATACTGTTCAAGCGCTTCTGCTGCAGTAACTTCCGTACCATCATAAGTGGCAATTGCTACTTTTGCAGTACTGGTATCGCCTTGTTTGAATGCAACACGAGCCGCTTTATATGGATCTGTATCTTCCGCAAAATCAGCTTTCACACCTTCAATATCACCATAAATCTTAAATGATGGCTCGCCTGCCTTTTCAGCCAAAATCAACGGTGTACCAAGTCCAATTAATGCAGACGGTTTCTTAATATTGATAATGACTGTAACGTCTTTTAATGGCATTATTCTTCCTCCTTCGAACTGACTGTGACTTTTTCAATCACATCAATGTTGTATGTTTCTATATCTCGTACACGTAAACGCACATCAAAACCCACTCTACGTTCATACTCGATATTTAAAAAAACATCCCTATTAGTAGCCGGCAAAACGTCTACAATAGCGATGTAAGCATCTGATAATTCAATTGTACCTTTTCCTAAAAAATAATTACGGGCTTTATTAGCTAAATTTGTTGTTTCCTCAATGCTTTCTGAATGAACAGTGAGGGATAGTACCATTTCATAATCTTGGTGAATAGTCTGTGTACCATCACCAGTAAAAACAGCTGAGAAGCCTATGCCAATAGCCTGAGTGGTCTGCTTGATAGTGACAAACGGATAAGGCGGTTGCTTACCAGTCGTTTCTGCTTGAATAACATTCTTACTGATATATGTGCTTAAACCTTTTTGAACCGGAATCCACCAGTCATCGTATTCAATCAAAAGAACTCACCCCTTTAGCGATATAACGATAAAAGTCACCGAATGGAGTGAAATTTCCCGATGTATCTACGAGATACTTATGGCCATTCCTCTCGATTTTGTCGCCGTGTTGAAATGTTTTGAGTGAATAAATCTGAGCATCACCATTTGTTATTAGACCACCTAGTTGAGCGATAGTTTTCATATCAAACGGAATGATTGCAACACTTCTGATGACAGGACTTTCTTTACCCTCCACCCATTTACCGTTAATCCAAGCGCCTTCACTCTTTTCATACGCAGTAATAGGACCACTGTACTTATTGATTAGGCGAACGAAGTTATACATACTCATTCGATTTCAACCTCCATCGCTTGGATTAAACCACCGTTATCTACTAACGGATTGTTCGAACCTTTACGTTCAACAGTGAAAGGATGATTGACAGGATTATTTAAATCAATAGCATACTTTTGAATCTTACCTTTCAACTCGAGTCCTACCATCTCGAAAAATGTTTCCACCGACACATTACCATCAACTACTTTTGTAATTAACTCCTGCGCCTTATCTTGAACCGCTTGTATATTGGCATCCGTACCGGTTCTTAAAAAAGACCTCTCAGGTATGACTATATGAGTTGTAGAAGCCTTCAAATAAAGACCTTGAGAAGCAAGAAATCCCCTCATCTTATCCGTTACTTGGATTCTAGCACCGAACTCATGAACACTGGCAATCATGCCTAGTTCAGTATTCTGCATATAGCCGATTTTAGCTTTCTTTTGTTTTGCTACTGAAAGGTCTGCCAACACTTGAGGAATGCGATTATCGTCATTTACTGTTATACGGATAGGACTCATAGACATCACGCCTCCCTATCTTTCTAAATCTAAGCTTCCGAAGTCCTGCCATACTCAAACGTTTAATAAGAGCATTGTCACGTTCTTCGCTAGATTCGAAAGTTTGTGACATACCTCCGATAGATTCACTTTTCACACCAGTATTACCATTGAGTTCGTACTGTACATACGAAGCTACTACGCCTTTAGCCACTGCCGGTAATGTCAGCACTCCATCTAATAAGAAGCTTTGATTACAATTGCTCTGTACGAATTCTATAGCTTCCTCTAGTTTCAACGTCAGAAAAGGATCTTTGGAATAATCATCCGTCATTTGCAACAAAACCTTTAACTCATTTAGCTTCATCGTCTACACCTTGCTTTTTGCGTGCAGGTTTTGTTTTTTCGTGAAGTTTATAGCCATGTGCTTTATACACGACCTCATAAGCTTTTTCTGTTACCTCTAGGACTTTGCCGTCTTTTTCAATCTGTACTTTTTCAGCCACTTGAATCGCTCCTTTCAAAGAATATAAAAAGACAGGCGGTATTTAATCGCCTGTCATTAAGGTGTTACGTCTGGAGTTAATGCCGCAAACGCATCGTCTTTTAAAGTCATGAATCCAATGTGCATAGTAGCACGCAGAGCAAACATATCACGTTCAAATAGGTTAACTGGACCACCATCAGCAGTAATAGTCGTTAAAGTAGCATCTTCACTGATAGCATACTCGATGCCTTGTAAGATTCCGTAACGAGCATACTTCCAATCTCCTGTGATTAGTTCAGCTTTGCTATAATCCCATGCTTTTCCGTCTACATAACCAACTGGCATGCCTAATACTTGGTTAGCTGCACCTGCTGTTGTATCGTTGAAAATTGGTTTATTTTGACCATCTACAGCACCACGTAACTTTTGACGGAACCTACGAGTAGTAGTGAAACCGTTAGCATCATGGTCTCCATCTTCTACAAGAGCAACAAGACCGTTTAGATCAGTATAAAGATTCGGTGTAGAACCAATTTCGATTGTGTTCCCACTTGCTGTAATACGTTCCCATACTGATGTACCAGCTGTATACGGAGAACCATTTCCGAATAAAGCTGCTTGGTCAAATTTTGTATAAAAAGCTTCAGCAATCATCGGTTTAACTTCGTTGAAGAAATCAGAAACAGAATATCTCAAGAATTCTTTTGATACTGGAATGATTACACCAAGCTTCTTCGCTTCCATTGAAGCTTTTAGCCATTCTGCTTTACTTGTTTGAATACGTTCTGCCTCACCTACCCAGTAAGCTCCAGGACCATCAGCTAAATACGTGAATTCTTTCTTTGGTTTCGTCATATTTTCATAAGTTGCTATTTGAGCAACAACTGAGTTCTGCATAAAATCCGTTAGAACCAACGTTCCTTGTTCTGTTGGGATTGTTCCTGTTTTAGCATCCATCAATAGGACGTTATCAGGATTAAAATCGAATTGCTTAATGTTTGCCTTTAATAGTTGTTTGTTTTTCATGTATGTTTTCCTCCTAATTTCTAATGCTTGCATCTGCAGCTAATTTGCCAATATCGATTGAACCTACGTTAGCATTTCCACTACCGTGTTCAATGTGACGGCCATTTTCTTTGAACCTTGCATCTACCTGAGTATTAACAAGTCCATCAAGATCTGTTTTTAATTCATCGAGTAATGTTGTTGTAGCTGTTTCATCATCACCTATGAATCTTTCGATATATTTACTAGCAAATGCGCTATCTAAGCCTTGTTTTGTCGCATGTTTTAATGCCGTCTCTTTTAATTTTGAAAGCTTGCTTTCTTTTTCTTGGCTTTGTAGCTTTTCTTCAAGCTCACGAATACGTTTTTGTTCTGGTGTTTCATCTGGATTGCGTTTTTTAACCTCTTCTTCAATAAGTGAATCAAGGTTGTTCGTTTTCCATGTCTCAAGTGATTTAGTAAAGTGTGCATCCAGTTTAGGTTGCAATACTTTCTTTGCTTCACTAGTTTCTAAGAACGTCTTTACGTTATCGGCGGTCAATACATTCGACTTGTAGTATGCTTTCACTTCTGCACTATCCTTGTGCGTATCTAAAAACGTTTTTACTTGATCAAAAGTAATTGAATCACCATCAAACTGATTGATTTTTACGGCTAAACGCTCTTTTTTCTTCATCTCTAACATTTGGTTTCCTCCTATGCCAAGTAGTTCGAGCCTACTTGTTCATTTCGATTATTTTTACAGATAAATCTTGCGGAAATTGTTCTTCTAAATCTTGCAAATAACGTACAGATGATTGCAAAAGAGTAGAAACAGCAGCGCATACAACCGATTTCGTATGTCCCTTCGCTTCAATACTCAAATAACCATCTGGATTAGTTTTGACTGTAATTTCAGTCGGCATTTATAACACCCTCTCATGTGCCCTTACAGTACAAGCCAGTAAGTGCAAGGATAAGCACTATTTATCGGATAGTTCCGAGATAGTGGATCACCGTACCTTTCTCGAATTTGACATAACGAAAAACAAGACTCACCACCACCTTTATTGCATAATAAAAAGCCGTATTTCTACGACTCCATTGCTTCTCTAAAATCCTCAAACGTCTGCTGAGCAAGATCATCATTCGTTTGTCCCTTGATACTCTCAATCTCATAAACCAAGATGCATCGACAGTTGATGTCATGATGTGCATAACCCGTATTACCTGGTGCTACACCTCGTTCTCCATTCCCTAAATCGAATAAATCATCAACAGGAATCTTTTTTTGATCCATCTTCCGATGATTTGCTTTGCTCGACTTCCTAACACGACTGTCTTTCATATTTCGCCACTTCTTCAACATGATTACGCCTTTAGAACTCGCTCGCTTGGCACTATCTAAAGTACCTTGCTCACGTACTCGATGGGTTTCTGTACGAGTTACACGAATAGCTTTGTTGTAATCACCCTCGAACGTATCTTTTAGAGTTGTAGCCATTTCCTTATAAGTAGAACCTCTGACAAGGCTCTGTGTGACCTCTTGTTGGATTTTATAGATTATTACACGTCTATTTCTTTCGAGCGTTTTAGAGAGCGTGAGACCTTTAACAGGGTTATCGATGGCAGCTTTAATTTGTTCCGCTTTCAGAGTTTTGTATTGAAGGTTCTTTTGAGCTTCACTTTCAATAACCCAACCCATCCATGCGTAAGAGTAAACATATGATTCTGCTAAATGAGCGCTTATGCTTTTCTGTGTTTCTTGTGACATCGTATCGACGTGTTCATTCAATGAATCAATGAACTTCTTCAAACGGTCGTACTTAATTAGACTCTCGTAAGTTAACTGTCCGTCTTCCTCGTAATCAGCGTAGATTTTACCCAGCTCTGACAATGCAACATTAACCAACTGGCGATAAAAAAGACGAATAGAACCTTCTATCTTTGAAAGCTCTTTATCCACCCATTTCTCAAGCTTTTCACTGTACTGTTCCAGATCCATTATCTTCACCATCCATCAAAGGAGGAATACTGTCACGTTCTAGCTCACGTTGTTCTAACTCGTAATCTACATCATCAACAATAGATAACGTCGATATAGCCGTTTTCTCAGATGTGACTGTTTTCAACATGACAGCCGTCTGTGCTTCTTCCAGTAAGTTCACTGGGATATTACGCTTGAAGCTAAACCACACCTTCAAATAGTCTTCCTTCTCGCAAATACTTCTCTTGGACCATGCGCTACACAGTACTTTGAACTGGTATCGCAAAGCAGAAACCATCTTTCGCTCCATCGTGATACATTTGTTTTCTAAGGACATGAGCTTGTACTTCATAGCGACACCTGTAATGGTTCCACCAAATGATTCGTCCGAGAAGTTCACTGACTTGGCAAATCGAAGTATGTTTTCTTCCAAGCGGTTCAAATGGTTTTCAATCATTGTGTCGTTGATGTCTTTAGTGAGGTATTTCACTTCATCGTTATCACCAAATAGCTCAATTACTCCTGACTTCTTTAAATCTGCCAACGTTTCATCATCAGCACCAAGCCCCTTCAGTATCAGATACGCTAGCCTGTATTGCTCAATCTCATTGGAAGCATCAGAAAGAGTACGATCGTACGCATCAATCAGAGAAAAAACCTTTTCAGCATCGGCCATTAGTTCTTCGTTGTTAGGCAAGCCAAATAACGGACAATATTCAAATGTGTGTAGTTTTTTCTCAACTTCTACAAGTCCGTTTGCTCCTGTTTCAAAGACATAAAAATAAGCGTCGTCGTAAAACTCGACACGCTGTTCGTTATCATCTATTTTGATGTATCTGATTGCAAATTCCGGCTCTGTGTAATCACTTGCTGAGATAATGACTGTTTCCCAAGGGTCAATGTTGATGATACGCTCTTTCCCATCTAAATCGATGTAAGCTAATCGTGCACTATAACCACAAATAGCTGATTTCTTGCCCCACTCACTGTCTTTATCTTCAACACTATTACGTAGTTTGAAAAATTCAATCTCATCTTTTAATGTCTGCAATTGGTCTTTAGATTTCTCGTCCACATCGTAACCAATGGGATGACCAAACATGTACCCGACTTTCGTATCAACGATTTCAGCATCGAAAGAGTTGTTTAATCGATTGTTTACTTTGTTATCGATACGTTTAATGGCGCCTGTTTCAAAGTCCTCATAATCGACAGCTTCTCGCGTTAAAATTGGCACTCCTGTAACAGAAGCCTTGTAGCGTTCGTAAAACTTCAGTAGTTTTTCTTTAGTACTTTTATGTTCTTCGATAACTTTTTGTATTAACGATGGATCCGCACCTTTTTCACGGAAGGCTTTTAAATACTTGTACGTGTTCAATTATCTCCCCCCTTTGTTTATCCTGTTTTTCTAGTGCGTTTTCTAATAGGTTCTAAGCTATATCTCAATGCATCTAGTAAGTGGTTATATTCATCAATCGGTTTGTTGATTGGCTTGCCTTCCTTGTTTTTATCCCAAACATAGTTGGCTAGCTCTATGCTGAAATTTGTACAGGTAGGATGTACGAATATGCTGAACTGTTGAATAAATTGGATGCCGACTTTAATACTGTCTGGTCCTTTGTCTGCAGCCTTCACCTTCCGTAAGCCATACCGTCTTAAATCGACAATTGACTTAGGTTCAGAGGAATCCGCAATAATCAGTTCTTTCGAATACCCTTTGTCAGTTATTTTCTTAGCTATTTCATCATTCAACAAAGCTTTCTCATACATTTCATCAAACAAAAACATCTCTTTGTTTTTCACGTCTACAAATGCACATGCCAATGCTGACGGGTCATTTGTATAACCGAAGTCAAGTCCAAACACCGCTTTAATTCCTTCTCTTTTAGCGATTTCTGTTTTATCGAATGCAAACTCTCTCCAATTTTCATAAATGCCGCCTTCAGCAATACCCCACTCACCAAGACCTTCAATTTTGTAACGTCTAGGAGAATGCTTCTTCATCCATTCGAATAAATCGATATCCGAATGATCTAAGAATTCATTGCAAAGGTAATTGGTCGTCATCGCTAAGACATTTGGATTTTCTACATCAAAAAAACGCTTCTTCAACCAGTGTTTATCTGACCACGGGTTAAACGTAAGCGTAATTTGTTTGAATAGTCCTCCAGTGTCACCACGGATAGACATATCTATTTTGTTGAAATCATCTTCATCTACTACCTGGAACGCTTCCTCGAACCACGCCCAAGATAAATATCCTTTATCTACTGTGATTGAGGTAACACTCATCGGACTATCTAATCCACGAAACATTATCTTCTGTCCGGTAGGTTTATAGATGATGACCAACGGGCTCAACTTTGCTTCCCATAAATGGGCTACTTCCAATTGATTGATTGCCCATTTTAATTGAGCGTATGTGGAATCTTGATGATCTTTAAAAACTTTCCGGATAACTAATAAATTTGCAGTTGGATTTTCCATCATTCGCACAATAAAGTTTAATGCAGTAGTTGTAGATTTTTTAGAACCACGGCCACCTTTAACTACTCGGTAACGACCTTTATAATTCCAGTAATCTTTGTATCCTCCACCAACAACTTTCTTTAAGCTTACGTTAGTCATCTAAATCATTCACAATCGTCACTGGAACTAAGCCATCTATTTGTTGTTTCTCAGTCCACATCGCATATCGTTTACCAAGCATTTCTGCCGCTTTGATTCTGTCTTTGGCACTGACGTCTATATCATCTATCGACTGATAACCTTCACCCATACCTCGAAGCGTTTGTTCTTGTTGTTCTCCACGCATAATGCTTGTTAGGTATTCTAAAATTTCTTGTTGATCTGCAACTCGTTCCGACTTTAATTCTTCCATTCGGCTTTCTATATAGGCAGAAACGTTAGCATTTGTTAGCAGCCTACTTCCATTAGCTCTAGCTGTTGCTTCTTTTTTTACATTCGGATAAGCCTTTAAATAAGCTTCTGTAGCATTACCCAGCTCGATGTAGTTATCTGCAAACGCCTGTTGTTTCATAGTTAATTTCTGTTCAATCAATGGCATCACCCCATTATGCTATTTGCTTTTTATGGCATAAAAAAAGCACCTCCGTTGAGATGCTTAAACGTGCATGTTTAATAACCAGGAATCCATTCCTTTATTTCTTTTAGAATTGTATATACCTTTGCAGTTGGTTTATTCGCTTCTAAATAGTCTATTCCCTTCAAAGTTATTCGAGGTTCCAAAGCTTTGTAGCCACTGTAAGTAGTTCCTAAAGTTGGAATTTTTCTTAAGCCATCTATATAGCCCTCTTCTATCATCATACTTAAGATTCTGCTGTGTTTAGGTGCAGAAATACCTAACGCTTCTGGATTTACTTTATTAAAGTCTATTCTCTCCTCGTCTAAAGAGTCTTCTAAATATTTTAATATAGCTACAATAATATCTTTTGTGTCATTCGCCATATTCTCACCTCCCATTGACAATATTCGCCAAAGAAAGTGAAAATCCTCCTACAAAGCATCGTAAGATGGTAAACGAAAACTATTTTTCGCCCGGGGGACCTACCTAGCCGACCCTCCTTCCAGTTTACACCGCAGATTTTTCTTTTAGCAAATATTGGTCGTCTTGTGCTTTTTGTGCGTTCTGTGCGTTTCGTGCGCTTACAATGATTTCTATTATTTGATGCTTTCTTTCTTTTACGTAAGTGACGCCTACACCTAGTTCGCCAGCAATTTGTCGATACGTCCAACCATCTAAAATGTGATCATAAACAATATTCGTTCGTAAGTCTGCAAATGAGTTGGTGAAACTCTCTAATATGTGTACGCAGTACCTCATATAAGTAAGTCGCTCTAATTGTTTTCGTTCTCGAATATCCATTTTTTTTAATTCAGCTTCACTCTTACCTGAAGAACCTTTCGGCATAGCAGCATCTAATCCGTATTGAGCGACACCCCAATCATACATAGGAATTTTATAACCATACAATATACGCTCTAGTCTTTCTATCTCTGTTTTCATCATTTGGTAATCTGTGATTATTGATGCTATTGAATTTCTGCTTTTGAACATATCAATCACTCCTATCGTTTATTTCGAATCGCTCCACTAACTCTTATGTACGTTTGTCGATTGCACCCCATCAATTCTTCAATTTCCCTACGAGAATAGCGTTCTTTACCCTTCTTACTCGTCTTTGTATTCGGATTGACTAACTCACCCCTAGTAGCTTGTTTTATCCCTTTTTCGACTAGTTCTGTTTGTAACGTTCCCATTCCCTTCTCTCCCTCAGATGAAATAAAAAAGAGGACAACAAATGACACAGCGATTGCTGTAATCGTTTGTTGTCCTCCAGTTGGCTGGGTGGACTAAAATGTTATTTTCAACTTCCCCTCGTTGTCTACCTCTAGTTCTTTACTAAAGATTAAATCATTTAGAGCATCTTTATAAAAAAGATAATGTGAAGGACTTTTGCCTTTAAAGTTATATAGTATTTCATTAGAATTTAATCCAGGATTTGTTAGAACATATCTCATAATTTCTTTTTTTGCAATCTTTATATCTCTAGAACCACTAATAGTATTGTAATTATTAATAAAATTATTATAATTCAATAACTCTTCTACTTTTTCATAAAACTCCTCAGGTTTATCATTTGTTTTACTCTCTATCATTAGCTTTTGTAAAGATGTTAACAAACTAAGATTCTCTTTATTCATACCTTCTATCTTTGATAAACCATCTTCTAGTTCCTGAGAAAAATTAGAAGATTTCCTCACAATTTTATTTAATTTTTCAATTTCTTTTTTCATATCATAAACATTTTGTTTTTGTCCTGCTACATCCCAAAGTGTTATTAAAATAGCAATTACAGCTAGAACTATAGATAAAAGTAAAGAAGCATTTGATAATCCTGAAATTGCTAGGTCCTGACGATATAATGATAACCCCCCTACCAAACAAGTAAGTAATATCAAAATTATAGCAGTATAAGTAAAATGAAGCTTTAAACTCTTAATTTTATATACATCATATTTCATGACTTCATCCTTTTCTTCTTGAAAATTAGACTGACTATCTGAAATTTTAGATTCGTTTAAAATAAAATTTGTATAAGGTAAAATTAAACCCATGAATACTAATAAATAGAAATTACTTATACTGGTGATTACATTTTGCTCAATAACGATAAACGTTAGAAAAAGTGGAATAAAGCCTAAATAAGCTATCATAATAGTTAATATGGCTACAATCCTCTTTAAATTTAACTCTAAATACCTCCTTTGAAAACTCAAAGATTTTTTCATTAAAAATTTTACAAATAACAAATAAACAAAATATGATAACAGAAACCAAATTACTATAACAGTAATAAAGATATTTGCCTTGATATCCTCATCATTAGACTGAAAAATATTAAAGTAATTATATAAAATGTTTGGCCAATTAAATATCGAAGTTATTATTGAAGAAAAATATATTGTAACCAATAAAGAAACAAATCCTAGCAACCAGATAATTGGAATAATATAAAATATATTCTTACTGTCCTTACTCAAGATCTTTCCCTTCTTCCCTACGTGTCCTCCTCATATCCTTTTCCTGATGCGTTACATTCTTAAATTCTCTATGGTGGTTCACTTTGATTTACCTACTTTCATATGAATCTAATGTCACTTTCTTTATATAGTTCCATTATATCAGAAAAGAGTTTTCTACTTTCAACATTATTTAACTTTTGATATAAAAAAAGACAACAAATGACACAGCGGTTGCTGTAATCAAATGTTGTCCTCCAGTTGGCTGGTAGAACATTTATAATTAAATTTTATAATTTGAAATTTCAAAAAATCTAGATCTAATACTTTCTTTGTCTTGTTTATAATTATCAATAAGAAATTCTTTTAAAGACTCATTCTCTTTGACAACAATAACCTCGTCATCGCCATAGGTAAGTTCTATCGTAGATACATAAGCGCTATACTGGTGATATTTTAGTTCTATATAAGATTTTAACTCAAGGAAATGTTTATATATATCTCTAGGTATATAATCATCATTTATATTATCTAGACTAGCTTTACATTTCTTAATGGCTTCTAATTCTTGCAATAAAGACTGTTTTGCTTTGCCTCCATTCAAATTCATAAAATTGTTTATATTACCGACAGTTAATAAATAAGACCGTGTCCACATTCGAATTAGTTCCAATGATTTATCAAAGTTATCTTTTGCTTCCTTTTGTTTTTCATCTTTTCTAAAAGAGATATCTCTATGCATTACATAAATTGCTGTACCACCTGATATTCCAGCACCTGCTAGAGCTCCTAAAAAAGTAGCTAGAGAACTTGATATCTTAATTTCTGAAAGAGTGATATTCATTCTTAAAATCAGCGCTAGCAATATTCCTAGTAACACGCAGACAAGAGTATATAATATTTTCTTTTCAAGTTTACTTTCACTCAAAACTCTTCCCCCATTTCCGTCCTCATCCTCTTCACTTTCCCTTGGTGCGTCACAATCTTATATTCACCGTGAGTCGGAAGTTCTCTGAGTTTTGCTTTGCCGTCACAGATTACTATCACACAACTGGTAGGTATATCCATTATATCGACAGTTAACTGCATAGTTCTAGTGTCTATTTCTAAATTGTTTGTATCCATCAAGACCCCTCCATTGTGTTATAATTGAGTTGTGCGAGACAGGAGGAGTCCTGTCTTTTTTGTTATCCAAAAATACTATGTTTCCTACGCTTTATCTTTCCTTTCCGCCCTATCTAAAGCCAGTAACAACACTTCAATCGGCTTCCTCTTCATTTCTTTCGCTATTTTCGTAATGTCATAGCCTTCTTTCCAGTACCATACAAACGCTTCTAGCTCTGACTCTTGAAATATCATATTGACTCTGTGCTTATCATCCTCAAACAAATAGTAATTCATGATATCACCTCACTCAGAACGGGAGATCATCATCGGTCACTTCGATGGGTCCACTACTATTAGCAAATGGATCTTCTTCCACTCTCGTATAATTTGGCTGAGTTTGTGGGTGCTGGTACTCTGAACGGCTTCGCTGATGGTCGTTAGGTTGCTCTGTAGTACCGTTGTTTTGGTTAGCCTGTCCATTCTTCGTTTCAAGGAATTGAACGCTATCAGCGACAACGTCAGTCGTATAGACACGCTTACCATCTTGGCCCTCATAACTGCCTGTTTGAATACGTCCCTCAACACCTGCCAAACTTCCTTTCTTCAAGAAGTTTGCTGTGTTCTCAGCTTGCTTTCTCCAAACGATGATGTTTATAAAATCTGCCTGTTGCTCGCCACCTTCACTTTTGAATGGTCTGTTACAAGCTAGTGTAAATCTTGCCATCGCTACTCCCGAAGGAGTATATCTAAGCTCAACATCTTTTGTGAGCCTTCCAACTAATACGACTCGGTTAATCATGAGTTTTCCTCCATCTCTAATTCTTTTATTCTTTCCTGCAGTTTCAGATTAGTTTCCAACAGTTCAATTTTGTCGGCCTGATAAAAAAGATTCATAATCCACCAGAAGTCATCACCAGCAATTTCAATCATGTTGTTCTTAGGATCCGTTCGCTTACTCGCTCTTTTACGAATGCTTCTCAATCGTGTTCTTGCGGATGCCATTCAAACCACCCTTTACTTCGCTTTATTTACGAACTGTATATTAATCCTCTACTTTTTCGACTGTTGCAGTGAATACATAGGTACATCTATTCTCCAACTTTTTCGCCATATTTTCGGCTCTTTTTTTACTTGTGTATACTTTTACATTGTTATGGGTTTTATCATCTTCGTAACCTGGGTATGTTACATCTTCACCTCTGAATACTTTACCCGTCCAATAACCATAGTCATTTGAACTACTTCGGTAACTCTCACTAGATAGGTATATTACAAAACCATCCACTGTTTTCCCCCTCTTCTAATTCTCTAAGTCTACGAACTGCATCTTACTTCTCTTGAAATTTTTAAAGGTTTTTTTCTTTATCTATCGAATAATTTATTTTATTAACAGAAAAGGTGGAATGTTTATGAATTTGATTGCTTCTCCAATTGCTTGTAAGGTAAATAATGTTTTTATCCATGTTAGTAACTTAGAAAAATCCGTCGAATGGTACAGCAAACTACTTGGTATACCTTTTCAAAAGGATCATGTATCATCGCCTGTTTACAATATCCCTGTTTCAGGTGATACAGGGCTTACTTTAGATGATCATACTTTCGATCCAGGCTTCAAATTAAATCCTTCAAACCATGTTTTGTTTAACTTCTTCGTCAAAGATATAGATGAAGCATACAAATTTATCAAAAACCATGGGATAACAGTTGTTAGAGAAATAGAACGTATTGGTGATTTTGCCTATTTTAACTTTCAAGACTTAGATGGAAACGTATTAATGATCTGCAATTGTTAAATGCTTTGAGCAATGGTTAGTTTTAACTAATCATTGCTCTTTTTTAATACACAGTTTGTGTCTACTGCAACGTTTCTATGAACCCTAAAGTATAAATTTAATTTCATTTGCTAATAATGCTTACACAGAACCGAAAGCAGTTCATAGTAAGCTCTGTTGATTTTTGCCGATCTAGGTTCTGTTGTTTTTAATTCAAACGAGGTGGGCCATGCATCCAATTACATTAATCGTTGCTATTAGCCTTCTATACAGCACCTTTATTTATTTTATTTTTATAAAGGAATACCGTAAGAAAGGATGAATACCAGTTGTTGTACTTAATTTACGAAATGAGAATATCAATTTTTTAATTCGACTTACAATTCCATAAAAAATAGAGCATAATGGAACTAAGAAAAAGGAACTATGAAGGAGTGTATTTATGACTATTTTATTGATGTATAAAGAACTTAATCAACTTGTAGATGATTATTACAAATGTCCTGATCTTCATATTAAAGAGCTTATTTTAAATGATCTTATTTTTTTAACTGATGCATTATTGAGCTCTCATGAAACTGAACTTAAAACAGAAGTTACCCTACCCTTAGAATCTAACTAGTATTACCATTCATTTCATTCCTACTTATATCGTATAAGGAATTTAATATGATACTGACAACTGCTTTGCTTTCTTCCGTTCCTTTCTGGCCTTTTTTAAGTCATCTAGCTCGATCCAACCACCATCGATTTGTGAAAAGGTCAATAGACTTAACTTGTGAGGATATTTCTTTTCGAAGAGCTTACGTTTAACTCCAAATGTTTCTGTTTGAAAACCTTTAACATCTACTACTTCAATTGAACCATCCGTGTGATGTACTTCAAAATCAGCAACTAATTCAATTTTTCGATGTAGCTTACCATCTTTCCTAAAGCTTTCTTGCAACTCATATCTTGGTTGTAGTCGAAAGAATAATATCTTTTCTTGCTGCTGTTGCAACTTCAATTCCTCGTAATATTGCGCTTCTATTTTAGAATCAAAAACATGCCCATCTAGCTCGATTTTTTTACTGTTATATTTAGTCTTTGTCTCCGCCATGCTGCCACTCCCTTATAATTAAAGAGGTTAAACCCTCTCCACTCATTCGCACATTCTCCTAGTTCAACTTGCAAAACGAGTATTTTCCAATCCGGATTATTTTGACCTCTCAGCTCAGGTTTTGTCGCATGATTCAATCATCTAGCACCCTCTGAGTTTCAAATAATTTTGTAAGATTTATCTCGTACCTCCAACAACCTGTTTTTCACACAAAACCGTTTGTTTAACGTGTCCGAATGACTCGAATAGACATTTCCCTGAGCAATACAGTTCAGAGCCCTTGTTCCATACTCTGTCACCTTTGTGGATTACCATTTCGCAACGATCATTCTCACATACTGCCACGATTACTTTCATTTTCGTTACCTCACTTTTGAAAGTTTTTGTAATTCTCGCTTCAATTTTTCTCGTTCAGCATCTAAATCAACATCTTCTTCAGCTACATTTTCCATTGGCCGCTTATCCTTTCCGAACCATTCAGGTACTAACTCAATCCTTGTACTTTTTTGATTAGCAAATGAATTCGTTCTACGTTGATCAGCTGCTTTAACGTCTTCCAGTGATTTTAATAATTGGTTTTTCCAGTTAGTTAAAATAGAATTTGCATAACGTATTTTGTTTGTAGCATTTGCTTCCAGTGCTTTTTTAAATGCTTCTAGTATTAATTCAACTGGATGGTTATCAAACATGTGTCCTAATTCCTCGCCGATATGAGGAGTTAAAGGTCCGATGTTGGTTAAGTAAAATTGAGTTATAACCGCGAATCCTGCATCATTCATTTCAGAATTTTTTATTGTTAAATCGTCAGCAACTATTTCATCTGTTTTTGTATGCTGTTCTTTACTATTCTTTTCTTTACTATGCTTTACTTTACTTTGGGGATTAATGTTTACATCAATCGAGTTAATGTCTACATTAATGCTTTTAATTGAGAGGTTTTTGTATACTTTAATGTCCTCTAACTCCAAAAGTAGGTATTCTTGCACCATTTCAACCTTTTGCCTACGTCCTACTGCTTCTAAAAATCTCGATTGTATACCATTAGACGTAAGTACCCCGTAGTTTTCGAATATACTTTTATCGAATAGATCCCATTTAACACAATCATTAATGACCTCATTAATGATATTAATGTCAACATTAACTCTCTTTGAAAAGAGTAATTGTTCTGTTTCTGTCCACTTAGAGAAATAACCGTCTTTGTAAATACGCATTAATAATTTGATTACTACTGCAAATCCGACTGGACCATGCACGGCTTCGACCAACTGGATTTTGTCATCTTGGTCGATATCTACATCAAGTGGAAAGTAATCCAGCCCTTGTTTTCTCGGTCTCGCCATTACACTTCCTCCTCATTTTTGCCTGATAAGAATTAGAGGGGAAACCCCCTCCGAATTAAACTAGCTTGTCCTCAAATACTTGACCTGGCATTTTTCCATCTTCTTTTTTTTGCTCTTCCTGCTCTTCAATCACGCTATAGTCAGTAACATCGATAATTTCACTCATATCAGCCGAAATTTCATTTTTAATAGTTGAGTCTGCTTCAATCGTCTTCTGCAACTCAATGGATTTTGGAGCGTATTTAAGTACCTCTTTTAATACTGTTTTCTTTGCCATTGCATCGAAATTAGTTTTCCAAGGGCTTGTCCATCCTTTTTGTACTGCTTGTGAGAACTTTTGAGCATGTTGATCAATGCGTTCTTTTGTCCAGTACACAAAATCGAATCCGCCGTTTTTCAAGTGATACACAGCATAGTAACCGATTGGTTCACCTTCTGGAGTGGTAGATGGTTTATGAATCAAGTCTTTATTCAAGCCATACTGAAATTCAAACTCATCATTTCCGTACACTTCATGAGCGTAAATCGCTTTGTATTGACCACTACGCACCGATAAATCGATTAACCCTTTATAACCTAGTTGGAACTGTACGTTTTTGCCATAAGGGATTAAATAAGCTTGTCCTAATCCTGTGTTTGGTTCTACTCCGAGTTGCGCAGATTGCATTATTGCAGCTAAGAAAGATGTCTGGTCACATTCTAGTAGCTTAGGTGTAGTACGTACCGCTGTAAGAGCGATACGTGCGATTCTGTCTGCGTCCATATGTTTGGGTAATGCTCGTTGGATTTCTGGACCCATGCGCTTTAACAGCGCATTTAATGTTTGCTCTGGAGGAACATTTTTTTGTAAGCCACCGTTAACCTTATTCGCTAATTGTTGTTTCACTTGTGTATTTGTTGCCATTACTGTTTTCCTCCTATTTGATTAAGAATTTTCGTTCCGAAGTAGTACTCGAATATTTTTTAAATAATTCTGGTTCCTCTTCTTTTAAGCGTTTTGAATCAATGCGTGTTACATCATTTGATTTCCATGTCACTTTCCGAGTAGCTGTAAAAGCATTTTCGTTCACACCCATAAACGCTTTGATTTGATTTTTATATTCCTTCTCTTTTGTTTGAAGTTCAGTCATATCAACTTTTATTTGGTCTAATGCATCAATAAGTGTTTCCATTTCAGTAGGTAGATTAATTTCTGTGTCATGATCCGATTCAGGATAAAGTGCTTTTAGTAAGTCTACAGATGCATCAGAACCATCAAATGCAGGCGGAATTTGTTTCAACACGTGGTTTTCCCAAAAATCTTTTTCTATATTTATGAGGTATGTGATTAATTCCTCATCACGGTCGATTTTTTTATGGACAAATTTATTTCCTCCAACAAGTACTGCTATGTGCCAAGCTGTGAAGCCTGTAACTGCCATGTAATGCTGACATTGGAGTATATAAGCGGTTGGTATTTCTTCACAATCCCACTCACCTTTTAGGTATTCAGAAGTTGTTTTACACTCCAAACCTTCTCGTTTACCAATAATCAAACGGTCCACATTAGCTAACATGAAAGGATATTCTGAGTGTTTCAATATTGCGTTTCTTCTACGTACCTTTAAACCAGTTCGTACAGTAAATTCTTTAGCAACTATATCTTCCATAACATTGCCCCAGTATGCAGCTTCCCCAGCCAAATCCTCATGAGGTGCTTGACCGACCTTATCTAAATAAACTCCAACTGGTGACTTCCACTTGTTTAAACCTGCAATTGCTGATACATCACTACCACCAATACCAAGCTTTCTTGCTTCCAACCACTCTTCACGGGTCAAATCAACAGTTTTTATAAACGTTTTGGCTTGCACAATACCCCTCCTTGAAATTTCTGATGCCTACCGATATAATAAAAATATAAATTTAATTCTAGAGCTTCTTACCAATCCACTACTTCTAATAGTGGATTTTCTTATGCGCTTAAATCGACTGCCTCGCCTTTTTCGATAAGATGTTCTCCCATGCATCCTGTAGAGCAATATAAATGACCATAAAGTTCGTAACCTTCACCTTCGTACAGTTCTTCTCTACAATGTTTGTAGATGCATTGACCAACCATTCTAGGTTCTCGTAATGGCTCCTCGTATCCATAGCCTGCTACCATACTATTTTCCAACATGTTTCCACCTCTTTCTAATAGTTGAACCCCAACAAGAAATCTTAGATATCAAAGGGAAATCTCAGACTTCTTGACGAGAGCAAATGCTCTCATGTTATAATATTCATACGTATTCAATTTTGCTAATTGACTTTGCCGAGTCAGTTAGTTTTTTTATTTGCTTTTTTTACGATTAACAAGTACCGTTCAACTGGTTCCATTGCCAACCACTCAGATACTTTAACTTTCACGTCTTTTCACCACCATTACGTTTACTCCTGCAGCTACCAGTTCGTCTAGCAAACTCTTAACTTTTACATCCAGTTGCTTTTTTACCGCCATGCTTTTTAATGCTTCTAACGATTTATTAATGTCCCGAACAAACATAAGCGCTTCTTTTAAATCGCCTGTACGCATGCAATCTTCTATCGCTTTTCCGCAATCGATGATGCTCGCATGTTCTCGTAATGCTGCATGATAATCTTGCTTTCTGAATAGCTCCTGTCTCATCATTTCGCTCCTCCTATATATCCAGCTGATGCAAGCGATCTATAATGCTTATCCCACACTCCGGTGTAGCTTATGTCCGCTTCCTTGCATACAACCGCAACCATATGATCTATCGCTGTTTGCGCTTCTACTAATTCATCCAATACACGCTCAAGCAACTGTCTTTCGAATAGTTGTAGTTTTTTTAAAGGCTTTGCTAAGCTAAAACTTTCAAGTGTTTCTAATGCCTCACGTAATTCCTCTAATGTTTTCTCTTTAACACTTGAGCGATGGAGATCTACATTTGGACCATCAAGCCATTTAGGACCAGTACCTGTATATTCATTACGAATTGTCATTGCGAATTTCGGATTATCGTATTTGTTCACTAGTGTTCTAGATATGTCCGAAGGAACCTTCGAACGTCCATTTTCATATTTCGACACAGTTTCACGAGTTAAATTGATATCTAGCCCTAAAGACAACTGCGTTTGTTCCCCTCTCATTTCTTTCAACATTTCCCCCACTTTTGTTCTAGTCATTTTACCAACCTTTCTATTTAATTGAATTCACATTTCATTTCCGAGTTAACTTCTTGTAGACCGTTGCTTATAGTCAATAAAGCTATAATTAACTTACAGAGAGATAGTTCGAGTTTTCTTCAACCCACTTAGTATTCTTTACAATCCACTTGAATAAGAGGTCAGTAGGTATTAACAATCCTGCTTCTCGAAACACCGGAAAGTCTGAGCGAGCTAGTAACTCCGATGTTTTTGTTTGGCCTATATGAAGTAACTCCATAAGCTCTTTTCTCGTTAAAAGTGGCGGAAGCTCTCTCGCCTTTTGTGTATCAATCACCGCTTCACGAATTTCCTCGCGGATAATCTGCCGCAATGCCTCTGCATCGAACTGAACGTTTAACATTTTGTGTTCCTCCTTCCCGGCTGTCGATTGACAGCCCCCTCAAATTGCTTTTTTAGCTGTTAAAAACCTATTGATAAAATAAACTTGTCCTTTGCCAGTGACTTTAGTAGTTTTATTAATTGAAATCATTCCGCTGTTATGATTAATAGGCGTTTCTTTAACTTCGAACAAGCCAAGATCCATGCTACGTTGAGTAGGAGTATTTCTATCCGTACCAAATCGTTTAATAAGGTAGTTGTTTTCTCGTAACCATTCATACAAACGTTTTTCTCCAGTATCAATTCCGTTTTGTTTAAGCAAGATAGCTAATTCACGAATTAATATGGAAGATTGACTTGTTTCTACCGATTCAGCGAAGAGTACTTTCGGTTTTTGTTCCTCCAGTTTCAATTCAGCAGCTCGACGTTTCGTTTGTTCTTCTTTTAAATTAGTAGCAAGTTGAATAATAGTATCCGGATCCGTTAGAACTTTTTCAATTGTTTCCGGTGTCATATATGCTCCATGCTTTCTAATTGAAGGAATCACCTCATGGGTAACCCATCTTTTAAATTTTTTAGCAACCGGTTTTCGACTCGCCAAAATAAGTGAGTATAATCCGTATTCGTTGATAATATTCGTGTTTCCTTGACGGCCTAAGTTGTACTTAGCGCGTTCATCATCATCTAATCTGGATAAAGCCATCGTTGGATTTGTAAGACCTAAAAACTCACATACATCAATTGCTACGAACCAAGGATCTCCTTCTTGCTCGATGACACGAACTGAATGGCTTTCAAAGTTAAACACCTGTAATTGATTCATCTTCATTCCTCCTTTTATGAAACATAGTGTTTTTCGATAACGAATTCCGTTAGTTCTTTATCAAAAAAAATATTAATATCAACTCCTAGTAAAACTGCTATTACTCTTAATCTTTCTACATCAATTTTCGTCTCGCCATTTTCCATTCGACTATAAGCCATATTACTAATCCCTAGCTTCTTAGATAAATGCATTTGAGTAACACCCTTAGCGAGACGTATTCTTTTTAAGTTTTCAAAAACCATTAAATCACCTCCAATAAACTAACGTAATCCGTTAATACAACTATACTAACGTTTTCCGTTAGTGTCAACATAATTAATAAAAAAATTCTCAATTATCGTTAGTTATGTATCATATTCCGTTACTTATTGTTATATTTTAATGTGAAGGGAGTGTTACTTGTGGCAGGCGAAAATCGCATAAGACAGCTTCGAAAAGAATTACATTTAACCCAAAAACAACTGGCAGATAAAATAAACGTGTCTTCCCAAGTAATCTCTAACTGGGAAAGAGGATATACGGAAATCGGAAAAGAAGATTTAAAAGAATTAGCAAAAGCTTTAGACTGTTCAGCAGATTACATAATAGGAATATCAGAAATTAAACATCAATCCACTGATACAGGAAATGATGAATTCGATAAATGGCTTAATGATCCACGCTCGAAAATATTATTCAAGGAATTTAACGAAAGTTCCGACGAACAAAAAGAAGCTTTGCTGAAGATGTGGGAAATTTTGAAAGGTCAAGGAAAGCTTTAATTTCTTAAATAGGAGATGTAGTTTTTGCTACGTCTCTTTTTTATAGATATGAGATAGTTATATTTACGCAAGTCAATCGTATTATATATACACTCATTTTTCCATAAAAGGAATTTAGCAGAATCATATGGAGTTATAAATTCATGCTATTAACATAGCGTTTATTTAATAATTAATAATAGGAGTGTTATTATGGGAGCATTATTTATTTTAGTCGGTTCTTTAGGATTTACAGTCGGAATTTTTATGTTAATTATATTACTAATCCGAAGAAAACCGAAAAAAAAATGGGGGCTAATTACTGGTGGTGCGTTTGCATTAACGGTCTTAGGCGCAGCAATTTCTCCAAGTGTTGAAGAAACTGAGAAAAAAGAAACTGAAACAGTAGAAACTGCAGGTGAAGTAGCAAAAACAGAGGAACCTACTGCTGAGGAAAAAGCAAAAAATGAAGCTGAAGCAAAAGCAAAAGCTGAAGAAGAGAAAAAAGCTAAAGAGGCTGAAAAAGCGGAGGAATCTAAAAAGAAACTCGCTAAAGAAAAGGAATACTACATAAATGAAATAAAGTCTAAAGTGGATACACAAATGCAAATGTATGATGATGCATGGAGTTCCGTTTGGCAACCAACCTTTGAAGGAGTTGGAAACGGAACTGTAGACGTATACACAGCATATGACAATATGAAAACTGTAGAGCAAAGATATAAAACTCTACAAAGTTCTATTCCTGCTATTTCGGACGAAGGATTATCTAAAGAAAACCAAAAATTATTCTCCGAATTTAAATCAAAAATGAGAAACGCTTCTATGTGGAGAGCTGAGGCTGCTATTAAAGCACAAAAAATGTTTGACAAAGGAGATTTTAGCCCTTCAAGCTTGGATAAGATGAAAGGTGATGTGGAATACGCAGATTCCGAAATGTTATCAGCGATCATTTCATTAACAACTTTAGAGGCCACATTAGAGGTCGAAAGAGAATAAAATTTTTAGATAGAAATTGGTGAGAATAAGAAAGAGTTATTAGGAATCTAACACAAGCTATAGCCCTTCTGGGCTATTCTTTTGATAAGAATTTATCCAAAAAATGGAGGAACTAAAATAAAAAAAATCTTATCAATTGCATTAGCAACTACATTGGTACTTAGTGTTTCATCTGCCTCCCCCACTCAAGCAGATGCTGCGGGAAAGACATTTAAAAACTGCACAGAGTTAAACAAAACCTATAAAGGTGGAGTAGCAAAAGCCGCAAACATTAAAAATAAAGGTGGAAAAACAAAATATACGCCATTTGTATCGAAAGAAATTTATGACGCTAACGTCAAAAGTGATCGAGACAAAGATGGGATTGCTTGTGAGAGGTAAGTAATAATAAGACAGTATGTCATATTATTTTTCATTGTTTTCATGAGATATAGTTATCTATGAATAGGAGGGTTTTTATGTCAAATACTTTAGAAAAAGTGCATATCCAGAGATTTAGAAAACTTAAAGAAATGCACATAAATGTTGCTAAAAGAATTACGATAATATCCGGTCATAATGGTGTAGGTAAATCAACAATCCTAGGCTTAATTGCAAATGGAAGTGAATTAGGAGGTTATAAGAGCTATTTCGATAAAATTTTTCAATCTAAATTTAATGAAATTTTTAGACTTGATATAGAAAAAGATTTTACTAAAGATTTGGATAAAAAATATTCAGTCATTTTGAAATATAATTTTCAATCTTCCCCTTTTTACAAGTTTTGTACAATAACTCAGCATAATGAGAGTAAAACAGTCAAAACAGGCAATGGCAGTTCTGCATCAGAAAAGACTATACAAATAAAAAGATTAAAAATAGTACCTAGAAACTCAGATGAGAACGGAAAACAAATTCAAGAGGAGATATCAGGAGTTAAAGCAAGTTCTAAAATTCCTATTCCCACACTATATATTGGAATGAGCAGGGTTTTTCCTATTGGGGAATCTCAAAAACTTAGTTATGAATTAAAAGAATCCACAATCGAAGTAGAAGATAGTAATCAAATGAATATATGGTATCAAGAAGTCATGGGGCAGGAAAATATAGATTCAACAAAAGTAATTAAACAGAACTTAAAAGATTCTACTAAAAAATCAATTGGTCCAGCTTTTGGAGACTATTCATATCACGCTGTTTCTCTTGGACAAGATAGTTTATCTACAATTTTTACAGCATTACTATCATTTAAAAAACTAAAACGAGATTTAAATGAGACCTATTCTGGTGGAATACTTGTAATAGATGAAATTGATGCTTGTTTGCATCCAGATGCTCAAGAAAAATTACTAAATATTTTAGATAGATGTTCTAAGGAATTAAACTTACAAATTATTTGCACAACACATTCACTAACAATAATTAAGAACGTTCTAAACAAGCAATTTAAAACTTCAATAAATACTAGCGATCATACACTTTATTACAATGTTATCTACATAAAGGATACTGTATCACCAAAGATAATGAGGGATCCGACATATAAGAAAATAAAAAGTGATATGTTTTTAAAAGATACTTTATTTATTGATACTAAACAGGAGATAAAAATTTATTTTGAAGATGACGAAGGCCTTTACTTTTTTAATAAAATATCAGAATTCACATCTTCTTTAGATTTAGATGAAGTAAATCTAAATAAAATTAGTGCTGAAATTGGATGTGACACATTAATTAAGTTACCAAGCAAAGATACATATTTTAAGTCAGTTGTTATAGTTCTTGATGAAGATGTTAAACGAAAACAGAACTACCGAAATATGCTAGAAGATAATTTAAATATATGCACGCTGCCAGGTAGTGAAACACCTGAGAAAACTATAGAATCTTATTTAACTCTTTTAGTTCAACAACCTGATCATAGCTTTTGGTTTGATAACGATGAATTAACAATCCAATATGTTAGGGATAAAATACTTCAAGAACTATCACAGAGTCTAGACCAAATAGCTAAACAAGAAAAAATCAGAGAAATATATAAGAAATGGTTTAGAAACTATGAACCTATTTTTGACAAAACTAAATTAATCCAGTACTGGATGAACGATAATCCTGATGTCATTAAAGGTTTTGTTAATCAATTCAATCTTTCTATTAATTATGTTAAATCTACCTTACTAGAAAAAACTAATTAAACAATGGCCATTTTTATCAAATTATAATATTATATTAAAGAGGTGATAAAATGGCTACGCTATCTCCATTGCGGTATCCTGGTGGGAAAGATAAAACGTATAACTATGTGAAACATTTAGTTAACCAAAATAACATTTCAACTTACATTGAACCCTTTGCAGGAGGAGCTGCCGTTGCACTTCGACTTTTATTAAATGGTGATGTAAAAAAGATAATTATAAACGATTATGATCGAAGTATATATGCTTTATGGAGTACCCTTTTAACAAACGCTGATTCGCTAATTTCTTTGGTTAGAAATACTCCGATTACGATGACAGAATGGTATAAACAAAAAGAAATTCAGCAAGAAAAAATGACAGCAGATGAATTATCTTTAGCATTTTCTACACTATTCCTAAATCGAACTAATCGTTCAGGGATTATAAAAGCTGGTGTAATTGGCGGAAAAAAACAAGACGGTATCTATAAGTTAGATTGTAGATTTAACAAAGAAGATATTATTAAGCGGATTGAAAGAATCCATTCGTTTAGAAATCAAATTAAAGTTTGCAATATGGACGCAAAAGATTTTATTGACAATGAAATTAAGTATACTAGAAAATCATTAACTTTCTTTGATCCTCCCTATTATTTAAAGGGTCCCGATTTGT
Source organism: Psychrobacillus lasiicapitis (assembly GCF_006861795.1). GTDB lineage: Bacteria > Bacillota > Bacilli > Bacillales_A > Planococcaceae > Psychrobacillus > Psychrobacillus lasiicapitis. Next base: position 174,457 of record NZ_VDGH01000004.1, on the reverse strand, counting down.
ATACTAACTTCTATTCACACGAGGATCATGTTGAGTTGGCCAATCAAATTAAATCAGTTATGAAAAATAGATACTGGATATTAACATATGATATTGCTGAACAAATAGAAGAGTTGTATAAAAACAATCGCGCTACTAAATACTCACTTAACTATTCAATTGCTACTCCTTCTAAAGGACAAGAGTTTATGTTTTTCTCAAAAAATATTGAAATTGGTAATATTAATGACTTTCTTAACATAGTTTGAATCCCTGCTTCCAATTTGCAGGGATTTCTTTTATACTTAAAATAGAACATACGTTCCAAAAGGAGTTAACTTCATGAGATATACTTACAACATTATGGAAGAATACGTGAGAAAGATGTACAACTCAATCGGCATTTACTGGCCGCATCAGTTAGATATGGAATCTATAGCTGCACGTTTAGGTACAACCCTTGTCTATCTACCATACAGCTCCATGACGGTAGGAAATGCTATTTTGATAGATGATAGATTGACTGAATGCGAACAATGGCAAGATTTTGGTCATGAGTTATGCCATATTGAGTGGCACGATGGCAATCAGAGAGTTCTCCCCTCTTCATTTTTGGAGTATCAAGAATTTAAAGCGTCAAATTTCGCCTATCATGCCTGTGTACCGACTTTTATGCTTGAACGAATAGATTTACCCACAAATCAAAAGAAAGCTGTCTGGGTGCTTCAGAAGACGTTCCGCGTCAACTATGAATTTGCAGAAAAAAGGCTTCACCAGTACTTAAGTAATCGGAAACAATACATCAACAAATGAGCCTGTGAAAGTAATTTTAATGCTTAAGACAAAGCATTAATCCTACGGCTCACATAATGGTGTAAACGCTCACCTAAAGAGACCTATTATCCTGAAAATCTGTGTTAGCGTGATAGTAAGGAGTGATTTTATGTATTGTCGCGAATTAATAAAGGGGAAAAAATGGGTTTGTGTTGCTGATGGTCCGCGTGATCCAGCTACCGGAAGAAGAAAACAAATATCTAGGCGAGGTAAAAGCCAGAAAGAAGCAAAAGCAAAGGTATTAGCTGCTATTGAAGAAATCGACCACAATCTAATATATGACCCTAATATTACTTTTAAAGACTTTGCTTATCAATGGTTTGAACAGTACCTACTTAAAGGTCAAAAAGAATCGACATATGCAATAAGGGAATATTGCATAGAAGTCCTGATAAAGTATATAGGAAGTCTGAAAATGAAAAGCGTCACATTAACGCATTATCAAAAAATCTTAAATGATTTATTTAAAAAGGAACAATCCTTGAATACGATGAAAATGATCCACACTACTGCGAGGATGATTTTTAGATATGCCACTGAAATAAATTTGATAAAATCCAATCCAACGCTAAATGCGGAAATCCCTAAAAAACAAAAGACTGTAGAAGATATTGAAAATGATAACGTCTCAGAAAAATATCTTGAGACAGAAGAATTATGGGAGTTGTTAAATGCTGCGGACAAGTATTATAACTACGTGAATGTGATTGCAATTTATACAATCGCCTTTTCCGGAATGCGCCCCGGCGAAGCAATCGCGTTAAAAGAAAAAGATGTATTGTTCGAATCGAATCAATTAAGTATTACCAAGACGATTTATAGAAAGAAAAATTTAAAGAAAGTATTTAAGCTTACTCCTCCCAAAAATACAACTAGCATAAGGTTAATCGATATGGAAGAAAGAATAATGAATATGATAAAAAATGTGCTGGAATACAAAGAAAAACATCATTTCACTAAAAGTGATCATGTTTTTTCCACACCAGATGGTTATCCTATTAAAGAAGAGTACTTAGCAAAGGCATTAAATGAAATTCGTGCAACAACTCCAATCAAGAAAAAATTGTATCCTTACATTTTAAGGCACACACATATTAGCATGTTAGCAGAAAAAGGATTCAGTCTTCCATTCATAATGAAACAAGTAGGTCATAAAAATTCTGATACCACTACTCAAATTTATATGCATGTAACAAAAGGTATGCGAGAACAAGTTCAAGAAAAAGTTGGAGAACTATTTAACGATTTAATGGATTTTAAGAAGAAATAAAAAGAAATGTGAGTGAAATGTGATTTTTGCATTTTTAACTCGCATTTTTTATTGCTTTAAAGCTTATATGTCAACGTTTCTTGAATTTTATACTACTATTTTAATGATAGTAGCATTAATATTGCTCAATTCCAACGAATCATATGTTCGATATTTAGATTGATATGCAGCGGCTGTCGAAAATAAGGACAAACAAACGATTAATAATAGTAACATTGCAGCTGGAAACAATACTCCTTTCTCATTCTGAACGAAATTTAACATAAAAAGTATGCTCCTTTTCCATTCCATTCGAAAAATCGACAGAGAAGTGTAGAATTTGACCTTCGATGGATATCGCGATAGATTTTACATGTAATAACATCTGCTCGTGTCCCAAACGATTTTTTTGTTTTCTTATTAAATTTTGGTACAATTCGATGTCATACTCTTCTCCACCTTTTTTGAGTCGTATTCCCGGTTGCTCTTTTTGAATGATGAGTGAGTCTATATCATTTAAATATGTTTCTACGTTTTGAACAAATAATGCCCATTCCGTGTCCAGTGGATTTGTTATACTTTCTTCTACTTTATTTGTCCAGCCGACCGTTACGGCAAATACTTGTGAAAAAAGCATTAATACAGATAACTGTATAATTCCATCCACTAGTGTATATCCTTCCTGGTTGCTCATGCTCAATTTGAAAAAGTTACGCATTTCGACTTCTCCTCTCGCATTCCTTCGTAGTACACGCAAATTTGATGATTATGAATTTCATACGCATACGTAACCTTTTCAATATCCACTGATCCATTTAAGCTAGTTTCTGTTACATATTTTTTAGCAGCTTCCAGCATAACAACAGAGGCATGATATTTTCTTTTCTTATCTTCTAATTGAACTTGCATATTATTTAGTAATGGAAGTAGAGTGGTCGCAATGATAAAAGTTATACTGAGTGCCAGTATAGTCTCAGGCCAAGAAAACCCATCACTATTCCTCATAATTTAACCTGCCCGTGCCGATATACACTGTAACCGTTTTTGTAACTGTTTTAGTACCTTTTTTAATCTCAAATAAAAATGTTCCAAATTGACTCACCATGCCATTTGGATGAAAAGAGACCCTCTTTAAACTACTATCAGCAGAAAGACGTATATGCTTCGGCACTTTATACTCAAATAGACGAGTGTTTGCCCATTCCCCCACATATTTAGAGCCATTTTCATCAAAATAAATATGTGTATATTTGGTTTCTCCAATAGCAATAGATTGGATTTTTTGCATATCTAAATGAAACTGTCTAAAAAAACGTTTTTCTTCTGCAGCTTCTATTCTTGAAGTCGTCACATAAACAACGGAGGCTGTAATAACCATCACGATAGATAATACAAGAATTGTTTCCACTAATGTAAAGCCTTGTTCATTTCGTTTGAATTGCTCCATCTATTATTCCGTTTTTCCTTTTATGACATCCACACTTCCATCTGCGGCAATTTCTATTTTATCTCCATTTGGACACGCATCCATCCCATTTAAAAATTCGCTTTCACTTAGTTCCTCCATGGTTGGTATTTTTTTATTTTCTATTTTATATGCCTGAATCTGTCCTTCCACCATTTTCAAAAAAGCATCGCAGCCTTTCTCATCAATATTGGCAGAATGCTTCGTAACATTTGGAATAGAGATAAGTATCAAAACCGAAATAATAAGTAAAACAATCATCATTTCTACTAAAGTGAAGCCTCGTTGATTTTTCCATATTTTCTTCATAATAATTATCTCCCTTAGACAATATTTATCATTTCGTATATTGGTAATAAGATTGCTAAATACGCACCGATAATGAAAACAGCTAATATGAAAAACAATGTTGGTTGGAGAATGCTTAAATACCGTGAAAGTTTTGTTTCAATCCGATCTGATAGAAACTCGCTATATAATGTTAATTCCCTACCAAGATACCCACTGTTTTCTCCGTGCACGACAAATTGATGAAAGTCTTCCGTGAAATAGTCTAATAGTAAAACTGATTTAGAAAAAGACTCACCGTGCACAATTTTGTTTTTCATTTGTATTGCCATAAACTGCAGGGCTTTATGTTCTTTTTGTTGAATTAATGCATCTAAAGATTGTTGCAGAGGCATACCACTTTCGATTAGTCCACCTATTTCTCTAGAGAACACTCTAGTCAACAATAGTTTGTACCATCTATTTACAACTGGTATCTTCCGATAGAAACTAAGCTGTTCTTCCACTGTTCGCTTATTCATAAAAAGTAGAAATATGCTTATAAGCACTATAGCTACAATCATTATGATTAAAAAAGTATTTGGCATCTGCAATAATACACTGGTCCAAGCTATAGAGTTATCTGGTTTGCTGGACTCTCTTGTATTGAGCAGAGTTTCCATATTGGGAAGAAAATATATTCTGAAAATCGTAAACAACATAAAAATGGCGACAAATAAAAAGAGCGGATACATTAACAAATTATTTAATCGTTTTTTCGCCCGTTCATAAACAGCAACATTCACACCAAGAGTTGCAACTGTCTCCTGTAACTGTCCGTGAATCATCGCTAAATTAATAGGAAGAAGCAATCGAGTTGGGAAACCTAATAATTTAAATACCTCGCTCACATTTAAACCGTTTTTTTGGATCTCCGTCACCTGAATGATTACTTTATTCGCATTTTTTACATGGAAAGGCAGTAACATAGATACAGCTTCATGAAAAGTATATCCCTCTTTCAATAAATCACTTAATCTACTTAAAAATGGCGATTGCATATTAGAAGGAATTATTTCATCTTTTTTCATAAAATACATTTTAATTTCTTTGAATGACACCTTCTCTTACCCCTCTCTCAATTTGATAGGAAAGAGTAATTGCATGTGGGATATGAAAGTCATTACCAGTAATAAGCGAGCTTAATGCCTCTACTAAAAATTCATCTGAAATAATTTCGAAGATAGCGGAAAGCTCCGGTTGTTTCAAATTTATTATTGGCACAAGTCTTTGGGTTACTATACCAATTATCGTTTGTTTCAATTCTTCTGCAGATACCCCTAAGTCCATTAATCGATAGAGAGCTCCTATACCATCTTTAGCATGAATTGTAGACACCACTAAATGACCCGTCAAAGAAGCTTGGATAGCTGCTTTAGCAGTGGCTTCGTCGCGTATTTCACCTATCATTATTACATCTGGTGAATGTCTTAGGATGGCTTTTAATCCCGTTGAATAAGTTACTCCTGATCGTTCATTTACTTGAATTTGCAATAGATGCGATTGACTATTTTCTACTGGATCCTCTAGAGAAATGACATGGCGATTCAAGTTTTCGGAACAATATTTAGTGAGTGAATACATAGTCGTTGATTTACCAGAGCCAGTAGGTCCTACAAACAGAATCAGCCCTTGCCGATTGTTCGCAAGCTCTACTATTTTTTCGGAGGCATCTCGAAATAATGACAATGCATGGATTATTTTGGCATTATCATGTTGCTGTAAACGAATAACAAGACTTTCCTTTCCGTATACAGATGGTAATGTTGAAACACGAAATGAGAATTTTTTTGAATTGAATGTTTGTTGAAATGAACCACTTTGTGGCTTTCTTTTTTCGCTGATATCAAGAGAGGATAAAAACTTGAAGAATGATATAATACGTTCACCCAATGGGAGGGGAAGCTTCCCTGCTTCAAACATTTGGGCGTGTTTCTTAAAATAATAGAAATAACTTTCTTCGTTTGGGATCATATGCAAATCCGAAGCACCAAACCTATGCGCTTTCCTTAATAATTGCGCACATTTTTGCTCAATCGTATTTTCTATTTGTTGCATGCATCTTTCCTTTCTCCAGGTATAAGCTGTGACCGCATACAACCTATACAAGCTAAGTATACTTCCATTCTCCAAATAAATAAAGAGATTTCTTAAAATTTTCTAATTATTAATATATAGTTTTGTTTGTTATTTTGTTTTACTACTTTATAATTATAGAAAGATAGGAAAGGAGAAAATAGTATGAAGGACACTTTAAAGATTACAAATACACTAGCTGATGAAACTAGATACTCCATCTATCAATATATAGTGAAAAAAAAGAAACAAGTCAATGTACAAGAAATCGCAGATGAATTTGGCATACATCCAAATGTTGCAAGACTACATTTAACAAAATTAAATGACTCAAAACTAGTTTCTTCCGAGCTAGAAAATAATAAAAAAGGTGGTCGCCCTGCCAGAATATATTTCCTTGCAGAGGAACCGATCTATTTAAGTTTCCCTAAACAAGAAGACCATTTATTATTACAATGGCTGTTAGAGTTAGTCGATTCCATGGGAGACGATGCGCTCACAAAAGCTAAAGAAATTAGTTATCAATATGGGCAAACAATTATCAAGCATATTTCTTCTACTACACAGTCCTTTGAAGATAAAATGGAGCTTTTCAAGGAAGCTGCCAATGCGATTGGGTATATACCTCAAATTACAGAAAATGAAGGGAAAAAAGTCATCACTTTTTCTATTTACAATTGTCCTTATAAAAATCAGTTACATAAACACCCTGCACTCGTTTGTTCCTTGCATGAATCGTTTTTAAAAGGACAATTCGATGCACTTTTTCCAACAAATAATTTTGTTCAAATAGAAAGTATGCAAAATCATTGTAACAATTGCGTATATCAAATAGAAGTTCTATAATGAAACTATAGATGAATCATAATTGTGACAATCCGATGTATATTCATAAGTGTTGTGCAATAATCAGTTTACAGTTGTCGACATAATCATCTATAATGAATGAGAGAATATTTGTGTCGTTGCAAAAGGAGGGACTACAAATGGGCAATATGTATAAAGTGATGGCTTTCTGGACAGGGATTTTTGCAGTTTTCTTTTATTTAGGTGGTATGTCAGAAGCTTCTCTACTATTTTTAGCAAATACGGGATTATTCCTTCTTTTAGGGTTTTTAAACCTTTCGGAACGTATGTATATGTACATCTTCGGAGCTTACTTAATGTTCTTCTTCGCAGGTTTTACATACTACACTACTTTTATGCACGTACCAGGCGCTGGACATTAATCGTCCAAACGAAAAAGCAGCTCAAATTGAGCTGCTTTTTTCTATTCTACCTAGCGCTTATTAAAACCCATTTAAAAATGGATTCGATTCCATTTCATCTTCAATTGTTGTCGCTGAACCGTGCCCAGGGTATATAATAGTCGACTCTGGTAAAGTTAAAAGCTTGGTATGAATTGATTTCATTAATTCAGCTTGATTTCCACCTGGTAAGTCCGTACGCCCGATACTGTTTTGAAACAGAGTATCTCCGACTATCGCCAATTCTGCTTCTACAAAGTAATAAGTGATACTACCTGGAGAATGTCCTGGTGTATGTAGTAAATGCATTTCAAAGTTGCCAATTGTTAGATTGGATTCATTTTCTAATACAACATCCGCTTCTTTGCATACAATAGATGGAATTTCCGCATATTTGGCAGAACCATTTTTGGTTGGATCGACCAACCATTTCTTTTCCGCAGTATGAATATATACAGGTATAGAAAAAGAATTTCTTACATCTTCTACTGCTCCAATATGATCGAAATGGGCATGTGTTAAAAGAATGGCAAGTGGTTTCAATTTCAACCTGCGAAGTTCACTTACTATTTTCTCCCCTTCTCCACCTGGATCAAAAATCAAGCATTCTTTTTCCGCATTCGAAACAATATAACAATTAGTTTGAATAAATCCTAATGGATATGTTCTGATATTACAAGTAGCCATTTTATCACTCTTTTCTTTAAATACGTTATATTGTACAGTATATTACTCAACCCCTAAAGGAGCAATCAAATATGTGAAATCTAAATAATAAACCAGAGTATCTACTATTATAAATGCACTCTCAAAATTAAACCTAAGCCCTTGCACAGATTTTTTTGTATTTGGACTTTGTTTATCCCATTTCAATTCACTAAAAACCACCTTCCATTTTTGGTAGGTGGTTTTCTTCTTACAATGCATGCTGTAACTCTTCCCAACTTCTACCGAAAATTTGAGCGTGTCGTTTTGTTAAAAAAGAATTATCAAAGCGCTCTTTCCGCGGAGGTAACATGTGGATCATAAATGCATGTAATGGCTCTTTTGTATTGAGGATAGCAATTGCATAATGTTTAGGAGTAAGTAGACTTTCTTCTATTGTAAAGGTAGGATGTAAACGATCCTTTGCCATCTCAAATGTTTTCTTATGATCGTTGGCAAATAAGAATTGATTGACGCCGCCAGCAATTAAATTATCCTGTAAGTAACCAGGGAGCTTCCCCCAATGATGAAATGCGAATATGGAACCTAGTCGTTCTTTTCGACCTTCTGTTGCGATACGCCCCATTAAACGTGCCAATCCTTCTGATTCAACTTGTTCAGGTTCATTGAATACCATGAAACAACCGTGTTTATCTTTATCTTCTTCACTCATAAGCAATCTAGTCATCAACACCTTTAACGTAACCCAGTGAGCTAGAGTATTACTTGCGTTTCCTAGTCTCCTTTTCGGCATGCGAATGATGATGGTTTTACCTTCCTTCATCCACTTTTCAAAATCCACTTCCTCTTTCGGTGGCTGGGAGAAAATATCATGCAACGTTTCATCCCCAAAAAATTTATTCAACCTATGCAAGATAGCGTCACATTTATTTCCTAAATCATCATTTGATCCCCATGCCAGTAAATCCTTCGCTAGCCTCACGTTTCCTTTTTCGATTAACTTTTCGATTGTATCGGCTCGGAATTCTTCATCTTCAATTATCTGTTTAATATTGAACAGTGAACCGTTAGCTGCTTTACTCGCTTCCATTAAGTATTTTTCGGATCGCGCTAATCCTTCCAACTGCATGAAATCAATCATCTCAAGTGCAAAACGTGAGCCACCTTTTCTTCCAAGCTTATCAATTACCTCAGTCAAATCCATTGGAATAATCCAGTCTTCGTGAGATAAATCTAGGTCGATAATTTTATCCGGAGGAAGTAGATCCCTAATACCATCTGCCATCCCTTTGTGTCCAGGTTGGCAAATCCAGTCAGGGATTACGAATGAAATGTTGTGCTTCATGGCCCCTTCATAAACAAAGTTTTGAATAGCGTTATCCTTACCGCTACCTTGTTTACCGATAAAAGTGTAACCACAATAGAATTCCTCTTTTTCATTCGCTTGCAAACCTACCGCTATTTTATTATCTTTCACTTCAGAATGACCTAGCAATAAATTATCTTCTTTCTGAAGTACTGCAGGTATTTCAGTTTCTACTCTTTTTTTCACATCTAGGGCATCCGCATACTTTCTTTGTAGTTCTTTATTGGGCATCATTAGAGCTAACTTACTCATTTCGTCTGTACTAATCAAATTTACATTTGGATCGGTTTTCGTTTGAGGTGAGAGATCTAATCGATTCAGTTCACGGATAATTCTCACCCGTTTGCCGTTATGTGTGACCTTAAATCCACTAAGCTCGTTTGTATCGGTTAGATCTTGCATAGCTAGTGTTAAAGATTCCCCCATACTGTCTCTTGTGAGCCTGTCACTTGAATGAGATACCACTCTGATATGTGTTTTAAATACAGGTAAATTTCCTTTTTCGTGATTTATTCTCGTTGTCCCTATCTCATCCTCTATGCTATACGCTTTTTTGATTATTTTTTCTTTCTTGATCCCTTTGTCACTTTTAAAGAATGCATTGCTTAAGGCTTCGAAAGTGTCGGTGACTAAATCGTTTATTTCATTAATAATAGCCCCTATTCCTACTTTAGCCCCGTTTACCAAACGTCTCCCATTCAAATTAGCCCTTTGAGGGACATTTCCTTTTCTTGCTTTCTCATAAGCCCATTGAGAGTTCCGAACCCATTTTGATCTATTCTCTACTTCAGCGGCTATACTTAAACGGGCTATATCTCCATCGAATTGTAGCTCATCCAATGTGTTGAGTACATTTGCGATAGGTGTTTTAGTTTCGTTCGAATTGGAATTAAGTGAGAATATATCATGCTTAAGATATTTCATCTCCTGCACAACTGTATTCTCTTCTGGTACATACAAATCATTAATACTGGCTTCAGTTATCGTTACACTCATTTTGTTTTCAATTTTTCGCTTTAACTTTTTCGCTTGGAATTCTGTTGTGGCTATATAGAATTCTATTTTCTTTTTACCACCTTCCATTTTAAAAATCACATCAAACCAAAAGTAATCTTTTTTTCTATAAGTCAATTTAAATCGATTTCTTTCCATTCGACTGCTTTGCTTTTCATACATTTCATACATTTTATAAATGGAACGCCACAATCTTTTGTTGTTGTTGGCTACGTCGCTATGGGGAATGATGCGGTAAACTACCATTTCATTTTCTTCTATTATTAGAAAATTAGACAAGGCTACACTCTTTTTTAAATCAGATAGCTTAAATGATGTCTTTGTAGTACTTTCAGACAAGACCACAGGATAATAGTGTGTAATTTCCTCCATCTAATTTGCCTCCAATATGACCGCTGCTAGTATTGTTACCCCTCCAAATATCGCTAAAGGCTTAATCATACCTCTTCCAAACATTGTGCTGATTATAACAAATGCTCCTGCCGCTATTGTTCCGAATCCAATTAAATCAGGCAACGTTTCAACAAATGAATTCCAAACAATTAGCCCGATATCTTTCAAACCTTCTCCTAAATTGTTTGCTATCTTTTCACCTAACGGTTTATAGATGTACTCTTTTTCGGTATCGATTACCCATTGATCAAATTTCCATATCCAATGCTCGCTAGTGTTAGCGTTGTTTGCCATATAACCGTCCCTTCATATCGTTTTAAGGAAATCTCGAATGTTTACTGCATTTCGAGCAAGCAAGTAACCACAACATACACCTATCAACAATTCGATTGCTTTAGAACGATGACCAAGTGCCCATGAAGCACCAGCAAACACGATTACTAAAACGACTGCACTGTCAAACATGCGCATAAGCGTTGGATACAGGTTGTCAAAAGAATTATCTGCCGCAAATGTTAGGCTAGGCAAGGTCAGGACTAACACTGGAGTCGCTGCTGATACCACTTTAGTCACTGACCAATTATTACCCTTCAATTCCTCAACCTTCTCCACTTTCCGTCCAGTTAAATTTGGGTTCGCATAATCCGCTTTTAAAAATTCATAATTCGGATTTAAAATCGCCAATATTTCCCCTCCACGTATATTTATTTAATCACATGGCAAAACTAAGAGAGACAAAACAGAAAGGAATGATTCTGATGATTTTTGTTATTGGATTAGGTATAGGAGCAACTTTAGGTTTAATTGTAAATGCATTAGGATAACAGCTGGGCTAATTGCCTGGCTTTTTTAATTGTTCTTTCATTCGTGCCATTTTTTCTGCAGCAGTTTCTACTTTTACTTCTGCATCCGATTCTCCTTTTACTCTTGAAGCTTTTCTTATTTTGGGTTCTTTCACTATTTCAATTCCTTCAGATTTCATTTTTTCTATGAATAGTTTTTTTACTAATCCGCTAAAGTTGCGCTTACCTATAAATTTGTTAATTTGTTCATCTATTGAGTTTTTTCGGTTAAAAGCTACAGGTCTAGAATATCGATTATTTTCTGCCAAAGATGTCACGCTCCTTTTCTATACGATATGAGCGCTATCATCGTTTGATGCATAAAAAATAAAAAAATCCTGTGGGAAATACCCCAACAGGATTGTGAAAAGCTAATAGCGCTTGCTGCTATCTAGCTTATGCGAATCAACTACGAAAAATGCATGTCTGAATAAAATTAAATTTCTCCATTATACCGGAGTAATATCTACAATTTGATTAATCTTAATAGGTTCTTGTGGCGTACTGAAAGGATTAATGTAATAAATCAAGCGATTGTGTGCATCTATTTTGGTGATGGTACCTCGATGAGTATCAAAGACGCCATTATCCCAAACTTTATAATCGGCTTCTGTTTCGGTTTTCAAAAGCCTGCTTAAAATTTCTTGTAACGACTCCAGTTCCTGTTCATCTAGTTCTGGTCGTCTAACCTTCGTTAAATTTTCTCTCCGTCGATGTAACAAACGAACATGTTCCGGTAACATCATACCTTGCCACTTCTTCATTCCTCGGTCTCTAATCATACTATTTCCTCCTTATCCTTTGTGCCCACCAACCATTTTAGATCGTTTTACCGCAGTACCTGCAGGTGTGTATGATACAGCCCTTAATAGTGCTGCAGAACCAAAACGGTTGCGTATGCTATCCATAGCTGCAGCAAGCTTTCGATTTTTCCAGTTATCCTTTTCAAAAAGACTTAGCTGCATCGAGTGTTCATCCTCTAGTTTTGTGATAGAGATGGATATATGACGTACGGGATTCCTATTGTAGTTTTCTTTTAATAAATCTAAGCATACCTTATAAATTTTCATCGTGTCGTTCGTCGCTTCATAAATTGTTCTAGCTCTCTGGAATCCCCCGCCGAATGCGTTTTTGCTATAACCGATACCCAATGTGATCGTCCTTCCGGCTTGATACGCATCTCTCGCTCTTTTCGCTACATCTTCGCACATTTCCAAGATAACTGCTTTCACATCTTCTATTTTGATATAATCGCGCATGAGAATCTGACTTTTGCCGTAACTGATCTGTCCTTCTTCGTATGGTGCTCCTAGCTCAGCTAAATCGATTCCGTGTGCATGATGATAGATCTGATTACCCATTACGCCAAATTTATTCTCAAGTAACTCCAATGGAGTCTTAGCTATCTGCCCTATTGAGGTGATTCCCATGTTATTAAGAGTTTTTTCTACCTGGCGACCTATGCCCCACATTTCTGATAACGGAGTAACAGGCCAAAGTTTGGTTTGAACATCTTCATACGACCATTTTGCGAAGCCAGACTTTTTGGCTTCTAAATCAAGTGCTAATTTTGCCATTAGCATGTTTGGTCCCATTCCTGCAGTTGAATGCAACTGCAAGGAATCTAGTATTTCTTTTTGTATGCGTTGAATTGTATGTTCTGGCGGACCCCACAGTTCATTAGTTCCAGTTAAATCTATGAAACTCTCATCGACTGAGTAGACGTGTATCGCTTCCGGAGGTACATATTTATGAAGTATTTCTGTTACAGCCATCGACATTTTGAGAAAATAGCTCATTTTCGGTTCAAATAATCGAATATCTGGGTGGTCTGGTATCTCAAATAGCCGAGTACCTGTTTTTACCCGAAACCTATTCTTCATAGCTGGACTTGCAGCTAAAACAACAGAACCTTTTTGTTCGAAATTTCCGACAACTGCAATTGGAACTGTCCTAACATCTAGGTCATGCAGGACAGCAATACAAGACGCATAAAAGCTCATCATATCGATACAGGCAATTGAACGATTAGGTAGTGAGCTGTAATCAATCATCGGACTATTTGCAGAGTGCGAGGAGAAGAATTTACAAAATCGATATAACCATTATTACGTAAGTTATCTAGGTGACCATGTACAGTTGATGATGATCTCAGTCCGACAGCTTCAGCTATTTCTCTTATGGACGGAGAATACTTCTTTTCGGCAAGATACTTTTTGATGTACTCATAAATTTGTTTTTGTCGTTTGCTCATCATATTACATCCTTTTCTTTATTAATCACAGGAACGCATGCAAGTACATTGTCGATTAGAAATATTCGCTTTGCTTTTCTTTTGAAGCAATACGCTTGAAATGAATCACCTTGAATCTTTAGGATCTTCACTTTCCTTTTACTCATCTCACCAGTTCTTGAAAGATATATCAATTCCATAAGCTGACCACGACTGAAATACTTCTCTAACAAAATACGCACATTTGTTCCCTCCTTTTCTTACACTTATTATACGAACATTAGTTTGATTTTACAACAAGTAAATATTTCTAATTCATTCGGTGTATTGTAATTTTTTATATTGGAAACAATATAACAGAGGTGAAATCATTGAAAACAGTGAAACCGATGCTTTTAGGTTATCAAGAAAAAGCTAGTTCAGAAGAAGGCTGGATATATGAACCTAAGTTTGACGGTATTCGATTACTAGTGGGGAACAATCATTCATATACAAGGCATGGCACTATTACAACAGATCGTTTTCCAGAACTTAATTTTTCTAAAGATGTTTTGTTGGATGGAGAGTTAATCGGTCCAGGTACGAATGCACAAGAAACATTTGAAGGGGCTATGTCACGCTTTAGGGGAAACATGAATAAACAAATATCCTTTAAGGCCTTCGATATCATCTCTTATAAAAACAAATCGACTACAGAGTACCCGCTTGAAGAACGTAAAGCAGTACTGACTGAAGCGTTGACTATGATAGATTCACCATATATTAATTTAGTGCCATACATATACACAGAAGGTGAAGCTGTATTTAATTTAATGAGCGAGAATAAAATGGAGGGTATTGTAGCGAAACGCTTAGGTACGCCCTATTTAACTGGCAAGCGTTCTGATAATTGGAGGAAGACCATTAATTGGAGCTATCATGATTGCTTAGTATCAAAGATTTCCTTTAAACCTTTAACTGTTCAATTTAGCAGTTTAGATGGAGAGTATATAGGAAGTACTCGAATAGGTTTCACGAGTGAAATTAAAGAAGTATTGTTGAACAAATCACCTCCATTCCATTGTAAAGTAAGGTCGAGAGGATGGACTAGCAAAGGTAAATTACGATTACCCCTAATTGATTCTATAAAATAAAAAAGCCCCACTCGAATATGAGCAGGGCTTAATGTTATATTTCGTTTAATTTAGCTAACATCGCTTTAGAAGGCGTTTCGTATTTAATGTGTTCCGGCATCTTAGTAATCCAGTAACCTCCACCTACATCATACTGGCCACCATGTAAATCTCGATAGCCGTAAACTCGATATTCTTCATCTGGATTCAGCACACGAACCATTTGAAGTTTTCCGTTTGGACCATCTTGCCATAAATTAATCCTTTTGAGTATCGTAATTTTCCCTTTTTGACCAGGCTTTAATTCCGTCTTACCCCACATAATTTTCTCATCTATGGAGGACACACCGGCAACTTTATTAGGAACAACTAACGCTTTCAAACGTTTGCGAACGCTATCCATATTAATGCCTGGACAAGACGTTGCGGTACCACTAAATTCATTATGTCCTAGTACATCTTCCACACCTAATCCGAAGCTTTGCATAGCTAATAGACAACGTTCTTCAAAAGCCCTTTCTTGTGCTTCTGTGAAGCTACCATTTCCAACTAAGCAGATGTTATAGATATCCGTATTGTGATTCGCTATACCATTCGTTGGATAAATAGGATCGTAACAAAGTTGAATGGTACCATCACGCAAAATGATTTCATGATAACCACCTTTCGTCCAACCTTTGCTCTTCCAATAATTCCAAAAGCTAAAGTAATCACCAGAAGCTGAAGCTGAATGATGTCGTGCTATTTTTTTAATCTGATTGATATTACGTTTTGTCTTAGAAGCTGCAGTCTGATTTCTAATGTCTTGTATTTTTGCCACTATCAATCACTCCTTTGGTTTGTCGTATCTCAAAGCTTGTTGACTGTCAGATATACCGTTTGTAGTAGGGTCTGAAACAATCCCTAATAAAATGAGAATAGCCAGCACAGTATTGAATAAATCAGTGACTTGGTCGTTGTATAAAGTTGTGTCTACTCCAAAAAAAGATGCTACCTGTTGTACAAGTAACATCACTAATGCAAATAGAGCGATTATAAATGGTCTGTGTTGGAATCTTACTTTCCAGTTAATTTTCATCTTTTGTTTCCTCCTTATTCTCCGTATCCTTTTTGATTATTTCATGCTGTAAAATCTCGTTTTCTTTAATTAACTTTAACTTGTCTAACCTCTCCATTTCCGGATGTCTCTCTACTCGTTGTTCTTTTCCGGACGGATCTTTGTGAAGCTTTTCTAAAACGTTATAAAGTATTGGGGGTATCGGTAATCCAATCTGTGCAGTATTTTCTAATATAGAGATGCATTCATTCACAATAAAAAAACTAGTTACACCTAAGATGACTAGACCTTTACTGTCTTGACCTGCGTATAGAGCTACATATTCAACAGCACCTGCCATTCCTATTAAAACAAAAATGGCCACTTTTTTAATAACCCCTGACATTCCCACTGTGCTATTCCAACTTTTCGTTAAAAATGACCTCATAACCCCTGTTATCATATCTAACAACATTAAAAAAACGAGCACCACTATGGCCTCGTTTACTACGTTAAGCATATACATCGCAAAGCTTGCTATTAGTGCTCCAATTGATTTAAATCCGGTAATCTGCAAACGCGTCACCTGCTTTCTCTCCTTCCATCATCCTCAGTCCCCCTTTAGATATATGGATAAATAAAAGAACGCCCAGTGGACGTTCTCGCATGAATTATTTGTATTATCACGTTTCTATTTATTGAAATACCTTTTTAACGCCAATTGATACTTCCTTCCAATAACTATTAAGCCTACCATCGTCAGTGCAGTGGTTAAGCCAATTACAAGATATTCATTTACCTCCAATGAATTAACCCCCTCTATTAAACGTGATTACATTAAATCTATTATAAGAATAAAAATGAAAAAGTAGAATAGTTATTTTGGTATTAAAAGAACGACCTTGCGAAGACGCACTTACCTTAAAACACTATGCATATCGCTTGTGAGCTTGCTGTTTTCTTTCCTCTGATACATGTGCATATACTTGTGTAGTAGAAATATTGGAATGTCCTAAGATACTTTGTACCTCTTCTAGATTTGCCCCATTGTCTAGCATGTTCTGAGCCAATGTGTGCCTAAGAACGTGAGGAGTTAACTTCTTTTTCAATTGTGCCCTTTGCTCAATTTTATTCACCTCATCCTGTATGGATTTATTGCCCATTCTCCGATGAGGACGTCTTTTAGTTACGAACACCGCTTCACAATCATCATTACGACTTTTCAGATAGCTATTCAGATGATATAAAGCGGTATAAGTCAAATAAACTTTCCGCTCTTTATTTCCTTTACCGATAACAGTGGTACTCATATCCTGCTTATCGATTCTATCAATATCCATACTCGCTAATTCACTTAGTCTACATCCCGTGGAATAAAACACTTCTAACATAGCTCTCTCACGTTTTGTTTCGCACACTTCGCGGGCTAATTCCAGTTCTTCTACAGATAGCCCCTTTGGTAATCTTTTGCCTTTCTTTGGGTTTTTAATTTTTGCAGTAGGATCCCGAAGAAGTATTTCTTCTTTTACCATCCAGCCGAAAAAACTTCTAAATACGTCTAGCTTTTTTCCCACTGTAGCATTTTTAACGCTTTTTAAAGAAGCTAAATAATTTCTTATATCCGGAGTTTGAATTTGCACTGTTGCTTTAGAAACACTATCTGCAAACAATTTGAGTTCTCTTTCATAGCCAATAAGTGTTACCTCTGCCAAACCTTCTAATCTCTTAGATGATATAAACAGGTTAATCTTATCCTTCATATCATCCTCTAATTCTTTCATTTCTCGATGTTCTATATGATACCTATACAGTACTTCTTCGAGACGTATTGCTAATTTGTCTTGTAAAATCCCAGGGCTAAGAGTCGTGACAATGGTCTGTAAATCACTTTGTAATCTGCTAGCATCATTGTTCATACTAATCTCTCCTTTGATATGTTAAACATATCATACACTAATATGTTTTACATATCAAGCATAATGCGATATATTTAACATATCATAATGGAGGAGGTGTTTGAATGAAGATACGCGTTACTTTACAAGAATTATTAGATGAACGTGACTTGTCTCAACATCAGTTGTCTAAGCTTACCGATATACCACAACCAGCCATCAATTTAATGTGTTTGAATAAAACCGTTCGCTTTCCGTTAGACAGATTAGCTAAAATTTGTGAAGTACTTGAATGTGAAATTACCGATATTTTAAAATTAGAAAAAGAGCCTTCGGAGTGATCCGTTAGCTCTCTTTTTTTACTAATTTACTACTTCGCAGTTTGTTCCAATCGCTTTGAGTTTACACAAACACTGATATATCAACATTTGTAAGCATTTATAAAGAGGAGTATATACAACTGTGCGATAAAAAAGACACCCGATTGAGTGTCTTCATTTCTTACTTTTTCGATATTCTTCTATCATTTTTTCTTCTTCGATGAATTCATCCATTTTGGCTTGAACCCAAGTAGAAAATTTAATCCCCTTTTTAGCAGCAAATCGGTAAAACTCATTAAGTTTTTCTGGATCAACTGTGATATTTACCCTTTCCATAGCCATCGAACAACCCTCCCTTGAGAGTATTGCCAGATAAATATGAATAAATATCAATACTTATTAATAAGTAATGGTTACTCAAAACGTGAACCTGTGCCATAGTCTATCCATTCGATGATTACTTCTATAGGAGTATCGATTGGGAAACGTGCTACTCTGTCACATTTCATTGTTTTCATAAAACTGATTGTCGCATGCGTTTCAGATATCCCCGTTGCCTCTATAATTCGCTGAATAGAATCTCCTGCAACGTAAAATGTATTCTCGAAGTCATTTACAATGTAATACTCATAATCCAAAACAGCCACCTCCATCTAGTGTTTTGACTCATCTTATGAAGGTAACTATTTGTCCTATTCACACTAATGTACATCAATAAATACTAATACACACTATTGCACAGTTTGTTCCTTTAGAGTAGTTCCACCAGAATGTAGTTTGTTTCTAAT
This sequence comes from Psychrobacillus lasiicapitis, assembly GCF_006861795.1. Taxonomy (GTDB): domain Bacteria; phylum Bacillota; class Bacilli; order Bacillales_A; family Planococcaceae; genus Psychrobacillus; species Psychrobacillus lasiicapitis. Next base: position 155,615 of record NZ_VDGH01000004.1, on the reverse strand, counting down.
CTCTTAATGTATTTAGCTACAGGGTTTTGTACTGTCATATCAGTCACTTTACTAGCTCTCGCAGTTGCCGATGCAAATATATAATCTCCTTCATTAAATGTATCAGCACTGTTGTAAACATAAGCTAGCCCTTTAGTAATTATAGGGGAATTTGCACTTGTTGTTTCAGCAGCTACCCCAGTAACTATTCTTGGATTCTCTGCATTAACGCTGTCATGCACTCCTGCACGTATTAATGTAAATCGCCCTTGTTCTACCCCAAGAGCTGTTGGCAAAGTTTCTACTTTACCTATTGCTTTTACAGTTGATTCTTTCCCTGTTATCCATACTTCCGATATATATTTTCTGTTTACAGCATAGTTGTTTCCCTCAGTCACTTGTTGACTAGAAACAATTTTAATTGAGATTTTGTCAGCTATTCCTGTCCATTGTAGCTCAAGTATTTCATATGGAGTATTTGGAATTCTATAAATTAAAGGAGTTTGTTCGTTTATTTTAACAATTATCATCTCAGGTCTTGCTAGAGATGAAGGTGAAGAAGTGGCATCAATTGCAGTCGAAAACCCTAAATTTTTTGGTCTAGTAATTTTACCGCTAAATGCTTCATCCATTACCTTTTTCGCCATTACTTCGTAGAATGATTTAGTCGGATGTATATTATCTACAAACACTCCTGCTTTGGGGTATCCATCATTCGTAATATCATTAGTTACGCTATAATAATCTATTAATACCATATCTGGAGTTATTTTAGATTTACTTAAAAGCCAAGAATTATATTGTTTAATTTTTTCAATACTCGCAGGTGTATTTAACTTATGCGGACTTACGTTGAAAACAATTGGTCTGATACCATTGGATAGAGCACTGTCAATCATATATTCAACGTTATCTATAATAGTTTCAACTGTGACACCTCCAAAAATGTCGTTTATGCCTACAGAAATACTAACAAATCCAGGTTTTTTCTCAAGTGTTTTTGATGGTGTCAACGTTAAGTCTTCTTGTGCCAATACATCCCTATGCCAGCGGTCACGAACTTGTTGGGACGTTTGTCCTCCAATACCATGATTGAAAACACGAATTCCTAACTGTAATTCGAGATGATAAGACAACTGCCCAGGTGTATTTGGTCTATTCAAATCAACAGTTCCGCTTGAGTCACTGTGTAATCTTCCATGTGCCCCAGGATGCCCTTCTGCTGTGCTGTCCCCGATAGCAACGCCAATTGGCATTCCAAAATTCACCCAATTGGCGTTCGAAACTGCTGTTGAATTAGATATATATCCACTAGCTCCAGAACTATTTATAGCGTAATTCCCGTTAACTGCCTTGCTTCCATCGAATATAGTTAAGTGTCCTTCATCACTTATAAATGATAAGTTTAGTCGCTTGTCATCTTGAAAGAGGAATTTCTCTTCTATCTGTAAAGATACATTCCCTAACTGTGTGACAACTTCATTTATGGAGCTTACAATATCTGTCTTATTGGTTGTTTTTAACTCGGATAAATCCCCAATTTTTTCAGATATTTCTTGTAGTTCTAGGTCAATCGAATTTTCATCTATGTTATTTAATGCCACTTAACTTCCTCCTTTAGAATACTTTATTAAGATTGTCCCATTTGATTAAAAAATATTAATAACCACTACCTAAAGAAAACTTTAAAGCGTCTTTTGTATTTATTGGCAATAGAACGTCTCTGCCGAAACTATTAATATATGCTAACGTTTTATCTAGTAGTTTTTGATCAATGTCGTATAAGCCTTTTGCTTCCGAATTGTTAATCCCATGCAACATTATAATGCACCATTTTTTCTGTGTGACTGCTTCATCTATACGAGATTTTAATTGTTCGAAAGTTGTTGTATTGCCTACTGCGATTCTAGAAAATAGGTGATAACGGTCAGCAGGTGGTATGTCATTTTGTAAATTACTAAATACACGCACCCCTTTGTAATATTGTCGAGCAATCGCTTTAACACGGTCATCATATCCAGAATACGGAATTGCTATGGTTTCAACTGATTCGCTTCCTATTGCTGCATTCAATAATCTTTGACTTTCACTAAATTCAAAATGAAGCTCTTCGTCAGTTTTTGTTGTTAAATCCTTATTATGAAAGTGTGAATGGGAAGCGATTTCCACCCCTCTATCAAAGCAATTTTTGGTAATGGATTCCGAAAAGAATGATGGACTATCAAAACGATCTGATATTACATTAAATGTTACTGGTATGCCATGTTTTTCGTGTAACGGTAAAGCAAGGTCATAGTTATTCATACGTCCGTCATCATAAGATAACGTGACCATAGCTTGACCTTTAAAGTCTGCAGAAATTGGGTTATCTATATATCCTACAACAGGGGGTGTTTTACTGACATTTGATGAGTCCTTCAGCTCGGATATTAATCTACTGTTTTGTAGCGATAAGTCTAAGAGATGTTTTAATAATCGTTTATTTTCTGAAACCGCCCCATCGAACCAGCCGCCTTCAAAATATGACATCAATTTATCCATCTCTTCAACCAAAGGCTCGTTTCCTGCGCCAAATGTTTCCGTTAAATTAATCATTATAATGCCATCGAAGTGTGCAGTGTAGGTGCTTGAATTGGCAGAGCCCACTTCTAAATCGATGACCTCGGTGTCTGCATTAACGATTGTGGATAATGTTTGCCATTTATTTAAAAGAGTATTATTAAAACTAAGGTTGTTTGTAATTGAATTTCTAACTCTGAAATATATTGCCCCAGACGTGAAGCTTGTAACGTAAGCACTCGCTTTTGCGTAATATTTATGACCAAGGATGACAGTTACTTTCTGTTGTTCTCGCCTAGATCCACTTGTATTTACTATTTTTAACGAAGACGTGCCTACCAATGCAACTCCACTTTCGGTGCTTGATACACCTCCAGGACCCATGCTTGTCCATCCAGTCTTACCACTTTCAAAACTTCCATTTGTGACAATATTTTTCATGGGTAAATAATTTTCTTTTTCTACTTGTTCTATTCGACTACTCAAGGAACTAAATGTTTTATTTCTGGTAAGCGAAACATGGGAATCAGTGACCTCTATATTTGAGTTTGTAGGGCTTAGCGGAATTACTAAATTGTCTATTCTTAAATTTGTAGCATCAACTACAGTTTTCTCTGCTTTGTTTGTAACCAGACTTTGCACTTCTGACTTCTTCGCTGTATCTGCCAACTGCGTAGTAAGAGTTTGATTAACATTGTTAATTTTATTGTCCAAAACAGCTACATCGGTGCCTGCTAAACGGTCCGCTTCTGCCTTCGCACGGTCACCTTCTGTTTTAGCATAATTCCCATTTTCTTTAAGCTCTTCTGCAACTTCTAATATTTCCTCTTTAGCTTGAGATGTTTCGTTTTTAACTTTTTCGGTGTCTGTTTTTTCATTGGATATTTCTAATAAAGCTTTTGCTTTATCTTCCTCTAATACACGAAGAGCACCACCAACCTCTTCAACCAATACATCTCGAGTTTTAATTGTTTCCTCTGCAGCACCCAATGCGACATTTTCAGCTTGTATTGCACCAATGGTTGCAGTTTGAGCGGCTTCGATAATCACAGGACCGTTTTCCAACACTTGAACAATCAGTGTTTTTTCTTCTGGAAAAGGAGTGTAATTAGAAATAGGGTCTTTTTCTGCAATAAGGTTAAAGTTAAACGTCGAAACTCGTCCGTTTGCCCAATAAAATTGCGCTGTGGCCTGAATGGTTCCACTTACCGCTAATTCTTTCCCACCTAAATTAAACGTTGCCTGATTTTCAAAAACATCACCTTTTAATACAATTACTTGTCGGTCGAGCCTAGTAATAACTAAAGTAATTGTTTGCATGGTTGTTAAAATGAAAGGCTCGCCATCATCGAATACGCGAAGCATAAGAGGAACGTTATCTCCGTAACGTACCTTATGTTCCTTTATTATCGCGTTTTTCTTGAAATCGACATCTATTATGATTGGTTTAACACCCATTGGTTTTATTCAGCTCCTTTAGGTATAAAAATAACGCCTACTAAGTGGCGTTTAATCTAAAAGTCTAATCCTGTGATTAGCTTATATTCTTCTGTTGTTATTTCTCCGAAAGGATTGCTTTCTGTGATAACTGCTACACGTAGTTTTAAAGCTGCAATATCTTTGTCAGGATGAATCCATCCTCTGTCATAAGCAAGTTTCCAAAAATTCATATGCTACCAACACCTTTCATCATCATTAACTCCATCTTAATGGATGTTAATTCCTGTCCTAATGCATCAATGAGCGCATCTTGAGGTTCTACCGTAATTAAATTTGACTTGTCGATAAAATCTTCTGGAATATTATCGCCCATACTCAATTCAGATTGATCTATATCAACAACCATTTCGAATGCCTCAAAATTAATATTTTGGAGTTTCGACAAACCTTCATTAAAAGTAATAGTGTTTTCTTTGCGATTTATATTTATAATGCCGCTAAGAACTCTAGATACTTTTCCTTCAGAGATTATTAATCCTTTCATTTAGATCCCCCTCTAGTTACCGAATATTTGTCCGCCTGAACTAATTTCGTCTCGCACAGTATATCCAGTGATTGTGTTTCCTATCAATTCCAATATAGAGCCCGAGCTAGAAGCGAATGGAATAACGTTTGATCTAACATTTCCAGACAGCCCCCATGTAAATACGTATGAGTTGTTGTTAGCTGACACAACTCGATCAGCATTAACAAAGGAACTATTAGCTACCCTGCCCCAACCAACATTTTGGAATTCAGTAACCGAGTATGCCGATTGTTTGCCTGTCCGATCACAAGTCATATTAACAATTTCTGCTTGTACGCAGTTGGTAAATGTAGATGGTGTTCCAAACCCATCCGTTACAACAGGGGTATCATATCGATGAAATCCTTGAACAAGAATTTTAGCAGTACAATTACTCCAATTAGGTGCATATTCGTTTCCACTAAAATGAAACTCTATAGCCCCACCCAAGTAATACGCTAATTCATGACTTCTATAATCAATTCCATTTGGGCCAGACATATCTACACTAGCACCAACATTTAGTATTCGCTTTCCAAAGTTTATTTTCTTTAAACTTGTAATAGCCTTATGAAATGACTTAAATGCAGTACCACTCGTTAATCCATCATTATTATCATCACCTGTTGCTCGGATAAAATAGGTGACAGTTTCTGTTCTTGCATCGATATCATCTCCGCCAATTGCTTTACCATTTACCGTGATAGGTCCAGTGAAATCGCCGCCTATTTTCGGCATGTATTCCCTGGAAATATCAAATATTCCTTGCTCAATCTTATTCATGTTAGAAGCGGTAATAGGCGTACCGGGTTCAGTTACTTGTCCTTCAGCAGGAATTAAAGTAATAGTGCCATCATCATTATTTTGCACAGTAAAGGTTCTTGGTTTTTCGACCTCTCTATTCTTCCATTCGGTAGGTTCATATGCCATGTTAAATCACTTCCTCTCCACAAATAAAAGCACCACAATAAGGTATTGCTTCTGCATTCCCTTTGTAATACTCGTATAATAATTTAATATTTGTTTCTAACCGTCTTGCATCTGCGTATGAAAATGAATCGTTTGCCTTCCAGTCTAGTTTATTGGATGTCCATCCATCAGGAGTTATCCTTTGCCGCAGCACTTCCTGATTATTTTCTATTCGATTTAGGCTATCTGCAAAATCGATTTGTTTCATATCCCTATTAACAACAAAAGAAAGTGACGGTAATGCAATAAAGTATCCGACCAATTCAGCAACCACTTTCGTGTTATTCTCCACCCGGTTTAAATCATCATAATTATAGTAATCTGTTGAAGACCATGTTAATTTAGGCGTGATCCACATTTAAACACCGCCTTTTGATTCTGTTTTCCCGTTTAAATATCCAGCGAATTCATATTCTTGTTTAGTGATTCGGCTTTGTTTCTCTGCGCCAAACGAATCTTCTATGAAAACGATATCCCCTGGTTCAAGCGATGGATTTTGTCTCCAATTGACTTGGTATAACGCCCGTAAGTTACTTTCTGTTATGATCCATTGGGCAACATCTCTAGCGTGCTCTAGGGAGTTAATTAATGGTATATCCACTTTAAGGCTGGCGCCCTCTTTGACTTCTGGGTTGTGGAATTCGTACTCTAGCTTTGTTGCTCCTTCATAAACAGTCACGATTAATGACTGTAGCAATTTGTCCAACTTAATCTGAGGCTCTTTATATACATTATCGAACGTAATTTTTTTCATATCGAAACCACTATAAACCGTTGGAGTAACCATACCTGTAAACATATCTGCGCCAGCAAAATGAATATAGGAAGTACTTTCATCTAATATTTCAAATGGCTTTATGATTACCGTTCCGCTACGATCCTGATATACAGCACTTTTACTTGCGATACCAATACATTGTAAAGCTTTCCGATACGTTAATTTCTCAGGAAAACCTTCTGTAGGTATGTCCCTTAAAGATTCATCAATGGAATAGAAGATGACTCCTGCACTAATTAAAACATCTTCTGCAAGGTCATAAAAATTATTGAAAGTGGATGCTGGGTTATATTCCTTCTCCAATAATTCAAAAATATTTCGTGCGGTAAACGTCGTTGTAAGAGCTCCTTCATCCGATTGCCAATCTGTTAGAAAATATCCCTTTGCTTGGACATATTCATAGACATTTTCTTCTATTTCAACACCGAAGCTTAGCGAAACCTCTTGGCGCTCCTTCAAAAATCGATAGAATCCTTCTGGGTTCAGTATATTAAATTCTTTACTTGAATTATCGATGGTGAATTTCAGCTCATTTGCAGGTAAGGTATCACCTACGACGTTCATTTGTTCTATCAAATTCACTTTGATGAGTTTGTCACCCTCGTATTCATTTACTACTCCAAAGTCTAATTCAGCTATCCTTGCCCGTCGGTAAGGATTCACCCATTTTCGGACAGTAATGACTATTTTCCGATACCCGTCTAATCCTTGCACCCATATGAAAGACGACTGTTTGTTTCCTGTTATTTTTTCGGATGCTATTAATATATCATCCGCTTGGTAGACATCAATATCGAAATCGGTTGCATATTCATCGGTATTCATATCGAAATATATAGTTAACCCCATAGAGTTTCGTTCTTCCGTGAACGTGAGTGTGAGCGTTTGCGGTACAACAAAAATACCATCTGCACCACAAGTGTCTCCACTCCACCAACCAACCTCATTCGTCGAATCTTCTTCAGGCTTTGGGGGGATTCGAAAACTTCCATCTAACCTGAAATAATTACGCTCAAACGTGGCGTATTTATTGGTTAATCTCCGTACTTTGTTGGTCACCTGTTCTTTACGACTAAGCGGAGCTTCAGAGTTGGATGACACTTCTGCATCTTCATATGCGTCATTATCTAATATTTCAAAGTTAATTTTTGCGGTTGTTTTCCGGATAGGGGCATAAACTGCTTCTTTAAATTCTTTACTTGTTTCAATCAATTCGTCCGCCTACCTTTCAACAATGTTAAATTTACAATCCTTCCAACGAATCTGGCCGTTTATATAGTCAAGGGCACCAACGTTTCTGTCACCGGCATAGAATGTACCTAATTGCCTTGAATTCGTTTGAGGGTCCAAATATTCGACTTTAAAGAAAACAGGACTTACTGCATTTAAAACGCTTTGTAAGTCCTGTTTTGATAAATGTTTCCAAGCAAGCTCTATTTTACGCTTAGTAGCGATTCGTTCTATAATCATACTGCCCCTAGCATTCCGTTCTGCTTTCGATATATCTTGAATACCTACTGAATAATCGGAAGGAGTAGGAATCTCCTTGCCGTCAATTTTAATCATGATTCCCACTCCTTACAGTGTTTGAATTATTGCAGATCCTAAACGGTTATTTTCACGATCTGTAAATGGTTTAATCAATCTAGCGAATGTCGTTCCATCTATTTGAATCACTAAATCCCTGCCGTCATTACCAGATGATTGAGGACTGGTCATCTGCATAGCTGCCATAACTGCAGTACCTAAAGCACTCGCTAATTTGTCCACAAAAGGCGTGTTTTCAAGAGGAACAATCATCTCAGCTCCAGCTTCCCCTGCAATGTAGTTGCCGAAGTTCGTTGCTCCATCTACAATTCCTCCACGAGCCAGTTTAGGTATCCTCGGAACAGATATAGATGAGAAACCAATGTTTATACCAGGGATTTTATTAGCAAGCTTTACAGCACCATTTATCAGGTTATTTAAGGTGTCGATAATTGTTCGAACGGCTGAATTTATGATATCAATCGTTATATTTAGAGCGCCTTTGAAAATTCCGGAAAGCATGTCGACAATTCCTTTAAATACATCTTTTATTCCAGACCATGCCCGTTTCCAGTCTCCAGTAAAAACACCAGCTATAAAATCTATTAATCCGCCTAAAATTTTTAGTAAACCCTTAATCAAATCGGCAATTGCCCCAATCGCAGTACCGGCTATATCAGCAATAAAAGTAAAAGTACGAGAGAAGGACGGTCCTAATTTTTCGACTAAATAATTTACTAAAGGAAGGATAAACTTATTCAAGATTTCTAACGCAGCGTTCACTAGTTTCATAACGAAATCGCCTATTTCCTTAATCAAACCTTTTAAATGCTTGTCCCATAAGGACGTTAGCATTTCTAAAAACGGTTGTATGATTGGCTTCAAAACTTTATCCCAAAGTTGTTGGAATAGGTCCTTGATGTTTTTTAGTAAATCCGAAAGATTTTTCAATAAATCCTTACCATGCTTATCCCATAAATCCATGACAATTTTAAGGGTATCGGTAACTATTTTCTTAATTAAATCAAATAACGGTTTGATTAACGTACTATAAATATCATTCATTAGTTTAGCTAGCCATTCAAATGCGCTTGCTGTTTCCTTAAAAGCAAATACGAGTACATCTGTAAATATCGGCACTAATGTCTCAATGATAGATTTAGCAATAGGAATGACGAAATCATTCAGGATATAGTCGATAAACGGCTTAATCGTACCATTTAATAGCGATTGTAACGCTCCACCTATTCTAGGGACCATATCCATAAAAGCATTCTTTATTTTTTCTAGAGCTGGAAGAAGAACAGCTGTCGTAAGGTTGTTTAACGTATCTGCAACATTCTTAAATGTTTTAGATACTAATTGCAATGCAAATACCACTACATCTGTAAGAATTGGCACAAATACACGATTAAGTTGATTTGCAATAGGTAGTAAAAAACTATTTAGTATATACTCAGTCAAAGGTTTTATGGTTCCATCTAGTAAACTTTGTAACGAGTTGGCGATGGACGAACTTGCATCCAACCAAGCATTTTTCACTTTTTCTAATGACGGTAACCATATATCATTCCACAGACCTATAATCAGATCCGTTGCAAGTTGAGCATGTCGGGACATTAAATCAAAGCCCCAAACTAAAGCGTCGGCAATTACTGGGGCGAAGTCTTTTACGAAACCAACAACTAAAGATGGTATAAAATCTAGCAAAATATAAGTTGCAGCAGGTTTTATAAATTCATCAACAAGTTGAAAGATTGTTCCGCCAAGTTTTAAAAGAGATAACATAATAGGCTCTACTGCATCTCGAAATGGTTGGAGTGCAGGACCTAGTCCACTAAAAGCTTCAGCGAACATAGTGCCTACACTTTTAGCCCCTTCACGTAAATCTTTAAAAGATTTTTTAATTTTATCGACCATTTCTTGAATGTGAGCAGGAATCGTTTCTGTATCGATTTCAGGCATAGCGAAATCATCAATTCCCATATCGCCTAATCCGATTCCTCCACTGCCACCACTTCCGCCAGATCCTCCACCACTGCCCGAGTCACCGCTACTACTTTTAGAAGGTTCGGTTAGCGAATTGATTTCATCAAACCCGGCAACAGATCGTTTAGCTTCTTCTGCTGCTTTCTTTACCCTTTTCCCTGACTTCTCTGCTTTCTTTCCTGCGTTTTCAGCTGCAGTACCGAACGAGTCTTGAGCCGCTACTCCACCGCCACCTATGACCGCATTAGATTGCTTAGAGGATTTTGAAACTCCAAAAAATGCCTGCATGAAATACCTAAAGTAGGCAGTGACTCTCACTAGCCAGTTTGCTAGTCTCTGAAGTATTGGAATAACAATATTGGCTATCGGCATAAACGCATCGCCAATGTTTGTTTGAACATCGCCCATCGTCTTACTTAATAGCGACATCCTCCCTGCAAATGTATCAGCGTACCTAGCTGCATCCCCTACCTGGAATTTGGTTTCCTCCATAATGCCGTTAACTTCTGCTTGGATCTTTTGTTGCTGAGTTAGGTTATTGGCCGTAGTGCCAATTGATGCAGCGTAATCATCCCACATCTTCGCGACGTTCTTTGTGACGCCTGCATTATCTACTAAGATTGAGTTTTCATTTTTCAAACCTTCAGTAGCTGAAGTAACCGCATCACCTAACGAATAGGAGGCCTGACGTCCAAATGCCGCCGCATCTTTCAATCTTTCCATTGTTTGTACAATTTGTTCATCATTATAGCCACGAGCCGCTAAATTTTTGTAAGCTGTAACAGCGTTAGTTACTGGCACAAGTCCATCTGCTATATAGTCATTAATAAAACCTTTTGCCTTTGCGAATGATCGTCCTTGACCTTCTACAATACTTTGCAATCCCAGAAATGCGCTTTCTAGTTGACTGGATGCCATTATTGCATCTTTTACATACTTACCAATACCAAGAGTAGCAAGTGCTGCTGCTACTCCCGCAAAGGCTTTTTTCATTACATCCGTCGAACCTTTTACAGCCTTATCTAGACCACTCATTTCGTTTTTAACGTTGTTGAGTTCTCTTCTTAGGCCGGATGTTTCAGTTGTTATCAGTATTTGCAGTTCTTCTAGCGTCATTGCCACGACTTTCACCTCGCTTCCGCTTCTCTGCTGCATAGGCATCGATTCGCGCTTTCATGACTTGCCATTTCTGTTGTTTGATTCGTTGTTGTTCCGCTTGTTTTTCGAGTTTCGGGAAGATACCCGGGAAAGCTTCATGCAGTTCCTTTTGCGCCTGTTTGCTACCGAACTGAATACCTATCAAGTGAGAAAGTAGGTTAGCTTGGTGATATGAAATAACCGCTTGCGTTTGTAAGTCAGTTTCTTTCCTCTTTTGGTACGCTTTGATAGATGTGTAGATTTCTGCATACGTCATATCCCAAAAAGAAACTGCATCCACACCACATTCACATGCGATCGGATACAGCTTCTCGAATAGCTCTGTTAAGTTGTTTATTGGTTCTCCGGAGTCACTTCCTCCGTCTTCGCCCCGGGGAAAAAACCGCTAACCTTAAATACTTCAATCATAACTGGCATTAAATCCGTATAGGATTTACCTTCCTCTACGTAGTCATCGTATAGCTTTAACACATCTTCGAATTTTGTTGAGTGGTGAAACTTTTGCATAGCTGCATGTAGAATAAGTAATACACTACTAATTGAAGGCATTTCTCCGCCTTCTATCCCCATCAGAATAGACAAAGGATTTCTTCCTCCTAGTTTTTTTTCTAAATCTATGATTGCCGCTGCACCCATTTTAAGCTTGAACTCTTTATCTCCTACTTTAAACGTTGTATACACGTGTTTTCCTCCCAATATAAAAAGCACCCTCGATTGAGAGTGCTTCTAATGTTTTATTTACTTTGTTGAATTGCCCTAATTAATTTATCATTTCGCTTATCTGCATTGTATTGATTTACTACTAAGATCGCGTGAATCAAACCCGGAAAATAAACAAGTAGTGTTAATATGCAACTTAGAATAAATTGACCTGGCTTTTTACACGACAAAACAGCTAATGGTGGTAGAATACACAATAAATAACGCAAAAGGATTACCTCCGAATTTATATTTATGTGAAAATTCTACCACATTTCGAAAGTTAAACCAATTACTTTAAGCCACTGTAGGATTTGTCACTTCAATATCGCTTTGTAGCGACATCGATGCAGTGAACGTCATCGCCGCATTAACAGCTGCAGCATCCATTTTTACGTTTACATAAGCATCGAATTCGTGACCTGTACCATCTGGATACTCAACTCTAAATGTTGCTACTTTTCCAGATTCCTGAAGCCCTCGTAGTAATCTATAGTTACTATTTGTGGTTTCGTTATCATATAGAAACTTAAAAGCAAGGTCCCCTAAATCTTTAATACCTGGAATAAATTGCTTAACTGGGCTAGATAAGGTAGTTACTTCTACTTTTTCTGGATCTCCCCCTAATTCAGGAACCTCCATTAGATGCTCAAGTTCCGTAAAGGTAGAACCGCCATCTGCCTTATAGCTTAATGTCGTGTCTTTTGTTAATAATCCTGCCATTCGTATTCACTCCTTTTAATCAATATTAGTTACGTGCAATTGAAGCATTTGCCCACATTACCGCAGTTTCTAAATTAGTAATAGCAACTGATTTTTCACGACTGTTTGGGCACTCTTGTTCAATTAGATAAGCGAGCTCTTTAGCTTTTTCGCGAATAGCCGTATATTTTTCGGGTTGACCTTCTTTTGGTGAATGGTATTTAAAATTGTTTTCAATTTGTGGATTCACTATTAACTCTCTCCTTTATTGATGAACCATTTTGGTTCGTTTATCTACTACGCCACGATAGCGCATTGTTTTTCTTTTCATACCACTAGGGTCATTTAAATCTGTTGCAAATTGACGGAGAAAACCAATACTGGTCATTTTCTCGTCTACTTGTTGAGCAAATGATCCCGTAGACTTTGTGTGCCATATATCAATCAATATGATGATCTCTGACTGAACCTCATTACTCATATTGCGGTAATTAGCGTTGTCAGCTTCCTTAAAAGTGATGTGCGGTGTTTGGGATGGACTTGCGGGAAATTGATCGGAAACATTTACACCTGGTATGTCCTTTAACAATGCATTGATTTCTGGTTTCACATCATACATTAATTACCACCAAGCTTTCTGATTTCCTTTTTCAACTCATCTTTTACGATTGCTTTAACTCTTTCTTTATTTTGATTTAGAGCTGGATATAAATAAGGTTGTGCATCCATGCCCGCCCAATCTTGCCTGTAGTTTAAATTCTCAGGTGATTTAGGAGGCGAAGGAGATCCTTCACCTCGTTGTCCTGTTCCGAATTCAACATAAGCTGCGTACTCCACGTTGGTTGAGACTTTACCAGTAATATCTCCGTTCTTTTCTGTTACCTTAGCTTGAATACTTCCGCGGAGAAGACCTCCATCAATCTCTGCGACTGGTGCAAGCTCTTTCGCATCTCCTTGAACCAACATCGTTCCCTTTCTAATACCAGTCTTAAGGGCCTTCTGGCTATTCCCACCAAGCGCATCCAGTTTGCGTATAAGACTGTTCAATCCTTTAATAGTCATGGTCGAATCGCCTCCAGACTCACAACGGAATGAGAACTCCACGGAGGTGAAGCAACAACTTTATAATCTGGATTCTGATCAGGGGCAACGTAAACGCAAACGCCATCAGTTTCCTTCAAATCCGTTCCGGACTCAACATAAGCTGACAACATATAAGCTAAACGTTCTCCGTACATTTCGGCCATTAACCTACCTCCTGCAGGTTGAATATTGGCTTGTATAATATGCCCTTCCTCTTCCCAATCCTCGTAAGTAGTTCCGTCCGAATCTTCCTTTGGAATGCGCCCTTTGACTGTATAAGGTTTTAAATCCCGTTGTCTAAGTCGCATAACGTGCCGCCTTTAGCAAACGATGCTGTACGATGGTCTTTTGTATAGAAGGCGATAAATCTTCGAATGAACGACTGATACCGCCCTCTGAATGACTCGTTTGTCCTTCAATACCTTGCATGTTATAGCTAATTATCGCTAATTGCCTTTGCGTGGATTCCAAACTTACTGGAAGAGTAGTTCTATTTGTCTCCGTTAAAAGGAAGTCTTTTGCTTCTTCTAACAACAATTCCAACAAGTCATCTTGATCAATAGTTTTTATTCCTAAACGGATTCTTAACTTTTCTAATTGAGATTGCGCCATAATGTCATCTCCTAAAAAAGAGCGACTATTTGTCGCCCTCTTGTTTTTGACCAGTGGATCTCTTACTTCCCTTTTCGATTTTTTGGATTACTTCAAGCTCAACTAATCGTTTTGCTTCATCCGTATTTAGTTCAACTTCTCCAGAAGTTAAAACAATCCCATTCTGCAAAAGGGGTTTCACGATTGAATATTTATCCATACTAGTGAACTTCCTTTCTTAAACCGTCAAGCGGTAGATTTGAGATGGTTGCTTAACTCCAACAAACGCAGATTCCCCAACATAAATTTCTTCTTGTGGTGGTGGACCCATATCTACTTTAGGGACAACATAGATACCTGGGTTGAAGTCTTTTTCTACAGTTGGTCCTTGAACCGTAACGATTGGTTGTGCACCAAGTAAAGCAACAGTTCTAACAGGTAACAGTCTTGATGCTGCAGCACCATCCAAAGAAATTTGATCGTCATTCACGCGGATTTGTACGGGAGCATCTGCTATTTGAACCAATAGGCTCTCGATTTGAGCTCGTGTTGGAATCATGGCACTGTTTACTCCATAGATCGCCCCTCGGACCTGTTCATTCAGAGTAATGTCTAAAAGTACGCTTCCTGAAATATCAATATATGTCGGTGCCATGCCTCCATTAGCATCTTTGAAAGCTTGGATAGCCGCTCGAATATCATCTAATGGATTTGAGGTAGCTTTATTGCTCCATGGTGTTACTGGGGTAACGATTTCAGGTAAGCCGAAATCCACGTTAATCTTAACGTCGTTGGATTGGTAGGCAATGACACCAACATAAGCCGCTTGAGCTCGAATCCACTCTTCTGTGTCATTTACACCTTCAATCAAACGATCTGTTAAATCATAAATTCGTTGAATAGCGCGTTCACGTTCTTCATTCACTCGCGGATTCGTAAACTTTAATTGTTCGCGTTCATCAATGCGAACACCGTGTTGAATCTTTGCGATCTCTTGCGTAAGTGTTTTTAATCCTTGTTTATCACGTAATGGTGCTCCTGCATTCCATCCTGTGATAGCTGCGCTTGGTGCATACGATTGAGTAAATACGTCATAATCAAAAGTAAGGTCATACGTCGTATCAAACTCACTAATAGCTTTCAATAAGTATTGCTTAGGTAAAACTCGATTCTCTACATAACCTAAAAATGTATCTCGTTTAAATTGATCTAATGAAAGAATTCCCATTCTCTAATCACCTATCCTTTTTCTCTTCTTTTAGTAGTAACGGTAACGTCCTGCAGCTGCTGTTTTAAATGCTGCGGTAACACCAGTAAGTTTGCTTTCCACCACAAGAGCCTCAGCCCATGCACCAACAATGACATTTACAGTTGTTGCATCTCCTGTGCTTACATCATGGTTCGTTAGATAAGGTGTTCCTGTATCAGCATCTGCCCAAGGTTTAGCAAGACCATTCTCTTGAATGCTGACTGCAGTACCTGCTTTAATAATTGTGTTTACGGGAAACTTGGAGCCATCTAGTGTGATGCCCCCTACTTTTTCAATGGAACCTTTTACTGTGTATAAAATTTCAACTTGTGATCCGTACTCTTTTACTCGTGGATTTAAGTTCATTACTTTCCACTTCCTTTCTGATTTCTTTGTTCTGCAAATGATTTACCGGCATCGTAACCTTTTGGTTGTTGACTACCTCCGCCGCCACCTGGAGGAGTACCTTTCAGACGTTCATTCACTCCGGTTTCTACAGCTTCACGGAACGCCTTTTCAACTGCATCAAGACTTGTATTTGTCGTTTCAGCGTCTGTGTATACCAGAATGTCTGCCAATATTTTGGGTAAGCTTTTATCCGCTAATGTTTCCAAAGCAGTAGCTCGAAGTTCTCTACGAGTAATGCCTTCCTCGCGTTTTGCGAGTTCATCCTCACGCTTTTGGGCTTCGTATTCAGCTTTTTGATCAGCATTCATTTTGGCTAGCTTCTCAGCTTCCGTTTTAGCGGCTTCTAATTTAGTTTGATAATCTTTCTCCCATTTCGCTTGAGCCTTGCCAAGACGTTCACCAAGGATTCGATCGAGTTCCGCTTGTTGTTCCGCTGTAAACTCCACTTTGGCAGGTGGGTCACTTGGTGGATCAGCTGGCGGGTCAACAGGGTCTGTTGGTGGACCTGCTGGGTCTGAGAAGTATTGAATGTTCAAACGTAATGGAAGAACAGGTTTTGAAGCTGTTGTTGCTTTAGAAACGAATATCATTTTAATGAATGAGATTAATAGCGTAATAAAATTCATATTTACCTCCACCGTTTAACGCCCGTCGGCTATTTTCCATGCACCTTTTATAGCGTCGTAAGCACGTTTTGGACAAACAAAAAGCTACTTAACGCAGTAGCAAAACGAGATAGTTTGGATCACCTTATCCTTTCCTGCGAGGGCGCATGAATGTATGTGTAAACCAATGTGTGTTTCTTACAGCTCTTTTAGGTAAATCAGGTAAGATAGGTTCACTTGATATGAACTGCTCTGGGTTAATAAGCGTTACTTTTTGTGCTTTCTTTTTAAACGTCAAACAGAAAAGGACAAGTAATCCAACGAGTATCAATTGAACTAGAACCAACATTTCTCACCTACTTTCAAGGCATAATAAAAAGCCGTATCTCTACGACTTTCCAAAATATAATTTATTTTGTTTTAATACTTGATAAAGCACAATTCCTAAACGATTGACCAAATCTTCATCCTGTTCTTCTATGCCAGCTTCATAAAATATGGCATGTAATAATTCATGTACAAAAACCTGCTCTTTTCTGTCCTGAGCAATACTACTATCAAGTTTGATTATTCCCTTTGTATATAATATCTGTCCTAGAAGGTCGACATCTCTTTCAAGGTGATCTACTTCTTCTATCTCGTATTCAATCCCCGCAACATCAACTGTATTTGGAATCATTCGACCACCCACTTTCAGACATAATAAAAAGCCACTTGGTTAAGTGACTTCAATGAATATCGTATACATATTACGAGCGTTTTATTGTTCGCTTACATTAAGTAAGTTATTGCTATATCTACGTATATAAGCTAATGAATACTCTATACATTTCGTGAAATTTAGCTACCTTCTAAACCGTTGATAACACTGAATTTGTAAAATGATTTAGTTTACATAATTTTTTATTATACAAAGCTAGAATGTATATGGTATACATTCAATTTAAGCCGCTTGAACATACTTTTCATACCATTGAGGATAAGCCATACTCGCTGGAACTAACTCATTCTTACCTGTAATCGGATTCCTTGCTCTACGTTGAATATTTTTGAGAGTATCAGGACCAAAATAAGCACGTGTGGTTGAACGACAAAAAGAATGCATCGGAGGCATATTGACACCTGGCTTTGCATCTTTTGTTTTATACACTTTCTTATCTTGCTGTTGGCACTGTTTAGAGGTTTTTAAATCCAGTGTAGCAATGAACATGTATTCGTCGATTTCAGCTTCTAAGTAGCTTTCCATTTCGGCAGCATTGGCCATATAGGTTGTTTCAGTACGAATAAGCCGATTGGCTACATGCTTACCTACATTCATTCGTTCCGATAATTCATTGGTCATTTTTTGAATTCCTACGCCACCCATGAAACCTGCAGTAATCACTTTCGTTATTTGTTCTGCCAACTGTTCTGTATTAGCCCAAACACGCTGAGAAAATTGCTTGCCACTCCAAGGGTTCTTTAAGATCATTTGTATCACTTGGTTAGGCAAAGTTGCGAAATCGAATCCGACTCTTAAGCCCCTATGCACATCGAACATTGTCCGATAATAAGCGTTGTTTATCGTTCGCATATAACCTTTATTACTTGCGCTTATTTCGACGTCAGCAATAATTTTGGATTGTAGGTAGGCTTGTTCTTTTAAAGCTTCTAATCGAGTGATTCTAGCACGATAAGCAGGTGCATTCATTCTGTTAAGTAACCATCGACGAATTTTCTCGTCTTTTATCTTTGGATATGCTTTCTTCGCTAGCTTAAGCATGGGATTGGGAATACGTTGGTTAAGTACTTTTTTCGCTTGTTCAGGACTTAATTGTCCATTCTTGCCGAACGTGTTGAATATCTTATCTATCTCAACTTGAATATCCTTCTGTCCTTTATCGTAAGCATTTGTTACAGTTCGGACAGTGGTATCAACATCACGGTGATACTCAGCCATACGTTCCATTGCTCGTTTATCCCAATACTTATTATTCCTCTTCTTCATCGCCCGTCACATCCTCCGGTGAATCCATTGGATAACCGAACTCTTTCTGAGTGCGTTCCAGATCTTCCTTGAGTTGTTTTTTAAGCTTCTTAATTTCTTCTGTTGCATCTTCAACAAATGGAAGAAGGGAAAGGAGTGTTTCGTTACTAACAAGTCCGATAAGCGATACAAGTTCTTGAATAGTCAAATCATTTTCCGGTAGATTTCGAATCATGGTGATAATCGTATCGGATACATCCACCGCTTTTGCTTTTACCTTCAGTATGTTGGCAAATAGCTTCAAACGCTCACGTAATCCTTGGATATAATAGCGCTCCTTAATGACAGCTAATTGCTCCATTCCAAACAACTTATATTTCATGGCCACTCCACTAGCATTAGCTGCAAAGTTTTCATCGGTCATGGCTGGAACCATCGAAAATTCATGGATATCCGACTTAATTGCATCTTTCAACACTTCTACTTCTGTTTCATTAAGTTGTTTTACTAACCATTCCGCATCCGCATTATCAGGCAACTCAAGAATCTTATGCTTTTTTAGCATTCTAGCAGTAGCTGATTGCTCTTCCTCAGTGTCTCCAAAAGAAACTCCGACAACTTTAAGAAGTGCATCTACTAATTGCTCTTTATCATTAACACGGTCAGATTGTAGAAGGTTATACGCATCTATCAAACTGATTTGTTGTTCAAAATCACCTTGTTGTTCTTCGTTATTCCAAAACTCTACAACGGGGACGTCACCGAAATAATGTTGCTTTATATCGACCATATCAAACTCATTTAAATTCTTCCCTTGATAGGAAACGACTAAATCCTTTGTGTAGACGTTAATTTTCCATCCAACAGGTTTGTTTTCAATGTCTTTCTTTTCGTAGTAATGCACGCCAAATAATGATTTGTACTCGACTGTATCGTCTACTACAAGAAATATTTGTCGTGGATCTATTACTGTAGCTTTAGGTATCGGTTCATCATCGCTAGACATAAAATAAAGCTCTAAACCTATACCGAAAATAGATAAGTCTTTCGATAACTCGGAATCATGGGAAACAATATCAATTACCTCATAGGCATCCTTTATCGCTTCTATTTGCTTACCTTCATACTTGATAGGCTTACCGAACACGTATCCAGTAGCAATGTCGGTAATGTACTTTGCATGGTTAGCAACCAATTTATTGTTGGGCAACCCCTTATCCTCTCCGCCAAGTTCACGCTCTAGAATTTTTGTATGTTTGCCCTTGTAGTAATCTTCGAGTTTATTTAATCGTTCTAGTCCTGCTTGATGATCTTTAATACAGTTCGCAATCAGAACAACGGGAATGTCATTTATATCCTCGATTAAATCCCTGTCTCGAATAATAGCCATTTCATCACCTCAATCCTAATTTCGCTTTGTTGCCGATCTTCGCTTTTAATTGACCAAACAGAACCGTATTAACAAAATATCTATCAGAGTCCATATGGTGGTCATTAGTTTTTTTCGGTTTTTCTTCACCGCGTTTCGCTGCCTTCTCGTCCCAAATGTAAGATGCAAATTCCCGGAACGTCTCTATACAGCAATCGTTATATTTAATCAGATTATTCTTCAATGAACTTGCTACTTTACGGATCCCGTTGACGACATCATTTTTAGCGTCGATCACGTTAAACCCATCTTTTTTCAGTTGCGCTTTAAAAGAAGCTGCTGACGGGTCAACAATGACTTTTGCTTTAATACCGTTCAAGAATTCTTTCAAGTCAGAGCTATACTCACTATCTGTCTTCTGTGTGCCATCACGACCACTATGGTGTTTTTCCTTGACCTTATACCAAACTCCATCACAAAAACCCCACAGTCCAAAGACGGTAGGGTTCTGAGTGCCATAGTCTACGGACACATAATATTTAGAATAGGGACGGTCGATTGTTGGTCTAACATGCTCGTCACGGTTGAATAAATCATAAATAACGCCTTCTGCTAGTACCCACAGCCCTAAAATATAGCGCTGATAGAATATTCCTGTATATAAACGGCTATAACGCTCTTTCACTTCCAAAGATAAAGAAAGATTGTCCTCCATCGTAAAATGCAACTGGAACAACTTCTTTTCTTTCATTTTGTCGATAAACTCAACCTTGAACCAATGATATGGTCCTTCCGGGTTGCAGTTGAACCATAGTTTAGAACCTTCTACCGAACAACGGGCCGTCGCTTGATTGACAAAGGATTGAGGCATCAATGCAACTTCATCAAAAAACATCCCAGCAAGCGTAATCCCTTGAATGAGGTCTTGTGAACTTTCATCCTTCCCTCCAAACACATAAAAGTAATTGGTGACTCCTTTATATGTAATGGAGATCATGTTATCTGAACGATGGTCCTTTACGATATAACCCCGTGATTTAAGCATGCGTTTCAAAGGAGTGACTACGTTTCTTCGAAATGAGCCAATCGTTTTACCGGCCATCCCTAAGTTAACATCTTTAAAAGTGTCCATTGCCCACATAACGTATGAAAGGGACATAACAACTGTTTTACCGGCACGTACGGATCCATCACAAATGATACCGTCCATATCCTTCATTGGAGAACCATCACGCCACCAGGTTAATACTTGCTTCTGTTTCTTAGAAAACGTCTTAAATTTGAATGGTGCTGGCTTCTTTTTGTACTCACTCTTTTCGGTAAAAAACGAAAGATAACGAGTCTTAGGATTCTTCGGTGTTAGTGTCGACATCGCCCCACACCTCCGAAGTTGTAGCGTTTAATGCATCATTGAAACCATCATCTTCAAACTCTTCTAGCTCATTTGCTCCAAATGCTTTATGATGAGCAATTTTAAGTTTTTCTTCTTCAAGTTGACGTTTGAAGTGATCTGGAATTAAATCGGTGTACTTGGCCAACACTTCCATTGCCTTCATCTTGTCCGCCAACTTCACTGTAATACCATCTCGACCTTGTTTAACTTCTGTAAGTAATGTTCCGTCTATTTCGCGAGAATCATTCAAGTGAATATAATTATATGCGTGTGTTTTTACATTTCCATTAGCGTCTATTTCAGGGAAACCATCTTCGCTATAGATTATTTCTTCCTCTCTACCAAACTTCAGAAAATCTGTAATGTCAGCCAGAGCAATATCAATGTATTTTTGAAGCACCATGCTTGCATCTATCATTAAGCCGTCTGCCACTTCTTTTTTCATCCGGTTAATTTCTGGAATAATCTTAGGGTTTCTTAGATGTCTATGTCCCTCGACCATCGCTGTTGTATAAGCGCAATCATAAGCCTTCTGATATGCCTTTGTAGCATTGAAATACTTAATGTAATAAATACAAAAAAGCCTCTGCTTATCGGTCAATTCATCCGATAGGATAACAGGCTCTATCACTTCTTTTTTTGTATGCACACTTTTTGTTTTTGTGTGCACACTTTTTCGGGTTGCATCCTTTGACCATTTGTGTCTAGTTTTCCAAGACTTCACGGTGTTAATGGATACATCGTATTTTTCAGCAATGTCCTTATACTTCATGCCTGCCATATAATCTTTTTCTGCGTTGATATAGTTTTCAGCCATCTTACATCACCTGCCACCTCCAATATTTGAGTGTTTTGCAATCACCCGATAATACTATTTGCTTTTACGACTAAAAAAAGACTGCGCGTGTTGTGCAGACTCTAATTTATATATTTATTTAAATCTCTTTGGTATTTACTCTTGAATTTTATTAGATGTTTGGCGATAGAATCTATCAAATCTACTGTAGATAGTTGTACTTCAAGATAATCAGGGGAAGGATAGAAGACCTTATTACCTGTCTCATCCTTTCCTATACATTCATCATGTTTTGGAATTAAATAATTTGTTATTTTACTTTCAATTGAAACGATATTAGAAAATATCAATGAATCAATTTCGGAGGCTTCATCTAATAAATAATCAATTTCTTTTTTTATAAATTTCACATCTCTTACTTCATATTTCATTAAATAGTTACTTAAATTTTTTAGCCTGTTATTTAAACGATGTATTTTTCGTATTTTTATTGGATACTGGTCAACCTTTTCTGATTTAGTATAGTAATCTAGGGTTAGTTTAACACCAATTAAAGTTAATCCCCCTGATATTACGCCACCTACAACAGTCCCTATTAATCCTATCGCCTCTAAAAATATATCTTTATCGTCTGTAAATGCTAAGTCTATTAATTTTAACCAAATAAATAGAACAACAAATATACCTATTAGAATGATAAATCCCGTTTTTACATACTCTTTCAAAACATTCCCCTCCCAACTCATTATATTATGGAAGGTTATGTTAGTCACTAAAATTTGACAAAAAGACCCCTACTTCACGCAGGAGCCTTATATAAATATATGAAGTTTGTATATTACCTACACCACCACAAGCGTGCACGTGGTCTCTTTGTTTCAATTATAATTAAGTTATTGGATTTTGCAAATTAATTGTTACCTCATTGTTACTTTTTGAAGCAACTCTACGAATGTAGCTGTAATTCATTTTTAATTCTTTTGCAATTTCCTTGTAAGTTTTGTTCTCTAAGTATTTCATTCGAGCGACCTGGTACTGCAATCCTTCAAGCCGATTGATTTTATCCTCAGTTTCCTTCTTTATATCCAAATAAAAATCCAACATTTTCTGCAAACGATGCTTCTTGTCATGCAAATCCTGTATGTTCCCAATGGATGCAATTACCCCAAAATCATCAGCACCTGTACCGGTAAATGGCAATTCTCCCCTACCAAACCAGTACTTTAAATCAATTTCCACTTGCAACAGCTGGGTTTCTATAATATCAATCTTTCTGCAAAGATCTACGTAGTTTTTTATGATTTCCACTCACTTCACCCCTATTGTTTCTGATTTACATAAACAAAACATATCCAACAGCTATTCCATATGCGATAGTGTGTAGAACCGCCCAAAACGCATCCGTTTTAACAAACTGTGTTTGAGTCTTATTCGGTTTAGTAATCGATATTGTGTCGTAGTATGAGATCAAAAGTAAAATTACAATTATTATCTTTAAGGCCATTATTGGTTCCTTTCCAACTTAACTGAGTCATTTCAATCATCAAAATGGCAAATCATCATCCAGTACTTCAACTGGACCCGAACTATTAACAAAAGGATCTTCATCCACTCTAGTGTAGTTTGGTTGTGTTTGTGGTTGTTGATACTCCGAACTTCTCCTCTGATGTTCTAGAGTTTGTCCTGTAGTGCTATTGTTTGGCGAAGCCTGTCCATTCCTTGGTTCAAGGTATTGAACGCTATCCGCAACAACGTCAGTTGTATAAACACGCTTGCCATCCTGCCCCTCGTAACTGCCTGTTTGAATACGTCCTTCAACACCTGCTAAACTTCCTTTTCTTAAATAGTTAGCTGCATTCTCCGCCTGTTTTCTCCACACAAGACAATTGATGAAGTCAGCTTCTTTTTCGCCTTGTTGATTCGTAAATGTACGATTCACAGCAAGTATGAACCTTGCCATTGCTACACCTGAAGGAGTGTACCTTAATTCCGGATCCTTCGTGAGCCTTCCAACTAACACGACACGGTTAATCATCTAATGCCTCCTTGCTCTTCGCCCAGCCAATATACAACTTGGACTTATAAAATTTTCTGTTGAGTAGAATGTTTGTATATTCATCTTTTATGATTTTTACTTCACAACCATCTAATAGGGTTTCCAAGCTTTCAAGAAACAAAGAGTCTTTAAGAATGTGAGCATCATCTCTACCTTCCAAACTAAATGTACTCCCTGTATATCCTTTGCTTGCTGATTCTCGAAGTGTAGGTTCAACTTTCTCCGCAATTTCTAAAGCGTGCGCAATTATTGCGTTTTTGTGTTCTTTTTGTAATTCATCTACAAAACTCATTCTTTCACTTCGCTTTCTTCTTCAAATTTTGATTACTTCTCATATGTGAAGGATGCTGAACGACATACTGTTGATCGTTAAATCGAATGAGCGTAGCAACCCCCTTCTTTTCTCTTAAAATTTCTACAATGTTAGGACGAATTAATCTTAAAAACTGAATTTCCTGTTCCTCTGTAAACTTTGAAGTAATAATCATTTCCCTACTCCTTTAATGAGGATCGTTTACACCGTATTTTTTCTAATTTCTAGTTCAAAAGAATAAATATTACTCCTAATAATAGGACATATGTTTACAAATACATTTCATTTCATCTAAATCTGTATCCAATATTTAGACAATATGTGACAATAAACTTACAAGAACTAATTATTGATGTCTCAACAAGGAGTTGTGCCATGTTCGTAATTACACGAAATATAAACGGAACAACAGAGGTTTTAAAGTCATCAAACAGCCAAGTGGATAAAACTTTTTTAGATAAAGAGGCAGCATTAAAATTTGCCAAAATGTTAAACCAAAATATTATTCCATCGATGCATTGGAGTGTTTCCCCAATGATTAATAAATAGTAGAGCAAGTGGGATTATTTCCTACTTGCATTTTTTTCTCTATCACATAACTACACCTAATCTACGAACTGTGAAGTATAAATCTAAATTCATTTGCTAATAATGCATACACAGAACCGAAAGCAGTTCTTAGGAAGCTCTGTTGATTTTTGCCGATCTAGGTTCTGTTGTTTTTAATTCAAACGAGGTGACCTATTGAATATAATTCATATTCTTCTAATATTCGCCGCTATTGCTCTTCCATACAGTACCTTTATTTATTTTATTTTTATAAAGGAATACCGTAAGAAGAAATCTTGAACTCCAGTCGGTGCAAATAATCTCAACTGTGTATTGTGCTACCACATGGATCGGACTTTCGTTAGTGTCTGATATGTTTTATATTCTCTAAGGGAGATGTCCTTTATTTTTAAAAACTATATCAATTCACTTTACTTTAGTTCATACTGTGAAAAACAGAACTAAACAGAAGGAGATAGCACCGATGAAGTTGGTTGCTCAAGAATTTTACCGTTTAGTAGAAGACTATAACAAATGTCCCCATGTGCATATAAAAGAACAAATTCTTATTGATATTGAATTATTGAAAGACGCATTATTACTGACGAATATTGATTTGGAATTAAAGCCTCTAGATAACAAATAATCTTGACCTTCATAAAGAAGGTCTTTTTTTGATGTTTAAAGGCTTCATATAACTACTGGTCTAACTGTTCATTAATAAGACAATTCAATTTGTACAATAGTGACTTTTTCCCAGTCTATTTCCTCGACATGCCGTTTTGCTCTCTATGCAACTAATTTTTGCACAATATGTGTCTTCTGCACCGTTTCTACGAACTGTGCAGTAACCATTATATTAATCATGGAAACCCAGTTACCAATTTCCTGAAAAACAGAACATAATTAATGAAGTTTAAATTATAAATTAATTGTAGCCAATCGCCCTTTACTCCATTTTATAAATGAATACAATACTTAAAATGGAGGTGGAAAAATGGATAACTGTAGTAACTGCAATAAATGTACCTGCATATGTGGAAAACAAATGGGACCATTCACTGCTGTTGAACTCTGTGGAATTCCTGGTGCTATTCCAGTAAGACCCCCACTAAGCTGTAACGGATTATGTGAATACGGATATATATATAATCTAAGTGCTCAGGTTGTAGCTTTAGAGGCTGATATTATTTTCGATTCAACAGGTATAGTTACACCTGGAATTACGCACGTTCCTGGAACCTCTCAAATTTTTGTTACCACACCAGGAATCTACGAAGTTTCTTTCATCGTATCAGGTGTCGAACCTAACCAATTCACACTATTTTTAAATGGTGCACCTGTTACCCAATCAGTTTATGGTTCAGGAGCTGGAACTCAACAAAACAATGGTCAAGTAATAATTTCTATAGCATCCGGCGATTTTCTTACACTTAGGAATCATACTTCTGCCGCAGGAGTTACACTGCAAACTTTAGCAGGAGGCACACAAATAAACGTAAATGCTTCTATTCTACTTAAGATGTTAAGTCCAATTGTCTAGAGATATAAAGACTCTCTTTGTTTAAATTTGCCCAAATATAGATTTGTAGTTAGGAGTGATTAACCTTTTGCGCAGGAATTACTCCTTTTTTTCTTTTAATATTTATGCACGCTTCCTTTGCTCAGCTTTTGTGTTTACTGTGACGGTAGATTTTTTGCCTTCTTCCGTTCCTTTCTAGCCTTTTTCAATTTATCTGTTTCAATCCATCCACCATCGATTTGGCTGAACGCAAGAACGGAGAGTTTGTGAGGAAATTTCTTTTCAAAGAGCTTGCGCTTTATTGCAAAATCGGTTGTTTCAAAACCTTTAACGTCTATTGTTTCAATGGATCCGTCTAAATGATGAACCTCGAAGTCAGCAACATATTCGATTTTTCTGTGCAGCTTGTCGTTTTTCTTGAAGCTAGCTTGCAATTCATATCGAGGTTGCAATCGAAAGAACAATATCTTTTCTTGTGCCTGCTGTAACTTCAATAATTCGTAATATTTGGCTTCTGCCTTCGAGTCAAATACGTGCCCATCGAGCTCGATTTTTTTACTGTTATATTTAGTCTTTGTCTCCGCCATGTTGCCACTCCCTTATAATGAAAGGGGCACGAGGCCCCTCACAATTAGTCGATGATATATACTTTTTTTGTTTCAATTTCTTCCGCTAAAGCTTCTTCAAGATAAGTTGCAATGTTTGCCATCGCATTAAGTTCCCACGCCCCACCGTCAGCTTCGAATAATCCGACACGACCACCTTCTTTAAGTCGTAGAACGAATTCAGACTCTGGCTGTGATACCTCTGCAAACGTACGGAATGGTTTTAAAGTCACTGGGTTCGGGACGTTTACATTCCCTACAGTAGCCACGCCTGTTTTTGCTGTTACTCGTTGCGTTACGCCATCATCTTGTGTTTGTACGGAATTTTCTTCGATAATAGCGCTAACTACTTTGAGCACCTGTTCTTTATCCGGATTAGCAACAAAGCAAGCCTGCAGCATGATTTGGAATTTCTCGCGATCAACAAATTGTTCAAATGTAATGCTCGGAAGAAGTGCCCCAGCTTTAACATAAGTACGACGATCGTTCACGTCATTCAAAGCATCAAACACATTGACTTTCGTTGGTGACTCTACGTGAATCATCACTGGACGTTCATGATCAAAATTCGATTTCACATAATCAACAAGTCCCGATAAGCTACGGACATTAATTGAATTAACGTCATGCTCAACATTCAAACGATTAAGGCTGCGTGTTGAATAAGTGTTACCTCCTGTTTCAACAAGCTCCGGGCGTACTAAATCTAATACATACTGAGTGAATTCTTTTAACATAATAATTTCCTCTTTTCGTTTTATAGTTTTTGGTTTAATAGATTGATAGATTTTATTTAAACTGAACTACTTTTTTATTCGTAGGTTCTTCTGCAGGAAGCGGTTGGCCTTTATCGTCCAAAATTTCCCCATTATCACTAATGAATGCTTGTCCAGGTATGCCGGATTTCAATTCAGCACCAGTAACTGATCCATCTGGTGTGTAATCGATGATTAATTCCGTCTCAACGCCGACAGCTGGCACAAGTGTCGATTTTGTATCAATAATCACGTTTGCAAGGTTACGTTTTTCGTTAGCTTTTAGCGTGATGGTTACAGCTACCTTTCTAGCTTTCTTGTGGTCCGTGTTCGGATCAGCAATATTGTCCAAAGCCTTTTGTAACTCAATGTTTACTTTTTCAGCTAAAGCGCCACCTGCGAATGCATTTAAGTCGATGATCTGTTTCATGAATGTCTCCTCCAGTTATCTACGGCTATACCGTGTTTATTTTGTATTACGATAGGTTCTATAGGTGGTTCTTTGATCCAGCCTTGCAATTTGTATTCACGAATTTCTTTCTTGCTCAAGTTTCCACAAATGACAAGCCTATGGCGGTCTGAGTATTTGAAAAGCGTTGTAATTTGCAATATGGGTCACATCCTAGTAGCCATTTGCTTGGCGTTCGTGATTGATTTTGTTTTTCTCAAAATAAGCAAGTTCAATCAGTTCTTCCGTAAAGCCTAAGGAGTCTCCTAATGTAGTAAATGAACTTAGCATTTCCACGAATTCATCCTCAACCGGCAATGTAGAAATTAGTGCTACTTTTATGAACATGTCTTTAAAACATTGTTGCGGTTCCGACTTTTTAGTTCTGGAGCCAATATTGAAGTTAACTACATCTGCGTAATACTCTGTTACATCCAGTTCCAATCCAATCGACAAGATGAAATGCAAGCAGTCTACATATTCCACAAGAAGTGGATTTTTTTCTTGAATTCCAGTTTCATCACAATACAAGCAAGGTTCATATTCATCGCTGTACTCCATTCCGAAGTATCCTCTACCTTTGCAAGCATGACATGGAATATTGAAATTTCTTGGCTCTTGGTCATTACTCCACTTTTTAAACCCTCGCCATTCATTTGCACACTCGCCAAGTTCCACTTGCAAAGCGAGTATCTTCCAATCCAGATTATTCTGACCTCTAAGTTCAGGGTGTTGCTCCATGATCCGTTCATCTAGCACTTTTTGTGTTTCGAAAAGCTTAGAAAGATTCATCGACTAAACACCTCCGACATCTCATCAGCTTGTTCCACAAAACCTATATGTTGTTTCATCAACCAAACGTTAATTTGGGTTGTATACTTCAACTTTTCAAGCATTTCATTTACTCGAGCAACTTCACTTGATTGATTGCGAAAATCGACTTCCAACTTTCGATAATCATTTTGATAAACAATCAAATCCTCGATAGCTTGTCTTTCCGCTTTATTTGCGATTTCAGCCACTTCTTTGTATTTTGATACATTTCCTCGAGATTCTTCTAAACTTGCTTCTAACTGTTGAATTTTAATGTCTGAAGCTTGTGTTTGCTCCTCGTAGTTTCGTAAACGTTCAAGAGTATCCTGTCTTGCATGTTCGTACGTTCCAATTTTACTTTTCAGCTTTTGAATGACTTTTTGTAATTCCTCCATGCCATCCGTTTTCACTTCCGTCACTACTGCCGCCATCTTACCTTCCCCCTTATCTAATTTTTCTTGATATGCAGCTTTACTTACACCTACAAGGTCATTTGCTTTTTTCCAACTAGTTAACTTATTGGAGCTCATCCCGAAATCGGCCATTATTTTTCGATCACTTAACCCTTTAATTTTCAGTTCAAGGAACGTCTCCACCGTTAACTCTTTTTTAACCTTCGTAGTTTTACTTACTTTTTCAGTTTGTTTACTTGGTTTTATGGTTGAATTAGCCTTTAATTCAGCAGCTTTCCCACTCTCGAAAAACTCCATTAACATTTTATTATCACCCATCAGTTCATCCATATTTGGTACATATTCCTTCATGGCAATTAACTGACTACGATAGCCTTTCAGTTTGGTACGCTCTTGTTTCAACCTTTTCCGTTCTCCTGGAGTCATATTACCAACCTCCGAACATCGATGTTATCAAGCTTTCTGAATAAGGTGTGAGACTGTAATTTTTTCGATTAAAATTATTGGTTTGCCGTACTACTTGTTTATACTCTTCGAACCCACGACGCTTTGACACCACAAAAGCAATTTCATGGGGATCCTTTAAAGTGACATCACAGGATTCAATCACATTAATGATTCGTGCATCCTGTTTAACTTCTTTCTGAGACTTGGACTTGGTGTTTGTATAGCCTTCACGATTCCACATTAGGACTCCACCGCCTTTTTAAGTGCAAGCATACTCAGTAGTGAAAAGTAATCGAGGTTTTCTAAAGCCTGTCCATCGTTATTTTCTTGGATCCCGCGGATTTGTAATTCACGAATGAGTACCAATCGCTCCGATTCTCGTGATAGTTTAATAGGCTTTTTGATCATTCAGAATCGACCTCCTCGAAGCTGATAAAAGATTCGGCTGGGTAGAAGCCTATTCTTTTGCTTTGTTGATAGAATGTTTTTGCCATTTCAACGTTCACCACTCTGATAGGATAGTAGTTTTGATCTAACGTGATATCTCCTACATGAAACTCTCCAACCTTACGACCAATCTTCTTCCACAGTAGGCGTTCTTTTTCAGTTTTGATTTCTTCTGGAGTAGCCTGACGAACTATACTTACTGGTGCTACATTGAAGCCAAATTCACCTGTAATTTCAACTTCATAAGCTGCACCTTCAACAAAATTTACTTTGAGTATTTCGTATAGTTGTTCTTTATCTTTATTCATCCAACGAACCATAACCATATCCCCCGGTTTGAACTGCGGTTCGACTTCGTAACTGTTTGGTTCAAATAAAACCCTTGCCAATTGTCCTAACGAAAGTGTGTTCAAACAAACATTAGATGCACATCTCCATCCCTTCGCTTGTTGCAACAGGATAGAATTTTTCGAATACATGACATCCATCATCATTTCTTTTAATCTAGCATCCTGTTCCTGCGTCAATTTCACTTTCTCAGTCATTCTTGTTCAGCCTCCCTAAGTCTTTTAGTAACTTCTCGCGTTCTGTTGCAATATCTACATTTTCTTCAACTGGTGCTGTAGGCTTGTCCTCTTTCCCAAACCAATCAGGAACCATTTCCGATCTCATAGTATTTTTCTTAGGTGAAGAGTTTGCTCTACGTTGATCAGCAGCCTTCACATCGTCTAATGTTTTTAATAATTGGTTCTTCCAGTTGATTAAAATAGAGTTAGCATATCTAACCTTGTTGGTTGCATTA
The DNA here is from genome assembly GCF_006861795.1 of Psychrobacillus lasiicapitis. Lineage (GTDB taxonomy): Bacteria > Bacillota > Bacilli > Bacillales_A > Planococcaceae > Psychrobacillus > Psychrobacillus lasiicapitis. The sequence continues at coordinate 124,620 of NZ_VDGH01000004.1, read as the reverse complement.
GCCTCTAGTGCTCTTTTAAAAGCTTCTAAGATTAGCTCTACCGGATGTGTATCAATCATGTAGCCTAACTCTTCCCCGATATGAGGAACTAAAGGACCTATGTTCTCTTGATAAAATTGAGTGATTTTAGCGAAATCATTATTATTCATTTCATTACTTTTTGGATGATCATCAACAACTACATTTTTACTTTCCGTAGTATGCTGTTCTTTACTATTCTTTTCTTTACTATGCTTTGCTATGCTTTGGGGATTAATGTCGACATTAATCAAGTTAATGTTTACATTAATACTCCTAGTCGTTAGGTTTTTGTACGCAATAATGTCTTTCGACTCTAAAAGTAGGTATTCTTGCACCATTTCAACTTTTTGCCTACGTCCTACAGCTTCTAAAAACCTCTTTTGTATTCCACTGGATGTAAGAACAGCATGGGATTCGAACACTTTCTTGTCGAACAAATCCCACTTTACACAATCATTAATGCATACATTAATTAAGTTAATGTCAACATTAACTCTCTTCGAGAAGAGTAATTGTTCCGTTTCTGTCCACTTAGAGTAATAACCGTCTTTATAAATGCGCATTAATAATTTGATTACTATTGCAAACCCGACTGGTCCATGTACGGCTTCAACCAACTGGATTTTGTCATCTTGGTCGATATCTACATCAAGTGGAAAGTAATCCAGCCCCTGCTTTCTAGGTCTTGCCATTACACTTCCTCCTGTCATGGAATATGAATCAATTTACCTGTGGCTCTAGCAACTTCTTGTCTTATTAGAAATTCATCACTATTAGTATCTGAAAGATGCAGCAACCATATTTCTTGTAGCTTGGATAAATCGTTTGCTTTCAAAAATTCGAGTACATTCTCCATGCTAAAATGCGACTGCATGACACGTTTTCTCATCGATGGATGAATACGGCCAGCCTGTTCGTTTAGATCCAATACCGATTGACAGTAGTTACATTCAATCATCAAATGAGTAATACCACTGAATCGATATTTGATGTAATACGTGTCTGTAGCGAAGAGAAGCTTGTCCCCTTTTTGATTTACCAAGAGGAACCCGAACGGCTCAGCTACATCATGCTGTACATCGAATGGCAATATGGTCCATGTACCGATAATGAATTGTTTTTTATTTTCGACTGTCTTAATTCGATGGTGATTGATACCAATCGCTATTTTTGTTCCTCGTGACATGTAGCATCTAATTCCTGCACCTAATACACCACTTATTCCAGCACAATGATCTTTATGCTCATGTGTCACTAAACAAGCTGCAATATCTAATGTTTCAAAGTTTAATTTCCGTTGTATCTTTTTGAATGAGATACCGCACTCGATCAAGATGGGGGTTACCCCATCCGTCACGTAATAGCAGTTTCCTGTGCTTCCAGTAGCTAATGTTTGAATCTCAATCATTACCAAGTAGGTCCGTTATTAACAGTTTGTTGTGATGGTGCAGGTTCTTGTTTCTGTACAGTCACAGGCTCGGGTTCTGGTTCAGAGTTGGTATTCTCAACAGGCATTTCGATGATTGGCTTGTCCGGCTTAATATCCAACTCTTCGGTATTTGCATTCTCATCAACTTCATGTTGCGGATTAATTTCTTTTCTTTCTTCATACTCGTTTTCAGTTGTATTATTGATAGATTCTATTAATAAATCACTATCATCACTCGTATTAATGAAGGCTTTAGCAGCTCTATTAATGACAGTACGTTTCGCCATTTCTTGCGGGAATTTATCTTGGACATTTTTTGTCTTTCCTTGGCTCCACGCTGTATCAATCTCTTTTTTCGTCATTACCGTCAATAGCAACTCGTCTTCATTTGTTTTGATAATTGCATAAGCACCTAATATATTGTTATCTCTGTTCTCGAACTTAGTTCCATGGCTCACAAATTTGTCACGACCATCTTCTATTTCATAAAGAAATTCATCACCTTCAAAGATTACGTTTGCCCAGATATCTTTAACATTGGATAATCGCTTTAATACCGCCTGTGTCCCGAAGTAAGAACGATTTAATTTACATACGTCTCCGTATTTGATGAAATAACATTGCGTTTTAGCTGGGCTTAACCCCTGTGTAACCATGTCCAGTAATGCGTTGGCTACGGATGCTTTTGAGCAAACACTTAAAAGGTTCCCACCCGAATTATTACTTAGTGCAAAGAATGCGCTTTTTAGAGCGTTACTGTGGTTGTAATTGGGTGGTAGTACTAAACCACCTTCTTGTAGCCTTTCTAGACTCTTATTGACTTCGTCCGTAATATCTTTCTGGATTAAAGCTACTTCTTGATTTTGAGTAGTCATTATTTTTTATCTCCATTCATGAGGTTGTATTTGGTAACGTATTTCTTTGTTTCATGCCATAGTTGAAAATCACCTTCCGCGCTTGCTCCCATTGACAAATAAAGATATTTGATAAAGTCTTGGGCTTCTTTCAACTTCTCTTTGTCTGTCATATTCACATCTCCTTCGCTTGGAATTTCAAGCATGATTCTGTTCGTTGTTTATATATATTTCTAAGAAGACAATGTCCTCGAGCGGTCTGTTTTTTCTCTTTTACTTTTCGTTCATAATGAATGCAAACTCCGCACTGATTTGAAAGTTTGAGATCTTTCCAATTTGGAGTACAGTTCAATCGAAATCCTCAACTTCTTCGTACTCGAATTTGACTTTTTTGCCGTTGTGATCTTTGATTATTCTTTCAAAAAGATGCACGAAGTAAATAGGACCAACTAAATCACGTTCTAATATTGCATCCTCTGGACATTCGCTTAATGGTCCAACATCCATCACCTCAGAACCGGTAATAAGAAGTCGTTCTCTGCGTAAACCTTCCCACCCAGCGCAAGATTCTACTTTGATCACAACTGTTTCAGGCATATCAGACAACCTCCATGTTCAGGACCATTGAATCGTCATTATCTTTTGATTCAACGCGCAGTTGCTTGTCCTGTTCGGAAACTACCAAACTAATAATCTGTGCATCTATTTCATTCAGCTTAGTAACAGCTTCTGCATTGTCCACGAATATCGGCGCTACAATGCCGAAATGATTTGATAAGGCTTCGATGATATCCAATCCTGCATTGATTCGCATTGCATTGTTTAATGAGCTATATGGAACCCCGTTATACGTTGTTTCACATACTTCTTGGAGACCGCCATTGATTTGGTTATCAAACAATTTAAAACGGGCTAATTTGAATTTAGCGTTAATCTTTTCAGTTAAGAGATCCACTTTTCGGCGGGTGAATTCTTCTGTTAAAAACAACTGGTGCTCGAGCTTTTGATGCTCTTTAGTGAGCATTTCCTCTTGATCCTCATACTCAGTGATACGAGCTTTCAGATTATCGATGTTTGCATACTTCGCTATTTCTGCATTCAACTCACGCTTCTTCGCTTCCAGTTGCGCATTGGCATCTTTGATATCTTGTACAGCCTTTACAGACTGATTTTTAATAGTTGCAGTTTCTTGTTCTAAAGCTTGTCTAAGGTTCATAAACTTGTTGTATTCAGGTGATTCGGAAACATCTTTTAAACTACTTTTTAGCGAGTCTATCTCACTAGCAAGTTTCTCTATCTGTTTTGTTTTCTCACTACGAATACCCTCAGTTTTTTCAATTTTTGATGTGATCATTTTGATTTCTTCATGGAACTGATTCTTCTTTTGAGCAAGAGCTTTACCTTTGCTATCAATTTCCGACAAATTGGTAGCCTTTTTTGCGTTAAATGATTCAAGCGCTTTTTGACGTGCAGCTTCTACTTGATCTGTTGGTAGCTCTTGATCACAAGTTGGGCAAACGCATGCATCAACATGTTCAAACAGGCTACTATCAACCTCTGTCCAATCGCTACGTAATTTGACTAAGTCTTCTTCAATGAGTTTTATATTGCTATTAGCATATTCAGTTGCACGATTATGCTCAGCAACCTTCATCTCAAGGATTTTCAAGTTTCCTTGTTCCTCTTGTAGCTTCGCCTGCAGCTGATAAAGCTTGTCCTTAGTGTCCGATTCAAAAGTACGCTTCACCGTTTCTATATCATTCTCGACTTTCTTCAATTCCAATTCTTTCGATTGCAAAGCTTGTCCATTTTGAATATTGTTGATCAGTGCTTTGTTCTCATCTATTTGTGTTTCAACATGTATGAATTCTTCACGTAGATTTTCAATATCGATAGCTTCTTCTGGAATGGATTTGTTGATCTCATCTATTCGAACAGGAATCATTCGAAGGTCTTCATTTATTGCTTTTCTACGTTCAGCAATTACTTTCTTGTGATCCTCAAGTGAACGTCCTTTCAAGATTAGCTCTAAGCCTTTCAATTGGTTATCCGATGCAAATACATCTTCGTCCGATATATCCCCACAGATATCAATCAATAATTTACGGCGATCCTGCCATTTGATTTGTTCGTTAAAATACGTTGGGCTAGTGATAAGCTTGAATATCTCTTCCTCTACAATTTCTGCAACAGTATCGACGTATTCTTTCTTTTTCTTCGGGACTTCATCGATATAATATTTAGTCTTGTGACCGCTAAATTCTTTATTAGCAGCACCACGCTTTTGTACCCAATCCTCGAAGTAGACTTTTTTCAAAGTGACTTCTGTTCCGTCAATTTCAAATACAGCTTCAACTGTATGATTTAGGTTATGCGCTTCATCTCCAGCAGCGTCTAATGACTTTATTGCAAAGTCCTTTTTGTTTTGTGAATCCTTATCGAATAGGAGCCACAAGAACGCATCGAAAAGAGAGGTTTTCCCTGTTGCATTGTCACCGAAAACACGGACACTTTCACCATTTGTAGTTAGTGAGAAATTTTTAACTCCCTTGAAGTTTTCAAGAGTCATAGATAGCAGTTTTACGTTTTTCAAAATGTACCCTCCTTGTTTTTTAAGAGGTCCTGTACTAAAATGAAGGTGTGTATTTATAGTAGGACCCGAACTCGTTGCGCCAACAACGGGTTTTAATTTTGTTCATTTTCTTCTACTTCTAATTCAACAAATCGAAGAGCTTCTTGAATTGTGTTCAATTTATTTTCTTGAATGGAGTAAGCTTGTTTAGCAGTTACCATATCCTCTACAGTGTCCGATGTTGCTACGTCATGAGCTAAGTCGTTTAGTATTTCTTGCTCATCTGAGTACCATTGCGAAATCTTTTGTAATAGGTTATTCATCCTCTTAATCTCCCTTCGAGTTCTTTTATCTTGCGATCGTACATTTGGATTTTATTGCCCAGTTTTTTAATCTGCCCATTCATTTGAATTCTTTGGTCCATCCTTAAATATGGTGTGATTTCCTTTTTTACGGACAGCTCAATAAATTTGAGTCTTGCTTTATGTTGCGTAGCCTTGAAGCGCTTTAGCTTCTTAGATTTGCTTTCAGCCAAAATTTTACCTCCTCACTAAATACTGCGAGCTTGATGAGAAAGAACTTCACCTATAAGTTGGTGTATTTCATACAATTCTTCTACCGTGAGTACGACCCCTGTAGCGCCTTTTTCTTCGAAAACAAATTCCCCTTCTGTTTCACTTTTTTGACCAAATTCTCTTAGAGTAAAATGAATTACACCTTGCTCGACGTCACTTTCAGTCTCCAAAGATAGGTATTCTGTGCAAAATTCAACTTTTTTGATATTCATAATTAGACCTCCAAATCTGTAATGGAAACACGGTATTTTATAGCAAGCTCTTTTACGATTGCTAGATAGATTTCTGTTAATCTAGCATCTTCTGAAATAGCATCTAACTTAGAAACTTTGTTAACGGTAGATTTCGGCACTCCGTTTAATGCCATCACTTTTTGCTTATTCGTTACACGAATGTTTAGTTTGCACTTAGCTCTTTCTTCGAGCATTTTATAACTTTCATTTCGGATCTCTTGATACATCTGATAACCGCCATTATTCTTAGCGATACGATTTAGAACGTTGGTGACTTTCTTACGCCATTCGACAATGGATAAACCGATAATTTCTGTGATGTTTTGTTGTTCGGTTTCGATTTTTTCGATTCGATTATCTTGTTCATTCATTCTTTTTTCTTGCTCCACTAACTGTTTGATTTGCATTTGCATGATTTCAAGTGGACTTAATGGTTGAGTAAGTTGTTTTTCCATTTGGTTAAATGCTTCGATGTACTTTAGTTTGAATAGGATTGCTTCTTTTCCATTGAAGCCCATTGCCAATAATGTGAAACCGTCACGATTCATGAAATAAGTCTTTCTTGGTCGACCATATGCATCTGGAGTTTCCGTTTGAAAAAACATCTCCTCAAAATTGAGGACATCTTCTTTTAAGCCCTCAATATCCCTTAAAACATTGTCATGCCGTTTACCAAAGTCCTCTGCAACTTGTAAAGAGGTAGTTACTGCTTGTTGATCGTGCATGATTACTAATTGATTCATTTCCATTCCTCCCTTACGATTTCTTTTCCGCAAATCTTGCAGAAGTTAGCACCTGGTGTATGCTCTGTATTGTTACATCTTGGACACTCGTAATTTATCAGTCTCACCTCTCTTCGCTCACACCCACCAGTAAAAATTCGAGGTCATGGCGTTGGCTATTGCTGTCGCTCGGGATTTAATCGGTCCGTCTTGGCGTACTCCGCTCTTCGAATATTTACTGTTGGGTGTGATGGTTGTTGTTTTGGTTACTTAGACCAAATGAAAATTGCTAAACAGATAATAGTGATTACGATGTATGTTCCGTAGAACAAGACTGCATCTGACCAGTGAACTCTGGATGATCCGAAGAAATAGAAGTTGAGTTTTCTGTATAGGTTCATTTAACTACCTCTAATTGTTTATCTTCTACATTACCTAAATCCATTTTTGCAATGATGTTTGGTAATGAATGTTTTACAAAGAAATCAAGCATAGCTTGTTTTGTTTCCGGTGTAATATTAGGTGGTTGAACGATATCCTTATTCATAATTAACCCCTCCCATTAACTGTTGTTAACACTTTCTTCAAAAAAAATGAACTGATTATAGTCTATATTCTTTGATTTACAGAAATTATGAAGTCTTCCTAAAAAAACTACTCCAGCTTGAGCCTCACTGTTTAAAATCCGATGTAATTGTGCAGGCTCAACTTGGAGATCTCGAGCAAATTTTCTATAACTACCATCATAATTATCTTTCATGTACTTCTCTAATATTCCTTTATTCAAATACATGTTTTCACCTCCTCGACTGTTGACTGGTGTTAACACTTTAAACATTAAACCATCTGTTAACTGTTGTCAACATCTTTCGTTAAATTTTTTAAATATTAATTATAATAAATGTTAATGTCATTTAACGTTGACTATAGTCAACGATTTTGGTATTATTTACTTAGGAAAAGAGGTGATAACAATGTATGATAAGGAGAAATTTGCAGAACTACTTATAAAGGGACAAGGTACACGTTCTCTAAATGCTTTTGCAAAAGACAGTGGGGTTTCATCAGCCTACATATCCAAATTAATAAGAGGATTGTACGAAACAGCACCTAGTCCAGCCATAATCAAAAAGATAGCTGATACCGCGAGGGATGTCAGCTATGGAGAACTGATGGCTGCAGCAGGACATATTCTTTCATTAGAAGAAAGTGAAAAAATAAGAGCTAAAAAAATGTACCTAATGAAAGAAAATCCGATATACCTTGCCCTGCATCCAGATATAGAGGAAAGATATAAGAATCTCAGCGGTGACGAAAAGAAAGAGCTTGATGAATTTATTTCTGATTCAACCCAAGATGAATTATTTGAATTTATACGCTCTCTTAATTACACTTCCGAGTTAGAAATTATGCAACAAGGTATAGAAGAATCCGATATGGTTGTAAGTGAAAAAGTAACTAATTATAAAATTAAAAATTCAACTTATCCTTATTTTCCGGTTTCTATTTCAGCAGGACTCCCACAAGATGTTGATGCAGTAATGGATTTCGAAAGAATTGAAATACCTGATATTGTAATGGGGAAATGGGCAAACAATAAAGACATTTATATGATGAGGATAAATGGAGAGTCAATGAATGAAATTATTCCGGACGATTCATTAATTGCCGTAAAGCGGACAGATTTATCGAATTTAATAGATGGCGATGTAGTGGTATATAGTGATGATAATTCTTATTCTGTCAAACAATTTTATAGAGATAACGACAGATTAATATTTAGACCTGCATCAAGTGACAAAAGATTTACTGATTATATTACTACCATTGATAACGAAAATTTAAAAATTTACGGAAAAGTAGTAGTTTATGTCGTAGTAAATGATTAATTCCTAGCGCTAGTGATTAAACCTTAAAGAGTAGGCTCATTTGCTTACTCTTTTCTTATACAGAAAGGAAGATACCTATGGTTGTTGGCATTTATATCCGTGTCAGTACATTAGAACAAGCAGAAGAAGGATACTCAGTACCAGCTCAAAAAGAACGCTTGATTGCTTACTGTAAAGCACAAGGTTGGGATGAATACAAATTATACGTGGATGAAGGGATATCAGGAAAAAGCACTGACCGGCCAAAGCTGCAGTTTCTTATGGATGATGTCAAAACAGGTAAAATAAAAATGATATTAGTATATCGACTTGATCGTTTTACACGTTCAGTTCGTGACCTTCATACAATGTTAGACATTCTGGAAAATTACAATTGTAAATTCAGGTCTGCAACAGAGATGTATGATACCTCCACTGCAATGGGTCGTATGTTTATAGGCCTTGTAGCATTATTAGCTCAATGGGAAACAGAAAACATGTCAGAACGAATTATCTTCGCACTTGATAAAAAAGTATCTGACGGCGAGCATGTCGGCGTTGTGCCCTATGGTTTTAAATCAGTTGACGAAAGATTGCTTATAGAGCCGGATGAAGGAAAATTTATAATGGATATGATCGATAAGCTTGAGAAAGGATGGTCAGCATCGAGAATAGCAGATTACATGGCTTTGATAAACGACGATAGGCTTTGGGTGCACGCTACTGTAATCCGCATTTTAAGAAATCCAGCTCTTTGTGGTCACACCCGATGGAAGGATAAACTATATAAAAATACCCATAAAGGTTACATTACAGAAGATCATTTTGAAAAAGTACAATCGATTCTGGATGATCGATCGCAAACCCCTAGAAAAAATGTTGAAAGTACTTATCTATTCCAAGGTGTTTTGGCTTGCTCTAATTGTGGTAAAACGTTATCAGTCAACAGATTCTTCTATGAACAAAAAGATGGTTCTAAAAAGCAAGGAGCAATGTACCGCTGTGCACCATGCGCGAAAAATAAGGCAGAAGTAAGGAACCTCGGGGAACTTAAGTATAAAGAGGCATTGATTGAGTATATGAAAGTGGTCACCTTTAACAACATTGAAGTTGTTGAACCAAAAAATAATGAGTTAGAAGAACTTACAAATCAACTTAATAAAATAAAAAACAGACGTGAAAAATATCAACGAGCTTGGGCTAGCGATAAAATGACAGATGAAGAATTTGACAAGTTGATGGATGAAACAAAGGAATTTTACGAAGAATTACAAAATAAAATTAGTGAAATTAAACCTGTTAAGAAAATGGATGTTGAATCCCTAAAAAATCTTGTATTTACTTTTAATCAACTTTTTTCCGGTTTAGATATCGAAAAGCAACAAGAGTTTGTACAACGTTTCATACGAAAAATATATTTCCGATATGTTGAACATCCCCCTTCAAAATTGTCTAGAAATCCTAAGAAAGGCCAGGCTACTGTAGAGATATTAGAAGTTGAATTTTATTGACTGTATTACTTGTTTTTACAGAACGTTTTGTAATGGATAGCTACGTATATTCAACATTTAAATCACCTCATTCTTAGTTTAAACGATAATCCATCTGTTGTTCAATGTTTCGCCACTATTTTCACTCGACAAATTTGGAGAATACAATTACAATAGAAGAGGAATATGTAAAGCGACATTCATTTTCTGATGTCGAAAGGAGTGTCTTTCATGAACTTATTAATGGTTATTTTTGGACTAGTTACAGTTTTAGCTGTAATCGGCACTTTCCAAGCTTTCAAAGAAAAGAATGTGCTAGGAGTTCTATTTAACTTTGGTACTTTTGCAGTTTTTGGCTTCTTTACAGTCATGACTATTTTGAACCAAGGCTTTCCACCAAGTTTACACTAAAACGTACATGAAAAAAGCTGTCATACTATATGTATGGCAGCTTTTTTCTATTCTTTCAGCTCTAACCAAGCCTGTTCTTGGAATGGATCTAATTGAATCCAATTTTCTTTTTCATATCCACCAAGACAAACCGCTCCATTCGGAGAACAGTCAATTGGCCCATCACCTAATTCACCAAATTGCTTTGCCCCATCAAGTGAAATGCTAGAAAGTACACTTTTATCTGTATATTCATCCAAATTACCGGCCTTTTTCGATTGAAGGATTATTAACTTGTCAGGCTGAACTACAGACATATTCGGCACAACCCATTCCGAATAATTGCTAACGGCAGGAGAGGTCCATTCAAAAACACGACTCGTTTCCTTCTCTTCTAATCGATATTCAAATAGATCCTTTTGCTCGTTTATCGTTATATAAAGCATGCTTTTCCCTAAATTCTGAACATCCAATAAATGATTCCAATCAGTTTCTTCCAAAACCTCATCCTTTATGGAATATAATAATAAATCACTTCCATCCAGACTACTTTCATTCCATTTAAATACCATTAAACGATTGTCATCATACCATTTGATAAATGGGTTATCTACTTCAATTGTTTTCAAGTTTTGGGTTGTTCCATCATAAATAAACGTATCATATGTCCAATCCTCGTAAAAAGTCGTAAATGCGATTAGATTTGGATTTTCTGGGTGCCAATTCATATAAATTTCGGCAGATTCGAAAAGTAAACTTTGCAATACATAACCATCCTTATGTAATAAAATAACTTCTGCAGAGGAGGAATTACTTGATGTATGTAAAAGAATCATTTCTTTACCAGGATGAATCTCACCTTGAATAATTGGGGTCTTTGTTGCATAGATACTTTTCCACGTCTCCGTTGACAATGTATAAGATTGAACCGTCCACTCTCCATTTTCCATTAAAATAAAAAGTATTTCATCATCTGACAACCATCCAATGACACTATGAAAGACAGAACGATCAAATTGCAAGGTCGGTATCTTTTTAGAGGGAGCATTATCAACATCTGATGGTAAAGATTGTGGTGCTTCTACATTACCTGTAGAATCTGGAATTTCAATTTGAATATTTTTTTCTTTGCACGCTTGTAGAAAAAATAGGCACAAAATTAGTATGACGACCCTCTTCAATATACTCCCCCCTTCACCATTTCTGTATACTAAAATTATGCTCACATCATTAGACGTCTTAGTTTGCTATTTGTTTCACAAAAAAAGCACAGACGACAAATGTCTGTGCTTTTTCTTATGGATTTTTTGTTTCTGCCTGATCTAATAACAGATTACCTGTTTTTAAATCGTAGAATCTGAGTAAATCCCCATTAATGATTTGGTCAGAGTAGCCGAGTTCTTGTGTAGTCCGATCTATATATGGCTGACAACTATCGATTGCGATTTCTTCTCCAGTAGCATTGTCATAACAAGCATTATTTGCAAATACCAGCTTATCCGTAACAAATCCACCATTTCGGAAAATAACGAAATCTTCATGTTCATCAGAAAATACATCTGCACCTAATTGCATGTCTTTAGCAGTTTCTACACCAAGCAAATGCAAAATCGTCGGTCGAATATCTATTTGACCAGCAGTCTCTGTAATTTCTCCGCCTTTTCCGCTATTCGGAATATGAACAAAGAAAGGTACACGTTGTAATTTTGCAGATACATATGGTGTAATTTCTGTCCCTAAATATTGGGACATTGCTTTATTATGATTTTCGGAAATACCATAGTGGTCACCATACATAACAATAATAGAATTATCATATAACCCTTGTTCCTTCAATTCGTCAAATAATGTTTTCAAAGCCTCATCCATATAACGAACAGATTGAAAATATTTATTTAGCGTTCGTGAATTAGAATCATATGGAGGTATTAATTGATCCTCTTCATCTAAGTCGAAAGGATAATGATTCGTTAATGTGATTAAACGTGAATAAAACGGCTGTGGCATTTCTTTCATATGCGAAACGGATTGTTCAAAGAATGGAATATCTTTCATTCCCCAGTTTACTGCATCTCCTTCATTTACCACATAGCTATTCACATCATAATACTTTTGTATAGAAAGCGCTTGATACATCATATCCCGATTCCAGAAGCTCTTATTATTCGGATGCATGACATTCGTAAAATAACCTTGCTCATTCAAGCTCTCAGACATCGAATGAAATTTATTTCCACTATGCGTAAAGAATACTGCTCCCCCACTTAAAGGATAGAGTGAATTTTCTACAAGGAATTCAGAATCGGATGTTTTTCCTAAACCAGTCTGATGATAGAAATTTGAAAAATAAAATGTATCTTTATCTTGTGTTAATGAATTTAAAAACGGCGTTACTTCATGCCCATTCATATCATTATTAATCACAAAATTTTGTAATGATTCCATAGAAATAACAATTAAATTACGACCATTTGCAAGACCGAACATTTCTGCGTTTGGTTCTGCTTGGTTCGAACGAACATAGTTATTTACCTCAACAAGCTCACTTCCATCAGCAAGCGCCCGCTGTGCGTGCGATTTCGATTGGATATACAAGTCATACAGATGATAATTGTAAGAGCCTATGTTTTTCACTAACATTTCCCGGTCGAAGCTTCTTGTTAATAATTGTGGTCTTTCGATTTCAGATAACCCTAAGTTTAAAAATAATATTGCTGCCGTTAATACAAAGTATGCTCTTCGGACAGTAGGTTTAATAACAGAGGTTGCTTCTCTAATTTTTAACCATTTCATTGCAAGGATAATAATTGCCACATCTGTAAAATAGAAAATATCCGACCAATAAATGCTTTCTGCTGCCGATGTACCTAGATCTCCAAAATTACTTGTTTGGAATAAGACCGGTAGAGTAATGAAATCTGTAAAGAAACGATAAAATACAGCATTTGCATATAACACTACAGAAAGGATAATACTTGTAACTAGGATATATCTATTTTTAAATTTAGGATTTTTAAAAAATAATGAAATCCCATAAATAAACAATATAAAACTGAGCGGATTAATAAATAGTATTACTTGTTGCATTATATTCTCGATTTTCATATCAAAGCTTGTGTGGTAAACAATATAGGTTTTTATCCATGTGGCCACAATAGCTAATACAAGAATAGAATGTGTTGGCCAGTTTTTCTTTCTCACGCCTACATCCTCCCCTTTTTTCACTCTTAAAAATAAGTAAAAGTCACAGAGTATATCTTAATACTTTCTTCACAATAAATCAACAATAATGGATATGATTGATGTTATTATATAATGTGTCTCTTATTCTTACACTCTTTATATAGACGGTTGTACAATCCAAAAAGTTTCATTTTATTTACAAAATTAAAAAACGACAGATATCCTACGTATCTGCCGTTGTTATTGCTTATATTTACTTTGCTCTTGCCTTAATAAAAGTAAAGCTAATTGATATTCTTTTACTTCAATCATTTGCATGCGATAAAGCTCTTTTATTTCCTCTTCCATCATTTCTAAATCAGCTAATCGATCTTTTGTGTAGACAAAAATACCAAAACGTTTTAATAATTGCGTAACGTCATATACTGAATTCATCTTATACTTCCTTTATGCGATTCTGTTTACAAGGTATAATTCCTTTATTTGTTATTATTTTATCAACTGGGATATCAAACATCTCTGTTTCCACTTGATCCACTATTTGAAAATCAAATGCTAAAGAGATTGTTTGTCCTGTATAATTTGTTAAAAAGCGGTCATAGTATCCCCCACCGTAGCCAATACGGTAACCTGTTTTACTATACACAACACCGGGTACAATAAGCAAGTCGATATCTTCAGATAAAACACCTACTGTTAAATCAGGATTAGGCTCCAATAGCTTCATATATACAGTTTCTAGTTGGTCATAGCTGTCTATTTTATAAAAAGTCATGGAACGGTCTTTAGGATTGCATTTTGGGACTACAACAGTTTTACCTATTTCCCATACACGCTTTATAATTCCTTCTGTATTTACTTCCGGAAAAGCAGAAATAGTAATTCCAATAATAGAAGCATGCAGCACACTTTCTTCTATTAAAAGACGATTTTTAATTTCTGTTGAGTAAGTAAAATAGGACTCTCGATTTAAAGATGCTAATCGAGTTTTCATCTCATTTCTTAGCATGGATTTTGACAAGTTATTCCCTCCAAACAATAGAAAAAAACCAAAACCATATTTGGTTTTGGTTTAAGTTATTATTTCGTTTCTCTATGAAGAGTTGATTTCTTTTCACGTGAGCAATATTTTTTAAGTTCAAGACGTTCTGGATTGTTACGCTTGTTTTTCTTAGAAATATAGTTGCGCTCTCCGCAATCTGTACAAGCTAATGTAATATTAACGCGCATGGTTGTCCCTCCCACTCTTTGCCAGGATTAAATATAAAACTTGAGCATGATTTATACGACTAATCAATTATAGCATATTATTCAAGAAAATCTACAATTAACACGATAAATTATTCAAAGTTTTTTTGGATATGGTAGTATTAAGTAAAGAACTTTAGTATAGAGGTGAATGCAATGGATTTTTCTGTCATAATAATGATTATAGGTATTTTATTGATCATCCTTTCCTTTTTATTGAAGGATACCAACAAAAAAGTAGAAGCTGAGGTAGAAGAGCTTTCTTTCTCTTTGTATCAAGAAACAAGTGCATTAAAACGCAGATTAAAAATAATCGAAGAAGAATTATTGATCGAATCAACGAAAATCGCAAGCCCCCAAACACACATTAAAAAACCAGTCATTCATGAAATCATTAAAAGTCAGGTTCTTGAATTGTACAAGCAAGGCTACTCATTAAAAGAAATTAGCAGCCGCTCCTCTCTTACTGTAGAAGAAGTACAATCAGTGATCGGTGGTGGCAAAAGGTGAATAAAGCAGCAATACGTTTTCTTGGGGTTGGATTATTTTTAGCAGGTGCAGCATTCCAAATACATCTTATGGTAGGTGAAAACGACCAAGCAAAGGGTGATATTACACCTCAAGCATATAAACAAGCACAAACAGAATTAAAAAATGTGAAGAACCAATTAGCACAATTGCAACTCGATTTAGATAATGCGCAACAAGAACAAACAGCTTCTGAAACGGAAAAAAAGGTAGAAACTGCAGACACCGCTTCCAATGAAGCTACAAATAGTGTTCTTCATATTCAATCAGGTATGACATCAAGGGATATTAGTACTTCCTTAGAGCAAGCAGGAATTATCCAAAATAAACAGGATTTCGAAGATTATTTAATCGCTCAAGATTTATCCAGTAAAATTCAAATCGGGCAATTTGAACTTAATTCTACGATGACCATCAAACAAATTGCGGAAATAATCACCAAGTAAAGTGATTCTTCTTTAAAGGAGAGATGAAGGCTCATCGTTCCGTCTCGAAGCGAAAATTATAGCGGAACCGAATTTACCTTCTTCTACCACTTTATATGAAAAAGCACAGGTCCCTGAGTGACAGGACACTGTGCTTTCTTTTAATTATTCAGCTCATAATGCTTTCCTTTTAGTAAATACAGTAAACGCTCCGCTAAATTTGTAGCATGATCGGCTGATCTCTCTAAATAACGACATACGAATGATAGTTGGGTAACTTGGCTAAGCTGCTCTGGTTTTTTTACACCTACATTTAAAAGTGTTCGAATAGCATGCCCGTATAACTCATCTACTTCATCATCTTGTTTCGCAATTTTCTTAGCATCCTCCATATTTTCATGGATAAACGCGTCTAGTATTTGCTTTAACATTGAAATTGTCTTAACTCGCATTTCATCCAACAAATGAATTGGCTCAATATGTTCATCTTTTCCAATACGAATTGTTTCTTTGGCTATATTAACTGCATAATCGCCGATACGTTCCATATCGGAAGCTATTTTTACAAGCACCATCAATCTTCTTAAATCAGTAGCAACTGGTTGCTGTTTGGCAATTAATAAAATGACACGGTCATTAATCTCCTCTTCCATATGGTTAATATGAATATCGTTATTAATGACTGTTAAGGCACCTTCAATATCATTTCCTAATAAATAATCCATTGATTTATCCAATGTATCAATAGCGGTATTACTTAACTCCAATAGCAAGTCTTGCACTTTTCGTAGTTCTGCATCGAACTTTTCTCTTCCTACCATCTTCCCTTTACCCCTTTCCTTATCCGAAACGACCTGAAATATAATCTTCTGTACGCTTATCTTCAGGAGTTGAAAATATAACATCCGTATTATCAAATTCTACTACTTCTCCATTTAAAAAGAATGCAGTTTTATCGGAGATACGAGCAGCTTGTTGCATGTTATGTGTAACAATAATGATTGAATAATCTGCTTTTAGTTCTTGAATAAGTTCCTCTACTTTTAAAGTTGAAATAGGATCTAGCGCCGATGTAGGTTCATCCATTAGGATAACATCTGGTTCAATTGCCAAACAACGAGCAATACAAATACGTTGTTGTTGTCCACCGGATAAACTGTATGCATTTGTCTGAAGACGATCCTTTACTTCATCCCATATCGCCGCTCCTCGCAAACTTTTTTCCACAATTTGATCTAAAATCTTTTTGTTTTTAATGCCATGGATTCTAGGACCATATGCAATATTATCGTAAATAGATTTAGGAAAAGGATTCGGTTTCTGGAACACCATCCCTACTTTTGTACGCAACTCTTCCACACCATAATCATTGTCGAAAATATTACGTTCACGATATAAAATTTGTCCAGAAGTTTTTACTGTTGGTACTAATTCTACCATACAGTTTAGTGTTTTAATATAGGTTGATTTTCCACAGCCTGAAGGCCCGATGATTGCAGTTACTTCATTTTCCTTGATTTGCAAGTTAATATCTTTCAATGCATGGTGATTCCCATACCATAAATTCAACTGCTTTGTATTATAAACAATATTGGATGCACCATTTAACGTATTTGACCCATTTTCTAACGACTGTACCATTTTACTTCCCCCTAGTTATGTTAATACCTTTTTGAGAATTTGTTACGAATAAATATAGCAATTGAGTTCATAATCAATAAAAAGATCATTAAAACAAGAATTCCAGCAGCCGCTACAAATTGAAAATCCTGCTGTGGACGTTTTGCCCAATCGTAAATTTGCATAGGCAATGCGGTGAATTGGCTAAGTAATCCAGTCGGAAGGAACTGAATTATAACAGGAATCCCTATTACGATCAGTGGTGCTGTTTCTCCTACAGCTCTTGACAGTGCCAAAATAGCACCTGTTAATATCCCAGGAATCGCAGATGGCAATACAATTTTTACAACTGTTTGCCACTTTGTAGCACCCATTCCATATGACGCTTCCCTAACATCGTTTGGTACAGCTCTAATTGCTTCTTGGGACGCAACGATAATAACAGGAAGTATTAATAAACTCATTGTAAATCCTGCAGCTAAAACGCTATTTCCTAGTGACAAAGCACGGACAAAAATTGTCAACCCAAGTAATCCGAATACAACAGACGGAACACCAGCAAGGTTAGAGATATTCATTCGAATAAAATCACTTAATTTATTTTTCTTCGCATATTCTTCTAAGTAAATGGCAGTCCCTACTCCTAAAATAATAGATACAGGAGCAACTACAAACATTAACCAAATAGATCCAATAAGCGCAGCTTTAATTCCTGCTTTTGCAGGAAAACGAGAGCTGAAGTTTTGGAAAAATTCTGGCGTCAAATAACCGATACCTTGTGTAATAATTCTATAAAACAATATAGCTAATGTGAGTAACGCGAATAAGGTAGCAAAGAAGAAAATTACTTTAAAAACCTTATTAATAGTGAGACGACTCATCATTCTTTTTACAACTGATTCATGATTGATATATTTCATTTTAATATTCCTCCCGATATTTTTTCGAAATAGCGTGAGCAATAAGGTTCATCACTAGTGTAAATAAGAACAATGTAAAACCGACAGAGTAAATTGAATAGTAGATAGTGGTTCCATAGCCCGCATCACCAGATGATACCTGTACAATATAGGCAGTCATTGTTTGAATCGATCCTGTTACATCGAAATCGAATTTTGGCGTAGACCCTCCGGCAAGTGAAACAATCATTGTTTCTCCAATTGCTCGAGAAATGGCAAGTACAACAGAAGCAACAATTCCCGATAAAGCGGCTGGAACTACTACTTTAAGCGCAACTTCCAACTTGGTTGACCCCATTGCAAGTGCACCTTCACGAATTGAATTTGGTACAGATGACATTGCATCTTCCGATAAAGACGCAATCATTGGTAAAATCATTATTCCAACAACAATACCTGGACTTAATGCATTGAATATTTTTAAATCTGGAATAAATTGTTGCAATAACGGCGTTACAAATGTTAACGCAAAGAAACCATAAACAATCGTTGGAATTCCGGCTAAAATTTCTAAAATGGGTTTAATAATTCTTCTTGTAGTGTCAGAAGCATATTCACTTAGGAATATAGCGGATCCAATACCAAAAGGTACTGCCACAATTACTGCTATGATCGTGACCTTTAACGTTCCAGCGATCAATGGAAGAATTCCAAAAGCAGGTTCCTTATTAGCAAATGGATACCATTCAGTACCGAATAAGAAGCTAAACACAGGAATATCTTTAAAGAAAATTATTGTTTCAACAATCAAAGTTAAAACAATTCCGATTGTCGTTAATACAGAGATAGAGGCAATTATGAACAAAATAATTGGAATTAATTTTTCTACCAGTTGTTTTTGCTTTTTATTGCTTGATTTTGCAATTAGCTCTTGCACTGATGGTTGATCAGATACTTGTTTTTGAGCCACGGTGAATCCCCCTTTTACCAAAACGTAAGAAAAGAGTAGCAGTTATGCTACTCATTCACTTACACCCGGTTTACCTTTTAAACTTATTTTAAACCTTCTAAAGTAGATAGACCTTCTTCATACTTTTCAGCTGGAAGACTTACATATCCAACTGCTTCAGCCATCTCACCTGCATTTTCAAGTGAATATTTCATAAAATCATAGAATGCTGGGTTTTCAGAAAGTGCTTTATTACTTGCATAAACGAATAATGGACGTGATAGTGGAGAGTATTCTCCAGATTCAATTGTTTCATTGTTAGGTTCAACCCCACCAATTTTTACAGCTTTTAAAGTATCTTGGTTTGCTAAGTAGTATGCATAACCAAAGAATGCAATTGCATTTTTATCAGCTTGTACACCTTGTACTAATACGTTGTCATCTTCAGAAAGAGTTGCAGATTTAACCAGATCTTCTCCATCAAGAATTACTTCATCAAAGTAATCGTATGTTCCTGAATCTGTACCTGGTGAATAGAATACTACTTCTTCTGCTGGCCATTCTGGGTTAATATCAGACCATTTTTTAGCAGTTCCATCTTCAATCCATAATTTTTTTAGATCTTCTACTGTCATATCTTCCACCCAGTCGTTTTCTTGGCTAACTACTACTGTTAAGCCGTCATTCGCAAGTTGGAATTCAGTGAAGTCAATACCTGCATCTGCAAGTGCTGTAGCTTCCTCTTCTTTAATAGGACGTGATGCGTTAGAGAAATCAGTTTCGCCAGCGATAAATTTTTCGAAACCGCCACCTGTTCCAGATACACCAGCTGTTACTTGAACTTTAGGTTGTACTCCTGCATATTCTTCAACAAGTGCTTCTGTAATTGGCGCTACAGTACTTGAACCGTCACCAGATACTGTTCCTTCAATTGCTGCTTCTTCAGCTGCAGGAGTTTCTGTTTCTGTCCCTGCTTCTGATGCTGTTTCTTCAGTAGGAGTTTCTTCCGTTGTCTCTGTGTCAGAATCATCTCCACATGCCGCAAGCGCAAGCGCTGAGCCAATCATTGTCGTCATCATTAAATACTTCCAGCTTTTCATCAGGTAAATCCCCCTAAAATTATGTTTTTCTTTTCTTTCTTACAAAAACTACTTTAAAGGTTTCATGTTGAGTCGGTATGAATGTAATGTAAAGCTTTTGTAAACTGTACAAAAAATGATTAGAATAAAAAAAACCGGCCAGCCTATTCTATTAATAGGCTAATCGGTTTTTTAGAATATCATTCGGCATTTTTTTCATCAATTGAATCATTTGTATATGGAGCTTTAATGAGTGGTGTTGCAGAAGAATCATTATCTTTTAATGCATTATTTTTTTGTTTTATCTCAAAATATTTGTCAACTAATTCTCGAGCGATTGGAGTGACAAAGTTAGTTTTATAACTAGATTCTATTGATGCCTGTGGAACGACGATTGCATATGCTATTTCTGGATTATCAAATGGAGCAAATCCAATATGAGTTAAATTGACAGTAGCGACTCTTTTCTTTAATTCGGGATCTGTATAAAAAGATTGTGCTGTACCTGTTTTACCAGCAGCAGTATAAGGTGCACTTGAAAAAGCAGACCGTGCAGATCCTTTATTGCCAAAATACACTCGTTGCATCCCTTGACGAACCCGCTCAATTTCAGCTCTTGTATTATCTACTGTATTTAATATATTCGGCGTAATCTCTTTTACAATTTTCCCTAACTGTACACCATCAGGAGATGGTTCTCTAATTTCTTTCACAACGTGAGGTTGAATTCTATTCCCCCCGTTCGCAAGTGTCGCAGCGAATTGGCCAAGTTGCAAAGGTGTATATGTATCATACTGACCAATACTTAAGTCAAGTAGTTTCCCCATTTCTATACCGCCCACTACTCCTGACACTTCTCCAGGTAAATCAATGCCTGTTGGAACGCCAAGTCCCATTTGCGCGTAGCCATTGCGCATTTTCTGAAACGCTTCTGGACCAAAATTTATCCCTTGATTTGGTTGATAAGTTCTGCCGGCTACACGATATGCAATTTGGAACATATAAGAGTTGGAAGAACGTTCAAGTGCTTCTAAATCACTCATAGGAATTCTGCCATATCGGTTAAACACGGAACTTTTAGGGTTAGAGCCTTTTATACGAATGGGTTGATCTATTAATACGTCTCCTGGAGACAATGCATTTTCGCGATACCCTGTAAGTACTGTACCGGGCTTTATAGTAGAACCAACTTCATATGCTGTTGTAAAAGCTGCAAACGCGTAATCTCGTACCGTCTGTTTCCCTGTTTCGGAGTCTTTTACAATTTGCTTTCCTACCATTGTCAAAACTTCTCCTGTATAAGGATCTAACATTACTAAAAATGCTCTATCTAAATATTTTGTACCCTTGTTTTTATTTTTCATTTCTACTAATTTCTTTTCTAATATAGCTTCCATTTCAGTTTGGAGTTCGCTATCTATTGTTAAGACGAGGTCTTTCCCAGGCTCTCCCTCATAAACAGTTTGGACGTCAACTACACGACCTTTTCCATCCGTGATATTTTTAACAACACTTTTTTGTCCTTGTAGCACTTCCTCATACTGCTGTTCAATATAACTTTTTCCAACACGATCGTTACGAGAATAGTCTCTCGATAAGAAATAATCTAACCGATTTTTAGGTATACCTTCTTTTGGCAAGGTGGTTGTTCCTAAAATAGCAAGTGTAGAATTTTTAACTCTTCTCCAGTCCGTCGTGGTATTGACCCCTTTTAAATCTCCTAAACGTTCGGATACTCGTGCAAATTCTTCTACCGTTACTTCTTCTGAAATTTGACCAGGTTTAAGTGCTTTGTTAGCAACGTCTCCCCCTTTAATAATTTGCGGGGATAAAGCGTATCCAGATGCCATTTCTCGGTAAATCGCAATTATTTCTAACTCCTCTGGTGTGAATGAATTTAATTGTTCCTCTGTGATTTTGCTTCGTATCAGCCGATTAATCGCAGCATTTTTATCTTTTTTCGACAAGTCTTCGTCGCTTTCAATTTCATTGCGTTCTTTAGTTGTTACTAAATCATTCGCTTCTTCGCTATGTTTAAATAACCAAAAATCTTGTAAGTCACTTTTTGTTATAGCGTTTGTATCCTTTTCAATCAGCAAACTTAAATCTTCTGCTATTTCATACATATCTTTTGCGGTAGTTGTTTGCATTTTTGTGTATGTAATTGCTTTTTGCGGTTTATTATCTACTAAAATTCTACCTTCGCTATCAAAGATACGGCCTCGAGGTACACTAGTATTGACAGGTACTTCTTCTTTTCTTTCTAAATCTCTTGTATAATCTTCGCCTTTGACTATTTGTAAATAACCTAGACGTAAAATTAGAATTGTAAAAAGTATGAATATCGAAAAGAAAAGTATATTCATACGAAAAGTGATATTAGCTCGTTGTTTTGCTTTTACACTTTGTGCACGTTTGTTTGGGGTTTTTCGCATAAGTTCACCTACTTCATTATTAGCTTTTATTGTAACATAAAAAGCACACACTTTTAGACGTAAAAGTGTGTGCTAAGTTTCTTTTTTGTATGAGATTATTTTGCAGCTTCGTAACGTTTAGAAACTTCATCCCAATTTACTACATTCCAGAATGAACCGATGTAGTCAGGACGACGGTTTTGATAGTTTAAGTAGTAAGCATGCTCCCAAACGTCTAATCCTAATAATGGTGTTTTGCCTTCCATGATTGGTGAATCTTGGTTAGCAGTTGAAGAAACTTCTAATTCTCCATTAGCAACGGATAACCAAGCCCAACCTGATCCGAAACGAGTTGTTGCAGCTTTTGCGAACTCTTCTTTAAAAGCGTCAAAGCTACCGAATTTAGCATCGATTGCTGAAGCTAGTTCACCAGTTGGATTTCCGCCACCGTTTGGTGAAAGGATTTCCCAGAATAATGAGTGGTTAGCATGTCCGCCACCATTGTTACGTACTGCTGTTTTAATATCTTCTGGAAGAGCGTCTAAATCAGCGATTAGCTCTTCTACTGATTTGCTTTCTAGGTCAGCTTTACCTGCTACTGCATTGTTTAAGTTTGTTACATATGTGTTATGGTGTTTCGTATGATGAATATTCATCGTCTCTTTATCAATATGTGGTTCTAGTGCGTCGTACGCGTAAGGTAATTGTGGTAATTCGTATGCCATGTTTGTTTCCTCCTAAAGAATATTTTAGAAAATTCTTTCCGTATAATAGCGTATCAAAATTAAAGAAAACCTTCAACGAAAAGAACCTAATATATTCTCATACTTTTGACTGAACTATAAAAACTGAATTTCAATCTGTGGAGGGTTCAATCCCCACTGATTGTTAGAAGAACCATTCGAGCATTTACAGCAGCGGATTTTTCCCTTAAGCTTCCCAAAAGTCCATAACTTTGAAGCGAGGTGTCTTACTGACCGTTAATTCGAAATAAATAAGATAAAAATAACAAGCATTGCACATAAAATGATAATTTTCACAACGGAAGATGTCAGAAAGCCGATCAAAGAACCGACTCCCGATTTTACTGCTTGTTTAAAGCCTTCTCTCGTTACAATAAGCTCTGCAAGCACTGCTCCAAGAAATGGTCCGATTAATATTCCTGCGACCGGAATAACAAAAGGTCCCAAGAGTAAACCTATTGTACTTCCCCATACGCCCGCCTTTGTACCTCCAAACTTCTTTACTCCAAAAGCATTAGCAGCCATGTCTGCACTAAATAACAACACAACAAACAGCACTTGAATAATCCAAAACATCCAGTTTAACTCTTCAAAAGAGAAAAACAGTCCATATAACACAAAACCAAGCAGCATAAAGACTACAGAAGGAATTATCGGATAAAATGTACCGACAAACGCAACAATAAAACTAAGAATTATCAGAATCCATCCAAGAATCTCTATCATATACGTTTACCTAAAATCGCATCCGCAATATTCACAGAGTGATCACCTATCCTTTCAAGATTACTTAATATATCTACAAACATAACTCCTGCATGACCGCTACATAAGCCCTCATTCAATCGAATAATATGGTTCTTTCTAAATTGACGCTCCATTCGATCAATAACATGTTCTTGTTCAGCTACTTCTTGCGCTAAGAAATCGTCATTTAAATCCAATGCTTCTACTGCTTTTTTTACCGTGTTAATGGTTAACTCAAACATCGCCGAAATATCCTCTAAAGCATCTTGCGTCAAGTGGAAGTGTTGTTCTTCTTGATAATCTATTAGCTCTATAATATTTTCAAAATGATCGCCTATTCTTTCTAGGTCTCTAGTTGTACCCAGCAACATAAAGTGCCTCGTAGAGTCTTGGCTTGAAAGAGGTTGAGATGATATTTTCACTAAATAATTTGTTATTTTTGTATCGAGATGATTAATGGCATCTTCTAAATGATATGCATCATCCGCATTTTGCTTATTTCCAGTTTTTAAATATTCAAATGTTTTCTCTAATCCTTGAATACTAAAATTGCCCATACGCAATATCTCTTCTTTTGCTTGTCCAATTGCTATCGATGGAAAATCCTCTATCAAATCTTCCTCTAAATGTTTCGGTTTATATTTAATATTCACATCTTCGCCAGGTAAAAATTTCACTAATAAATATACCCATGCTCCTATCAAAGGAAACTGTAAAATGACATTTACTACATTAAACGTTCCATGCGCAAATGCGATTTGCATTTTATTTTCCAATGAAAACACATCAGCTATCCATTCCATATATAAAGTGAAAGGTGTTAAGAAAATCAGAAATACAATGGATCCTACAACATTAAACAAGACGTGCGCAACAGCTGCCCGCCTTGCACTGACTGAGGCTCCTATAGAAGCAAGAATTGCTGTAATAGTAGTACCAATATTATCACCAAATAAAATAGGTAAAGCACCATGTAAAGAAACTAAATCCTCTGCATAAATTCCTTGTAAGATTGCCACAGAAGCACTAGAACTTTGAATGAGTATTGTCATAGCTGTCCCTGCTATTACACCCAATAATGGTTGATCACTCATTTGCAAGGTGAAATCAGTAAAGGAGGATAATCTCTGCAGAGGGCTCATCCCACTCATCATTAACTCTAATCCTAAAAACAAACCTCCAAATCCAAAAGCCACTTCCCCAATATGCTGTACCATTTTCTTCTTAAATAAAAATATAATAAATGCACCTATCGCCATTATCGGTAAGGCAAAGTCTCCAATTTCAAAGCCAAATATAAATGCTTTCATTGTTGTCCCTATATTTGCACCCATGATCACTCCAATTGATTGACGGAGAGTCATAAAGCCGGCACTGACAAGTCCAATTATGATTACAATAGTCCCGGCACTAGATTGGATTAATACAGTAAAGAGTAATCCTGCAATAACCCCCATTAGTGGATTTGTTGTATACCGATCAAGTATATCCCGCAACTTATTTCCCGCAGCTTTTTGTAAGCCTTCACCCATAAACTTAATGGAGAATAAGAAAATCCCTAATCCACCAAAAAACTCAAAGAGCATCTCTTGCCAATTCAGCTCCACGTTGTAATTCAACTCCTATTTCGACAATTTTCCCATGAAAAAGGAAAGTATTATGGATAAAGTATAAAGGAAATATAAAGCGAAAGTATACATAATAATAATTTCTTTACGATTTTCATGGCTTTTTTTGTCCTCTTCTGTTGTAAAATGCTAATATAAGTAGGAAAGGGTGACATTCGTGAATTTATTCCAGATTTTTAAGGCAAGTTTACATAGTCCTAAAAAAATTGCGGCTTTTCGACTAATTCCTATAGGAAAAGTGATGCAATACATATTTAGTTATATTTTCATCATGACAGTGATATCATTCATTTTTTTTATGAACGGAATATCAGATCAGCAAACAAGTATGGAGGGCTTGCTTGAGTACTTTTCAGAAATTCAGTGGCTTCTCTATCCTTTTGCATTTCTATTTTTATTTGTATTTAATACGCTCATAATCTTTGTACAAATTAGTATATTCGCTTATATTGGATCGATTATTCTCTATTTAAGAAAACGAAAAGGAGAATACAGGCATATATGGCGGACAACCCTCTTTGCTAGTACGGTTCCAATGCTCATAGCTATTTTGGCGATATTATTACAATGGACGAGCAGTTATGTACAGATTGCCATTTATGTAATAACTTTAGTCTATTTACTACTCGCTACTAAGTATTATCCTATAAAAAGATAATCATACGCCCCCTTACTTATGCATAGATTAGGACAAGGGGGTTTTATGATGAAAATATTCTTAGCAACTATCTTACTCTTAATCTCGTTCTATATAGTGAAAGTAGATTTATTCGAAGGTACAATCCCACTTGCATATTACCCGGCTGAAGAAGAATGTATAGAAACACTCGATTATATTGCAGTTGAAATTGTTGGAGGAGATACTATTTATTCGTTATTTTCCATGTATCCAGCAGCAAAATCCGTAACCTTTACAGAGAGATTAAATGATTTCTATACATTGAATCCGCATCTTAGCAACCAAAGCTTTCTAGCAGGTGAGCAAGTACTTTTACCCGTATATATATCACCTGCACAATGTAAAAATTAACAAATAGAGGTTTCTTCCTTGTCAATACCTTCGAAAGACTGATAAAATGGTGGATAGTGATGGCAAAAAGCCTCGAGAAGGAGAGAATTACATGAGTGAAATAATTCATCGTTCCAAAACTCGTCCAGTTCGAGTAGGAAACTTAACTATAGGTGGAAGTAACGAACTATTTATCCAAAGTATGACGACAACAAAAACACATGATGTGGAAGCAACAGTTGCAGAAATTTTGCGACTAGAGGAAGCTGGTTGTCAAGTCGTTCGTGTCGCTTGTCCTGATGAACGTGCCGCGTATTCGATCGGAGAGATAAAAAAACGAATTAATATACCACTAGTTGTGGATATCCATTTTGACTATAAACTAGCGCTAATTGCGATTGAGCAAGGTGCAGATAAAATTCGTATTAATCCAGGTAACATCGGACGTAAAGAAAAAGTAGAGGCAGTAGTAAACGCCGCAAAAGCGAAAGGTATTCCTATCCGCATTGGTGTAAATGCTGGTTCTTTAGAAAAGAAAATTTTAGAGAAATACGGTTATCCAACTGCAGATGGTATGGTAGAAAGCGCACTGCACCATATTAAAATATTAGAAGACTTAGATTTTCACGATATTATCGTGTCAATGAAGGCTTCAGACGTTAACTTAGCAGTGGAAGCATACAAAAAGGCTTCTCAAGCTTTTGACTACCCATTGCATTTAGGTATCACAGAATCTGGAACACTTTTTGCTGGATCAATAAAGAGTGCGGCTGGTCTTGGTACACTACTATCCATGGGTATCGGGAATACGCTTCGTGTTTCACTAAGTGCTGACCCAGTAGAAGAAATAAAAGTTGCACGCGAATTGTTAAAAGTATTTGGCTTATCCTCCAATGCAGCAACACTCATCTCATGTCCTACATGCGGACGTATTGAGATTGACTTAATCTCCATTGCAAATGAGGTAGAAGAATATATCTCCAATATTAAAGCACCGATTAAAGTAGCGGTTTTAGGCTGTGCAGTAAATGGTCCTGGTGAAGCGCGTGAAGCAGATATCGGAATTGCCGGAGCGCGCGGAGAAGGTCTTTTGTTCCGTAAAGGAAAAACAGTACGTAAAGTACCAGAAGAAACAATGGTAGAAGAGTTAAAAATTGAAATCGATAAAATTGCTGCAGAATATTTTGCTCAGCAAGAACTAGAACAAAAACAAAAAGAACAAGAAGAAATACAAAAGGCATAAGGGGTCGGAAATATGACGAATATTCGATTCGGAATCGATATAGACGGGACAGTAACTTGCCCTACTTCTTTGCTTCCACATATTAATGAAGCATTTAAATGTAATTTACAGTTAAGTGACATTAAAGAATATGACTTAACAAAAGCTTTTCCTGTCAATGAAAAAGAATTTTATGAGTGGTTTAAAAAATCAGAAGCAACTATTTATGCGACTTCCCCTATTCAAGCCGATGCGCATGCTGTCTTATCTGCTTGGAAAGAAAAATATGAATTATACTTCATATCAGCTCGTGGGGAAAATGTGATGGATGTAACGTTAAACTGGTTCAAAGAACAAGAACTGCTATACGATCACATTGAATTGATCGGTACGCATAACAAAATCGAAACAGCTAGAAAGCATGGCGTCCACGTTTTCTTTGAAGATAAGCATGACAATGCGGTTGAAATAAATGAGGAATTAAACATTCCCGTGTTATTATTTAACACACCATATAATCAGCAACCCTCTCCTAAAGGAGTTATACGAGTAAACAATTGGATTGAGGCAAATAGCTGGATTGAAAAAGAATTTGCGCTTACTTTGCATAAATAATTTTCAAGAGACCTTGTCAATAGAAGACAAGGTCTTTTTTCTATCTATTTATTTTATACTTAAACTAGAGGTTGTATCTAGAAATCGGGTTAATTCTTTATGATATAATTATGTTGGTTATTTCTCACAGAAAGGAAGATTTCATGTCAAACGTTTATATACGCCCTCTCACCCTTTCAGATGCAGAGGAGTTATTGAATTTAGAAAAGAGAAATCAAGCTTTTTTTGAAAACTATTCAATTACTCGTCCATCTAATTTTTTTACTATAGAAGCCCAAAAAGAATTAATCGAAAAATGGCAACAGAATACAGATAAAGATATGGAGTATCGTTTCGGAATATTTAGATCTAATGATGATTTCCTCATCGGAACCATCGGATTATTTCAAGTGATGCGTGGACCTCGTCAATGTGCGATTCTTGGGTATTCATTAGATCAAGAACAAAACGGCAAAGGTTACACAACCGAAGCTGCAAAGTTAGTCGTTAATTATGCTTTTGATACTCTTCACTTGCATCGAATTGAAGCTGGGGTTATGCCCCATAACATTGGTTCCATTCGAGTATTAGAAAAAGTTGGTTTTCATAAAGAAGGAATTGCTAAGAAAAATGTAGAGATAAACGGCCACTGGGAAGATCATCAGATGTTGGCAATAATCAATCCAAGTCATTAATCTTATAATCTTTACCTATTCTCAGTAACTTCCATGAGTGAATTCGTATGTCGGATAAAATATAAAGTGATGACATAGTTTATATGTATGGAATAAAATTAAACCTCGCCAAACATTGATTTGGCGAGGTTTATTTAATGGCAATTCGGACAATTACCGTATATTTCAAATTTATGATTTTCAATTTCATATCCAGGAATCGCATTTTGCAGCGTCTCCATCGGACAATAGTTAATTTCTTTAATATTCCCACAAGACATACATATAAAATGATGGTGATGATGATCCGCTTCACATTGCATTCTAAAATGCTTTTCTCCAGTAAGCTCTGTTTCTTCTAAAATACCTAAATCAACAAAGGTACTTAAGTTTCGATAGATCGTATCATAGCTCATCCCCGGATGCTCTGCCATCATCACATCTAAAATATCTCTTGCTGTAATATATTTTTCCGTTTGCGAAAAAATCTCTAATATTTGTTCACGCTTGTCCGTTTTTTTAAAGCCTTCTTTTTTAAGAATTTCCCATGCTTTTTCTATATTCATTAGGCAGGAACTCCCTTCTTCGTCCATTTTTTAAGGTATATCGTCAGAAGTAAGATAATAATAGAAACGACAACAATTGTACCACCGGGCGCTAAATCCAAATAAAATGCGCTTGCTAGGCCAACAATAACTGCCAGTTCTCCAAAAACAATAGAGAAAAAAATTGCTTGTTTAAAACTTTTGGAAATACGCATCGCTGCTGCGACTGGTAACGTGATTAAAGAAGACACTAGCAATATACCAACAATGCGCATGGAGCCTGCAATAACTAATGCTGTCACTATCATAAACAGCACATGAACCCATTTTGCAGGTAGTCCCGATGCTTTGGCATACTCCTCGTCGAAAGACAAAACAAATAATTCTTTAAAAAAGAAACTCAAAAATACCACAACGATGCATGCAATAATGACGACAATCCACAAATCTTGTCTACTTACCGCTGAAACAGAACCAAATAAGTAACTAAATAAATCAGAGCTAAATCCTTCGGCAAGCGAGATGAAAATTGCCCCAAAGCCAAGACCAGCTGACATAATGATAGGAATTGCCAGTTCTTCATAATGCTTATACAGTCTGCGAAGACGTTCGATAAACAACGACCCCGTCACAGAAGCAGTAATACCTAAATATAATGGATTTAACAATCCCAATGCACTAATAGATTGGCTTAAGTACAAACTCCCTGCAATTCCTGCAAGTGTCACATGACTAAGTGCATCAGCAATTAGCGATAGTCTACGTACCACGATAAACACCCCTAGAAGTGGTGCAATCACGCCAATGATCAATCCGGCTGCAAAGGCGTTTTGTAGAAACTCATAACGAAGTATTGATTCTATCATACTTGCACCTCACTTCGATGATCCACTTTTCGAACTGCATGTCCATACCAAGCTTCTAGTTGCTCATCACTCATTGTATCCATATCGTTTTTAAACCCATGAAAATGAATTGTCCGATTCAAACAGGCTACATGACTAATACTTTTTGACACAGCGTCGACATCATGCGTTACTAAAACAATTGTAATATTATGTTCCCGATTCAAATGAGATAACATAAGATAAAACGAACGAACATTTTTACTGTCTATACCTACCGTCGGCTCATCAAGTATTAACACCTTTGGATTGCTTATCAATGCTCTTGCAATAAATACACGTTGCTGTTGCCCACCGGAAAGTTCTCCAATATTACGATGTGCGAACTGTTCCATCCCTACCGATTTAAGTGCTTGTCGAACTTCTAGATGAACATTTTTAGGATAACGGTGAAATAAACCAATTTTTTTCACCAGCCCACTTCGTACGACTTCGGCTACTGTAGCAGGAAAACCTGTATTAAATGCATTTGATTTTTGAGAAACATAACCGATTTGCTCTTTTTCTTTAAATTGATCCACTGGTTGCCCCAATAATTGGACTCTTCCACTTGTAGGTTTTAATAAACCAAGAATTATTTTTAATAAAGTAGATTTCCCAGATCCATTGGGACCAATAATGGCTAAAAAATCTCCTTCTTCAATCTTTAAATTTATATCCTTTAACGCTTTTGTTTGTTCATATTGATAAGATACGTTATCTAATTGTATTAATGGTGTGGCCATATATAATTTCCTCTATTCTAATTCATAATCGTTACGATTTACAATATTCAAGTATAGTGGAAAATCTGGCTTCTGTAAATAAATATTACTTGAAAGGAAGTTTAAATGGATATAGCGAAGTTTATTGGGCAGCTACAAAACTGCTCTAAAAAGGAATTTAAGACAATTTTAAAAGGGTTTGATATTAAATTATCCGATAAAGAATTAGATGGAGTGCATCCCCTATTACAGGAGATTTCGTTATCCTGGCTTGTATTAGGGGTACCTGTATCCATCCAGCAAAAACTTATTCAATTGCTTGGTGAACAACGTGCAACAGCCTTATATAAAGAAATAATTGAAAAAGCACCCTCTTCTTTTCGCTAAAGAGGGTACTTTTTCTTATTATCTCAATGCATCAATTGCTTCTGGATTAAATGATTTTGAACGAAGCATGTCAATTTCCACTTTATAAGGAGCTTGTTTTGTTTTCGCATCTACTCCTACAAAAGGCGTTTCTAAAATCTTAGGGATTTCCGTTAACTGCGGATGATGCACAACCTTTAGTAAGGTTTCAAATCCAATTTCTCCGAAACCAATATTCTCATGTCGGTCCTTCGCTGCACCGCATACATTTTTACTGTCATTAATATGCAGTACTTTTAAACGATCTAGCCCAATGATTTTATCGAACTCGTTTAAAACACCGTCAAAATCATTCACGATATCATATCCAGCATCATGAATATGGCAAGTATCTAAACAAATAGAGAGACGATGATTATTTGTAACCCCATCTATTATTTGAGCAAGTTCTTCAAAAGTGCGGCCACATTCAGAACCCTTTCCAGCCATTGTTTCTAATGCAATTTGAACCGGGTAATCCTGTGTCAGCACTTCATTTAAGCCTTCGATAATTTTAGCAATTCCAGCTTCTGCTCCTGCACTAACATGCGCTCCAGGATGCAAAACAATTTGCGTTGCTCCAATAGCAGCAGTCCGTTCTACTTCTTTTTGTAAAAAATCTACGCCCAGTGCGAATGTCTCTGGTTTTGTTGTATTACCAAGATTAATAATATACGGGGCATGTACAACAATATTAGATAATCCATTTTCTTTCATATGTTGTAATCCGGCTTCTATATTCAATTCTTCTATAGGTTTTCTACGAGTATTTTGAGGTGCACCTGTATAAATCATAAAGGTGTTTGCACTATATGATGCTGCTTCTTTACTTGATGCAAGCAGCATTTCTTTTCCACTCATCGAAACATGTGACCCTAATAGCATTGGTATGTCCCCCTTATTTCTTACGGTTTTTAATACGACGTTCTTTTTTCTTTACTTTTTCCATTTCCCATTTCATATTACGTTTATAACCTGGTTTTACTTTTTTAGGCTTACGTACTAATGCTTTCGCTTTCGCATCTATTTCATTTTCCATTTTTGGACGGTTTTTACGAGCATGTCTTTCTTTTAACTCGGACCATTCGCCGTTTGTCACATCTTTATGTTCAAATGTAATCCCCATCTTCTCAATACGATTTAATGCATCTTCATCCGATGGCTCATACAAAGTGATCGCTAAACCAGTAAGACCTGCACGTGCAGTTCTTCCAACACGATGGATGAAGAACTCTAAATCATCTGGAATCTCATAGTTAATGACATGGCTTACACCTGGAATATCAATCCCACGCGCCGCCAAGTCAGTTGCGACAATATACTGAAACTCCAAATCATGAATTTGTTTCATCACACGTGTACGTTCACGTGGGGCGATATCTCCGTGCACAACGCCGACTTTAATCCCATTTTCTTGCAAGAAGCCCGCTACTTCGTTTGCATGTTGCTTTGTATTGGCGAAAATAATTGCTAAATATGGATTAATCCCTTCCATAACTTCAAGCAAGCGTTTTTTACGTGATTTACTACGAACTGGCACGACAGTGAAGTCGATTCCTTCTGCAACCGGACGCTTGTCTCCAATTTTAATATGAACAGGTGCATCCATATATTTTTTCAGGAATGGTTGTAACTTTTCAGGAATCGTTGCGGAGAATACAAACATTTCAAGTTTCTCTGGCATACGGGAAGCAAACTGATCGATTTCATTTATAAATCCTAAGTCGAATGCCAAGTCCGCTTCGTCGACTACTAGAATATTCGATGTATGCACTAGTAATGCTTGCTCTACAGTTAAATCACGAAGTCTTCCGGGTGTACCTACGACGATTTGGGGTTGTGTTTTTAGTTTTTCAATCGCACGTGCTTTATCCGTTCCACCGATAAATAATTTCGTCTGGATTTCTGTACCTTCTACTAGCTTGTTCAACTCATTGTATATTTGAGTTGCAAGCTCTCTTGTTGGTGATGTAATAATTGCTTGTACTTCTTGTTTACTCGCATCTATTTTTTCAACAATTGGGATCAAAAAACTATGTGTTTTTCCTGTTCCAGTATGTGCTTGACCAATCGCACTTTTCCCTTTTAACACTAAAGGAATCATTTCTTTTTGAATTGGCGTTGGTTCTTGGAAGCCTAATTTATCAATTGCATTTTGCAAAAAAGGCTGAAAATTATAATCTGTATATTTGGACATTTTAGTCCCTCCCTCACATTTCTTTATTGTACCACGATTGTACATAAAACGTATAATTTGCATAGAATAGATTAGACTTTATTTGTTCGAAAGGAGATGAAAACATGCGCTACGAATCTTTTTATCCGTTTTCTCAAGGCGGAAATAGTGGAGGTGGTTTTTTTAACTTGACAGGAGCTCCTCAAATTCCACCATCTTCACCTGCTGGGGGATTTTTTGGCGGGGGTCTAGGAAACTTTTCTGCTCCTACAGCCGCTCCTAGCCAAGGTGGAGGCTTTCTTAGTAATCTCGGAAATATAGCTTCTAATATGGGACCTAATAGTCCGACTGGAAATTTTTTAGGTAATATCGGGAATATGGCTGGTCGGATGCAAGCGAATAACCCATTTGGAGGGATGGCCCAGGGAGCACAAGCTGCACAGGCAGCGCAAGGTCCTAGTAAAGCAATGTCCTATTTGCAAACAGCTGATAAGTTTTTAAATACTGCTCAACAACTCACTCCTATGGTTAGACAGTACGCTCCTATGATTCAAAATGTGCCTGCATTATTAAAGCTATACCGCGGGTTTCAAAATGTCCCAAATACCGCTGCTGCAACTAATGCCACAGCAAATGTCGCTTCGGCTGCTTCAGCAGCTTCAAATGTAGCAAGAACAGCCGCAGCAAGTACAAATGGTGTTTCTCTTCCACGTATCTTCCAACCACCTTTCTAGAAAAGCGGAAGCGCCTATGTTAGCCCCGACAGGCAAATGGGGACGGGGGAGGTCTGCCAAGTGCGCCACATCGTGTGGCAAGGCAGACATAACCCGTATCGTGCGGGCCAAGGAGGCAGCTCCCCAGCCACCACAAGCTTTTTTGTTTGCGACGAGCTTGCGCAGGAGCAGCTTTTTCACATTTGACCCCCAGGGGCTGGCGGTGCAGTTGGATCGATTATAAGTAAAAAGCCGATACTCTGTATAGTGAAAAAAGTTAAACTTTTGTATTCATGTTAGGGCTCCGTTATAATAGATGTATGTTTGCACCAGAAGGGAGTTTCTGAAATGATTGTACAAAAAATTTCGCCAAGAGGATATTGCTATGGTGTAGTGGATGCAATGATTATTGCCCGCAATGCTGCACTTGATACTTCTCTTCCACGGCCAATATATATATTAGGAATGATTGTCCATAACAAACATGTAACAGATGCTTTTGAACAAGATGGAATTATTACATTAGATGGTGAAAACCGTTTAGACATTCTATCTAAAGTGGACGAAGGTACTGTTATTTTTACGGCCCATGGGGTATCCCCTGAAGTAAAGGAATTAGCACGTAAAAAAGGATTAGTATCAATTGATGCAACTTGTCCGGATGTTACTGTCACTCATGATCTGATTAGAGAAAAAACAGCGGAAGGCTATGACATTATTTATATTGGTAAAAAAGGTCATCCAGAGCCAGAAGGTGCAATTGGAGTTGCACCGGATAAAGTGCACCTTGTTCAAACTTTAGAGGATGTTGAAAATTTAAACCTCCAAACAGATAAATTACTTGTAACAAACCAAACAACAATGTCTCAATGGGATGTTGTACATTTAATGGAAAAATTAAAAGAAAAATATCCACATATTGATGTGCATAAAGAAATTTGTCTTGCGACACAAGTTAGACAAGAAGCAGTTGCCGAACAAGCAGGTGAAGCGGAGCTATTAATAGTTGTAGGAGATCCGATGAGTAACAACTCTAATAGACTGACACAAGTTTCAGAGGAAATAGCAGGTACTCCTTCTTATCGCATCGGGGACATTTCGGATTTAAAGCTAGAATGGTTAGATAATATAAATCATGTAGCAGTTACCGCTGGAGCATCCACTCCTACTCCAATTGTGAAAGAAGTAATTCAGTTTCTTGAGAAGTATGATCCGAAAGATCCTACTACACACGACACAACGAAAAAAGTTATACACGAAAAAATATTACCAAAAATCAAAGTTCCAAAACCGGTAGAACGAATTGAACCATACCCAGTAAATAACTAATAAAAAGAAGCTGCTTCTCTTCACCGGAAGCAGCTTCTTTTTATATAAGTTGGAATGGTTCTGTCGAAAGTTTAGATGGAATGAATGAACAAGTAAGCTTCTTTTCGATACATGCTGTATTCATATAATCTGCCACACCTGTTTTCATAATAGATTCGATATGATGACCAGGATCGATTACCGCTAATTCGATTGCCTCAGCATCTTGTGCCACATGAAAGTACAGGTCACCAGTAATAAATACATCTGCCCCTGCTCTTTTTGCAGTTTGTATATATTTATTGCCATCCCCGCCCAATACTGCAACCTTCTGAATCGTTTTATCCAAAGGTCCAACTACACGAACAAATGGAACCTGTAGTTGCTGCTTTACAGTTTGCGCATATTCAGAAAGCGTAACTGGGTTTGGTAATGTTCCAATTCTTCCAAGACCTTTTTCATTCACTTCTAGATCCATTAATAGAAGATCATATGCAGGCTCTTCATATGGATGCGACGTAAGCAAAGCTTTCAGCACTCGATTTTTAATAGAAATAGGAAACACTACTTCTAGTTTATCTTCCTCGACAACGGCAAGCTCATTTGCTTTTCCGATATAAGGATCTGCACTTGCTGAAGGTTTGAAACGTCCTTCACCTGGCGAGGTAAAGCTACAATTAGTGTAATCACCAATTTGTCCAGCCCCTGCGTTAGCTAGAGCATCTCTTACTTGTTCCGTCGATTCTTTAGGTGTGTATACCGCTAACTTCATTAACTTTTCAGCAGTTGTTTGCTCCATTATTTCGACATTTTTTAGATGTAATGCATCTGCTAACAAATCATTTACTCCACCAGTGGCTATATCAAGATTTGTATGTGCAGCATATACCGCGATATCATGTTTGATCAGTTGTTCTACTAGTCTTCCTTGTGGCAAATCTGTCCGCATATTTTTCATTTTGCGGTATATTGGAGGATGATGCGCGATAATTAACTCACAGCCGAGTTCTACTGCTTCTTGCACGACTTTTGGATTTACATCAAGTGTAACAAGTACTTTTGACACTGACTTATTTAGCGTACCGATTTGTAGTCCAATCGAGTCACCTTCGACAGCTAGTGATTTTGGTGCCCATTGTTCAAAAAGAGAGATGATCTGTTGACCATTTGGTTGCTTCATTTATTATAACGACTCCTCTACTAAAGCTATTTTTCTTTCGAGTTCTTCTTTCTTATTTTGTACTTCCTGGGACAGTGCGGTTTTATCTAACTGATCCATGATTCGTTGCCATTCCCGCAATTCATTGGACCATTTTTTATGGTAAACAGTTGATTTTTCTTTCATCAAATAAGGTCCAACAAGTAGTTCTTGATCAGTAAGCTCCATATTCCCTTTTTGAAGAACAACAATTTCATAAATTTTATCATGCTCTTCTAGTATAGTTTCGTTAGTAATTTTCCAGTTTTCTTTGATCGCCCATTCACGTATTGCCTTTGCATGAATATTCGGCTGTAAGATTAACGTTTCTACCGCATCAAGTTTGTCTTTTCCAGCTTCTAAAATAGAGGCAATAAGCGGACCACCCATACCAGCTATTGTAATTGTTTGGACATGATCTGACTCTTTAATTACTTCTAGTCCATTTCCAAAACGTACATCTATTTGTTGTTCTAAACCTTCACTTCTCACTTGCTTTTGCGCAGATTCAAATGGGCCTTTTACCACTTCGCCTGCAATTCCTTTTTTAATAATACCTGTATGTACTAAGTAACAAGGCAAATAAGCATGATCACTTCCGATGTCCGCCAAAGTTTTATTTTTTTCTACAAAGGAAGCAACTATTTTTAGTCTTTCCGATAAATTTTTTGCATTCATATTGTAAACACCTCTTCTACATCTCATTATATCAAAAAGTAAAAAAGACCTCGATTCTTTTGTAGAATCAAAGGTCTTTTTGAAAAAAATATGATACTATTCTAAAGATTTAACCCATGCAGCCATAGCATCGATGTTTTCAGCTGGTACTAAACCACCTGGCATTGCACCTCTACCATTAGCTAATACGTCTTTAACCTCATCTTCTGAAAGAGCAGTCCCTACTAATGATGGGAAATTGCCTTGTCCTTCAAAATTGGCACCGTGACAGCTAATACATTTCCCTTGTGCAAACTCAGCTGGATCAAATTCACCAGCAGTCGCTTCTCCTTCAGCTGCACCGCCTTCAGCAGCTTCTTCTGTAGCAGCAATTTCTTCTTTGTTATTTACACCTTGAATTGATAAGAAGAAAATTAAACCAATACCAAATCCCATAATTAATAAAAACGGAATAATTGGATTCTTTTTCATAATTTACCCTCCCTCTTGCTATATACTTTTCTAAATAGAATTAGTCAACACTAATATTGTACTGCATTCTAACGAAAACGAAAAGTCTTAAAGAGGAAGTTTTATTTCTTTGTGACATTTTAGACATAATTTCGACTTAGCAACCGATATGTCTTGCGATAACCATGCGTTGAACTTCAGATGTTCCTTCTCCAATTTCAAGCAGTTTTGCATCTCTCATGAAACGTTCTACTTCATATTCTTTCATATACCCATATCCACCATGAATTTGGATGGCTTGATCTGCCACTTCCATCGCAATTTCGGATGCATACAGTTT
The DNA here is from genome assembly GCF_006861795.1 of Psychrobacillus lasiicapitis. Lineage (GTDB taxonomy): Bacteria > Bacillota > Bacilli > Bacillales_A > Planococcaceae > Psychrobacillus > Psychrobacillus lasiicapitis. The sequence continues at coordinate 86,082 of NZ_VDGH01000004.1, read as the reverse complement.
ACACATAGCAGCTTCTTTTCCAAATGCTCGTCCTTGATCTTTTAGCCATGCCGCTTTATAAACCATTGTTCGAGCCAATTCTATTTTCATCGCCATATCTGCTAGCTTAAATTGGGTTATTTGAAATTCAGAAAGGGTTTTTCCAAATTGTTTCCGTTCCTTTGAATAGCGTAATGCACGGTCAAATGCAGCCTGTGCAATTCCAACTGCCATTGCACCTATACCAATCCGTCCTCCATCAAGCGTCACTAAAAATTGTCTAAACCCATTTCCACGTTTTCCAAGCAAGTTTTCCTGCGGTACTCGCACATTTTCAAGCACTAATTCTGTTGTATTAGATGCATTTAAGCCCATTTTTTCGTAATTATCGATGACGGTAAAACCTTCAGCATCAGTTGGTACAATAATCGCTGATATTTCTTTTTTTCCATCTTTTACATCTGTTATAGCCGTTAAAGCTAGATGCTTCGCATGACTGGCATTTGTGATAAATGATTTATTTCCATTGATAACAAAGTCCCCGCCATCTTCTTTAGCGGTAGTTTGAGTTCCTCCTGCATCCGAGCCAGCGTTAGGTTCTGTTAGACCAAATGCTCCGAACGACTCTCCTGTACAGATTGGCACTAGATATTTTTGTTTCTGTTCTTCTGTCCCAAATAAATTTAGTGGAGCTCCACCAAGTGAAATATGTGCAGAATAAGTAATACCTGTTGATGCACATGCACGACTTAGCTCCTCTGTTACAATCGCAAAACTAACAGTATCTGCTCCTGCTCCCTCGTACTCTTCTGCAAACGGCAAGCCCATCATCCCCATGTCGGCTAGCTGTTTAAAGATTTCTTTTGGAAACTCTTTCGTTTTGTCTCGTTCGATTGCACCTGGTGCGACTACTTCATCCGCAAATTCATGAATTGTCTTGCGAATCATTTGTTGTTCTTGTGTTAAATCGAAATTCATTTCTTCATCCCCTTTGTAAATAAAAACGCTTACTTTCTTATTATACTGAAAATACGAAAGTTTTGCAGTTTAATATGAAAAAGAATTGGAAATAGTCTCGGGCTAGCACTTCACGCATAAAAAAATGTTAGTACCTTTAACTGGATAATAATGCAGGGTGATACTTCACATTATAGGGAAACTGCGTGGTAAGGCTTTATTAGGTATCCGCCGTGATTTTCGCTACAGGGTGGACGCTTTCCGCGGGCACGGCTTCAATCTCCTCGTCGCTCACGCTCCTGCGGGGCTTTCAGCTCGTGCTGTTCCCGCTGGAGTCGCCACCCTTTCGCTACAATCCAGTAGAGTTTGCTAATTACTAAGACATAATGCACTAGATCTAGTGCTACATTGTTTTTTCTATAGGGAAAACCTATGATTAATAGAATAAGACATACTTTATAGTGATTATTAGTAGGTTCTATTGATTGGAGTGCAAGGCGGTGACTCCTGTGGGATTAGCGAGATAGGTGAGACCCCGCACGTAGCGTTAGCGGAGGAGGAGGCTCACCGCTCGCCCCACGGAAAGCGTCCGCCTGGAGCGGAAATCATGGCGAACATCTTGAGATCTTTACCGCGCAGTTTCTCTATAATGTGCTTGAACTAATTATAAATCTAAAGCCTTAGCTCCAATGATCAATATCTTATATTGTAAAAAGTTTTCCTAAAGCACAAAAAAAGCGTCCTTATAAGTAATAAGGACACCATTTCTACTTGCTTTTCGTTAAGTTATTCAGTGTATACATTAAGATTCCGTAACGGTGATTAATGTTTTGTTTGTTCGGAAATTTCCAGCTTGGAAATAAGCATTTACTTCATCGAAGGTGATTTTATTTGTCACATAACTAGATTTAACCTGGCCTTTTTGTAAGCAATTGATTACATATTCGAAGTCTTCTTTGGTTGCATTACGACTTCCAAGAAGGGTTAGTTCTTTTGCATGGAAATCTGGATCGAAGAATGTAATTGTATCTTTGACAAGCCCCACATAAACTAGTTTTCCTCCATGATTCACATAGTTAAATGCGTTCGTCATCGATTGTTTATTGCCAGTTGCATCCATTACAATTGAAGGTAGGGGCCCATTGTTTACTTCTTTCAATTGATCGATTGCGTTCTCAGAGGCAGTTACCGTTAAGTCACAGTCTGCCCATTCCTTGGAGAATTGTAAACGCTCTTCACTAATGTCCATCATGATCGTTTTTGCTCCTTGTAATTTTGCAAAACGAGCGGCACCTAGCCCGATCGGACCTGCACCAATGATTAATACTGTTTCCCCTTCTTTTATAGCTGCTCTTCGAACTGCATGTGCTCCAATACTCAAAGGTTCAACCATGGCTGCGTCATCTAAGGATAATTCGTTAACCGCAAACACATGACTAGCAGGAACTTTCAAATATTCAGCCATTCCTCCATCCACATGCACACCTAACACTTGCATCTCGGTACAACAATTTGTTTTACCGATAGTACATGCTAAGCATTTCCCACAATGTAAATATGGAATAATCGTTACTGTATCTCCAACTTGCACGTTTTCTACATTATTTGATATAGCTTCAACCACTCCTGATAGTTCATGCCCTAATACTCGTGGATAACTAAAAAAAGGTTGGTTGCCACCAAACGCATGTATATCCGTACCACAAATACCAACTCGTTTTATCGCAACTAATACTTCTCCATTTGCAAGGTTTTCCGGTTTATCTAATGTAATTTCATCCATTTTTCCAGGTTCTGTACATGTGATTGCTTTCATAAGTCACACTCCATCTTCGATTTTTTCTAATGCTACTTTCATTCCTACTTCACGGATAAACTGCCATTCTTTTGCTACAGCTAAAGATATGTTCTCCATGTCTTCGTTTGTTTGTAGAAAATCTTCTTTTATAATAGACTCAACAAATTTTGCCATTTCCTCTAACGAAGGAGTTGGTACACTAATAAATGCTTGAAACTTTTGGATAACATTCTGATCATCTTTCACTTCATATTTACTAGTGGTTTTTACCCCTGCAAAGTATTGGAGCAGCGCTGCAAACGCAAATACTAATCTTGTGGGTGGGTAACCAAATTCAGTATAATATGTATATAAACTTGGCCATATTCTTGCTTTAAATTTAGCATAACTATTTAAACTAATATCCGCTAAACGATGATGGATCGTTGGGTTCGCAAACCGATCAAATACTTGTTCCATATAAGGAAGAGCTTTATCTTTTCCAATTGGCGGTAAAGTTTCTCTGATTTCTTCTTTTAAGGTTTTTTGAATAAAGGAAGACACCAAAGGATTTTCCATACCTTCTTTTACACTTTCAATTTCTAATAGTAATCCAATAGCAGCTAGCATCGTATGCGGTGCATTAAGTAGCTTCACCTTTAATTCTCGATAAGTCTCTATCTTGTCAAATTGAACATTTAAACCAGCTTCTTTAAAAGAAAGTTTCTGTTGTATAAAATCTGGTCCATCTATAACAAAGAGGTGATATGGTTCGCCAACCGTTAACAGGACATCCTTATAGCCAAATTGTTCAAATAGTAATGTATCTTCCTGTTTTGGATAACCAGGTACGATTCGATCTACAAGTGTATTACAAAAAGTACAAGCCGAGTTCATCCAATTAGTAAAGTCAGCAGGAAGCTCCCAGTCATCTGCAATCTTCAAGCAAATATTTTTTAACTGGTCCCCGTTATTTTCAATGAGCTCACACGGGATAATAATCCATCCTTTATTTACAGCTCCTTGAAAATGGTTATAACGATGGTAAAGAAGCGAAACCACTTTTGCAGGAAATGACATAGGAGAAACTTCTTTTACAAATGTCTCCTTTTCATATTGAATCCCTGCTTCTGTCGTATTAGAAAATAAAAACTCTACCTCGTCTAACTCCGCTACCTTTAATGCTTCTGCCCAGTCTTCATATGGATTAATCGCTTGCGCAATCGAATCTACTACATGTCTTTCATTCACTTCTTCCCCATCTTGAATACCTCTTAATAGCAAAGTAAACAAACCATTTTGTTTTTGAAGTTTTGGGACCGTTTTTCCTCTAGGTGTCGCTTGCATCGAAACAATACTTCCTTGAAAGTCTGTTTTTCTATTTAATTCATAAATCATCCAATCTACAAACCCACGAATAAAGTTTCCATCGCCTATTTGCAACACTCGTTTTGGATATTCCCTTTTAACTGATTGACTCGTTAACTCTTTATAAGTTGCTAGATTTAAATCAGGCAGTATATTCATCTGTTTGCCCCCTTACATAGTGACTCCGTCTTTGAAAATGGCAATTTCTTTGAATCCGAATACTTCATTGTTTGTTAATTTCTTTCCAGATGCCAAATCGACAATATAGTCGAAAAATGCATCTGTCATTTGTTCCATCGAAGCGTCTTCTACAAGCTTACCTGCGTTAAAATCAATCCAGTTTTTCTTTTTCTCTGCTAAAGGTGTGTTAGTAGAAATTTTCACAGTTGGTGTTGGGCCCCCAAATGGAGTTCCTCTTCCTGTTGTAAAAAGAACAATTTGACATCCTGATGTTGCAAGCGCTGTTACCGATACCAAGTCATTTCCTGGTCCTTGGATCAAGGTGAGGCCGTCCTTATTTATACGAGAGCCATAAGGAATCACATCTTGTACGGTAGAAAATCCGCCTTTTTGTACGCAGCCTAATGATTTTTCTTCTAGTGTAGTAATTCCACCCTCTTTGTTTCCAGGAGATGGATTTTCATAAACTGGTTGGTCGTATTTTATGAAATAGTTTTTGAAATCATTGATAAGATGAACGATGTCCTGAAATGTTTCTTCATCTCTTGCACGTTCCATTAAAATGGTTTCCGCACCGAACATTTCAGGTACTTCCGTTAATGCAGTAGAACCACCATAGCTAATCAGGCGGTCAGAAAAAGACCCTAATAATGGATTAGCTGTAATACCAGAAAGTCCATCACTTCCACCACACTTAAGTCCAATTCTTAGGGCGGAAACAGGAACTTCCTCTCGTTCAAATGAAGTTACATAGTCAAATACCTCTTGCATTAATTCAAGGCCTTTTTCCATTTCATCTTCTTCCGCTTGAACACTCATAAACTTTACTCGGTTTGGGTTATATTCTCCGATTGCTTCTTTAAACAAATCAATATAATTATTTTCACAACCGAGTCCAAGTACTACTACTCCTCCGGCATTCGGATGATGGATTAAATTTGCTAATATTTTTTGTGTATATTCTAAGTCATCCCCTAACTGAGAGCAGCCGTATGGATGCGCGAAGTACTGCACACCATCGAAATTCGATGCTTTTAGCACGTTGTTACCCATTTTCGCTAAGTTTTCAGCAACTTTATTAATACAACCAACTGTATTAATGAGCCATAATTCATTTCTTACCCCAACATCCCCGTTTTCACGTTTATATCCCAGAAACGTAGGTGTCTCTGTTGAAGGATTATGATTATCGATTGAACTGCTCTTTTTTGGTTTATATGAATAATTCAATTCACCTTCTAAATTTGTCTTTACATTATGCGAGTGAACAAATTCACCGATTGCGATATCTTTTGTAGCATGCCCTATCGGAAAACCATACTTGAGAATATTTTCTCCCTTTTTTATCGGACTTACTGCTATTTTGTGTCCTCGAAGAACATTCTCTTGAAGTGTGATTTTCACCTGTTCTTTTTCGATACATTCCCCTTTTTCAAAATCTCTTAGCGCAATCCACACATTGTCAGAAGGATGTATTTGGATGATAGATTGGTTAACAGTCATATTAAAGCATACCTCTTTCACTTGTATTTTGTATTAAAGAAAAGGAACAGCTTGATCGCTGTTCCTTTGAAAAGTTATTACGCAACAGCAGCCTTTTTCATGATTGGCTTAACAAAGAAGATTACCGCAATAGATGCAAATACTGCTAACCCACCAGCTAATAAGAATGCTGCTGTATATGTACCAGTAGTGTCGATTAGATATCCTGTTAATGTTGGTCCAATGATACCAGCTGTGTTCGCTAAGAAGTGCATGAATCCTCCCACAGAACCAACATTGCTTTGGTCAACAACATCTTGTACAACTGCCCAGTAAATTGCTCCCGTTAAGTATAGGAAGAATACCGAAAGAGCAACCAAGGTAACTGCCCCCACCGTTGTAGTAACAAGCCCTGCAAAACCAATACATACCGCAGAGACGAACAAACAAGGGACTAAGACAGCTTTACGTGCAAAAAGAACGCCTTTACCAGCAAACTTTTTGAAGAATAGATCGGAAACAAATCCACCTGCTGCAAGACCGATAAAACCGACAATCCAAGGGATAACCGTAATAATACTCATGTCTTCTACACTTAAACCACGTGCATCGATTAAATAGCTTGGGAACCATGTTAAAAAGAAAAACAATACATAGTTATAAGCAAAGAATGCAAAAGCAGTAAACAATATTGTGCGACGTTTTAAATAAAATGTAAGTGGCACTTTTCTCACTGTAGTAGCAGCAATTTCTTTTACTTCTTTTATTTCTTTTTCCTTCGCTTTTGCTGCTGGCTTTTCTTTAGCAAATTTCCACCAGAAAAATGCCCAAATAAGTCCGATTAACATGATAATAACGAATGAAACTCTCCAACCGTACGAAATAGCGATAAATCCAACAATAGGACCTGCAATAGCTCCACCGAGTGGAGTTCCACTATTAGTTAAACCAACTGCAGTAGCCCGTTGATCCGCTGGGAACCAGTTGTTTACCATTTTATTAATCGTCGCAGAAAGCGGACCTTCTCCCATACCAAACAAAATACGAATAACGATTAAACTTACAAAACCAACTGCAAGTGCAATAGCACCACTGAAAAGTGACCAAACAATCATTGCTACGAGCAATGTCATTTTTGCACCGAATTTATCAGATGCAACTCCACCTAAAAAGTTAAAGATAGCATACCCAACAGAGAAACTACTAAAAATAATCCCCATTTGCGTAGCAGTTAATGTTAAATCATCTTTAATATATGGTGCTGCAATAGAAAGAGCCGATCTATCTAAATAGTTTATAACTCCTGCTAAAAATAATAGAATAAGCACAGCACGTTTATCTTTAGAAAACATATATTTTGCCCCTTACCATTTGAATGATTTTTAACTAAAACGATTTATCTATACGTGAACATGATTCTCTTTTTATTAAACTAGGTTGTAATCTGACGACACCTGTTTCATTTGTGTTAACTTTGTTATTTATTTGATCTAATAATAATTTTACCGTCCTATTCGCCATTTCTACCGCAGGCTGTGAAATAGTAGTAACGGGTGGCGAAAAGAAACTTGCAAATTGTACTTCATCAATCCCAATAACCGCAACATCGTCTGGTATTTTTAAATTATTTTCTTTCATATATTTCAACAAAGCTGCTAGTACAATGTCATTCCCTGCAATAATTGCTTCTGGTGGTTTTTCGGTTATAAAAAGTTCATGGATTACTTGCTGAATATCATGTACATCAGCCGTTTTAATATAAGCTGGGTTTACCTGCAATCCATGTCGACTAAGTGCTTTTTTATACCCTTCAATACGTTCCACCCGAGGGCTAATATTCCGAATAATAGACATTGTAATAATTGCAATTCTATCGAAACCGCTTTCAACGAAACGATCAATCGCAAGCGAGGTTGCCATTTCATTATCTAGCATGACCGTGGCAATATTCATACCGTCTATCTTTCTATCCATGAAAACAATTGGTATATGTTGCTTCTTTATACTTTCATATAAATCAAGATTTCCGCCTGTAGGAAAAATGATAAAGCCATCTACTTGTTTAGCAAGTAACATTTCAATATACTTTCTTTCCTTTTTTGGTTCATCATCAGCATTACATACGATAATATGAAAATCGTTTTCATGAAAATAGTTTTCAATTGCTCGAATTACTTGCGTAGAAAATGAGTGCAAAATATTAGCTACTATTACCCCAACAGTGAAGGTCGATTTTTGCTTTAAGCTTCTCGCTACACTGTTAGGAATATAATTCAATTCTTCAATAGTAGTTTCAATTCTCTTACGTGTTTGTTCACTCATATACTCGTACCGCTTATTTAAATATTGAGAGACGGTACTTTTAGATACTTTTGCATGCTCTGCTACATCTGCTATTGTAATATGTTTCAATTTTCAGAACCCCATTTACTATTCTCTTTTATTGCTTAGACTGCCTTTAAATACTTTATATGAGAAAAGTTCTTTAAGGCTCTATCCACTTGAAAATTATACACCAGAATAAGCCATAAATCCGCCATCCACTGGAATAGTAGTTCCAGTGACAAATCCGGAACATGTTTCGTCTACAAGATAGAGTAAAGTTCCTAATAAATCTATTGGTTTACCAAATCGTTTCATCGGTGTCCCAGCTATAATTTTAGAGGATCTTGCTGTATAGTTTCCTTCTTCATCCAAGAGTAAATTTCTATTTTGTGTTGTTAAGAAAAATCCTGGAGCAATTGCATTGACTCTTAATCCTGTTTCGGCAAAATGAACTGCCATCCACATGGTAAAATTATTGATCGATGCTTTTGCCGCACTATAAGCAGGTACCTTTGTCATCGGTGCATAAGAACTCATGGATGACAGATTAATAATAACTGGAGATGTCGATTTCAATAATTCTTTTCCAAACACTTGGCTTGCCAGGAACGTTCCCGTGAAATTCGTTGCGAATACAGTAGAAAATCCTGTTTCCTCTAGGTCAAAAAAAGATTTTCCCTCTGTTTCTTCCTCAAAAATTTCGCCGTCTGTAATGGCATCTGGATGATTTCCACCCGCTCCATTAATAAGCATGTCAATTCGTCCAAAAGCCTTTAATGTTTCTTCTTTTGCTTTCTCTAGAGAAATTCGATCAAGCACATCGGCCTGTAAAGCAATAGCAGAGCCACCAGCTACCACTATATCAGCAACTACTTCTTGCCCTTTTTCAGCAGTTCTATTTAAAACGGCTACTTTCACGCCTTGGCGCGCAAGTTCGCGCGCCATTTCTGAACATAAAACACCACTGCCACCAGTAATAACTGCTACACGGTCTTTTAAATTTTCATGTATTGGAATCATTGGGACTCCCCCACCTTGTTCGCTTCATATGCATCCCATAAACCAAGTAAGTACATAATCCCTAATCCACGGTCATATAACCCGTATCCTGGGCGACAAACTTCTCCCCAAATATGACGTCCATGGTCTGGTCTTACATAGCCATCGTAGTTTTGTTTATGTAGCTCTTGTACTACACCTTTTACATCTATTGAGCCATCACTTGTGTAGTGAGACGTTTCTACAAAGTCTCCATTATCTGAAATTTTCACATTACGGATATGAGAGAAAGGTGAACGATAAGCATATTTTCTAGCTACTTGAACCATATCATTATCTGGATTTGCACCCATTGAACCAGTACACATGGTGAAGCCGTTTGCAGCAGAATCAGAAATTGCGATTAGCTTTTCATAGCTTGATTCACCAGTAATAATTCTTGGAAGTCCGAAAATTGAATACGGAGGATCATCCGGATGAATAGCCATTTTGATACCTACTGATTCGGCAACCGGCAATATTGCGTTTAAGAAGTACGCAAGATTTTCCCAAAGCTTTTCTTCATCTACTTCTTTATAAGCTTCAAACAATTCGGCAATGCGAGCCATTTTTTCTGGTTCCCAACCAGGTAAAGTTAAGTCAGATGCCTCACTCACTGTTTTCACAAGCTCTTGTGGATCTAAATTTTCCACTTTCGATTTTTCAAAAAACAAAGCTGTAGAGCCATCTTCCAATGGATGGAACATTTCTGTACGCGTCCAGTCGAAAATTGGCATGAAATTATAGCAAATGACTTTAACGCCAAATTCACTAAGATTACGAATCGTTTCTTTATAGTTCTCAATATATTGATCTCGTTCACTATTACCTAATTTAATCGCTTCATGAACGTTGACACTTTCCACAACGTCGGCATGAAAACCGAATGAGTGGATATAATCGATTTCCGATTTAATCTCATCTTTTTCCCAAACTTCTCCAACAGGCTTTTGATGAAGTGCCCATACAATCCCTTTTGTGCCTGGAATTTGTTTTACTTGATCGAGTGTTACTGTGTCATTGTCTCTACCATACCAGCGAAATGTAATATTCATCTTAACTACCACTCCTTCTTAGTTTGTACTAGCTTCTATATACTTTTTGCTAGCCTCTACAACAGCATCGTAGCCACCTGTTTTATAAGCTTTGTTCAAATCACTACCTACTCCAACTGCTACTGCCCCAGCATCGATCCATTCCTTCATATTCCCAGCGTTTATCCCACCTGTTGGCATAATTTGTACATGTGGAAGTGGACCTTTAACTGACTTAATGAAAGATGGACTGAAATTGTTGGCAGGGAAAAGTTTTAATATGTCACAGCCAGCTTCTAATGCAAGTACCATTTCTCTAATTGTCATACAACCTGGTAAATAAGGAATTCCATATCGATTACAAACAGTTGCGACTTCTGCATTGAAATGAGGGCTTACAACAAATTTGGCACCGTATAAGATTGCATGTCTTGCGGTCTCTGGATCAAGAACCGTTCCTGCACCTAAAAGCGCATCTGCGTTATGCAATTCTTCAAACACTTTTTGTACCTGTGGTGTTGTATACGTTAACTCAATTGCTCGAATGCCCCCATCTACTGCTGCTTTAGTAAGTTGTACGGCTTCTTCCGCACTTTCCCCTCTAATAACAGCAACTACTGTGGATTCGGTTAGTTGGTTTAATATTTCATGTTTTTTCATCTGTAGGAACCTCCTTAGTCAAAAACAATGACAGCTTTACGAACTTTATCCGGATTATTTTCAACGAATGTAAATGCTTCTTGGACGTCAGCTAATGCAAATGTATGGGTAACTAAGCCGTTATGTCTAAGTTTTCCGTCATTTAAAAATTCAACTACTTGAGCAAACTGATTAGTTTGTAATCTAGATCCAACAATTGTTATTTCTTTTTTCGTAATAGGCATCTGAGGTATTTGTGATGGTCTTTCATCAAAACCAAGTACAACTACAGTTCCTGCAGGCGAAACAACATCTACGGAGAGTTCAAATGTAGACGGTAAACATACAGCGTCTATTACTTTGTTAACACCTTCATCATTTGTCCATTTTGCCACTTGCTCTTTCACATTCTCAGTTCCCGCATTCACCGTCACATCTGCTCCATTTTCTCGAGCAAATGCCAATCGTTCTTCACTTAAGTCAGAAACCATTACAGTAGCGCCGCGCAATTTAGCAAATTTTAATATACATATACCAATTGGTCCTGCACCTTGAATAAGAACTGTATCCCCTTGTTCCACTTGTCCTCTCCAAGTAGCCTGTGCGCCGATTGAATATGGTTCTGCCATTACTATTTCGTTCCAGTCGATTGAAGAATCCACGGCATGCAGCTGTTTTTCTGGAAGTACAAAGTATTCTCGCATTCCACCATCTTCGTGCACACCAAAAACGGATAGATTTTCACACACATTTTGGCGTCCTTTACGGCATGCATAACATTCGCCGCAGTACCTGATTGGCTCTACTACTACGTGATCTCCAACCTTCAATTTCGTTACCGCATTTCCAACTTCTACTACTTCACCAGCTACTTCGTGTCCGACAACTCTCGGTAAAGTTGCGAGTGGGTTCGTTCCATGATAAATATGCATATCTGAACCACAAATGCCAACACGTTTCACTTGCACGAGAACATCTGTATCAGAAGAAATCTGGGGTTTTTCTATTTCATTAATGACTAAGTCATAAGCTTTTCTTACTTGAACCGCTTTCATTATTTCCCCTCATCTCTCAATAATTTTTTCATTTCGAATAAAAGCAAATACTTCATCGAGTTCAGGAAGTCCTTCATTGTCACCTGAAACTGTTGTAACAAGTGCCCCTACTCCATTGGCAAATTGTAAGCTCTCTAGTGGAGAATAATTATGTAGATAAGAATAAACATAACCTGCATCAAAGCCGTCACCCGCACCGACCGTATCAATTGGCTGTACTTTAAATGCTTCTTTTTCATGCCATTGGCCGTTTATAAATACTTTCGCACCGTTTCCACCATCTTTAATAACCAGATGAGCGATTTTGAATTCTTCTGCTAATTCCTCTAACGATTCGTTCGAAGAATCTCCATGTATCAACTCAATTTCATCTTTACCGGTTAGTAAAATATCAACATAGGGAAAAACTTTCATATACGCAGCTTTTGCTTCTTCTATCGTCCAGAGCTTCAACCGAATATTTGGGTCAAATGAAACCGGAATGTTATTTTTCTTTGCAAGCTTTAACACTTGCATCGTAATATCAAGATTCTTTGGATCTATTGCTAAGAAAACGCCTGTTAAATGAACAAGATCCACATCTTTAAGTACTGCTTCTGTAATATCGCTTGGTTCCATTGTTAAAATGGGTGATTGATAACGGTAGTAAAATGTTTTTCCGGAACCATCTTCCCTAATTTCTTTAAAGTTTAAAGAAGTAGGATAACCATCCATAAGCTTCACTTCCGAAACATCAATTCCTTCACCACGTGCAAAATTATAAATTACTCGACCGAATTCATCCCCACCTAATCGGCTCATCCACTTCGAACTAAGTCCTAAGCGTGCGCAACCGATTGCAAAGTTCAATTCAGCACCTCCCACTTTTCGTGAGAAAGTTGAAACATATCTTAGAGGCCCAGTATCAGATGGATTAAATGTAATCAGAGCATCCCCTAGTGTGAAAACACCAAAATTCGAAACCAAAATCATATACTCCTTTCACATGAACAGAACTTTTTCTACTCTAGTTAACAACTAAATTAGTAATAAATATGTATATGTTTGTTTATAAACCGGTTTAGTAAATCGGTTTATATAGATTATAATCTGAAAGGGTTTTCAATTTCAAGTTAAATTTAAAATAGTAAGTTATTTTTTTCATAGATGCTTTTTTAACATATAAAACAGGGGAATTATAGCTATAATTATCTAATATTATATTCAACTGATGAATCATAGCTGATGTATAGCTGACAAACGACTATTATACATCCACCCAAAAAATAGATAGGAATGCAATAATTCGCATCCCCCCATCAGGAAGTCATATTAATAATGGACCAACCATTTCGTTCAGATCATTCAAAAGCGCCAACAAAAAAAACGCCAACAGGTTGTATGTTGACGTTTGTATGATTAAAGATAAAATTTAAATAAGTAAAATAAAATAAGTGCTGTTCCAATAATACCGGATATACTAAAATATACGAGTTTCATAAGCAAACCGGAAAATAACCACAATAAACAATTCCCAATCATTAGTCCAATTAACACTAATGGGTAATCAACAAAATAAACATCCCACACTTTAAAAGAAACGCCTAATAGTAATAGTGCCGAAAAAACGAATAATAAGGGCATCATCATCGATTTAGTTTTTGCTAGTTTAATAGCTATGTATAAAAATAAGCATATCGCCATTCCTGCTGCAATAATGGGAATAAATGCAGCGGTAGTAATGATTATGAGTGATACTATTAATAGAGCAGTAAGGAATCCAAGTGTTACATATAAAAAAGTTTTATTTACTTTTTTCTTCGCTAATAAAGCTTGGGATGACTTTTCTTTCCTTTCATCCTCTACCTCTTCTCCTCGGGCATAAAGAGCTATTAGAAAGTCACAATAATGTTCTGGAAGTAGTTTGTTTTTCTTCCAAAATGCTATTTCATTTAGGATAATTTGCTTACGTTGAACTGACATGTCTCGTCCTCATTTCATCTAGCAGTCATCCTTAAGTATAAAGCAGAAAAAGACACCCTACAAGGATGTCTCTTCCTAATCTTATTCTAAGAAATCCTTTAGACGCTTGCTGCGAGAAGGATGACGAAGTTTACGTAGTGCTTTCGCTTCAATTTGACGAATACGCTCGCGTGTGACACCAAACACTTTACCTACTTCTTCCAGTGTTCTCGTACGGCCATCATCTAACCCGAAGCGAAGACGTAGTACATTTTCTTCTCGGTCTGTTAAAGTATCTAAAACATCTTCTAATTGTTCTTTTAATAATTCATATGCAGCATGATCTGAAGGGGATTGTGCATCCGCATCTTCGATAAAATCGCCTAAATGAGAGTCATCTTCTTCTCCAATAGGTGTTTCCAAAGAAACCGGTTCTTGTGCAATTTTTAGGATTTCACGAACCTTTTCTGGAGGCAAATCCATTTCTTCTCCAATTTCTTCTGGAGAAGGTTCACGGCCCAAGTCTTGTAATAATTGTCTTTGTACACGAATTAATTTATTAATCGTTTCCACCATATGCACCGGGATACGTATCGTACGGGCTTGGTCTGCGATTGCACGAGTAATAGCTTGTCTAATCCACCAAGTAGCATACGTACTAAATTTGAACCCTTTACGGTGATCAAACTTCTCTACTGCTTTGATAAGTCCCATATTTCCTTCTTGGATTAAATCTAAGAATAGCATTCCGCGACCTACATAACGCTTTGCAATACTTACAACTAAACGAAGGTTTGCTTCTGCTAGACGTTTTCTAGCTTCTTCATCCCCTTGTTCTATTCTTTCTGCAAGCGCAATTTCTTCAGACGCTTTCAAAAGGTCTACACGTCCGATTTCCTTTAAATACATACGAACAGGGTCATTAATCTTCACACCAGGCGGCACACTTAAATCATTTAAATCGAAAGTTTCTTCTTTCCCTTTCATTAAACGATCTAAATCTTCTTCATCTCCATCTTTACGGCTAAGTTCAATTTCTTTGCCTTCTAGATGATCGATAAATTCTTCAATCTGATCCGATTCCAATTCAAAATGAGCGAGTTTTTCCGCAATATCGTGATACGTTAACTCTCCATTTTTTTTACCTAATTCGATTAATTGTTTTTTTGCCTCTTCTAATGATAATTCAATATCCGTTTCTTTTGTACGTTCAGACTTGTCCGCCATAAGAAATCCTCCTTTTACTACCGGATGTTTATTCAAAAGTTGCTAACGACTTTTTTAACTGAATAGCTTCTTGAGCGAGTTGCAAAGCTTTTGTCATATCCGTCATTTTCTCTGCTTCTTTTGCTTCATGTAACTTTCGCTCAATTTGTTGCTCTATCCGGTATTTTCGAATATGGCGCAAGCAGTCCATGACTTCCTCAGTTTCATGTTCTGGATCACGTTCTGAGAGCGCAGCTTCCATAACTATATTTCTAAGTTGTGCATCATTTAATACTTCCAAAAATCGTTGATAATCTCCGTCTGGATACTGTTCATAAAATCCGGTTAAGCGTACATAAACTGCCTCGTATGCATCCCTTATAAAACATTGTTCTCCAGCATTATTTCTGGCTATATCGATTATTTGTGCATTGTGCAACATATGAGCAAGTAGCATTCGTTCTGCTCTCTCATCTGCTGAAATAGTCCTCTTCTTTTTAGTCAATTCTTGATTGTTTGGAAGAGGTATGGTTGGTTCACTTTTAAATTGTTTTGCTTTTTTTCCTTGAAGCTTTCGCAAATGCTGATAGATTGCTTCCTCAGAAACATTTGTTTCTTGTGAAAGTTGTCGAATGTATAAATCACGCTCTACAGAAGAATTTCTCTCACTCAGTATTTCCAATATTTCTTGAATATACTGTAAAGTATCATTTTCATTGTTAAAATTCTTATCACGTTTAGAAACAATCATCATAAAGGATAAATACGAATGGGGCTTTTCTATAATTTTTGCGCGAAAAGCTTCTTCTCCGTAGTTTTTAATATAATCATCTGGATCCATAGCATCCGGAATAATTGCTACTTCGGTTTGAATGTTTTGAGCCTGCAAAGCAATTGCTGCTCTTTTAGCTGCTTCCATACCAGCTTTATCCCCGTCATAACATAATGTGACGTTTGATGTCAATCTATTCAGTTTTGTTATATGTTGAGACGTCAAAGCCGTCCCCATTGTTGCAATTCCATTAGAAATTCCAGCAGTAGATGCTGCAATGACATCTAGGAAGCCTTCGAAGATTATTACATTTCGTTGTTTACGAATTTCTAGACGAGCTTTATCTAGATTATAAAGTACCTGACTTTTCTGGAATATTGGTGATTCTGGACTGTTTAAATATTTTGCTTCATTTTCACTTTTTTCCAGTATTCTCCCTGAAAAGGCTATTACCTGTCCCGTTTCATCGAAAACCGGAAACATGATTCTTCCTCTAAATCGGTCAAAATACTTTAATTCATTTTCTTTTCGGATAATAAGCCCAGTTTTCTCTATTTCTTGTAAATCCATACCTTTTCTTGCTAATAATGTTGTTAAGGCGTCCCAATTAGGTAAAGACCACCCGATTTTATACTTTTCGATGACTTCAGTAGAAAACCCTCTTTCTTCTAAGTAATGTAATGCATTTTCTCCTTCCTCCGTATGAAGTAACAAATGATGAAAATAATCGCTCGCAAATTCATGCGCCTTTTTCATAATAGCTACTTCTTTTGATACAGGTGCTTTTGCTTCTGAATGATTGGAGGAGCTCTCTTCAATCGAAAGTCCAATCCGGCTTCCAAGTTTACTTACTGCATCTTGGAACGAAAGATTTTCGATATCCATTAAAAATGTAATTACATTTCCACCAGCACCACACCCGAAACAATGAAAAATCTGTTTCTCTTGCGTTACTGAAAAAGATGGTGTTTGTTCTCCGTGAAAAGGGCATAAACCAAAATAATTTCTACCTCTTTTCGTTAGTTGAACATATTCGCTAATAACATCGACAATATCTGTGTTATTCCTAACTTGTTCGATAACTTCTTCTTCTATACGATTTGTCATTATTTCACCATCTTTACTCGCTACTTTATTAATTCGAGATAAACAAGAAAAATCCTGCAAGAAACGACAAAATAATTCATAAAAAAAGTTTCATATAGTAATTATTTTTTCCACAATTAACTATTATAAAACATTTCATATTATTAATCTATAGTTTATTCGATTCGCAATACAAAAAAACCTTTTCACAAATGTGAATCGGTTCATTTTTTTATAATTATTTTTGTTGAATGTGATTGATTACTAGATTGGCCGTTTCTTCTACTGCCCTATTTGTCACTTCAATGACTGTACACCCTATTTTATTTACTATTTTTTCAAAATGAGCTATTTCTTCATTTATCCGTTCTATTTTAGCATAACTAGCATCGTCATTTAAACCAATAGCTATTAATCTTTCTTTTCGAATGGAATTTAGTTTTTCTGGTGTGATTACTAGTCCAAAGCATTTTGCCGGATCGACCAGAAACAATTCTTCGGGAGGCTCCACTTCCGGAACTAATGGGACGTTTGCCACTTTATATCTTTTATGTGCCAAGTATTGGGACAATGGCGTTTTAGAAGTTCTAGAAACCCCGATTAATACGATGTCTGCTTGCAATAAGCCTCTTGGATCTCTTCCATCATCATATTTTACCGCAAATTCGATTGCCTCAATTTTTTTGAAATAATCTTCATCCAGCTTGCGAACTAAACCTGGCTCTTCAAATGGCTTTTCATCTAAATTTCGTTCTAAAAGATGAATTACAGGACCAATCAGGTCAACTGAATCTAATCCATATGCCCTACAGTTTTCTATCAACGCATCACGCATCTTTGTTTGTACAAGCGTATATAAAATAATAGCATTTTGTTCTTTCGCTAGTTCCGTAATTTCTTTAATATGATCCAATGAATCAATATGAGTAAATCTTTTTAACTTGGTATGCTGTAGACCTGGTCTAAACTGACTTACCGCCGCTTTTGCCACCAGTTCTCCCGTTTCACCGATTGAATCTGAGACAATAAATAGGTTTAACATTTTCATTGTGTCACTCCTTATAAGTCATGGTCATCGGCTAAAGACAAGAAAGCACGTGTAATATTCGTTTTCGTAATTCTTCCAACTACCTCTAAACCATCTTTTCGTTCTTTTACTACAGGTAATGAATCAATCTGACGACTCATTAGTTTATTTGCCACTTCAATAAGCGTATCTTCTTTCATACAATACGTAATATTGGGCATTCTCGTCATAATCATATGTACTGGCATTTTATTTAAATCTTGATTTCCAATGCTCGTTCGTAAGAAATCTTTTCTTGAAAGTACACCAGACAATAGAGATTGTTTATCCACTACGAATAAAGATCCTACATCTTCTAAAAACATATGACATATAGCATCATACACTGTCATGCTTTCTTCTACAACAACCGGAATAGATTGGAAGTCTTTTACTACCATCTGGGCTATATTATCTGAGATAGCTTGACTCGTTTTTTTACCAGAATAAAAATAACCAACGCGCGGTCTGGCATCTAAAAAGCCAGCCATTGTTAAAATTGCAAGATCTGGTCGTAACGTAGATCTGGTTAGCTTTAAACGTTCTGCAATTTGCTCCCCTGTAATAGGGCCATTTCCTTTAACAATGTCCAAAATTTCGTTTTGCCGTTTGTTGAGTTCGATTGGAATCACCGCCTCAAATAGTTATGCATATACTAAATTATTATATACTACTTACTCCTTTATTGCGAAGTAAACTGGCTCATGTTACAATAACAACAAATAATAAAGCGTTGAAGAGCATTATAAGTACTGTAATGTAGCGAGTGGTGACGGTGAAAGACCACAAAACAGGAAACGGCAGCTTGGAGCTTATGCTTTTAAAGAGGATTGTATTGTACAATCAATCGGGGTGGAACCGCGGGTTATAAAACTCGTCCCCGGGCTAAATTAGCCCGGAGACGAGTTTTTTCTTTTTGAAAGCACTAATCAATCACGTCTCGACGTGATTGCGCCCAGATTTTGAATTGAGCTTGCTCAATTAACTCCCCTAAAAATCTGTGGCATCCGCCGGAGGCTTTGGGCCAACAGGATGTTGGTCACTCAGGCGTTGCCGCACGACGCGGCGATCTTAGCCAGAGTTCTTCGACATTCAGCTAGGGTAATCCCCTTTGAATAGAAGAAATTATTGCATTATCCAGCATTTGTAGAAGCGAGGGGCTTCTGCTGAATAAAGTCAAAATAGGAGGGTTTGTTATGGAATTTTCAATGGAAACAGTCGTAAGTCTAGCAAAACAAAGAGGATTTGTATTCCCAGGGTCTGAAATTTATGGCGGACTTGCCAACACATGGGATTACGGTCCACTAGGTGTAGAATTAAAAAACAATGTTAAAAAAGCATGGTGGAAAAAATTCGTTCAAGAATCACCGTACAATGTAGGTTTGGATGCAGCCATTCTAATGAACCCAAAAACATGGGTAGCATCTGGGCATATCGGCAATTTTAACGATCCAATGATTGACTGTAAAAAATGTAAATCTCGTCATCGTGTGGACAAAATTATCGAAGATGCACTTGAGAAAAAAGGAATTGAAATGGTTATTGATGGACTTTCATTTGAAAAAATGGAAGAAATCATGAAAGAACATAATGTAGTATGTCCTACTTGTGGAGAATTCGACTATACAGATATTCGTCAGTTCAACTTAATGTTCAAAACTTTCCAAGGGGTAACAGAATCTTCTACGAACGAAATTTTCTTACGTCCTGAAACAGCACAAGGTATCTTCGTTAACTACAAAAATGTACAACGTTCTATGCGTAAAAAAATGCCATTCGGTATTGCACAGGTTGGGAAAAGCTTCCGAAATGAAATTACTCCTGGTAACTTTACTTTCCGTACGAGAGAATTCGAACAAATGGAATTAGAATTCTTCTGTAAACCAGGCGAAGATATGGAATGGTTTGAATTCTGGCGTAACTACTGTAAAGATTGGTTATTAAATTTAGGTGTTGCAGAAGACAGCATTCGTTTACGCGACCACTCAGAAGATGAACTTTCCCACTATTCGAATGCAACAACAGATATCGAATATAAATTCCCATTTGGTTGGGGCGAGTTATGGGGTATCGCAGACCGAACTGATTTTGACTTAAAGCAACATATGGAGCATTCAGGAGAAGACTTTAACTATATAGACCCTATTACGAATGAGCGCTATGTACCTTATTGCATCGAACCATCTCTTGGTGCAGACCGTGTTACACTAGCATTCCTTTGCGAGGCATACGACGAAGAAATGCTTGAGGGTGATGATAAACGTACTGTATTACGCTTCCACCCTGCTCTAGCTCCTGTGAAAGCGGCAATTTTACCATTGTCCAAAAAACTATCAGAAGGCGCAACTGCGTTATTCTCTGATTTAAGTAAACATTTCATGGTTGACTATGACGAGTCACAATCAATCGGTAAACGTTACCGTCGCCAAGACGAAATCGGAACACCATTCTGTATCACATACGATTTCGATTCAGAAACAGATGGCCAAGTAACGGTTCGCCACCGTGATTCAATGGAACAAACAAGAATGCCGATTGCTGATGTAAAAGCTTATATTGAAGAACAATTACAGTTTTAATTTTTTTAACCAAATTAGACGTTTGTCTAATTTGGTTTTTTGTTTAGGGTTAGAGAAACCGATTTGTGTTGGGATTAGCTCAATCAATTGTTCAGACTGAAATTCCTTTGCTCGGATAGTAGGAATTTATGCTTCCTTAAGTCATTTCATTGCTCGCTTGTCTTAGTTTTATGCTCGGGGGAATCTATTTGCTCGTTTCCCAGGAATCTATGCTCGCTTACGCATCTTCATTGTTCTGATAGCTCCTCACTCTTCAAAATAGTTTTCTATAAGCAAAAAGATCCAAGTTCGAAGAATTAGTCTTCTGAACTTGGATCTTTTTTCGGGTTAAAAAATTCTGGAGTTTTTTCCATTTGATCTAAAAACCCTTGGGACTTTAATCGAATCCCCACTTGTTCGTTATAAATAGTTCGTACAATTTTCTTGATAAAGCCTTTTGTTTCTTTTTTCAATGTAAGCTTACCAACCTGGCTAATCGGCACAGTATAAAAGGTACGGATTAGCTTTACCTGTGCTGGTGTTAACCTTATTAAATATGGATCGACCGAGAAGCACCTGTGACAAAGAAAACCGATTTGAGCAAAAGAAAAGGCAAATTCCCCGTCCGTTGCTCCACAGTTGGCACATTGGTGCAACACCGGATAAATGCCAGCAATGGGCAGCATCTTCCATTCTACAAATAAACTAATTGCTTCTGGATCATATCCTTCCGAAATTGCCTCCAGCGCTTCTTGCAAAATAGCAAAAATATGCGGTTTCGGAGATTCATCTTCTATTAATTTATCCACTAGCTCCATGATAAAACTAGCATATGCAGTAGTAAAAATATCCTCTCGAATGGAGCGCATAGAGTCGATAATTTCTCCCTGCTGTAAAGAGCCCATTCCTCTACCTTGCTGAATTAAAAAATAGCCATAGGTGAAAGGCTGAGATATCGAAGATAAACGGCTCGTAGGTTTTTTAGCACCTCGAGCCATCGCCGCTCTTTTTCCTAATTCTCGTGAAAATATCGTGACTATTTTATCCGTTTCTCCGTAAGATGAAGTCCGTAAGACGATGCCTTCTACTTTTTGAAGCAAAAGCCTTCCCTTCCTTCTTAGTGTCTTGCTTTAGCGCCTTGTCTGCCTGTGGTTTGCAAAAGCAGATCATACAGTCTGTTGCAAAATGTTTATTTATTACGTAATGAGCTTTTCGCAGCACCACAACGTTTCGAACCTAGACTGTATTTCTTCAACATAGGCGCTTATGCGTTTCTTAATACTCGTCTTCTCTAAATCCGTAATCACGTAAATGAGTCGATTTATTGCGCCAATCTTTTTGTACTTTTACCCATAATTCTAAAAACACTTTCGTTCCAAGTAGCATTTCGATATCGTGGCGAGCTCTCGTGCCTACTTCTTTTAAAAGCGCGCCTCTTTTCCCGATCACAATACCTTTTTGGGAGTCTCTTTCCACTATTATTGTAGCCATTACACGAATCATATCTTTTTCAGTATCTTCTTCTTTTTTAATCTTATCAATTACAACCGCAATAGAGTGAGGAATCTCCTCACGAGTTAAATGAAGTACTTTTTCACGTATTAATTCAGAAATGATGAATCGCTCGGGATGATCTGTTACTTGATCCGCAGGGTAGTATTGAGGACCTTCCGGCAAGTATGTCTGAATGGTTTCAAGCAATCGCTCTACATTATTTCCTTGTAATGCGGAAATCGGAACTATTTCTGCAAAATCATATTTGTCTTTATACGACTCGATAATCGAGATTAGCTCATCGGGATGTACTTGATCGATTTTATTGATAACTAGGAATACAGGTGTATCATTATTTTCAAGCATATCAATAATGAACTCATCACCCTTACCTCTTGGTTCCGTTGCATTCACCATAAACAAAATTGCATCCACTTCGCGAAGTGTGTTTTTAGCTACTTTCAACATGAAATCACCTAGCTTATGCTTCGGTTTATGAATACCCGGTGTATCTATAAAAATCATTTGACTTTCGTCTAGCGTTAAGACACCTTGAACTTTGTTTCGTGTTGTTTGGGGCTTATCACTCATGATAGCAATTTTTTGTCCAATTACTCGATTTAAGAATGTAGATTTACCAACGTTTGGACGTCCGATAATGGAGATAAATCCTGATTTATAGCCTTTATTATTTTGCTCCATATTCCAAATCCTCCGTTTTAAATGCCCCTGGTAATAATTCCGCAACTGTCGTTTCTAAAACCTGCCCATTTAAGTTTGTCAAGAAAACTGGCATATCCTGATCACAAAATTCTACAAGTACTTGTCTGCATGCGCCGCACGGAGACACTGGTCCCTCTGTATCTCCTGAAACTGCAATCGCAGCAAACTCTTTTTTTCCTTCAGATACTGCTTTAAATATAGCAGTACGTTCCGCACAGTTAGTCAAGCCAAAAGATGCATTCTCAATATTACAGCCTTGGATCACTTCTCCGTCTTTCGTTAAAAGTGCGGCTCCAACAGGAAATTTTGAATAAGGTACGTACGCATTTTCTCTTGCTTTAATAGATGCTTCTAATAACATTTTTTTATCCATCTTGTTCACCTCTAAAATAATATTCCCGACCATTTCGGGATAAATATGATCAAACCAACGATTATTGTACAAATGGCATACACCAGGCAAGCCCCTGCTGCTAAATCTTTTGCCTGTTTTGCAAGCGGATGCAGCTCAGGGGATGCTAAATCTACAACACGTTCTATCGACGCATTTACTAATTCTATCATGAACATCCCGCAAATTAACATTACAATGATTATCCATTCCCATTTGGACAAACTCGTTAGAAAACTTGCCAATAAAACTACAACTGCAGCCAGTACATGAAAACGGAAATTTTGTTCACTTTTTATTACTAGTATAATGCCTTGAAAGGCAAATACGAATGACTTAAAAAATTTACGAATGTTCATGGCCTTCACGCTTTAAACCAAAAGCCTGTAAAATCGTTTCTTGTATACTGAACATTTCTTTCTCTTCTTCCTCTGTCCCGTGATCATAACCGAGTAGATGTAAAAAACCATGGACTGCTAAAAAACAAAGCTCACGTTCAAAAGTATGTCCATAAGATGCGGCTTGTTCCGTCGTACGTTCAACAGATATGATAATATCACCAAGTAATGTCGGTAAATCTGCATCTTTAATCTCGATTTCGCCTTCTCCCATCTCTTCCATTGCAAAGGAAATAACGTCTGTTGGCATATCTTTTTTGCGGTATGTTTTATTGATTTCTTGAATAGCATCATTGGTCACAAATGTAACACTTACTTCACTGCCTTCTTTTACACCTAGCTGCTCTCCAGCAGAAGTTAATACTTTTTCAACAAGTTTAATTGCTTCCTCGGATAGTGTTTGTGTTTCGTCCATTAAATCTAGTTCTAGCATTTTTTTAGCCCCTTACGTCCTTATTTTGGGTATTCTATTCGCGAATGAAATGTTCCATTCATCGTCGTACAGAAACTTTCTTCCATTATCTTTATTTCTTTTAAAGATAGATCGCATTCATCAAATTGACCATCTAGTAATTTTCCTTTAATTATGGATTGAATCAGTTCCCTAATCTTTTCTGCATTTGGTTCTTTCATTGAACGGACAGCAGCTTCCACACTATCAGCAACCGAAATAATCGCAATTTCTTTCGTTTGAGGTTTAGGTCCCGGATACCTATACTGCCCTTCTGCTATATCTTCTTTCATTTCTTTTGCTTTATAGTAAAAGAATTTGAGCAAGCTAGTCCCGTGGTGTTGCTCCGCGATATCAACTATCTCTTTTGGGATTTTATGTTTCTGTAAAATTTCTGCTCCGTCTACAGCATGTGCAATAATAATATCACGACTCGTTTCTGGTGGTAAATTATCATGCGGGTTGTAGCCATTCACTTGATTTTCGATAAAAAATCCAGGACGTTTCGTTTTTCCAACATCATGATAATAGCTACCAACACGTGCTAATAGCCCGTTTGCACCAACCGCTTCACAGGCAGCATCCGCTAAGTTTGCGACCATTAAACTATGGTGGTATGTCCCAGGTGTTTCCGTTAATATTTTTTTCAATAATGGATGATTCGGATTAGATAGTTCGATTAACCGCATCGTAGACAATATGCCAAAAACGGATTCAAAAAATGGTAATATCCCAATTGTTAGAGCTCCAGATAGTATACCCGATAATACGGCAACTCCAACATAAAACAAGATATCGTTAAATTCATAGGTCGTTTTTGTCATTAATAAATAAAACAATATAAATAATATATTTACCGCTGAAACGACAAAGCTTCCCCTAAATATTTGAGAATTATTATGAGTTCGTTGCATCGCAAAAATACCTGCTACACTCCCGAATAATATGTATAACGAAATTTCCATTTGAAATACATTTGTATACCCTTCTTGAAAAATAATGCCCGCATAAGCAGCAACAACAAAGCTAGTGATAAGTGCTGCACGTTCATTTACTAATAAGTAAACAAATATGGAAACCAATGCAGTCGGGAATATAAAGGAAATGACTACATCAAAATTATATGCAACTGATTGTAATACTTTCATGATTAAGACAGAAACGATTAGACTAAAAGCGACGACAACCAAGTTTTTAGCATTTGTAATGGCTTTCTCTTTCTTACGAAACGTTTGTGCAAATAAGATCCACATTGTAAGAATAACAAATATACCAACACCTATAGGTGGTTTATAAGATGTTCTATCCGTTAACATCCCGAGTAATTCAATCTGTCTATAAACTTCTCGGTCTATTAATTCTCCTTTTTGCACGAGTATTTGCCCTTGCAAAATTCGAGTCGGTTCAACACTTGCTTTTGCCTGCTCAATCCGTAATTCCGTAAGCTCATCATTTTCGATTTCCGTCGCTACAATTGCACCTCGCGCTATATTGATGAGGATATTCATATACTCTGCGGAAAATCCAAATGAGTTTGTAACCTGGGAAGCAACTTTTTCACGCGCAGACGGAACACTTTCAGTTCGTATCGGCTCATTTAATGCATTTTCTGCAATGGTGGCCAATTTCTCCTTTGATTCTCGTAAAACAGGAGCTGACTGCTTTAGTAAAATAGTTAGCATTTCATCACTTAAAGGAATGACACTTGCATTTTCTGCTAAAACGTCCAGTTCATCTTTCAATTTT
Source organism: Psychrobacillus lasiicapitis (assembly GCF_006861795.1). Classification (GTDB taxonomy): domain Bacteria; phylum Bacillota; class Bacilli; order Bacillales_A; family Planococcaceae; genus Psychrobacillus; species Psychrobacillus lasiicapitis. The sequence continues at coordinate 60,416 of NZ_VDGH01000004.1, read as the reverse complement.
GCAAGTGATGTAGCTGCACCTTCTTGGGCTAGTTCTTCACTCGAATTTTTTTTCACTTCTAGTACGCTGTCAAAAATAGAACGAATAATCGCAGCCTGGTTATCAGCAGTTTCGTCTTGAAATTGATATACCGGAAGAACTTCTGAAGCTACTTGTTCTTTTTCTTCTTCTGTTTTTACGGGATCTTCCATCGTTTTAACAGAACGTATCGTATCAGGTGAAAGTTGGAATCGTTCTATATCATATTTACTTTCTTTCACATTACCAATTAATAAAAAGAACATGCAAATCGCTGTTAAGAGAATGATCACAAAAGGGAGATACTTATTATTGCGCCATTCTTTCCATTTTAACAAAATGAATTTCACTCTAAATTCAGCTCCTTCACAGCTTGTCCCCTTATTATACCTTAAAGTCGAAACTAGTCATTACTATTTCCTGAAAATTAACAAAAGCAACAGTCAGCTAATGGACCGTTGCTTTATAGAAATACTATGATTGTTGCTCGTCATATGCTTGAATAATTTTAGCAACTAATGGATGACGAACGACATCTCCCTGTTCCAGGTATTGAAAATGAATACCAGCAACATGGCCTAAAATTTTCTCAGCCACAATCAATCCAGATTCAGCACCTTTTGGTAAATCTATTTGTGTTTTATCTCCTGTGATAACCATTTTCGAACCAAAACCAAGACGTGTTAAAAACATCTTCATTTGCGCTTTCGTTGTATTTTGCGCTTCATCTAAAATAACAAAAGCGTCATCCAGCGTTCTACCACGCATGTAAGCAAGCGGTGCAATTTCAATTGTACCTCGCTCCATTAGACGGTCTGTCTGTTCTGTTCCTAGCACATCATGCAATGCATCATATAATGGGCGTAAATAAGGGTCTACCTTCTCTTTTAAGTCTCCAGGTAAGAAACCTAGACTCTCCCCTGCCTCTACAGCAGGACGTGTTAAAATGATTTTTTTCACATGTGCATTTTTTAAAGCCTGTGTGGCCATCACAACTGCAAGATACGTTTTACCTGTACCTGCTGGACCAATCCCAAACGTTAAATCTGAATGTCGAATTCCTTGTATATATTCTCTTTGACCAATCGTTTTAGCACGAATAGCTTTGCCTTTTGTATTTCTTGCAATTTCTTCATCATATAAGCTTGAGAAGTATTCAATCGTTCCATTCAAGCTCATTTCAATAGCAGAGGTAACATCTCTTAGGTTAATATTGATGCCTTTGCGAATAACTGAAAGAAGCTGTATCATTAGCTTTTTTGTTTCTTCAACATTTTTCTCTTCGCCAACAATTTGTATTTGTTCGCCTCTTGTAATTAGTTGTACCTTTAGTTCCGCCTCAATTAGCTTTACATTTTTATCTGATATTCCGAGAAGCATTACTGCTTCTGCTGGGTCCTGCAAATTTATATCGAATTGTTTTTGTTCGCTCATGCTTCGTCTCCTTGGGGTATAACTTGGGGTGTTGCAATGTCTTCATTTACTAATAATAATACCTTCCCTTTTACTTTATCATTTTGTATTGAGACCTGCAAAACTTTATCTTCTATTATTTGTGTACCCGCTGGCAAATCATTGATTATTTTTTGAAATAGTAATGGACGTATTAATCGCTCGATCGACTTTTCACTTAACTCGTAAGATTCTTCTATGTTTTTTTGTACATAACCAGCCTCTAGATATTTTTGCAAGAAAGAAGGAAGAACAATCTCCTTCCAATATGGAACATTAGACTTACCCTTTTTTTGAATAAGTAATTCTTTTTCATTTGGCTTTACAATCGATACTTTTTTGGGAAGTTCAAACTGAAGTTCAATCCAATAGTTTGCATATACTTTTCCTTCCGCACTCGTTATTATTCGTTTATCTCCTTGCGTCACGAATCCATTTACGAGCGTATCCCCTTTTTTAACTGCCACATTCTTCTGTACAGCTCTTACTCCTTTTACTAGCTCAAAATCTGTTATAACACCACTTCTCTTAGCGATTAAATGGACTGGTGGTGCGTCTTTTATGTCTCGTTCCGTTTTTTTGGGGGCAAGCATCGGCGATACGATTAACGTAGAACCCGATTGTGCAAAGTGCACCCATGAATACTCTTTGTACTTCAATAAAATCTTCTGCCTTATTTCTTGTTCAGCTGGTAACGAAGAAGTTAGCATTTTTTCTTTAATATTCAGTGCCTTTAGTTCTTCATATAACAAAATATTATTTTCAGGTGAATCCGATTCGATATGAATTGTCCAAATAAACTGTGCCAGTAAAACAGGTATTATAAAAAATAGAGCGACACCTATGAGAGAGTACGATTGAGGTGAAATGATTCCTTTTTTTGATTCATCCACTAACTGTACTGGTATTCTCATTACTTTCCTTATTTTTCGAAATGCCCTTAAGTCTTTCTTTTTTATAGAAAAGTATAAATAATTTTCTCTGCTATATACGTTGTATACATGGATATTTATAGCAAACAAACGCTGGAATAGAGCATGTTGATCTGTAGCTATCGGAATTTGTACTCGTATAAGGCTTGCCATTACGTACGATCCTTCCTAGTTATATTAAAAAAGTTTAGACTTTCTACTGTTAAATGCAGACGATCCGACGATAGAGATTTTATCTGTAAACTATCTGCATTAATTTCCAGCAAATAATGATCATACGAACATAATACGCTGTTTTCATTTAACTTAAGAAGGGTTATTTCGTAATCTAAAATAATGTCATTGAAATTATCAATCATAATACTCGCGTGGAGTGGAAATAATTGTTTTATAAAAAACACCCCTTTACATGAATTTATGCATGTAAAGGGGTGTTCATGAGTTATCTTTTGGATTTTGGTGGAGCTAATATTTCAGACAAAATAATTGCTCGAACAAGCTCATCCTTCGTTTCCGGTAAAACGCTCGCCACCACTGGCTTTGCAGTGGGTACAACTGGTCTATTTCCTTGGTGAACAGATAAACGACCAGATGATCTTTGTGCACCTTGCTCACGACTGACTTCACGCTGAACTTTTTCTACCGTCACCGGTTGAATAGGTTCTTGCTTTGGAACAGTCGGTCTACGTTCTATTTTTGCTTGTTGTTCTTGTTTAAATTCCTTTGCTAGCTCCCCTAAGTTTTTAAAAGGATTCTCTACAAAAGGCTTAATCTCAGGACCTTTATTTCCTTGCTTAGGTACTTTTGTTGGATTTTGGTTTTGCTTTTTCTTTCCAAAAATTGTACTTATAAGTAAAGAAACGATGAGTAAAATAATACCTTCCAAGGAGAAGACCTCCTTTCCGCGGTTTTAGACTAGTCTTTTAGCTCCTCTGTAGAAGGTTTATCTCCTCCAACTTTGCTAATGGAATCTCTCATGCTCGTGTCTGCTTGGATATTTTTATAATTCATGTAATCCATCACACCGATATTACCTTCTCTTAAAGCTTCTGCCATCGCAAGTGGAACTTCTGCTTCTGCTTCCACTACTTTAGAACGCATTTCTACTACTTTCGCTTTCATCTCCTGCTCAGAGGCAACAGCCATTGCACGGCGTTCTTCCGCTTTTGCTTGTGCGATTTTCTTATCTGCTTCTGCTTGCTCTGTTTGAAGTTCAGCCCCAATATTTTTACCTATATCAACATCCGCAATATCAATCGAGAGAATTTCAAAAGCTGTACCAGAGTCTAATCCTTTAGCCAATACAGTTTGAGAAATTAAGTCCGGATTTTCAAGCACGCGTTCATGGCTAGTACTCGACCCTATGGTAGAAATAATACCTTCCCCAACACGTGCAACAATTGTTTCTTCACCCGCACCTCCAACTAAACGGTCGATATTGGCACGAACGGTAATACGCGCTTTCGCTTTTACTTCAATCCCGTTCATCGCAACCCCGGCGATAAATGGTGTTTCAATTACTTTCGGGTTTACAGACATTTGCACGGCTTCTAATACGTCACGACCAGCTAGATCGATTGCTGCTGCTCGTTCAAATGTAAGCTCAATATTTGCTCTGTGTGCCGCAATAAGAGCGTTAACAACACGGTCTACATTACCACCTGCAAGATAATGGCTTTCTAATTGATTGATAGCCACTTTTAAACCAGCTTTGTGTGCTTTAATAAGTGGATTAACAATGCGTGATGGAATTACTCGACGCAACCTCATCCCTACAAGTGTAAAAATACTAATTCTTACGCCAGCTGCAAGCGCTGAAATCCAAAGTGTGATCGGAAAAAACGTAAAGAACACAGATAGCACGATAAATGCTAAAACGATCACAATAATTAACGTAATGGTTGATCCAGTGAATAACATTATGTTGCCTCCTCCTCCGCGACTTCTCGCACAACAATACGAGAGCCTTCTACTTTAATAATCATAACTTTTTTATCCTTCGCAACAAAACTACCATCGGATACTGCATCGATTCGCTCATTGTCGATACGTATAGTTCCGGATGGTCTAAGGGCAGTCATTGTAACGGCCACTTTGCCAATTAAATCAATTCTATTTTCGTTGGAGACATATCCTTGCTCCGTTGTTGTTGCATCTGACAAGATAATCTTGTTAAATGCTTTCAACCGCTTTCCAAAGAATTTCATAATAATCACCATTCCCACTATAGCAACTGTTAAAGCAATTAAAACAGCAATACTCATTTGTACAATATTGCCTCCTGCTAGTATTATACTAAAAATAATAGCAGCTGCACCTAATATACCACTAATTCCTCCGGGCAGGAAGAACTCGGCTATTATTAAAAGAACCCCAACAATAAAAATAATCAATGTTTCATAGCCTGCAAGACCAGCAACTAAATGCCCAAAAAAGAACAATGCAATAGAGATAAGTCCCATCGTCCCTGCAACTCCAAATCCTGGAGAATACAGCTCAACTATCAAACCCAAACTTGCAATTGACAATAAAATTGGCACGATAATTGGATGTGTAACAAAGCGCGCAACCGATTCCATAAATGTCTCTTCTGATTCAATGACTTTTGCATTCGAAAGATTTGTCCTATCTAACAACTCTTCCAAAGATTTTACCGTTCCATTTGAGTATTTTACTTCTAGTGCTTCTCCAGCAGTAAGTGTTAATAATTTTCCTACTGGTGCTCTATACTGGGCTAAATCTACCTGATCGTCCGCCATTGCCTGTGCATATTTTGGATCTTTCCCCGTAAGTTTAGCAGCATTTATCATTTTCGCTTTCCAGGCGCTATTTGCTTTTTCATCTGCAGTATTGCCAATACTATCAATTACCGCAGCTGCTCCTATTGTGCCACTCGGGGACATATAAATTTCATCCATATGCAATGCTATAAAAGCTCCTGCTGATAGCGCTTCCGAGTTTATATAGGCTATTTTTCGAATCGAAGTAGCATCAAGTAAATCTGCAATTTTCTGCGCGGAATCCACAAAGCCACCAGGGGTATTTATTTCAAAAATAATCGCGCTTGCTCCTGCTTCTTCTGCATCATGTATAGAACGCTCTAAAAAAGCATATAAACCTTTTTCCACTTCCTTATGGATGGGGATTTTATAAACACTCGGTGCATCAGCAGTGAATGTGGGTACAACTAGGAAAAATGACAATATCAATAAACAGAAATAAATAATGTACCGTGACAATTTCATCCTTAAACCTCCCTTCATCTATATGTATATTACTTTATACGGATGAGCATCATAAAAGTTTCAAAAATGAAAATAAACCGAGAAAATAAATTTTCTCGGTTTACATAATTGTAAATGTTAATCATACAGTACGTGTTTTGAACGTAGGGATGGTTGGGATTAATTTACCACTTACGTTTACGTGCAGCTTCTGATTTCTTTTTACGTTTCACGCTTGGTTTTAGAAACCAATGCTTCGAAGCTTGGTAAATTTAAATTAGAATTTACGTTTACGGGCAGCTTCAGATTTCTTTTTACGTTTTACGCTTGGTTTTTCATAAAACTCGCGCTTTCTTACCTCTTGAATTGTACCACTTTTAGATACAGTACGTTTGAAGCGGCGAAGAGCATCTTCAAGCGATTCGTTTTTACGAACGACAGTTTTTGACATCTCTTTTTCCCTCCCTCCGAACACACGTCAAGCACATAACCTAGTGTTATGTACTAAAAAATTATACCGTATACTTTACACTTGGTCAATACTTTCGCCTAAATTAATAATCAGATTTACTTTCCAAGCCTTGAACAATCTCTACACCTGAGCTTGCACCAATTCTAGTTGCCCCTGCGTCTACCATCGCTTGTAAATCCGACAAGCTGCGAACACCACCAGAAGCCTTAACTCCTAGTTCTGGACCGACTGCACCGCGCATTAGCTTCACAGCGTTTACTGTTGCTCCTCCTGTAGAAAATCCAGTAGAAGTTTTGACAAAATCTGCTCCTGCAAGCTTAGATATTTCACTAGCTCTCAAAATTTCTTCATCTGTTAACAAGCAAGTTTCTAAAATAACTTTTACAATTGCTTTTCCTTTAGCAGCTTGTACTACAGCCTCGATATCTTTTTGTACAAAATTATAATCTCGATCTTTTAACGCACCAACGTTTATAACCATGTCGATTTCTTGTGCACCGTTTTGTATGGCATTTGTCGTTTCAAATGCTTTTACTTCTGTCGTGCTTGCACCAAGTGGGAAACCAATTACCGTACAAACCTTTACTGGTGTATTCTGTAACAATTGTGCACTTAAATTTACCCAAGTCGGATTCACACAAACAGAGGCAAAAGTATAAGTTTTTGCTTCTTCACAAAGTTTTTCAATTTGGTTTTTAGTAGCATCTTGTTTTAACAATGTATGATCGATTAATGCTGCAATATTTTGAGTCATTATATAATCTCCCTTTCGAGTTGTACGTACCTCTATATCATAATGGAAAAACAAAAAAAAAGCCAGTGAGATTATACTCACTGACTTATACAAGTTGTATTTCTGCATTTTCTAGCACACGAACAAATTGCCCTTCATTGTATGGGTAACCAGCCTTCGTAATTTTAACTCGTACTAGTTTTCCTATTAAATCTTCTGTACCAGGGATAACAACCTTCAAATAATTATCAGTATATCCCTCATATAAATTACTGCCCGGATCTAATTTGTATTTTTCTTCTGGGATTATTTCTAATACTTCCCCTTCAAAACGAGATGCGTACTGTGCAGCAAGCTGATCATTCAATGTGATTAATCGGTGAACGCGCTCATTTTTTATCTCTTCATCTACTTGGTTGTCCATTCTTGCCGCAGGCGTACCTGTACGTTTCGAATAAGGGAATACATGAAGTTCAGAGAATCTTTGATCACGAATAAAATTAAACGTTTCCATAAATTCCTCTTCTGTTTCACCCGGGAAACCAACAATCACGTCCGAAGTAATCGCTAAGTCTGGGAGAGCTTCTCTCAGTCTATCCAATCGATTAGCGAAAAATTCCATCGTATATTTTCTACGCATTCTTTTTAATACGGTATTAGAACCAGATTGAATTGGAATGTGTAAATGTCTTACAACAATATTAGAATCTCTTAATACATCGATTACCTCATCTGTTAATTGGCTTGCTTCTATCGAGCTAATACGAAGACGTTTTAAGCCTTTTACTTTGGATTCGATATCTCTTAAAAGCTGTGCTAAATTATAATCTTTTAAGTCTTCGCCGTATCCTCCTGTATGGATGCCTGTTAATACAATTTCTAAATAACCTGCATCTACAAGCTGCTGCGCTTGATGAACCACTTCTTCTGGGTCTCTTGAACGCATTAACCCACGAGCCCACGGGATTATACAAAAAGTACAAAAGTTATTACAGCCTTCTTGAATTTTTAATGATGCGCGCGTACGATCGGTAAAAGCAGGAACATCCAGTTCCTCATATACTCGGTTTTTCATAATATTCCCTACTGCATTGATCGGTTGACGCTCTGTTTTATACTGCTCAATATAATCAAGCATTTTTGTTCGTTCTTGTGTCCCTACGACGATATCTACTCCAGGAATTGCCATTATTTCTGCTGGTGATGTTTGTGCATAGCAACCAGTTACGCAAATAACAGCATCTGGATTTTGGCGAATAGCACGACGAATCACTTGTCGACTTTTTTTATCACCAGTGTTGGTTACGGTACATGTGTTTATCACATATACATCTGATTGTTTTTCAAAATCAGTACGGTCATAGCCGTTTTCTTTAAATAATTGCCATATAGCCTCTGTTTCATAGTGGTTAACTTTACAGCCTAATGTATGGAATGCAACGGATGACAAGTCCTCACACCTCTTTCATTCATATTCATAAGAAATTGCAGCAAGCGCATATAACGGTGCAGTCTCTGTTCGTAGAATCCTTGGTCCAAGTGCAATGGGTTGAAACTCATTTTCTAACAGAAGTTGTACTTCCTGACGATCGAGCCCACCTTCCGGGCCAAAAACGATTAGTATCGATTGTTTATCATACACCTTTTTTAGTTTGTCAGCAAACTTTTGTCGCTGTTCAAGCTTTGCGTCTTCTTCATCCGCAACAAATTTCACATCATACGATTTAGAAATTTCCAACAGCTCGGCTAATGAGATTGGTTTATGTATTAGTGGGATAAAGGAACGATGAGATTGTTCTGCGGCTTCTTTTGCGATTTTTTGTAAACGAGTGATTTTTTTCTCGTTCTTTTGTTTGTCCCATTTGACAATGGAGCGTTTCGCTTCAAATGGATAAAGTGTATGCATACCAAGCTCTGTCGCTTTTTGCGTTATTAATTCTAACTTATCACCTTTTGGAAGTCCACATACAATGGAAACTTTTATCGGTAATTCTGTGGATTGTACATGCTTTTCTTTTATCTGTAAAAGCACAGATTTAGAAGTACCTTCTAAGATGGTCATTGTGTATGTCTGGTTGTTCGCTACTACATATACATCATCACCAGAAGACATGCGCATCACTTGAATCATATGATGCGCATCTTCGCCTGTAATCGTTACTGTATTATTTTCCTCTATAGGTTCATTTGTAAAATAACGTTGCATGAGCGTCTCCTTACTTCACTGGCTTTCTAGAAATGATTGTAACCCAGTCTTCCATCATCATTACTTCTTCAATTTCAAATCCTGCTTGCTGCAAGGAATTACGAACATCTTCTTTTTTCGTTGCAATAATACCTGATGTGATAAATAATCCACCATCTTTTACGATGGAATAAGCATCATTTGTAAATGTCATAATAATTTCAGCTAAAATATTGGCAACAACGATATCTGCTTTTTCGTTCACATTGTCCAATAAATTACCATGTGTTACTTGAACAACATCACTTACTTTGTTTAGAACGATATTTTCTTTTGCAGATTTAACAGCTACCTCGTCTAAATCTAATGCATGAATAGTTGCTGCCCCTAATTTTGCTGCTCCTATAGACAGGACTCCTGAACCAGTTCCAACATCAATCACACTGTTTCCTTTTTGTACTGTTTTTTCAAGTGCTTGTAGGCACATGACAGTAGTTGGGTGCGTTCCTGTTCCAAACGCCATACCTGGATCTAGTTCAATGATCAATTCATCGGTATTTACGCGCTCATAGTCTTCCCATGTTGGTACGATTGTAAAACGATTCGATATTTTAACTGGGTGATAATATTTTTTCCAAGCAGTAGCCCAATCTTCTTCGTCTACTTCTTGTACTGTTACACTATTATGACCAAGATCGATATTGAAGTTTTGTAAGTTGTTAATCGCAAGTTTGATCTCTTCCACTGTTTCTAGTAGAAAACTAGTTTCCGCTAAATAAGCTTTCACTCGAACACCATCTACTGGGAAATCGTCTGGATTTAAGTTATAGATTTCACCAAACACATCTTCTCTTTCTCTTAATAACTCTTCTGAATCTTCGATAACGACTCCACTTGCTCCAGCCTCATGCAGAATATTACTAATTGCTTCCACTGCCTCATTCGTCGTATGAATGGATAGTTCAGACCATTTCACTTGCGCCACTCCTTTATTCACCTTTTATCGTTCTTTTGATTTTATCAAATAATGAACTGCCTTGCTCTTCCGGAATATCTCCGCTAATTTCTGCAAACTCACGAAGTAACTGCTTTTGTTTTTCTGTTAATTTCTTCGGTGTAATCACTTTTACAACGACATGTTGATCTCCAGTTCCATATCCGTGAACGTTTTTGACACCTTTACCTTTTAATCGGAATGTTGTTTGAGACTGTGTACCTGCAGGAATTTTTAGCTTCACTTTTCCTTGAACAGTCGGTACCTCTATTTCGTCACCAAGTGCAGCTTGAGCGAATGTTAATGGAAGTTCATAATAAATATCATCGCCATCTCGTTCAAATCTTGGATCGGCTTTTACACGGAATACAATATATAAGTCACCTGCTGGTCCACCATTTACACCAGGTTCTCCTTGCCCGCTTACACGAAGCTGTTGCCCATCATCCACACCTGCTGGAATCGTCACTTTAATTTTTTTGCGTTTATTTACAGTACCTTTTCCGTGACAAGTCGAACATTTTTCTTTGATGATCTTCCCAGTACCTTCACAATAATGACAAGCACGTTTTGTCTGAATACGACCAAATGGTGTGTCTTGTGTAACGTTCACTTGACCTTGACCATTACAATGTGAACATTTTTCAGGGTGAGTTCCTGGTTTTGCACCAGTTCCACTACATGTATCACAGGTCTCTTCTTTTGCCACATCTATTTCTGTTTCTTTCCCGAATACAGCTTCTTCAAATTCGATCGTCATCGTATATTGAAGATCACTACCTTTTCTTGGTGCGTTAGGGTCACGTCGTCTTGAGCTTCCCCCTCCGCCGAAAAACGAACTGAAAATATCTTCAAAGCCAAAGCCGTCTCCACCACCAAATCCACCAAATCCTTGGTTTGGACCGGCATGACCAAATTGATCGTATTGAGCTCTTTTTTGATCATCACTTAATACTTCATATGCTTCTGTAATTTCTTTGAACTTTGCATCAGCGTCTGCAGCCTTGTTAATATCCGGGTGATATTGTTTTGAAAGCTTGCGATACGCTTTTTTTATCTCATCCTGGGAAGCACCTTTAGAAACTCCTAGTACTTCATAATAATCACGTTTATCCATTGTTCACTCTCCTGCTCTTTACCTACACGTAATGAATATTGTAACACGGAAAATTTTCTACGTCTAAACAGTAAGAAAAGCCAAAGCCGAATACGGTCTTTGACTTTTCCTTACCGACTAACTTACAACTTACTTGTTGTCTTTATCGTCATTTACTTCTTCAAATTCAGCGTCAACAACACCGTCGTCTTTTGCATCAGCTTGAGCGCCGCCGTTTGCAGCAGCTTCAGCTTGTGCTTGCTCATATAATTTCATTGTAAGCTGTTGTACGATTTCATTTAACGCGTCTTTTTTCGCTTTAATATCTTCTAGGTTACCAGCTTCAAGAGCAGCTTTTAATGCTTCTTTTGCATCTTCAGCAGATTTTTTCTCTTCTTCTGAGACTTTGTCTTCTAGATCTTTTAATGTTTTTTCTGTCATGAAAACTAATTGATCTGCTTCGTTTTTCACTTCAGCTTCTTCTTTACGAACTTTATCCGCTTCTGCATTTGCTTCCGCTTCTTTTACCATACGCTCGATTTCTTCGTCTGATAAGGAAGAGTTCGATTGAATTGTAATATTTTGTTCTTTTCCAGTTCCAAGATCTTTCGCTTTAACATTTACAATACCGTTTTTATCGATATCAAATGTTACTTCGATTTGTGGAACACCACGTGGAGCTGGTGGAATATCCGCAAGTTGGAAACGACCAAGTGTTTTGTTATCCGCTGACATAGGACGTTCACCTTGTAGAACGTGAATATCTACTGCTGGTTGGTTATCTGCTGCTGTTGAGAATGTTTGAGATTTTGATGTTGGGATTGTCGTATTACGTTCGATTAACTTCGTGAATACTCCGCCCATAGTCTCAATACCTAAAGAAAGTGGTGTAACGTCAAGTAATACAACGTCTTTTACATCTCCAGTTAATACTCCACCTTGTACAGCAGCACCCATTGCTACTACTTCATCTGGGTTTACACCTTTATGTGGCTCTTTACCAGTTTCTTTTTTAATCGCTTCTTGTACTGCCGGAATACGAGTAGATCCACCAACTAAGATTACTTTATCAATTTGAGAAGCGGATAATCCAGCATCTTTCATCGCTTGACGAGTTGGTACCATTGTGCGCTCTACTAGGTTAGCTGTTAAATCATCAAATTTCGCACGAGTCATTGTTACTTCTAAGTGAAGTGGTCCAGCTTCTCCAGCTGTAATGAAAGGAAGTGAAATTTGAGTAGATGTAACACCTGATAGATCTTTTTTCGCTTTTTCAGCTGCATCTTTTAGACGTTGTACAGCCATTTTGTCTTGTGATAAATCAATTCCATTTTCTTTTTTGAATTCTTGTACTAAGTAGTCCATTAATACTTGGTCAAAGTCATCCCCACCAAGACGGTTGTCTCCAGCTGTTGCTAGCACTTCAAACACTCCGTCTCCTAGTTCTAGGATAGATACGTCAAATGTACCCCCACCTAAATCGTAAACAAGAATTTTTTCATCGTGATCCATTTTATCTAAACCGTATGCTAAAGCTGCTGCAGTTGGTTCGTTAATAATACGTTCTACTTCAAGACCAGCGATACGACCAGCATCTTTAGTAGCTTGACGTTCTGCATCATTAAAGTAAGCGGGAACTGTGATAACTGCTTTTGTTACTTTTTCACCTAAGTATTCTTCTGCGAATCCTTTTAAGTATTGAAGAATCATGGCAGATACTTCTTGTGGTGTATATTCTTTACCTTCTGCAGATACTTTTTCATTTGTACCCATTAAACGTTTTACAGAAGCAATTGTATTTGGGTTTGTAATGGATTGACGTTTCGCTACTTCCCCAACTTGTTTTTCGCCATTTTTGAATGCTACAACAGATGGAGTTGTGCGGTTACCTTCTGGATTTGGAATTACTTTTGGTTCTCCACCTTCTAATACTGATACACATGAGTTTGTTGTTCCTAAGTCAATACCGATAATTTTAGACATAATTAGTTCCTCCTAAATATAAAGTGCATTTAAACAACTAAATAAAATTTTATTCGTTAACTTTAACCATAGCTGGTCTTAAAATTCTATCTTTTAACTTATACCCTTTTTGCAATTCTTGAAGCACGACACCAGAATCTTTCGTATCGTCTTTTTCCTGCATTACTGCTTGATGGAAGTTCGGATCAAAAGGAACGCCTTCCGCTTCAATTTGATCTAAGCCTTCTTTTTTTACCGCGTCTAGTAAAGAACGATACACCATTTCTACGCCTTTAGCTAAAGAAGCAGCTTCTTCACTAGTAGTTTCAACGGCTAATGCACGTTCGAAATTATCTAGCACTGGCAATATATCTGATAATACCGATTGTGCACGGTATTTGTAATCTGCCTCTTTATCTAGTTGAACTCGACGTTTATAGTTTTCAAAATCAGCTCTTAGACGAATCGCTTTATTTTGTTCTTCTTCTAATTGTTGTTTGACAAGCGTTAGCTCATCAACTTCTTCTACTACGTCTTCTTCTGTTTCAGCTATCTCATCTTCAGCTGGAACGTCTGCTTGTTCATCTAGCTTTTCAGCTTCTAATTCTTCTACAATTTCATCTTTTTGTTCTGACATAACTAGCAACTCTCCTTATCCATGCGGTCCATGTAAAATTTTCGATAATTCTCTCGATAGATCCCCACTCATCACATCTAGTAAGGAAACGACTCGCTTGTAATCCATTCGAGTAGGTCCAATGATTGCAATGGAACCAATCTGTTCCTCCCCAATGTCATAGGAAGCTGTAATAATACTACAATCCTCCATAGCTAGATGGTTGTTTTCAGTACCGATTCGAATTTGAATTCCTTTTTGGTCTAAATGGAATAGCCCAGGCATTTGATTTACATGATCCATCCAATACATAATACTTCGTGCTTTTTCTACATCATTAAATTCAGGTTGATTTAGCAGTTGCATTTTTCCACCGTAGTAAACTTTATCTTCATGTTCAATTGTTAGCGCTTTGTTTAATGAACCTAGTAAGTCGTTTAAACGACCATTATTTTGTCTTAAAACTGCTAATGTAACAGCTTCTAGTTTAGCAGGGAGCTCATGTAAATGAACACCTACTAAACGTTCATTAATCAAATTGACCATTCTCTCAATATCCGATGCAGTAAAGCTTTCCGGTATGGAAAATACACGATTTTCTACATGTCCACTATCTGTCACAATAATAGCAACAGCGGAATCATCCGTTAAAGGGACGATAGAAAAACGTTTGACACGATGTTTTCTCACATCTAAGCCTAGCATTATAGAGGTATAATTCGTTAATTCGGACAAAATAGCCGCAGATTTACGAATTACTTGTTCCGTCTCTACCATACGTTCTTCAAAAATAGAACGAATTTGTTTGATCTCACTTTTAGAGATTCGTTGTGGAGTTAACATATTGTCTACATAGTAACGATAGCCTTTTTGCGAAGGCACGCGACCAGACGAAGTATGTGTTTTTTCTAAATAGCCCATTTCTTCTAAATCTGCCATATCATTTCGAATAGTAGCAGGACTAAATGGAACTTCCTCCTTTTTCGAAAGTTGGCGAGATCCAACTGGTTGAGCGGTTTCGATAAAATCATCTACCGTTACTTGCAATATTAATAATTGCCGATTAGTTAGCATGATTATCACCTCTGTTAGCACTCGCTCATATAGAGTGCTAATACTTATATAGAAAATTTAACAAATCTATAGAGAACTGTCAACGATTTAGCTTGTAAGAAAATATTGAAATACTTCGTTCCCAACAAAGCGTCCTCTTTTTGTAAGTTTGATAAAGCCATTTTCGATCGTAACAAACTCTTTTTCCAAAAGTTCATCTATTTCTATTCCATACACTTGTTGTAAAGTTTGATCATATCTTTGTTCAAAACGTGCTAGGGAAACCCCTTCATTTTTACGCAAGCCTAAAAACATTTCTTCTTCCATTTTTTCAACCCGAGTAACTTCTTTTTGCATCATAATAGGTTTTTCCATCATTTCGATAGTATGCATATACTTTTTTAAAGGACCATGATTGGAATAACGCATACTATTTACATACCCATGCGCTCCTGCTCCAAGCCCAATATATTCATCATTATCCCAATAAAGCAAATTATGTTTGGATTCCTTTCCTTGATGGGCAAAATTACTAATTTCATATTGCTCATATCCATGCAACTTCATTTCATCCATTAAATAGCTATACATGTCCGCTTCCAGATCTTCCCCTGGAAGTGTCAGCTTACCTTTCGATAACAGATTATAGAAGATTGTTTTTGGTTCAACAAGTAAAGAATATGCAGAAATATGGGGAATGTTCAGGCGGAATGCTTCTTTTAATGAGGCTTTCCATTGGTCCATTGTTTGATTTGGTAAACCATACATCAGGTCTATACTGATCGAAGGAAAATCCGTTTGTTTCGCATATTCGATTACTTTATATACATGATCATTGGAATGCGTTCTTCCAAGGACTTTTAATAAGTCTTGATCGAAAGTTTGTACACCCATACTTAAACGGTTTACTCCAAACTTACGCATCAGCTGCATTTTTTCTAGAGTTAATTCATCCGGATTTGCTTCTGAAGTGAATTCTACTAACTTTTCCATAGGGATATGTGTTTCGATAAGTGTAAATAAGCGATCCAATTGCTTAACAGACAATGAAGTCGGAGTGCCTCCACCTATAAAGATTGTTTCAATGGATGCATTTTGTAAATCATCCTTCCATAAAGCCATTTCTTGCCCTAGCGCCTCAATATATTCATCGACCGGCTGATTATGAAAAAAGAATTTATTGAAATCACAATAATTACAAATTTGATGACAAAAAGGTATATGGATATATACTCCTCGTACCATACTGTTTCCAACTCTCTATATAAGAAAAAGAGGGCTATTATACTTTGGCCCCCTTCTTCCTTTTTATTTATTTGGCTCGTCCATTTTTAGAACTGCCATGAATGCCTCTTGAGGTACTTCTACAGAACCTACTTGCTTCATACGTTTTTTACCTTCTTTTTGTTTTTCAAGAAGTTTACGTTTACGGGAAATATCTCCCCCGTAACATTTTGCTAATACGTTTTTACCGATTGATTTAATCGTTGAACGAGCAACAATTTTTTGACCGATTGCCGCTTGTACCGGCACTTCGAATTGCTGTCTTGGTATTAGTGCTTTTAACTTTTCTACAATTACTTTTCCACGCTCATATGCAAAGTCTTTGTGTACGATAAAGCTTAAAGCATCTACTTTTTCGCTATTAAGCAGAATATCCATCTTCACTAATTTCGATTCTTTATAACCGATTAACTCGTAATCAAAGGATGCATAGCCCTTCGTACTAGATTTTAGTGCATCAAAGAAATCATATACAATTTCTGAAAGTGGGATTTCATAAATTATATTCACACGTGCAGATGACAAATAATCCATCGTGATAAAGTTTCCGCGTTTACGCTGGCATAACTCCATAACTGAACCAACATAATCTTCCGGAACCATAATTGAAGCCTTCACATATGGCTCTTCAATTTTATCTACTTTTTGTACTTCCGGCATCATCGATGGGTTATCTACTTTAATCGTTTCCCCACTTGTTAACTTAACATCATAAATAACGCTCGGAGCTGTCGTTATTAAATCAATTTTAAATTCACGTTCAATACGCTCTTGGATAATTTCCATATGAAGAAGTCCTAAGAAGCCACAACGATACCCAAATCCTAGCGCTTGGGATGTTTCCGGTTCAAATTCTAAAGCGGAGTCATTTAACTCTAATTTTTCAAGCGCATCTCTTAAATCTACATATTTAGAGTTATCGATTGGATATAAACCACAGAATACCATTGGATTCATTTTTCGATATCCTGGTAGCGCTTCTTGAGCTGGGTTCGAAGCTAATGTAATCGTATCCCCTACACTCGAGTCGCCCACATGCTTCATGGATGCAGTTAAGAATCCAACGTCACCAACAGTTAGTTCTGAACGCATTGTAGCTTTTGGTGTAAATACGCCTGTCTCAACAACTTCGAATTCTTTCCCAGAAGACATCATTTTAATCTTGTCCCCAGGTTTCACCGTACCTTCCATAATTCGAATATAAACAATTACCCCACGGTATGGATCAAATAATGAGTCAAATATAAGTGCTTTAAGTGGTGCTGAAGGGTCTCCAGTAGGTGCAGGAACTTTTTCAACTATTTGTTCTAAAATTTCTTCAATACCAATTCCAGCTTTAGCAGAAGCATGTACTGCTTCTGAAGCATCCAATCCGATTACATCTTCCACTTCTTGTTTCACTCGTTCTGGATCGGCAGCAGGTAAATCGATTTTATTGACAACCGGTAAAATTTCCAAGTCATTATCTAATGCTAAATATACATTTGCAAGCGTTTGGGCTTCGATTCCTTGAGCAGCATCAACAACAAGTATTGCTCCTTCACAAGCAGCTAGACTTCTCGATACTTCATAGGTGAAATCGACATGTCCTGGCGTGTCGATTAAGTGGAAAATATATTCTTCTCCATCTTTTGCTGTATATGTCAATTGAACGGCATTCAATTTAATCGTAATTCCACGTTCTCTTTCTAGGTCCATGGAGTCGAGTAATTGGCTTTGCATTTCTCTTGATGTTACTGTTTGTGTTTTTTCTAAAATACGATCAGCAAGCGTCGATTTACCGTGGTCAATATGCGCGATAATCGAAAAGTTACGTATTTTTTTCTGTCGTGCTAATCTCTCTTCATGATTCATACTTGTTCACTCCTAATTAAACTACTTGCATTATAACAGATAAAGGATTGTTTAAGAAATATTACTGAAATATTTTATGTACACGCTCATTATTTTTCTAGAAAAAAGTCCATTTAAATAATTTTTTGCCAGATTTTAATCTTATCAAAAACCTGTACATAACACAATCTAGGAGAATATTTTCAAACAAAAAGAGATCAAGCAAATGTGAATTGCTTCATCTCTATTTCTTACTTATGAGGGCAACTGTTCATTTAACATATTCGATAAAGCTTTCGCTAGAATTGCAATCGAACGATTAATTTCTTCTTCGGTATTATCAATGCCACCTAATTCTACATTGATTAAGTTTCCGGAAAGGTCTTGATTGTATACACCATCTACTCCCTTTCCTTCTTTCGGTAGTACCCCGCGTGAAATGCCAGGTACTAATTTATTTAATTGGTTAGAGAGGTTTTGTGCTAGTTGCTCATTCCATCTGTAGTTAGGATGCTCTCGGCCAATAACGAATATAAATTTAGCGTAGCTTGCTTCCCCACTTTTAAGTGTCGTTACATTTGCTTTTGCAGAATCTCTGTGAATATCTAAGATGATGTCATATTTATCTTGCCCGATTGCTTGTTGTACTAATGGCCGTATGGAATTATAGTCATCCATCTCTTTCTTGTTGTAGTTTTCTAAAAAGGTAGTCTCTAGTTGATGAAATGCAAACTGGGCATTAATTTGATCTTGAAAAGTCGTAATATTGCTTATCGGATGATAAATAGCTATTTTTTCACCTTGTGCTGCAAGTATCGGTTGATAAGCTTCTTGCGAATGAGTAAAGTAAACAAATGCTTTTTTTGGTTCCGTTACTACTTCTTGGACGACTGGTTTCTTTTCCAATTGTGCTGCATAGACTACTGGGGTATCCTCTTTTTCTTTTTCTTCTACTTGTTCCGCTTGTTCCGGTTGAGCATTAAAAAGAGGTGTTTGGATGGTAGCGATAATGATAGGTGCTAAAAACAAAAGGATTAAGATGCTTGTTAAATTCTTCAGGGATTTAGCCATATATTCCACTCTCCTCACATAATCGTATGTGGAAAAGTGGAATTTTAGAACGACATCATCTGCTAGTGATCCATGTCTCTAAGCTATTAGAAAGTAAATGAGCATATTGTTCCACCCATGCATCAGTTTCTTTCGGGGTCACAAATAAAGAAGGATTCCTTCCAACAAAAACCTCCTCGAACAATTTTCTTTTTTCCTCAGTTGGCCAAGTGACCCATTCCCCAAAGATAGGTTGTAAAATTGCTTTATCGATCGTTGGTTTTTTGCTAGAAACCATCGGGGTTACGGCTAATGCCGATGAAGGACTTCCCTTTTCTTCTATTTTGGATGCAATATAGTGAATAACTTGTTCCATCGCATCTGCGTATAGAACAGGACCGTCCACAACCATCGGTATTCCAATGGCCGTAACTGGCACACCGTAGACTTCCTCGGAAACTTCTTTTCGCTGGTTTCCAACACCTGAACCAGGATGTATACCAGTATTGGTGATTTGGATTGTTTTGCAAAGTCGCTCACTGTTTCTAGCAGCTAGCGCATCTAATACAATGATTAGATCTGGTTGAAATGCCTTGCTTATTGCTTCTATAAAGTCGCTGGTTTCAAATCCTGTTTGACCTGTTACACCTGGTGCGTACATAACGACTTTTATATGTTCTTCAGCAGTCAATGCAGAACTTTGTAAAATTTCAATCGCTTTTGGACCTATGGCATCTGGTGTGATGAGTGCATTGCCAAGCCCTATTATTAAGATTTTAGATGACTTCGTCAGTTTAATGTTTTTATGCATTTCCCTTAGCTTTTCAACAAATACTCTTTCTAAGTGCTGAAAGCTTCGATCATCATCCGGACTCACTGTTAAATCTGTTAAAGTAATATATTTTCCTTTTTTCTTCCCTAGTTCCTTTTCTCCGTTTTCGTCTACTTCAATAGACGTTACTAAAACTGCCCCTTCTCTACTTTCATCAAATTTTATACCCTCGGATTTTTCCAACGTATTCTTATCTTCTTTTGAACGATGTCTTACCATTTCATCTGATTCATCTAATAAATCTGTTCGTCCCCACATAAAATTCACCTCCAAAATAGTTTGGCCGATGTGTCAAGTAAATATTCTTTGCATTTATATATTGCAATTTGTTTTTTCGTTTGTTAAAATAATGCTTGTTGTATTAGACAGTTTCAACAAAGAAATATCATCTCGAGACCATTTTAGGAGGTGAAAGTTATGCCAAATATTAAATCTGCAATTAAACGTGTTAAGAAAAACGCTACGTTGAACGCTCAAAACGCTACTGCTAAATCTGCAATGCGTACTGCTGTAAAAAAAGCGGACAATGCTGCACTTAACAATGATGAAAACGCAAAAGAACTTATTAAATCTGCAATCCAACAATTGGAGAAAGCAGCTTCTAAAGGTTTAATTCATAAAAACGCAGCTACTCGTAAGAAAGCTCAATTAATGAAAAAAGCGTAATTTAAATAAGACTGACCGGATTTATTCGGTCAGTCTTTATTTATTTCTAGACATATTGGCTAACCAAAAGTGCCTCTAGTAAATTACTTCTTAGAATGGTGATAGCACACTAAATAGCCTCTTAAAAAACTGTGCTTTTGAAGTACTTTGGACGAAAACGAGTTCTACACCATTAACCGAATTTCTTGATTTGCAAGGGATGCGACTTTGTCGCATCCCTTGCAGATCTTCTCGGTAATCGTGTGAAGATCGTTTGTCCATCGCACTCCATAAATACCGTTAATACAAGTGCTAAAGCTTTTGAGAACGAAAGAATAGCCACTTACTTATCTATATAAAAGCAGCCAAAGATGCAATTTTGGCTGCTCAGTCCTACTCTATTTTTTCCACCTTTTCGATTGGAAAGAAGTGTCCCTCTTCCATATAGCGTCAACATATTGCCAGCACTAACTTTGAAAAGAGTAAGCAAGGAACGCAAGATAGAAAGCAATAGAGTGACCGAAATTGCATCTTTGGTCACTTCCTTAATAGATAGAAAGGCATTTCTTTCATTTTCCAAAGAGATTGCATTTTTCTTTTGAACTTTGTAGGTATGTGATAGACAAATAACCACAACAACATTATCAAAAATAGTGTATCAGAAAGTGACGCAGTCACTTTCTGATACACTCCCCCTCCAATAATGATGTAGTGATTATTTCGTCCAAAGCAAACCGAAAAAGTGCAAGAGGAAATTGGTTAATCAACTATTTATTTCATCAAAAACAATTCTAAGATCCGGTCTCGATTAATATTTAATGTTTTTAACTGCAAATCTACAGTTGCTAGATCATTTAAGGTCTGTAGTAGTTTTTCTTCGTTATACAAGATAGGATTATCAAAAAGTAATTTTACTCGGTATGGATGAACTTTTAGTTGGCCTGCTATTTGTTGGGCGTGATACCCCTTTTTCTTTAGATGACCTACTTGCACCATTAACCTTACTTGTGTCGCGATTAATGCGTTTAACTTTAACGGGTCTTCTTTTTGCTTTAATAGATCATGGTAAATGGCTATCGCTTCGCTTTTGTTTCCCGCAAAATAAGCATTTCCAAGTGTAAAAACATCTTGCTCTAATGTTCGGACGAGTAATTTTTTCACTGTCTCTGTATCTATTTCTACCGTTTCTCCCACATATGTCGCGATTTTCGCTAATTCTGTTTGCAAATGAACTAAATCGGTTCCACCAAATTCGATGAAACGCTCAATCGTTTCCTCAGACATTGTTTTACCATGTGTTTTAAGCTCATGAAGCACCCAGCTTTTTAAATCATGGGCTTGCAAGCTAGTTGCCTCGATTACGTTAGCAGATTGCTTTATGGCTTTTGTAATTTTTTTACGCTCATCTAATTTTTCATAGGGTGCGATAAATACAACTATTGCCGTTGGAGAAGGACTTTGTAGCCACTTTTCTAAACCAACTGTATCGTGCATTATTTTTTCTTTCCCTTTTTCTGTTGCTTTTAAAAAGAATGCATTTTTAGCAATCACAAGCTTTTTATCTGAGAAAAAAGGAATTGTATCGGCTTCGTATATTACTTCGTCTACACTTTTTTCTTCTAAATCGAATGTTATTATTTCAGTTTCTCCATGTTCATTTAACTTCCTTTTCAATCTTTTTACTGTCTCTTCTATAAAATACGCTTCTGTTCCGTATAATAAATAAACATCCGACAAATCATCGTTTGCTATTTGCATCCACTTTTCTGAAATCATTCTAGATCTCCTTACCACTGTATGTTTGTCTTTATTATAGCGTAAAAGTAGTGAATAATTTGTGACATTGTCAGAAGGAATAGAGAAATAAAAGATTCCATGTAGATTTTTAATAGGCTATCCTATATAATTAGGTGGAAATAGGAGGGGTAATAATGAATGAATTTGAACAAAATGTACAGTCGAAGCGTAACGACGCTATTGACTCGGGCGTAGGTTTTGTAGTCTCCTTTGGATTTTTTACAATTATGTTCGCAATTGCAGTAATTGTTGAGTTTGTTTCTCGATAATCACTAGAAAAGGGCTTTGTCTATACTAGGCAAACCCTTTTTTAGTTACTGGGGAGTTGTCACTAATAGCTCTCCACCTTTCGTTATCTCTACTTCAATCGTACCCTCTCTACCTGTTTGGAAAAAGGGAATTTGAAGCTCATCTAAACGATCGACTACCTCTTGATGTGGGTGACCAAATCTATTTCCAAATCCTGCAGTAATGATTGAAACAGCTGGATCTGTGAGTTCTAAAAAGGATTGCTCACTTGAAGTTTTACTTCCATGATGTCCAATTTTTAGTAATGTGATATCTTTTAAAGCTTCCGGGTATCTACTGACTAATTCCAACTCTCCTTCTTTCTCTACATCCCCCATAAATAATCCATGAAAATAGCGATTTTGCATGGATAGGACAAGCGAATCATTATTTCCTTCGTATGTAGCATCCCATGGGTAGATATATTGAAACTGAAAATAGCTCGAATCTATCTTTTCTCCCGCGACTTTTTCTATCATAGGAATTTGTTGCTTCCTTACTTCCTCCATCAAATCTCGCATGCCATTTTTATTAGTAGAACCAGGTGTAATATGAATTTCATCGACGTGAACTTCCTGTAAAATCTCCTCGGCACCTTCCATATGATCCGCATCTGCATGCGTAAGTACAAGTGTATCTAGTTTATTTATGCCTTTCCCTTTTAAGAAAGGTACAACAATTTGCCTTCCCACTTCATAGTCTTCATTAGTTTTT
The DNA here is from genome assembly GCF_006861795.1 of Psychrobacillus lasiicapitis. Classification (GTDB taxonomy): domain Bacteria; phylum Bacillota; class Bacilli; order Bacillales_A; family Planococcaceae; genus Psychrobacillus; species Psychrobacillus lasiicapitis. The sequence goes on along the minus strand of NZ_VDGH01000004.1, from coordinate 37,236 downwards.
TTCCATGCATCTTGTTCAAACCGTAAGACTCCACCTGTATCAATCATGATTATTTCTTTTCTATAAGGCATTTCAATAACGATACAATCCCCTTGCCCTACATTTAAAAAAGTTATTTTCGTCGAAGAATCTAAATAAGGAGTAACTTGCATAATACCCATCGGCAACAAAAGAAGAAAACTACAAAAAACAAGCTGCTTCTTTCGTTCGATCGAGATAAAAAAGAACAACACGGTGCCATAAGCCAGGAATACAAGCAGCAGAGACGGTTTCATCGGATTCCAGATTTGATAAGGTAAACTTCCTAAGTAGATGATAAATTCACCTAACAAACGGCGTACTGGTTCATATAAATGGAAAAGAAAATCACTAGCTGAAGTAGAAATATACGTAAGAATCAGGAAAAAGAGATTAATAGGTAATATGATAAATGAAAACAGCGGTACAAAAAATAAATTTGCGAGGAATGAGGATATGGAAATTTCATAAAACTGATAAAGAAGAATTGGATAAACAATTAATTGACACAGGGCTGTAATCACAAAAGACTGCATCACATATGAAGTACTATTTTTTAAAAACACAGACGAGTATATAAGCGAAAATGCGGCCAAATACGATAATTGAAAACCAATTTGAAAAATGACCCATGGAGTTAGTAAGACAAAACCAATCACACTTAAAGAAAATGCATCATCGATGGCAAGTTTTTTCTTAAATAATAAACTAAGTAAAACTACTTCAGTAACCGAAACAGATCTCCATACAGATGGAGCTCCTCCAGCGATAAATGCATAAAGTGGAAGAGCGATAAGTAGAACTAAGTTCGCCGTTTCTCTTCTTATCCCGATCCGTATCAATGCTTCGTATACCATTAATGCCAGTAAAGCCACATGAAGACCCGAAATTGCAAACAAATGCGTAATTCCTAATGTTTGATAAGCATCTTTTATGTCAGAAGGCATTTGTTCTCTGCTTCCGATTAAAAGTGCTTCGGCTTCTGACTGCAGAGAAGATGGAAACGTATTTTGTATATGACTTTTCATCGCAAATCGCTTTTCTGCCATATACGCAAGAAAAGACTCATTTTTCTCGATGATTTGATACTTTTCTACAGCCATCTGACCAACTGCACCATTACTTTTAATATAGGAATCCATGTTAAATGCATAAGCATGGGATGCAGGACGTTTTTCTACTTCTTCTGCAATCACTTGAAATACCATTCCAGCAATTGAAGTTTGCATAAGTGCAGCTTTTTCAGTTTCCGTACCTAGCTTAAGTTGAACATACCACTTTTCACCATCTTCCGAAATAGCAAACCCTCGGATATATTGTCCATTGATCCGATAAACGTCCGTCCAGGTTATTTCCTTAACATGTATTTCACTTGCTTGCATCGGCATAACTGCTTGCACACAAAAATAAGAAGCTATACCAATGATGATTGTGCCGATAGTAAAAAGTAGTTGCTTTTGCTTGTACACTAACCAACAAAATAAGATAACAAATAACAGTAGTAGTTTTGCCGATTCATACGCACTGATCGTAGCAATTACAACTGATAAAGCTACGTAGATCATATTTCCTTGAATGGTTATACGCCGAATAATTCTACCACCTTCTTTTCATAAGGCGCCAATTCTTCCATACTTGCTCCTTTCTCACGTAACTTCGTTAGCAGCTCCATGTAAAGCGCAACTTTTTCATCGCCTAAAAAGTCAATTTTACGCTCATCAAAAGGTACTTGAATCATTTCTACATTCGCTTGTTTTAAGAGCTCTATTGCATATTCGTTGTTTTTATAATCCTGTGCATAGTAGAGTCGTGAAATTCCTGCTTGAATAATTGATTTCGTACATGGCAAACAAGGAAAATGGGTCACATACAAATCTGCTCCATTTACCGATACACCATATTTCGAGCATTGTAATAACGCATTCATTTCTGCATGAATTGTACGTACACAATGATTATCAACAACGTAACAGCCATGATCGATACAATGATCACCACCTGAAATAGAGCCATTATAGCCCCCTGCCATAATGCGTCGATCTCGAACGATTGTTGCCCCTACTGCTAACCTAGTACAAGTGCTTCTTAAAGCAAGTAAATGGCTTTGTGCCATGAAAAATTGGTCCCATGTAATTCGCTCCATATAACTACCTCCAATATATATACTTCTTCTAGTGTAGTAGTTTTTATCGTGAACAGTCAATATCACTTCACAGTTATTAGAGGTTCTAATTTTTCAAATGTTTTTTGACCAATACCGGTTACATTCATTAAATCTTGCTTTTCTTTAAAATTGCCGGTTCCTTCTCGGTATGCGAGTATTGCTTCTGCCTTTGCGGGACCGACTCCAGGTAAAGTAGTGAGCATTGTAGCATCTGCTTTATTAATATTTACTAAATTGGAATTAGCCGATTGCGTTGACTCTATTGTTTCTGATGCTTCTATTTCTTCTCCTTCAAGCGGTACGTAAATGACCATTTCATCTACTACTCTTTGTGCATGATTGATATTTTTACTATTAGCCATCGCTAAATAACCGCCAGCAAGCTCAATTGCATTTAACACACGATCACCATCCGTGAGTTCATACACTCCGGGGTTATTTACCGCGCCTTTTACTTCTACAAAAATAGCGATATCTTCTACATATTCAGTTGTATCTTCTTGGTTTTCTTCAAAGGAATTTTCAAATGGGATAGGTTGTACGACATCAGCTGTGGGAGGTGCTGATTTAAATTGGGATTGAATAACGAAAAATAATATTATCGTAATTACTGTTGTTGGGAGCAACAGCTTTTTCTTGTATTTCTGAACTAATGAACGAAGCAGAAATATCATCCTCTCGAAAAAGAGGTAAATTATATGGAGTTATAAAAACTATACTAAATTTACCTCTCTTTGAAAAGGATTATTTGGTAGCATGTATAAAATAACGTTCAATTTCTTTTTCATCCTGTTCACCAAAAACAGATGTGGAAACAACGACGGAAGCAAAACCAATTTGTTTTAAAAGCTCCGTAAAAGTTTCTAAAGGATATGTTCGTTGATAATGTGATTCTTCAAATCGCTCATAATAGCCTGTTTCATCTCGAACAAAAAACGTCATGTCATGATAAATAGAATGTGCTTCCTCGCCTATTTCCGTATGCCATATGTATGCAACTTGTTCGTCTTCATAAGTAAACGGACCATCGGGAAAAATGGTATCCATTTTATATAAGGAATGCACATCGAAAAATAGCTGTCCTTCTGAAGTAAGTGCCTCATAAATACGTCCGAATGTTTGTTTCACTTCTTCGAAGGTTTCCAAATAATTGAGCGAATCAATGGCGATTACTGCTACATCTACGTTGTCGATGCCGTCTAATTCAGACATTGATTGGCACAAGAAAGAAATATCTGTGCCTTCTTCTAAGCTACGATTTTGTGCAATCGTTAACATCGCTTCCGATAAATCTATCCCCATTACATCATAGCCTGCTTTTGCAAATTTCACACTCAAGACACCCGTGCCACATCCTATATCAACTAATCGTTTTCCGCTAGAAACAGGTGCAGTTGCCTGCACCCATTCTGCATATTTGTCATATGGTATATCGGACATAAGTGTATCATAAATATAGGCAAATCGGTCGTACATTGCCATTATGCATCTTGCCCAACTTCAATCATTGGTGCGTCTCCCCAAAGGCGCTCTAAATTATAATAAGCACGCTCATCTTTGTGGAATACATGTGCTACTACATCGCCCATATCTACAAGAATCCATCTAGCTTCATCGAAGCCTTCCAAACGCTTTACGTGGAATCCTGCAATAGTCGCTTGCTCTTCCAATTCTTTTGCAATCGCTTGTACTTGACGGTCTGAGTTTGCATGACAGATTAAAAAGTAATCTGCTAATAAAGATACGCCTTGCATATTTAATACGACGATGTCCTCTGCTCGTTTATCGTCTGCTGCTTTATAAGCAATTTCTACTAATGATTTTGTCGTTGTCATTCGTTCACTTTTCCTTTCTTTTGTATCAAATCATTGTAGCAATGAAATGAATCCGGAAACACCGGCTGTTTTTTTTCGATCAAAAAGGTCATACTATGCTGGATACAACTAATCATTGCATCTTCTAAATCTAGTTCCGCCTTTTTTCTGAGAAGCTCTACTCCTGGAAAATTACGGCTAGGCTCTATCATATCGGAGATGTAGATTATTTTTTCAAGTCGTGACATACACGCTCGACCTGTAGTATGGTATTTAATCGCATTTAAAATGTCTTCATCATTAATGTTAAATTCATTTTTAGCTACATAACTCCCTACAGGAGCGTGCCAAAGTTCGTGATGGAACTCCAATAAAATAGGATCCATCTTTTCTGAGATAATTTTCTCTTTCAGCCATTCCTTATCTGCGTATTTCACACTATCATGTAAAATACCTGCAAGCTCTGCTTTTTCGCTATCTTCTCCATATTTTTCGGCAAGATGAACGGCCGTTGTCGCTACTCCTCTAGTATGGATATAGCGTTTTTCAGGCATTCTATTCTTCATCTGCTCCATTACATGCTCAAATTTCATACAACTTCTCCTTTTGGATGAAATCATTCACTCGATCGGGAATCAGATATTTTGTCGTAAGCCCATTCATTAATCGATTTCGAATAAGGGTAGAAGATACATCTATTTGAGGAATCGTAAGTGTACTAATAGGATATGCAGTTACTATTGATGTATTTGGTCTAGGAACACCTACAAATTGTACTTTTTGAACAAGTTCATCAATACGATGCCATTTTGGTAAATATTCCACTTGATCGCCACCAATAATGAAATAAAACGACGATTCCGGCTCTCGCTCCATTAACATTTCCATCGTATCAATTGTATAGGAAGTACCTCCACGCTCTATTTCAATTGTTTCCACTGTCATATTCGGAATACCACGAATCGCCAGCTGAAGCATTTTTAATCTTTGAGCTGTCGTTACTTGCTCGTCCTTCTGTTTATGTGGAGGAGTTGCATTTGGCATGAACCGCACTTCATCTAGACGTAGTGCATGCAATACTTCATTGGCGATGATTAAATGACCAATATGAGGCGGATTGAATGTACCCCCTAAAATCCCTATTTTTTTACTCATGCTCGACTCGCTTTTGGAAGCTCGATTCGTTTATTATTTTTTGATGTTTTATATAATACAACTGTTAAACCGATTAATTGGACTAGTTCAGCGCCAGCCCCTTTTGCAAGTGCTTCTGCTACTTCCTGCTTCTCGTCTTCACAGTTTTGTAAAATGCTAATTTTGATTAATTCACGAACTTCTAATGCCTCGCCAATCTGTTTAATCATCGCATCATTAACTCCACCTTTTCCAACTTGAAAAATTGGGGATAGGTGATGTGCTTGACTGCGTAAAAATCTTTTTTGTTTACCTGTTAACATAATTTCCTCCTAATTGCTCGGTTAGACGTTCTACCATTTGTTCCGTATTTGGTTTGACTCCATTCCAATACGAGAAGGCTATTGCCCCTTGGTGTACGAGCATTCCTAATCCATTTACCGTGCGAACATTGTATTTTTTCGCTTCCTCTAAAAAAGGGGTAACTAAAGGATTATATACAATATCCGCAACAATTGCATGTTCTTTTATTTGGTTAAGCTGAATTGGTAGCGTTGCTGTGCTATTTTTCATCCCTTGGGGAGTTGTGTGAATGATGATATCGAACTGCGCAAGGGTATCTTCTGCTTCTTCTAATGTGATTGCTTGTCCAAGCTGTAATTCTTCCACAAGACGTTTTGCATTAGCAAATGTGCGATTAGCAATCGCAATATGCGAAAAACCTAGTTGTTTAAAGGCATGGACGATACCTCTTGCAGCGCCTCCAGCACCAACAATTAGAATATGATTGGTTTGCCTGATCGGTCCAAGTGATTCGATAAACCCTAAGCCATCTGTATTGTATCCAACAAACCGACCATCTTCCGTTTTTACAACTGTATTGACGGCTCCGATGCCTCTTGCTGATTGGTCTATTTCATCTAAATAAGGAATAATTGCTTCTTTATATGGCACGGTTACATTCCAACCGCTACAACCTAGTAGCTTTAGCGAATTCACGGCATCCTGAAGCTTTTCTTCTTCAACGAGAATTGGTATATAACTAGCATCTATATGTTGCTCCTTAAGCCATGCACTATGCATATAAGGAGAAAGCGAATGTGCAATTGGCTTTCCTATAACAGCAAACCATTTTTTCAACTAAAAAACCCCCTATATAAGCGATGGTCGAATGGATACTTCTACACCAGCTGGTGCATGTGCAGCGACAACTACGCCACCGTGTTGGACAGTGATCCACCCTAATCCTGAAAACACAATATCTGTTTTTGCATCTTTAATCTTAAATTCATGACGCACTAAAGGTGGCAATAAATCTGCAAACTCTTCCGATGGCGGGGATAATAGCTTCCCTTTATGCTCTTTATATAAGTTGTCCGCATTTTCAAGTTTCGTTCGATGAATCGGAATATCGTTTGCTATATGACAAGTAAATGCTGAACGTTCTCCTTTGATAAAATCGAAACGTGATAATCCACCTAAAAATAACGTTTGCTCGCTGTTCAATTGGAACACTTTTGGCTTAATTTCTTTTTTCGGTGTGATAAATTTTAACTCGGTCGGATCTAAATAATGCGCCATTTGATGATGATTGATAATACCAGGTGTATCATAAAGTGCTTTTTCATCGTCCAATGGTATTTCAATCATATCAAGTGTTGTTCCAGGGAAGTGAGAGGTTGTAATAACTGCATCTTCTCCTGTCGCCTGTTTAATAACACGATTGATAAAAGTTGATTTACCAACGTTTGTACATCCAACAACATAGACATTTTCGCCTTTGCGGTAATGCTCGATTGCTTCCATTGCCTCAGGCATACCTGTTCCTTTATGTGCACTCACAAATAACACATCAATTGGGGACAAACCTAATTTTTTTGCTTCTTGCTTCATCCAGTTAATTACTTTATTTTTCTTCACTGACTTTGGTAATAAGTCCGCTTTATTCGCGATCAACAAAATCGGATTATTCCCTACAAAACGATGTAGTCCAGGTAACCAACTACCGTTAAAATCAAATATATCGACAATCTTTACGATTAATCCTTTTTGCGTTCCTAAACCGTTTAAAATTCGTAAAAAATCATCATCTGTTAACGAAACAGGTTGTAATTCATTGTAGTTTTTTAATCTAAAACAACGCTGACAAATGATGTCTTCTTTTTCCAATGAAGAAATTGGGGCATACCCCGGCTCTCCTACTTTCTCTGTTTGAATAATTGTTCCACAGCCGATACATTTTGGTGCTTCTGTCACTCTTCTTCCTCCCATGTTACTTGACCTTTTTTATCAAGATAACTAAAAATTCTTCGTTCAACGATACGATTAAATTTTGTTACAAACCCATCTGAATTTGCAACCGGAATGACTAAAATCGTATGAAGCTTTTGTCGATTTCCACCGAACACATCCGTTAAGAGCTGGTCTCCAATTACAACTGTTTCTTCACGATTTACATTCATTTTATTCACCGCTTGTTTGAAAGCTTTTCCTAACGGTTTACGTGCTTTTGAGATAAAAGGGATTTCAAGTGGTTCTGCAAAAGACTTAACTCGTAATTCATTATTATTAGAAACAATTGTTACTTGAATGCCAGCAGCTTTCATGCTAGTAAACCATTCAATTAACTTTGGTGTTGCATTAGGTCGATCCCACTCTACTAGTGTATTATCTAAATCTGTAATAACCGCTTTCACACCTTTTTCTTTTAAAAACTCTGGTGTTATATGAAAGATGCTTCTCACAAATTCACTTGGTATAAAATATGAATACAAAAACGAACACTCCAATTCGGCTCTTTTTCTTTTTACGATTATAGCATATTTGCCACAATCTCACCCATTCGTACAAACTTTCCAGCTTTCAAAGTAGCAGAAAACTCCATACTACCCTCTTCAAATAATAAAACAACAGTTGATCCAAACGAGAAATAACCAACTTCCTCACCTTTTTTCCATTTGGAAGAGGCATTTGTTAGTTCAATCGAATTGACGAACATTGCCCCCACTTTAATATGGAAACATTGCTTATTGTTTGGCATACGTAATTGTGTTAACAAACGGTAATTTCCACTGATTGCTTCTTTTCCATATTGGAGACCCCATTTATTAACTGGATAAGATTTTTTTCCAAGCATATATTGACGAATCACTTCCCCGTCTACCGGGGCATGGATACGATGATACTCAGCTGGGCTCAAATATAAAATGATATACTTTCCATTTACAAACTGCTTTGCAATCTTTGGCGAACCTAGTAAGTTTTCTAAGGAATACGGTTTGTCTTTCACTATAAAAATGCCATCTTCCGTAATAGGACCAAATGTTTCTACTGTAGCATCGACAGGGCTTATAATACTGTTTGTCCCAAGATGTACTGGTCTGCTCTCTGTAGACACTTCTCGTATAAAAAACTCATGCAAAGTAGAAAAATCTTTTATAGGTCGAGTAACATCTTGTAACGTTATATTAAAATATTTAATATAGGAGGGTATGATTGTTTTACTTAACTTGGATCGAGCAAAGGATTGAATGATAGCGGAGGACCATTTACCATTCGTTAACTCAATCATCGATTGATATAATTTTTCTCTCATCTCTATCTCCCTATAAACAATTGCTTACATTTTTTACTTATTCAAAGTATAATAAACAAAATAGTTGGTTTGTAAAGGAGTGATTTACAATGTATTTACAAAGTATTATGTCCAATACCCGAAAAAAATTGAAATCACATGCAGCAAATATGATTACTATTGCAAATCTTGCTTTTGGCGGCGCAGCCATTATGGCAACGATGAATGATTCTCCAGCATACAGCGTGTTATTTATATTTATAGCTGGTTTATTAGACCGTTTCGATGGAATGGTTGCAAGAAAGTTTCATCTTGAATCAGAACTTGGAAAACAACTCGACTCGATGAGTGATATTATATCTTTCGGTGTAGCGCCTGCGTTGTTATTGTATTCCCTCGTCTTACAAGAATTTAGTACAGCAGGAATGGCAATAACAATCATTTATATTGCATGTGGCGCATTTAGACTTGCCCGTTTCAATATATCGGAAGCAAATGGATTTTTTACAGGGCTGCCTATTACCGTAGCAGGGGTTATATTAACGTTATCTTATTTTGCTATTGATATGATACCTTCTGTTTCTTATATGTTTTTATTTATCATTCTTGCTTTTTTAATGATCAGTACTTTTACGCTTAAAAAAGTATAAAGTGAAACTTCAATCAGTCGGGGTTTTCCGACGCACAGGACGTGCTAGTGCGGACGTTGCGACATGGACGTCGCGCTTTTAGTCCCCGTGATCTCCCACTTATCTTTATCGCTTTTCTTAAATCTTGAAGTGGGAGTCTTACTGCCCGTTAATGCGGGATAAATACTTTTCTAAGGAATTTGAACGATTGCTACTTGCAGTCGTTTTTTTCATATTCCTATGTTTTTCGACATATAGTAATAGTGTATAACTTGATGGAGGTGAATAGTATTTCTGGTCTTTTGACTGCATTCATAAGTGTTGTCTCAGATCTCCCTCTTGTTCTCGGTTACTTAAAGGGTCAGGCGTTTCATCAACCATTTACGCCAGAAGAAGAAAAAGTAATGATCGATCGTTTTTTGGAAGGTGACTTGTCCGCAAGAGACGAACTAATCGAACGAAATATGCGGCTTGTGGCACATGTCGTCAAAAAATTCCATCCAAAACACGAGTTATTAGACGATTATATCTCCATTGGTACAATTGGTTTGATGAAAGCAGTAAATAGCTATACACCCACCAAAAAAACAAAGCTAGCAACTTATGCAGCAAGATGTATAGAAAATGAAATTCTTATGTATTTACGTTCATTGAAAAAAGTACAAAAAGACGTTTCATTGCATGAACCAATCGGAATGGATAAAGATGGCCATTCTTTAGAGATAACAGATTTGCTTCAGAATATGGATAAAAGTACCGATGAACAACTGGTTGATGAGGAAGATACAAACAGATTGTATACACATTTATCTCATTTAGATAAACGAGAGCTAGATATTGTGATTAGACGATATGGCTTACTTGGGCATGAGCCAATGACCCAAAAAGAAATATCGAAGCAATTAAAAATATCTAGAAGCTACGTTTCAAGAATCGAAAAACGTGCACTCGTCAAACTATACCAGTCTTATATTCATGAAAAAAACTCTTTTGATGTATCAAACACCAAAAGAGCTTAGAAGAACTTAATCCTCACTTGTCTCTGCTATCATAATGAATGCTAAAACAGCCGTAATTAAAATAGACATTCCCATTAAAAAGATCATTCCATTACCCCCTCTAAGAAAATGAAAGCGTTTGTTCCTTTATCATAGCATAGAACGGAAAAATTATTAATATAAAAGTAACTATTCTATTTTGTCTAATTCATGACAAATTATAATCTCTCTACTACACGTAATACGATTTCAGTCGAATGCTTAGCTGCAACAGGTAAAAATTCATCAAAACTAATAGAAGATTCTTTTCCTGCGATATCCGATAAAGAGCGGATAACAACGAAAGGAACTTCGAATTGATGACAAACTTGTGCTACAGCTGCTGCTTCCATCTCACATGCTTTCATCTGCGGGAAATGACGTCGAACCTCTTCTACTTTTTCAGGATTATGCATGAAAATATCTCCAGTAGCTATTAATCCAGTAGCCGCTTCATGTTCTCCAATTTCTTTTACTGCAGCTTCCGCTAGTTTCATCAAATGCTCGTCCGATTTAAAAGCAGCGGGAAGTTGTGGCACTTGTCCTATCTCATATCCAAAAGCTGTCACATCTACATCATGGTGTCGAACTTCATCTGAAATAACAATTGCTCCTACTGAAAGGGATGGATCGTAGCCACCAGCTGAACCTGTATTAATGACATAGTCCGGTTTATATTCGTTTAAAAGAATAGCTGTGGCCATTGCGGCATTTACTTTACCAATTCCGCTTTTCAAAAGAATTACTTCATGATTTTTGTATGTACCGATAGTAAACTCGCTATTTGCAATTAAGTTTGTTTCTGCATTTTCTATTGCATTTCTTAATAATTCTACTTCTTGCTCCATTGCACCGATAACTGCAATTTTCATCTTTTTTGCTCCTCTCTAAAAGCACTTCTTTTAAAATAAGACAAAGACGCCCTTGAAGTCAAGAGGCGTCTTCTAATGTTGACAACTTTTCTCTTTTCGTTGGTTTCCATCCTTGGCCATCTACCCATTCTAAATGGATACGATAAATTTCTTTTCCATCCTTCGAAGTGACGGTTCCAATCGATTTTTGAGGGCTTCCACCATTGCCTAAAAACTTTACATACATATTGGAAGAATCCAGTCCTGCGGCATATGCAAGTGCTTCTACCTTTTCTGCCCAGTCAACTGACGAACTATCGTAGCTAGAGACATGCTCACCAGTTTGTTTTGTGCCGATTGGTTCCCATGAAGGATCTACAGTTTCATTTTCACTGATTGGACTGCTGCTAGGTCGTTCAGTAGTACTAGAATCGTTATTACCCTGAGATTGATCTACTGTTGTATCGTCTTCTACTTCACTCGATGAAGATTCGTTTGACTCATTTTGTGTAGCGGATTCGTTTGCAGAAGGATCTTCTTCCTCTTGATTAGTTGACTTTTCTTCTGAAGTGTCATCCACCGTTTCTTCATTATCCGAAACAGTTTGTTCTACGTTTGCTTCCTCTGTATCATCGTCCGTTACAATATTTACAACTACTATGATAATTAAAAGTAAGACTATACCAATTAATATATTTAGTATTTTATTTGTTTTTTTCTTTCTATTTAGTCTTGAGTTCATACGACGATTATTTTCTTGCATCTAATTCCTCCTCCATAGATTAGAGAATACAATATTATAAGACGTTAATAAAGTATATTTTGTTTCATTTTCTATAAACAAAATTATAGGGGCCTTATAGATTAATACCTATTCCTAAAGTCTAGGGAAGGCTTTGGACAAAAGATACCCTTTTATGAGGATGCCAGTCTATGAGAGAGACATTGGTCTCATAACGAAAGCCTGACCCATCCATCGTTGCTCCTGATCTTTATATTAGAAAAACACTTACTATTACTCTATATTTTTTTCAATATACTATGATTAAATTGATTTACCTTACAGGAATCCTTTTCAATTGAAAAAAGAGGTAAACATTGTCGTTTACCTCTTTCTTAGTGTTATGAAATCGATTTTATTTCTACGTCCATTTCTCCGCCTGGAGTGACTATTTTCACTTTTTCACCAATTGTTTTACCAAGTAAACCTTTAGCAATAGGTGAATCATTTGAAATTAGACCTTCCAGTGGATCTGCTTCTGCTGAACCAACGATTGTATAAGTTTCTTCATCACCATCAGGAATTTCGATAAATGTCACCGTTTTCCCTAGTGATACAGTATCATTATTGCCTTCTTCTTCAATAATAACTGCATTTCGAATCATCGACTCAAGTGTAGAAATTCTACCTTCTACAAATGCTTGGTCTTCTTTTGCAGAATCATATTCCGAGTTTTCGGATAAGTCACCGAAGCTTCTTGCAATCTTAATACGTTCTACTACTTCTTTACGTTTAACCGTTTTTAATAACTCTAATTCTTCTTCTAATTTTTGTTTCCCAGCAACGGTCATTGGATATTGTTTCTCTGTTGACACTTCCCATACACTCCTTTAAATACACACTTAAAACATGTTCATGTACCATTCATATGCTGAACTTTAAAATGATATGAATTTCATGAAATTATTGTCAATCACCAATCATCATATTATACAATAACGTCAGTTTCAAGAATTGTTTTTATTTTTGTAACCATTAAATCTATTGCCACTTCATTTTGTCCACCTTCAGGAATAATGATATCTGCATATTTTTTAGTCGGCTCTATAAATTGGTTATGCATTGGTCGAACGACCGTGAGATATTGTTCTACTACTGATTCAACTGTACGACCTCTTTCGTGGATGTCGCGCAAAATACGGCGAATAATACGTAAATCTGAGTCTGTATCGACAAATAATTTAATGTTCATTAAATTACGGAGACGCTCATCCTCAAGTACTAATATTCCTTCAAGAATGATTACATCTTTTGGTTCAATTGTAATTGTTTCATTAGATCGCGTATGCTGAGCATAATCATACACCGGTTTTTCAATTGCTTTATTGTTCAATAAATCATGAATATGTTCAATAAGCAAATCATTATCAAACGCAAGTGGGTGATCATAGTTCGTGTTTAATCGTTCTTCAAATTTTAAATGGCTTTGGTCTTTATAATAATAATCTTGTTCGATCACGACAACGGAATGGTCTTTGAATACATCACTAATTGCATTTGTTACGCTCGTTTTCCCAGAACCAGATCCGCCAGTGATTCCTATGATAAGAGGAGTTCGACTTGACATTATTTTAGCCCCTTTCTCATCATGTTATTTGGGTACAATTTAACAGGACACTTAAATTGTACTATTTCTAAAGGATGTCTTGCTGCATCTAACACTTGTCCTTTTTTATTCGTTATTTCATTTATCTTTATTCGAACGTTTTCAATTTCGGGTCCAAAAAACTCTACTTCATCACCTGGTTTAAAATAATTTCGCTGTTGAAGCGTTACTATTTGCGTTTCCTCGTCATAGTCTAGCACAAGTCCGACAAAATCGTAACCGAGCTTTTTATCGTGTACTCCGTACATTTGTTGTTCAAAACTAGGTTCACCTTCAAAAAATGCTGTATCCGTTTCACGGTTTGCACATTTTTCAAGCTCTGTAAGCCATGCTTGTTTCATCACAAAGTTTTCTGGATCCGCACAATATGCATCGATTACTTTTCGATAAACACTCACAACCGTTGCAATATAGTGGATGGATTTCATACGTCCTTCGACTTTTAAGGAGTCTATCCCCATATCAATCATTCTTGGTATGGATTCGAGCAGTTTTAAATCTTTTGGACTCATCGCAAATGGAATATCGTTTTCTTGAAATAACGGAAGCTCTTCCCCATCGTTTTGTTCATATAAATCATAATCCCATCGACAAGATTGGCAACACCCACCGCGGTTAGAATCACGGGCAGTCATATGATTAGAAAGCGTACATCTACCGCTATACGCAATACACATCGCACCGTGCACAAATGTTTCGATTTCTATATCCACTTTTTCTTTCATCAACTGAATTTCATCACCAGTCGTTTCACGAGCGAGCACTACCCTATGAAGCCCTTCTTCTTTCCAATATTGTACAGCCTTCCAGTTGGATAATGATTGCTGAGTGCTCAAATGTAACTCTAGCTTAGGCGCAAAAGTACGACAGGTTTCAATAATCAGCGGATCCGCTACTATGATTCCGGTTACACCAGCATCTTCAATAGCTTGTAAATACGTCTGCAGACCATCCATATTTTCATTATGTGCAAAAATATTGGTTGTTACATAAATTTTCGCCCCGTATTGGTTCGCAAATTCGACGCCTTCCCGCATTTCCTCAATCGAAAAATTTCCTGCGTTTGAACGTAACCCAAATTCTTGACCACCGATAAATACAGCATCAGCCCCATAATGAACAGCAATTTTCAGTTTTTCTAAACTACCTGCAGGTGCTAGTAACTCCGGCTTTTTCGTTATAACGCGCTTACCGTTTACTAGCTCGCTAATATTATCTAATTTAGTAACCGTCACTAATAACCTTCCTTTCCTTAATAGACGGTTTCTTTAAAGAAGAAACCAGTGTCTAATGGTCTGAGTGGAGGTTGTATTTCTTTTATTTTATTGAACAATTCTTTTTTTATCTTTTTATAGTTGGCTGAAGAATCATAGTATGCATCTATTGCTTGACGATAATAGCCTGTAATAGCTGTTACATAAGATGGATCATGTAAAATCCCATCTATTTTCAAACTATCCACTTCCGCATCTAAAAGTTCGTCTAGCTCATCTATCATACATATATCATTTGGGCTAAATATATGGGTACCATTTTGGTCTTCATAAATTGGATACTTATTCCCTCGTTCTTTATCATGTAAAAACATATTTTTATGGTTAGAACGGTTTTCTATTTCCATCGCTTTATCTTGGAACAAAAAATAATTGCCTAATAACGAACGTTTCGATTGGAACATACACGTCATTCCGTGAACTTGTACTTCTATTTGTACATCAGCATTTTCTTTTATTTCCACTATTTCCTCTAAACTCAGCTCACGTGCTAACACGGCACGGTTTGCTCCACGCTTGCCCCAATAATTAGCCGTAAAATAGTTTGTTGCTGTTTGTTCGGTACTCCAGTGCAATGGAATAGTAACTTCTGCTTCACGTCTTGCGATAATGACAGCAGGATCTCCAAATGTAATACCATCCACACCGATTTCCTGAAGTTTTTGCATATAAGGCGCAAGGGCATCTACTTTGTCATTATGAAATAGTCCGTTTAGGGCCACATATAATTTCTTATTATGTTCTTTTGTGCGTTTTCTTGCAACTTTAATGTCCTCTATTGTAAATTCTCCACCTAAGCGCAAACCATAAAACTGCTCCCCAATTAAAAATGCATCTGCCCCGGCGGTGATTAACTCATCCAAATGTTCCAGACTAGCGGGAGTTACTAATAGCTCTGTCTTCTTCATCATATCACCTCTTAATACTAACTAACATGCCATCTCCGACCGGTAGGAATGCCGTATCATAATCTGGATGATTTATCAGCCACTCCATAAATTGATGCTGGTTGCGTACCATTGTTCTTTTTCTTCTTGGTACTTCGCTCATTGGCAATTCGGACAAGCCGTTTAACAATAAATTATCACAATAAATAACGCCACCATCATTTAACAATGGAGCGTACTTCTCAAAAAAGTTTTTATATTGTCCTTTTGCAGCGTCGATGAAAATTGCATCGAATGTTTGGTTGGCCAAGTGCTCTTGTGAAATTTCTAAAGCATCCCCTATAATAACCTGTATACGATTTTGCAAGTTTGCACGCTCTATATAGCTTTTTGCAAGCTCTGCTTTTTGCTCATCTCGTTCTACCGTTACAATTGTTACTTCTGTTAGCTTTGTTGCCATTCGCATAGACGAATAACCAATTGCAGTTCCGAGTTCTAAAATCGATGTCGGTTTTTGTAAGGAAAGAAGTTGAAGTAAGGATTCCATCCCGACTAACTGCATTATAGGCACATGGTTTTCTTTTGCATATTGCTCCATTTCCATAAAAATATCGGAGCGAGGTTTGATCAAGTCTTTTAAAAATTCATCACTTACGTTCATTACTAGCTAACCCCTTTTAAATTAGATAAGAAAGCGTATACTTTTTTACCTAGTAACTGTCTGGCTCAAAACGCCTTACCTATTGGGTGGTTGCAGCTTGCAGGCCATACATTCATGGTTTCACGATATCGCAAACTTACACTGTAACCCTGTCATAGGAGCATCCGCATTTCTATTGTCAAAAACATATTTTATAATAGCATAGCAGGAGAAGGAATGCGACATCATTCCTTCTCCTGCGGCATATTATTTTAAATATTCGTCTATTTTTTGAAGATGTTGTTCATACGTTTCAGAAAAGTGATTTTGTCCTTCCTTGTCAGCAAGGAAATAAAAATAATCAGTATCTGTTGGATTTAATACGGCTTCAATAGATGATTTTCCTGCATTCGCTATTGGACCCGGCGGCAAGCCTACTTTCTGATATGTATTATATGGATTATCCACTTCCAAATCTTCAAACAGTACACGATCTTTATGGCTACCTAGTGCATATAAAACGGTAGGATCCGTTTGCAATGGCATATCGATTTCCAGTCGATTGTAAAAAACGCTTGCAATTGTTTCTCTGTCCGTTTGTGCAGTAGCTTCTTCTTCTAGCAGTGAGGCAAATGTCAATAGCCAGTGCACTGTTTTTTCCTCTGCTTGCAAAAGATCATAATAGGCTGATACTGTTTTTTCTGTATTGGAAATCATTGTATCTGCTATTACTTCCAATGATGGATCCTCTTCGAAAAAAGGGTAAGTTGCAGGATATAAATATCCTTCTAATGCATACCGAACATTTTCTCCTTTAATCTCAGCTGAGAGTAGATTTGGATACTTAACCATCATTCTATCCACAAATTCATCGCTCGTTACAAGCTTAAAAAATTCGTCAGCAGATTTTCCGGTTTTCTTTTCCACTACTTGTCCTATCTGTTCTAGTGTAAGACCTTCTGGAATTGTCAGAGTAAACAACGGTTCCCTGTATACTTTACCATTTTTCAAACTTTTGATAATTTCATCTAACGTCATCGCTTTTGTTAAGTTATAGTTTCCGGCTTGAAAATTAGATTCATTATTAAACTTGGCATAGTATTTAAATATTTTTGCGTTTTTAATAATCCCATTCGCTTCTAGTGTTGTGGCAATTGTATCTAAACCAGAACCAATTGGTATGTCTACTTCTACTTGCTCTTCTGAAGCTGGATCCATTGGCTCTAATGCACTTTTCACATAACTATAAGCAATATATCCACCGACTCCACCTACAATAAGAAGAAAAAGTACGATGGCTAACACTATTCTTCTGACAAGCTTCACTTCTTTTTTCTTTGTTTTCATACGATCAAACATTATCTCTTTTTTTGATTCGTTTCCCACGGGTTTCCCCCCTTATTCCAATTCATTATACTAGATAATGACCAAAAAGAAAAAGAAGGAACGAGGAGAGCCTCTTTCCTTCCTTTTTTGGATGATTAATCGATTAATCTTCGTCTTCTTCAGCTAAAAATGTATTTAACATCTCTTCGATCATATCCCATTCAGCATCCGTTTCTACCGGAAGTAAATCTCCGTCTTCGCCTGCTTCGTTTGGAGTGAATGAAGATGCGTGAATCTCGATTTCTTCCTCTTCATCTTCTTCTGCACCTACTGGATAATAAAGCACATACGATTTTCCGAATTCTTCTGATTCAAATGTGAATAGTACGTTGCAAAGCTGCTCATTACCATTTTCATCTACTACTGTAATATTTTCTTGACCATGATCCATTGCAGTCACCTCATCTGTTTTTTCTGTCAAGATAGCCTTGTAATATCATTACAGCGGCCATCTTGTCAATTACTTGTTTCCGTTTTTTACGGCTAACATCTGCATCTATTAACATACGTTCTGCAGCCATCGTTGTCAATCTTTCATCCCACATTGTAACTGGAAAATGGTATTTATCGGTTAGTAGCTTCGCATAACGTTCAGATGCTTCCGCCCGAGGACCAATAGTGTTATTCATGTTTTTCGGGAAACCAACCACAAATTCTTTAACTTCGTGTTGCTTTACCAATTCATCAATACGATCCAAACCAAAATTTAGTTCGTCTTCGTTAATTTTGATGGTTTCAATACCTTGTGCCGTCCAACCCATTGCATCACTTATTGCAACGCCAACAGTTCTGGAACCGACGTCTAACCCCATAATTCGCATTTTTAAGCCTCATTATTTCTTTTAATATAAAATTTTACCAATTCCTCTAAAATCTCGTCACGTTCTAGTTTTCGAATCATATTACGCGCATCTTGATGGCGAGGAATATAAGCTGGATCACCAGATAGTAGATAGCCTACAATTTGATTGATAGAATTATACCCTTTTTCTTCTAGTGCAGAGTGCACTTGTAGCATCACATGTTTGACTTCCTGTTCCATCGATTCTTCAGGAAAATTAAATTTCATCGTTTTATCAAATGAACTCATGATCAGCACCTCGCTTTCGATTTTAGTAGGCAACTTTACTTATCTAATATTTTCAGTATAACCGAAATTGGAAATAGTATCAAATATACCTAATTTTTTTAGATAGATTTCATATATTCGTAAACAGAATTTAATGCTGACTCTAGTTTACTACCGTCTTTTGCACCAGCCATTGCGAAATCAGGTCGGCCGCCGCCTTTTCCACCACATTGTTCTGCTACTAGTTTGACGATATTTCCTGCATGATAGTTCCCACCTACTAAATCTTTTGTCACTCCAGCAGAAATCATTACTTTTTCCCCGTCAATTGCTCCAAGGACGATTACCGCTTTATCAAGTTTTTGCTTTAAATCATCCATCATTTGACGCAGCTGATTATTGTCTTTTGCTTCTACTTTTACGGATAACACGGTAACATCGTTTATCGTTTGTGCAGAAGATAATACAGAAGCTGCTTGGCTATTAGCAATTTTTGCAGAAAGTGATTCATTTTCTTTTTGTGTATTTTTTAGTTCTTGTAAAGTTTGCCCTACTTTAGAAACAACATCTTTTGGTTGAGCTTTCAATAAGCTTGCTGCTTCTTCTAGGACATGTTCTTCTTCTTTTACAAACTCGTAAGCGCTTTTACCTGTAACAGCTTCAATACGTCGAGTACCTGCTCCAATCCCACTTTCTGAAAGGATTTTGAAGAATCCGATTTCAGAAGTATTTTGTACGTGAACTCCTCCACAAAGCTCTAGGGAGAATGATCCCATTTGTACAACACGGACTATATCACCGTATTTTTCACCAAATAACGCCATTGCACCCATTTTCTTTGCATCATCGATATTATGATAACCAGTAACTACCGGGATATTATCCCACACTTTTTCGTTTACTATACGTTCAATTTTTTCAAGCTCTTCTTTTGTTACTTGTCCAAAATGCGAAAAGTCAAAACGTAGACGATCAGGACCCACATAAGAACCCGCTTGGTTTACATGAGTTCCTAAAACATCTTTTAGCGCCTGATGCAATAAATGTGTTGCTGAGTGATTTTTAATCGTATGACCACGTAGTGATGTATCTACACTTGCCATTACAGTTGTATCTGTATTTATCTCACCCGATTCAATTACTACCGTATGCAGGTTTTGTCCATTCGGTGCTTTTTGTACATCTTTTACAAATCCTCTAAAAGACTCATTTTCTATAGTTCCATGGTCCGCAATTTGCCCTCCGCTTTCAGCATAGAATGGAGTTTGCGTTAAGATAACCTGTACTTCATCGCCTTCACTAGCCGATTTCACCAATGCTTGTCCAAGAATAATCGATGAAACTTTAGTTGATACGGTTAACGTCTCATAACCAACAAATTTACTTTCATCATGAAGATTGCTATATACTTCTGATTGAACTTGCATCGAATCGACATTTTGTCGAGCAGCACGAGCACGAGATCGTTGCGCTTCCATCTCTGTCTGGAATCCTTCGTGGTCTACTGTCATATTTGCTTCTTCTGCGTATTCTTCTGTCAATTCAATTGGAAAGCCGTACGTGTCATATAGAGTAAAAGTAGTTGTCCCAGGGATAAATGATTCCCCTTTTGCACGCTGCTCTTCGATTACTTTTTCTAAAATTGTTAAACCGTCATGAAGTGTTTCATGGAATCGTTCTTCCTCTGTCTTCATAACACGCATGATAAAGTCTTTTTTCGCAGAAACTTCTGGATAAAAGCTTTGCATTATTTCTCCGACAACTGGAACAAGCTCATATAAAAATGGTTTCTCGATACCAAGTTGTTTTGCAAAACGTACTGCGCGGCGAAGTAATCTTCTAAGCACATAACCTCTACCTTCATTGGATGGTAGTGCACCATCCCCAATTGCAAAAGCAACGGTACGTACATGGTCTGCAATTACTTTAAACGCTATATCATCTTCAGCGTTTGAGCGATATGTTTTTCCAGAAATGCTTTCTGTTTGGCGAATAATTGGGATAAATAAATCTGTATCAAAGTTTGTAGGAACATCTTGTACAACACTTGCCATTCGTTCCAGACCCATACCAGTATCAATATTTTGTTTTGGTAGTGGAGTGTACGTATGATCAGGATTATGGTTGAATTCAGAAAATACCAAGTTCCAAATTTCTAAATAACGTTCATTTTCTCCACCTGGATATAACTCTGGATCATTTTCGTCATTACCGTAGCTTTCTCCACGATCATAGAAAATTTCAGAGTTCGGACCACTTGGACCTTCCCCAATATCCCAGAAGTTACCTTCAAGTCGAATAATTCTTTCTTCCGGTATACCAATTTCATTTTTCCAAATATTATATGCCTCTTCATCTTCAGGATGAACCGTAATCGATAATTTTTCTGGTGCAAAAGCAATCCATTTTTCATCTGTTAAGAATTCCCATGCCCATTCAATAGCTTCTCTTTTAAAGTATTCACCGATAGAGAAGTTTCCAAGCATTTCGAAGAATGTATGATGTCTTGCCGTTTTTCCAACATTTTCAATATCATTAGTTCGAATCGATTTTTGCGCATTCGTAATACGTGGATTTTCTGGTACAACACGACCATCAAAATATTTTTTTAATGTTGCAACACCACTATTGATCCAAAGTAAAGACGGATCGTTAATTGGTACTAGTGGGGCAGATGGTTCTTGCGTATGTCCTTTTTCGATAAAAAAGTCTAAATACATTTGTCTGATTTGAGCGCCTGTTAATTGTTTCATCTTAAATTCCTCCTAAATTTTTGAAATAAAAAAAGCCCTCATCCCAAAAAGGGACGAAAGCTATTATTTCGCGGTACCACCCTAGTTACATATTAGCTTATAGCCAAATATGTCTCTTAAAGAAGCTTTAACGCAGCAATACGGCAGGTTTTAACTGCACTCAAGAGTAGCTTTCCTAATTATTATACACTGGGGATTCTTCCAGCCATGGAATCCCTCTCTAGTCAGGTAATAATAGTACTTTCTCCGTCAACATTTTCGTTATATGCAATTGATTATAAGAAACAATTGTCCCAATGTCAATTGTCTGCCTCCATAAATTGATAAGGCGTAATTCCTTTCATGCCAATTAGTGGATCAATCAAATGATAGTTATCGGCAGTTAGAAGAGTTGTGTCTTCCAAAATTTCTTCTGGAGAGGCATTTTCCACTTCCTCCACCGTTTCTTCTTCACTTCCAACCAAGCGCTCTTTCAATGTTGTTAAACGTTGTAAGTCATCTGTCCGCTCAACCCCGTATTTAAAAGTTTCCGGATCCCCACATAGTATCAAGAAATTTTTTGCTCTCGTTATTCCTGTGTACAAAAGGTTGCGACGGAGCATTTTCATATAAGTTCTTGTCACTGGCATAATAACGGTTTGAAATTCACTACCCTGCGATTTATGCACCGAGCAGCAATAAGCCAATGTAATTTGGCTCAAGTCATTTTTTTCATACGTTACTTCCGTACCATCAAAAGAAACAACGAGCATTTCTTTTTTTTCAACGGTCTCAGCAGCTTTGAAAATACTCACTACTTCCCCCATATCTCCGTTAAAGACATTACTTTCCGGCTGATTGACAAGTTGAAGCACTTTATCGCCGATTCGGTAAATAGTTTCACCAAAAATCATTTCTTTTCGTTTACCGTCAGGATTTGGATTAACCATTTCTTGCATCATTTTGTTTAACGCATCAATACCAGCCGGTCCTCTATACATTGGAGCCAGAACTTGGATATCTCGGATAGAATGACCTTTGGATAAAGCACTTTTCAAAACTTGCTCCACGACTTTTGGTATTTGTTCCGTCGAAGCCTTAATAAATGAGCGATCTCTCGTTTTATCCAATAATGTTTGCGGAACCGTTCCCTTTTTCATATCATGGGCCAATTCAATAATAGAAGAACCTTCAGATTGGCGATAAATATCTATTAGTTCGACGGTTGGAATTCGTTTAGAAGCAAGTAAATCTTTCAGCACTTGCCCTGGTCCAACCGGAGGCAATTGATCTTGGTCTCCTACAAAAATCACTTGGGCATCTTTTGGGATTGCTTTTAACAATTGATGTCCGAGCCATGTGTCGAGCATGGATGTCTCATCAATAATAATAAGCTTCCCTTCAATTTCATTTCCTTCAGCATCGTCATCTTCTTGACCTGTAAATCCTAGCAGTCGGTGAATAGTCATAGCAGGTAATCCCGTTGACTCACTCAACCGTTTTGCGGCTCTACCAGTTGGAGCAGCTAACACAATAGGAAATGGCTTTTTATCCTTTGCCCATTCTTTTGGATCGAGTGAAAGCCCATGAAGTTCTCCATACAACTCAACGATTCCCCGGACTACTGTTGTTTTACCAGTACCCGGCCCTCCTGTTAATAACGACATACTAGCATTTAAAGCCGTTTCAATTGCTTTTACTTGAGTAGTAGCATATTGAACGCCTAGCCTTTCTTCTATCCCGCCTAAATGCTTTTTCATCTCGGCTAGTGGAAATTTATGATGTGTGTCATTTTCACCAAGCAGTGTTTCAATTTTAGAAGCAATTCCAACTTCCGAGTAATAAAGTGAAGGAATATAAAAACGATTCACTTCCCCAACGATTCGGCTTTCTTCCGCAAGTTCGATGCAGCATTTGGAAATCGCTTCAAACGGAATTTCTTCTCTTTGAGCGGTTTCTAGTAACTTTTTCACTGATTCCAACAACTGCTCTGCATATAAAAAGACATGCCCCTCACTTAAAGAAGCGGTTTGCAATAGATGATAAATAGCTGCTTTTATACGATCCGGGTGATTTCCTTGAATACCTAATTTATAGCCAAGCTCATCCGCCCGGACAAATCCCACACCTTCCACTTCTTCGATTAAACGGTATGGATTTTTCGTTAAAACAGTAACCGTTTCTTCCCGATATGCTTGATATATTTTCATCGCAATTTGAGGTCCAAAACCCCATTCGTTTAGTTGAATCATTACTTTTTCTAAACCTAAGTTTTGTTCTAAAACGGATCGTAACGTTTGTTTTTTCTCTTCTGCAAGGCGCGGAATCACATCTAAAGCTTGTGGATCGTCCAATATTTTATTAATTGCATTTGAACCGAGTTTTTTCACGATTGTTTCGGCTGTTTTGCGCCCTATTCCAGGAAACATATCACTCGACAGATAATGAACAATTCCTTGCTCAGTTGCTGGTACTTCCTTTTGAAAGGTCTCAACTTGAAATTGAACACCGTATTTTGGGTGATTTTTGATAAATCCAGTAAATTTATAAGCTTCTTCTAAAACAAGTGACGGAAAATAACCAGTGACAATTATTTCCTTATCGGTATATGTAGTATTCGTAGATTTAATTTTTAATTTGATGATGGAAAATAGGTTTTGAGGATTATGAAAAATAGAGACGATAGGACGACCCGATATAAACTGCTTATCCTTGTTCATTTCGTTTGTCATACTATCGCCTCCGAGGTTTAAACTGTTCGATTAATTGCGTAAGGAAATCATGTCGTACACATAGCGCGCTTGATCATAATTTGGTTGGATTGTAAATGCTTCTTTCAAATGATGCAGAGCAGCTTCTGTATCTGTAGTTGATACAGCATACAATACACCTAAATTGTAATGTGCATCCGCATTTTCTGCTTCTTGAGCTACAATCTTTTTAAAAATAGGTTCTGCTTGCTCAAACATTTCCATACTTGCTAGTGCTATACCGTAGGAAAGAGCAACCTGAATATCTTCTGGTGCAAGTTCATTAGCACGTTGTAAATATGGCAAGGAAAGCTTTGTATGTCCTTCTTTTTCAAAGCTTTTCCCTAGCATAAAGTATGCATCTGCTCCTTCAATTCCGTTGGCAATTGCTTTTTCATAAAGCTTTGCAGCTTCCTCGAAACGGTCTGCATTATAGTATAAATTTGCTAGACTATAATAGGCAGTTGCAGCGTGCTCATCCAATGTAATTGCTTTTTGAAAAAATCGTTCTGCACGATCATTTTCATTCATAGAAGAAAGTAGATTTCCAAAATTTACATAACCAATGGCTTCGTTAGGATTTTCTTCGATCGCCTTTGTAAATAATTCTGCTGCTTTTTCATAATTTTCTTCTTGTATTGCTTGAATACCTAATTCATTGTAATTCATGGTAAAACCTCCAGTTACCCGACGTAGTCCAATTTCAGTCCATCTTTAAACACTTCATCAATTGTTGCTCCACCTAGGCATTCATCGCCTTGATAAAATACAACTGCTTGTCCTGGTGTAATTGCGCGAACTGGTTGGTCAAATGTTACAAGTACTTTATCTTCCGAAAGTAGCTCTACATGAACACCAACATCTTCTTGACGGTAACGGAATTTTGCTGTGCAATTAAAGGTAGTTGGTTTTTCTAATGTCGTCGTGAACGATAGATTAGTTGCAGTTAAACTTGTTGAAAAAAGTGCGTCATTATTAATATTTTGACCTACTAATAATACGTTTCGTTCTAAATCTTTTCCAATAACGAACCAAGGGTCTCCAGAGCCACCAATGCCTAAACCATGGCGCTGTCCAATTGTATAGTACATTAATCCATCATGATGCCCCATTTGTTTACCATCCATTGTTTCCATAACACCTTTTTGGGCTGGTAAATATTGACCTAAAAATTCTTTGAAGTTTCTTTCTCCGATAAAACAAATACCAGTAGAATCTTTTTTCGTTGCAGTTGCTAAACCTTGTTCTAATGCGATTTCTCGAACTTTTTTCTTTTCTAAATGGCCTATTGGGAACATAACTTTATCTAATTGCTCTTGGTTTAATTGGTTTAAGAAATAGGTTTGATCTTTGTTATTGTCTTTACCGCGTAACATGCGAGTTTGCCCATCACGTACTTCTACTTGAGCGTAGTGCCCAGTCGCTAAATAGTCAGCGCCTAATGCCAATGCATGCTCTAAAAATGCTTTGAACTTAATTTCTTTGTTGCACATAACGTCGGGATTTGGTGTTCTACCCGCTTTGTACTCTTCTAAGAAATAGGAAAATACTTTATCCCAATATTGTTTTTCAAAATTCACCGCGTAGTAAGGAATTCCAATTTGGTTGCACACTTTAATAACATCTTCATAATCATCGGTAGCAGTACAAACGCCAAATTCATCGGTATCATCCCAGTTTTTCATGAAAATACCGATAACGTCATATCCTTGTTCTTTCAATAAATAAGCAGCAACGGAGGAGTCCACTCCACCTGACATTCCGATCACTACCCGTGTATCTTCTATTTTTTTCACTTTTAATCACTCATTTCAATCATTCAACTTAATGAACAATTTTACTTATTTTATTTGCAGCTTCAATTACTTGCTGCTCTGTATTATTGATCCCAAAACTAAAGCGGACAGAGTTGCGTAGCTCCGGTGAGTTTTCCCCATACATCGCTACTAAAACATGTGATGGATCAATAGAACCTGCAGTACATGCAGAGCCACTTGAAGCATCGATTCCAGCTAAATCAAGTTGTACTAAAAACGTTTCTACATCCGTTTTCGGGATGCTAATATTCAATACATGCGGCAATACATTTTCCTGTGAACCGTTTATTGTGAACTGAACACCATTACTTTCGAGTTGCTTTAGGAAAGCTTGTTTCAACTGAACATTTCGGGAAATGCTTTCTTGTAAATTTGCTTGCTTTAGTTCCACTGCTTTTGCAAAAGCAACTACCGCTGGAATATTTTCAGTCCCTGCACGTCTTTTTCGTTCTTGTTGCCCACCATAAAACAAAGGTTTTAATAAGATTCCTTTACGTGCATATAAAAATCCTATTCCCTTTGGTCCGTTAATCTTATGACTAGACACACTAAGTAAATCGATATGTAATGCATGCACATCTATCTCAAAACTACCGTATGCTTGTACTGCATCTGTATGAAAATAAGCTGGATGATCTTTTAATAACTCTCCAATAGCTTGAATTGGTTGAATCACCCCAACTTCATTATTTGCATACATAACAGAAACTAAAATAGTATCCTCTCGCAGCGAATTTTTCAAGTCATTGATATCGATGACGCCTTCTTTATTCACTGGTAAATACGTTACTTCAAATCCTTCACGTTCTAATTGTTCACAAGCATGCAACACTGCATGATGTTCAATTTGCGTTGTAATAATATGCTTGCCTTCGTTTTTTCGAGCGTATGCAATACCAAATAAGGCATAGTTGTCCGCTTCCGTCCCGCCGCTTGTTATCGTAATTTCTGTTTCATGAGCACCGATACTAGCTGCAAAAACATTACGTGCTTGGTCTAATTTTTTTCTTGCATTTCTACCTGTTTGGTGAATGCTTGATGCATTCCCAAATTCTTCGTTTATTTCTGTTGTAAATGTTTGTATAACTTCTTCCGCCATTGGGGAAGTAGCAGCATGATCTAAATAAATTCTAGTCATTTGTACGACTCCTTAAATATAAAACATGTATCCAGGATCATCTGGATTATCTTCTGTATATTTAGCCAAATCTTCTATTGTCGTTGTATCCAACACATTTTTTACTGCGTCTCGTATACGCATCCATAGTTCGCGTTGTGGTGGTTCTTCCTCTTCAATACCTTCTACTATTTGAATCGGTCCTTCCAAAACACGAATTACATCACCAGCAGTAATCTCATTCGGCTTACTCGATAGCATATATCCTCCGTAAGCACCTCTCACACTTTTAACAAGTCCTGCATTTCGCAATGGAGAAACGATTTGCTCTAAGTATGCCTCTGATAAATTATACTCTGCTGCAATTTGTCGAAGAGCGATAGGTCCTTCACCATACTGTTTTCCTAAAGCGACCATAATCGTTAATCCATATCGACCTTTTGTTGAAAATTTCAATATATTCCACCTCATTAAATTTATATCAATTACACCTTGGCGTAATTGCGTCCAGATTTTGAATGAAAGTCAACAGGATGTTGCTCATAAAGTCGTTGGGACAGTACGTCTCGAAATTATACTGCCTTCCTTAACTTCTTTCAAAATCTGTGACATTCGCCGGGGGCTTTAATTTTTTCAGCAGAAGCGATACACTTCTGTTGAAAAAGTAAAAAATACTTTCATAAGTATAGCATAACTAAGGGCTAGAGCGAATTCAAAATGACTTTTCCTAGAAACTTCGCTATAATTAAAGAACAGATGTTTGAACGAGGAGAGATTGTTTTGAGCAACGAACCTTTAGCATATCGAATGAGACCACAAACGATCGATGAAATTGCAGGACAGCAACATGTTATCGGAAAAGATACCGCTTTATATAAAATGATAAAAAATGGTCATGTCCCTTCTATGCTTTTATATGGAGATCCTGGGGTAGGAAAAACTTCGTTAGCATTTGCTATTGCAGGAACGACGAAGCTACCTTTTGTCGCTCTCAATGCAACGAAAGCTGGAAAAAAAGATGTGGAAGATGTAGTAGCAGATGCACGAATTAGCGGGAAAGTGATTTTATTTCTAGATGAAATTCATCGATTCAATAAATTGCAACAAGATACCCTTCTTCCCCATGTCGAAAATGGCTCGATCATTTTAATTGGCGCTACTACCGAAAATCCATTTCATGATGTAAATCCCGCGATCCGCTCTCGCTGCGGGGAAATAAAACAACTAAAACGACTTACAACCGAAGATGTGGACAGCCTTCTAGAGCGAGCATTGCTTGATAAGGAAAAAGGGTTAGGAAAAATGGCCATTGCCATTACAGATGAACAGCGAAAAAAAATAGCGGACGCAGCAAATGGAGATGCAAGAAAAGCATTAACTTTATTAGAGTCTACTATTTTTGCAAGCTTCGAAGAAGATGGCGTGACTAAAGTTGAAGATAGTATATTGAACAGCTTAGTTGACCGAGTCGGAGTTTTTGGTGATAAAAAAGGATCACACTTTTATAATCTATTATCCGCCCTGCAAAAATCTGTACGAGGAAGCGATACCGATGCGGCACTATATTATTTGGCTCATTTGCTTGAAAATGGAGATTTAGTTGCAGTTTCTAGAAGACTGCTTGTTATGAGCTATGAAGATATTGGCTTAGCAAATCCTTCTGTTGGTCCACAAGTACTCTCAGCAATTCAGTCTGCAGAAAGGCTGGGATTACCAGAAGCTCGTATTCCATTAGCAAATGCAGTGGTGCTTATGTGTTTATCAGAGAAATCCAATTCAGCATATTCAGCGCTCGATTCCGCAATCGCAAGCATTCATGCTGGGAAAACTGGAGAAATTCCAAAACATTTAAAGGATACCCATTACGCGGGAGCAGCAGAGCTTGGACACGGAGGATATATATATCCACATGATCATAAAATCGGAACTTTTGGCGGCTGGGTAAACCAAACATATTTACCGGATAATTTAGTTGGAACAAAATTTTACGAGCCGATTGAAGCAGGAGAAGAAAAACGGTTAGCTGCTATATATAATCGTTTAGAAAAGTTTAAAAAAGAAAAATAGTGTTCAAACCCGTATTAGCGCGGTGTGGTGCTAATCTGGGTTTTTATATAGAATACTGGTTGGATTGGGTCGGTACACAAGTTTAGCGAGGATATAACTTAGGCAACTCGTAATCTCCCATAAAAATGGATATTACAACTAAGTATACTTTTTTACAACTAAAACTGAAATTATTCCAAGTACCCAATTTTCACACAAAAAAGGATCCAACGAGAGCATTCTCATGAAATGCTTTTTTAACATGACTGGATGCACTCTATCTATGGCTGGTTTTATCATAGTTTGCACACATCCAATCCATAAAAATGGATATTACAACTAAATATGCTTTTTTTACAACTAAAGTGAGGGTTTTTCCAACTAAACCTCTCCATTTTCCAACTAAAACTGAAATTATTCCAACTAACCAATTTTCTCATCAAAAAAAGCATCTCACGAGAGGATTCTCATGAGATGCTTTTTAAAATGACTAGATGCACTCTATCTATGGCAGGTTTTATCATAGTTTGCACACATCCATTCCCATAAAAATGGATATTACAACTAAATATGCTTTTTTTACAACTAAAGTGAGGGTTTTTCCAACTAAACCTCTCCATTTTCCAACTAAAACTGAAATTATTCCAACTAACCAATTTTCTCACCAAAAAAAGCATCTCATGAGATGCTTTTTAATGGAAAACGATTACACACCCATTTTACGGCGTGTATTGCTTACTTTTTTCGTCATTTGGCTTTTTGCTTTTTGGTTAGCTACTGGTCCATTTGCTTGGGCTTTACCACCATTTGCTTGGTTTTTCTTTTCTTCTAGCTTTTGTTTCACTGCTTCTTGCAAAGACATTTTCTTTTTAGGTGCTTCTTGATTAGTCGATTCTGTCATTATCTATCCCTCTCATTCCTCAATGTATTAACTTTAGTATAAGGGAAAAGGAAAAAACTGCAACTAATTACTTTACTCGATTAATAGGAATTTCTTTCGTAATATCATTGATAACCCAGCTAGCGCATATCAGCCCTACTGTAGATGGAACGAAAGCATTGGAAGACGGTGGCATTTTTGCTTTACGGATTGCCGCATCTGGTTTTCCTACTGTTCCTACAACATCCTCACGTACAACAATTGGACTTTCATCGGAAAACACAACTGGAATCCCTTTTGTAATATGATCTTCCTTGCGTAATTTCGTACGGATTACTCTTGCAATAGGATCTGTATGCGTTTTGGAAATATCGGCAATTTGGAAACGAGTAGGATCTGTTTTGTTAGCCGCTCCCATACTTGAAATTATTTTAATACCACGTTTTAAGCATTCTTTCATCAAATGCACTTTATAAATAATAGTATCAGATGCATCAATAACATAATCTATATCCATCGCAAAAAATTGTTCATACGTTTCTTCTGTATAAAACATATGCATATCAATTACTTCACATTCTGGATTAATATCAGCAATTCGTTCTTTCATCACTGCTGATTTTGAACGACCGATTGTTGACATATATGCTACTAACTGACGATTAATATTTGTAATATCTACATTATCCTTGTCCACTAAAATAATTCGACCGACTCCACTTCTTGCACATGCTTCTGCCGCAAAAGAGCCTACTCCCCCGACACCTAAAATAGCGACTGTCGTGTTTCTGATTAAATCTACGCCTTCTTTTCCTACTGATAATTCATTTCTAGAAAATTGATGTAACATATAAACACTCCATCTGTATCAAATTAGTTGGTTTTAACCCAACAAAAACCCTCCAGCAACAATTGCTAGAGGGACATTAGTAATCTAGGACGAATCCCAATCGTGCCGACAATATAAAGCGTATCGTTTTGAACCCGCACTCAGCAGGTGGGTGTCCTCTTTATTAATTTTGACGTCCCTTATATTAGGGCATGTCATTCATAATAAAAGTCAGACTCCCGACGATAGAAATTGTTCGGTCAAAACTGATTGCATGTTGCGAACACATCAGGATTCGTATTACTTGTATAATAGCATACGATTTATGAAACTTCAATCATTTTATCGTGTTATTTTCTAACTATTCTGAACGATGTGTTTCATGACTTTTTTCATATTTCTAAATGAAATCATTGTGTATTACTTATTTTTAAATTTAACTCTTCCAGTTGCGCTTGTGCTACCGGACTTGGTGCTTGCGTTAATAAGTCACTAGCGCTTGCTGTTTTCGGGAAAGCAATGGTATCACGTAAGTTTGTGCTACCAGAAAGCAACATTACTACACGGTCTAAACCAAATGCTACTCCACCATGAGGAGGTGTTCCATATTCAAAAGCTTCCATTAAGAAGCCAAATTGTGCTTTTGCTTCTTCCTCTGAGAATCCAAGAATTTCAAACATCTTCTCTTGAACCTCTCTCGAATA
This sequence comes from Psychrobacillus lasiicapitis, assembly GCF_006861795.1. Lineage (GTDB taxonomy): Bacteria > Bacillota > Bacilli > Bacillales_A > Planococcaceae > Psychrobacillus > Psychrobacillus lasiicapitis. Next base: position 5,497 of record NZ_VDGH01000004.1, on the reverse strand, counting down.
AATACGTAATGATCCGCCACCAAGCTCATAGCCATTTAATACTAAGTCATACGCTTGCGCACGCACTTTACTTGGGTCAGTATCCATTAATGAAAGATCTTCATCGAATGGGCGTGTGAACGGATGGTGTGCAGCGTAATAACGCCCTTCTTTTTCATCGTATTCAAATAATGGCCAGTTCACAACCCATAAAAATTCGAAGCTGTTTTCATCAATTAATCCTAAATCTTTTCCTAATTTTAAACGAAGTGCGCCTAAAGCATCTGCTACAACTGATTTTTTATCGGCTACAAATAATAATAAATCTCCTGCAGAAGCTTCTAATGTTTGGATTAAGCTAGATGCTGCTTCTCCTTCGAAAAACTTAGCGATAGGTCCTTTAAGCCCTTCTTCGTCCACCTTTAACCAAGCAAGACCTTTTGCACCATACACAGAGGCAAATTCACCTAACGCATCGATATCTTTGCGTGAATAATTAGCCGCTGCTCCTTTTACATTAATCGCTTTTACTTGCCCGCCAGTTTCAACTGCAGAAGCAAATACTTTAAATGCGCTATCTTTAACAGTTTCCGATAAATCTACTAACTCTAAACCAAACCGCACATCTGGTTTGTCTGATCCGTAACGGGCCATTGCTTCATCATAATCCATGCGTGCAAAAGGAATAGTGACATCAATGCCTTTGACTTCTTTCATGATTTTTTTCATCATGCGCTCGTTCATCTCTAAAATTTCATCCATCGATAAGAAACTCATTTCCATATCGATTTGGGTGAATTCAGGCTGACGGTCTGCACGTAAATCTTCATCACGGAAGCATCTAGCGATTTGATAGTAACGTTCAAATCCACCGACCATTAACAATTGCTTGAATAATTGAGGAGACTGCGGTAACGCATAAAACTCTCCATTATGCACACGACTAGGCACTAAATAGTCACGTGCTCCTTCTGGTGTGGATTTTGTTAAAATCGGGGTTTCCACTTCTAAAAATCCTTCGTCATCTAAGAAACGTCTTACCGTTTTGGTAATGTCAGAACGCATTTTAAATGTGTCATACATAGCCGGTCTTCTTAAATCTAAGTAACGATATTTTAAACGAACATCTTCTCCAGCATCTGTATTGTTTTCGATTGCAAATGGTGGAGTTTTCGCTTCGTTGATTATTTCAATTTCTTGCGCATGTATTTCAATTGCACCAGAAGGAATATTTGGATTCACTTGGTTTTCTGCACGAGCAATAACTGTTCCTTTTACTTGAATGATGTATTCATTACGAAGTTTTTCCGCAACTTGGATTGCTGTTTCCGAAATCTCTGGGTTAAATACAACTTGGACTAAACCTGAGCGATCGCGAACGTCTACAAATATTAATCCTCCCAAATCTCTTCGTTTTTGTACCCATCCGATTAACTGGACGGACTCTCCAATATGCTGTTCATTTAACTGTCCACTTGTATGCGTTCTGTTCATTGTTCTTCTGCCTCCACTTGGGTCAATATATTACTTTGTACTTGTTCAATCAAAGCACTAAACGGTACAAGATGCTGATCGCATGTAGCCAAAACCTTTAACATTGCACTTTGTTTTTCAAGTTCATCATCGCCGATAACAAGCACTAATTTTGCTTTTAGACGATCCGCTGATTTCATTTGTGTTTTTATTTTTCGGTCTAAATAATCCATCTCTGCGGTGATATTATTTTGACGTAATTCATAGGTAAGCTCGACTGCTTTTTTCTTTGCAGCTTCCCCCATTCCAATTACATATACATCTAAAGAAGATAGATCTGACCATTGATTATTTTCTGCATTAATCGCAAGTAATAATCGTTCTATACTCATTGCAAATCCGATACCTGGTGAAGCCGGTCCTCCAAGCTCTTCCACTAGTCCGTTATATCTTCCACCACCTGCAAGTGTTGTAATTGCGCCAAAACCTTCAGCTGCACTCATAATCTCAAAAGCAGTGTGATTATAATAATCCAGTCCACGTACTAAGTTAGGATCTACTTCAAACGGAATATTTAAAAGTGTTAAATATTCTTTTACCTTTTCAAAATAAGCAGCGGATTCTTCGTTTAAATAATCGGTTAAAGAAGGAGCTGTTGCCATTAATGGGTGATTTCGATCTACTTTACAATCTAAAATACGAAGTGGATTTTTTTGCAATCTATTTTGACAATCCGAACAAAACTCTTCAATATGCGGTTCAAAATGATTTACTAACGCTTCTTTGTGCGCCACTCTACTTTCCGTGTCACCAAGCGAGTTAATAACGAGCTTTAGCTTTTTTAAGCCTGCTTTTTGATAAACCGACATTGCAAGTGAAATTACTTCTGCATCAATAGCTGGGTCTGCACTTCCAATTGCTTCGATTCCAAATTGAACAAATTGACGATAACGACCTGCTTGTTGTCTTTCATAGCGGAACATAGGACCCATATAATATAACTTCACTGGTTGATCCGGGTATCCGAACATTTTATGCTCAACAAATGCACGAACCGCAGATGCTGTACCTTCCGGACGAAGTGTAAGGGAACGATCCCCACGATCTTGGAACGTATACATTTCTTTTTGGACGATATCTGTAGTATCTCCAACACTTCTTGTAAATAGTTCCGTATGTTCGAAAATAGGTGTTCTAATTTCTTTGTATTGGTACATACGGCAAGTTTCTCTTATTAAATCTTCTACCACTTGCCATTTTGCTGTTTCAGAAGGCAAAATGTCTTGTGTTCCTCTTGGCACTTTAATATCCATGGCTATTGCCCCTTTCTTTTTTTCATTTACGACCTGGAGTAATTGTGTCCAGATTATGAACCGAGCTTGAGGCCTACAGGAGGTAGGTCATGCAGGACGTCGCGAACTGAGACATGCCGGCGGAGACTTTATTTTTATTCAACGAGCATCTAACACCCGTTAAATAAAAATAAAAAAGCCCTCATCCCTTGCATATAGCAAGGGACGAGAGCTTATATAAGCTTCCGCGGTTCCACCCTAGTTGGTCAAAAAAACTGACCCTCTCAACTCTGGATAACGGCCAGGTCCGTTTTTGCCTACTAAAGAAAATCTTTTTCGACAAAAATCCTCTCGAATGTTGTTCACTGAGTTCGTCTGTAGGAAAGATTTCAGCCACGTCTTTCCTTCTCTTACCATCCGCTTAAAACAGTTACTTTTTCGGTCATCGGTTTGTTTTAGTTTTTAATTATACTTTATCTTAATAACGTAAGGGAAATAAGTCAACCCTTTTGAAGAAAAGGTAGAAATTTTATATCAGAATATTTACAATGGTAGTGGGAGTGATTCAATGAAAGATAAAATAGTGCAAAAAATGACCATTTTAATCCTTGCTGTCATTCTACTAATACCAACTATTTCAGTAGATGCACAGGAAAACGAAGTAACCGTAAATGTTCCTTCGTTGAAAGTTCGATCAGGCCCAGGACTTACATACGATACAATTGGTGCAGTTACAAAAAGTGACAAACTAGTTGTGATCGACAAAGAAAATGATTGGATTCAAATTAAATATGGATCCACGACTGGTTGGGTTGCCAGTTGGTATACATCAAGCGAAGCAATTGAAATGACAAATAAACAAATCGTTTCTAAAGTAAATCGCTTAAATGTACGAACAGAACCATCTACCTCCTCTGCCGTTATCGGGCAGCTTAGTGAAGGAGATCAAACCCCTGCCTATAAATCAGAGGGTGAATGGATTGAAATCGATTTTCAAGGGAGAAAAGGCTGGGTAAACACAGCATATATTACAATTGCCGACCAATCGGGAAATGAAAAAACGAGCTCTAACACTAAAAATTCTGAGAAGCTTTTTGTTGTATCTGTGGATGTATTGAATGTTCGGGCAAAAGCGGACCTTTCCTCTAAGCAAATTGGAAAAGTCGCCAGAGGAGCTCAATTTGAAGTACTTGATACAAATCATAATTGGGTCAAGGTACAATTAGAAAACGGAAAAATTGGATGGATATACAGTTTTTACGGTACATTCTTAAATGAACCGAGCAATTCCACATCTACCGCAACAACTAATACGATTACCATTTTATACAATGGGACTAATTTACGTTCAGATGGCTCGACTAATAGTGCGGTTGTAAAGCGAGTAGATGCCGGAGAAACATTTGAAGTAACTGACAAAGTAAACGATTGGTATAAAGTTATTTTGGAGAACCAATCAATAGCCTATGTAGCAAGCTGGCTAGTCTCGTCATCAAATTCGGTTGTAACTACGGATTTGCCAATACAAGAAAAAAAGAAACCTAGAAAAAAAGGTACGTTGAAAGGCTTGTCCATTGTAATTGATCCAGGACATGGAGGTAATGACCGCGGTACTACAGGAGCTCTTGGAACAGATGAAAAGGATATTACCTTGTTGACAGCTGAATTGCTTTCTTCTAAATTACAAGCAGCTGGTGCTAACGTCATTATGACAAGACAATCAGATGTTTACGTGGATCTGCGTAAACGGGTTTCAATCGGTCACCAAGCAGGAGCAGATGCATTTATTAGTTTACATTATGATGCGGTGGAAAATAGCACTGTCCGTGGATATACGACGTATTATATGCACGGTTATCAAAAGAAACTAGCGGAATATGTACACGCTGGTTTAGGTAATATGATTCCCCTTAAAGATCGTGGAACACAGCCAGGAAATTATTTAGTTTTACGCGAAAATAAACAAAATGCAATTTTAATAGAGTTAGGGTATTTGAGTAATCCTACCGAAGAACGCAATGTCACTACAAGACATTTTAGAGATCAAGCAACACATGGAATCTATAATGGAATTATTAATTATTTTGATAATGAGTTAGACTAAGAAAAGTGTCAGTGACATTTAAGGATAATACCTGGAGGTTTTTGGACAGACTAACTTGCAATATCATTAACGTTTGATTTATTAGAAAAGCTGGTCGTGACTTTCGTCACGACCAGCTTTTCTTTTTTCGGTAATCATATTGCGTTAATCTGTCCGTCGCCATTTTTCAACAGTAAGAATAAGGTCTAAATCTTTTTGGATAATTAGTGAAAAGATACTTTCCTACCAGTAATAGTAGTGCCCGAAGATACAATTTCGGACACTCGAGTACTTCTTTTAACAATTACTGCTATTTATTTTCGAGCAGATTCTCTTTTACTAAGAGTGGAAAATTAGCGGAGATACTCTTCTAAATTAGCCTGTGAAGATGGTATGTAACTTGCACATTTATTTTCATAACAGGAAGTCTCTTACTTATTTTTCAAATACTTTTGAATCAAGGTCACTAACTAGAAAAGTGATAAATTTTTTACAATAGTAAGCGACAACTAATAATGAAGCGATGAGCAGCCAAAATTGCATTGAACTGCCCCGTAAATGTTAGACGCTAAACTAACATTTGCGGGGTGTTTTTTATGGCTAGATTTACAGCCGAAGAAAAATTCAATATGATAATGCGCTATTTAGAAGGCAATGAAAGTTATGAGGA
>NZ_VDGH01000003.1:292773-431388 GCF_006861795.1 Psychrobacillus lasiicapitis | reverse complement strand
TAGGCACGCCGCCAGCGTTCGTCCTGAGCCAGGATCAAACTCTCCATAATAGAGAACTTAAAAAGCTCATTTTGTTTTGCTGGCATCATCATTAAATGATGTCATAATTGTTTTGCTATCAGACTAAAATAAAATAGTCTATCAAGCTATATGTCTTAACGTTTTGCATGTTCAGTTTTCAATGTTCATGTTGTTTAAGTTGTCGTTTTGTTTTGGCGACCTTTGTATCTTAACATCGTTTAAACATGAATGTCAACACTAAAACATAAAGTTTATTAAAATGATTTGAAAAGGTGCGTGTTACTTTGAAAAAAAAGCTATTGTTGGTCGGTTCATTCGCATTATTAATCACACTGTTATTCATCGCTCCAAGAAACTATTCTTCTATCCTACCTGTGTTTCAATTAACAGAAAAACCAACCGTAATTTCTAAAGGAACATACGGAAAAACAGTTACAATTGATTTGACCTTTGGAAAAGAGGAGATTGAAACTTTGCTAAAAGATTTAGAAGCACCTTATCCACATTTTTTTATAAGCACCGAGTGGATGGAACGTTCGGCGCCCATTATAAAGATTATGCAAGATAAGCATATTCCGATTGGGCTTTTAGGGCAGGATGGGGCAACGTATATAGAGAATCCTGATTTATTTCAAAAAGAAGTGGAGCAATTCGATAAGGCTATGGGTGAAAAACCGCTTTGGTTCCGAACGAAGGATTATCAATTTCCAGTGGAAGTTCAAGAAATTGCTTGGGATCAAGAGGTAAACTTGCTAAGTTCCAGCAAGTATTGGAATGGGGAAGTTCCTGTACTTTCAAAAGGAGACGTTCTTTCCGTACCACTTCACCAAGAGGAAAGGGTTGATATAAAGCAACTCACCAAACTTTTAAAGTCTCAATCATTTTTACCTATAGAACAAAATATATTCGGTTTAAAAATGAATACAAAAACGTTTCCTGAATAAAATTGATAAGCCTAATTATAAAAAACTGCCATGGTAATCATTCGTCATGGCAGTTTTCATTTACTTTGTTTTAGCAGCAGCTTCTCTTCTTTCTTTTCTGCGTGCTTCTAGTTTCAAACGATCCTCGTCTGATTTTGCATTGTATTTTGGTAAAGCCAATAATTGGTAGGCATTTACTGCAAGAATCGGGAATAATAATAATGTTACCCAACTATCTACATTATCTGCTCGTACCATTAGTACTGGTAACCATTCCAGTGTAGAGACAACAATCATAAAAAATAATGCAGAAATAAGGGTATGTTTTTTGGTCATATTCGCTTTAGCAATAGCAACTACTATAGCCGTAATTATTAATATCGCAAGTAAGATAACATATAGCCAAATTTGTCCGGTAGTCTCTGCATTTGGTCGAAATCGAAACATAATTAAATCAAAAATGACAATTACAATAATGAGTAATTGAACCCAATTCCAAAGTGTAAGGGTCCTAAAAATATTAACACCCATTTGATGAATTGTTAAGTAAGCAAAATAACCCATTTGTGCTATTACACTTACAGTAAAGCCCATAACAATCATAAATGCAAATGCTGCAAAAAATTCTCCCCACTGCCCTGCTTCAAAATATTTAGCAAAAGCATCATCCCAACGTATAAATAAGCCCAAAATACCGGTAATGACTCCACCGATTAACATGGCATTTAGAAAAAATTTAAACCAATTTCGTATAGTCACAGCAAAATTTCCTCCAACTTTTCTTTTTCTTCTTTTTAAATTGTAACAACCATTTACCCAAAAATCTATTTCTTCCTAGTTACTATACATATTTCTGAAACAAATGTGAACAATAATCGAAAGGACGGTGACGATAATGAAGTATTTTGCACTTATTTTGTTGAGTCTTGGGCTTCTTGCCGGATGTAGCAGCTCTACTGCTCCTCCCTCCTATGAGGAAAATAAAAAAATGCTCATAGATGCGTTACAAACCGAAGACGGAAAAAAAGCCATTCGAACACTTTTAGATGACCCGCAATTTAAAGAACTGTTAGTAATTGATCATGAGCAGGTAAAAAAATCCGTTGAACAAACAATGCTATCGAAGGAAGCAGAAGAATTCTGGAAGGAAGTTTACCAAGACCCTAAATTTTCGGAAACAATGGCCAAAAGTATGCTGAAACAGCAAGAAGAACTCATGAAAGCACTCATGAAGGATCCGACCTATTTAAAAGACTTAGAAAGCTTTTTTGGTTCTGCTGAGATGAAAAAGGAATTAGAAAAGGTGCTACAATCCAGTGATATGCGGAAAGAAATGCAAAAGGTTGTAGAGGAAACGATCCAAAGTCCTTTATTGCAAGCAAAGTGGCAAAAACTAGTGGAAGAAGCTGGTTCTGGTTCACAGAAAGAAAGCGGCGGTGGATCCAAAGAGGAATCTGGTGCTTCTGACGAAAAGAAAGATGAGACACAAAAGTAAGGCCGCTCCCTTAGAGGAAACGGCCTTTTCTTATGCTTTTTCAATTACTTTTTGTGCAATTTCTAAATAGATTTTCCCTGTTTCATGCGTTTCAGCATAGACAGATGGAGCAAAATCGATATCATTCCAATCTGGCTGTCCTAATGGAAGTTGACCAAGTAATTCTGTTCGTAGTTCTTCCGCAAGCTTAGGACCACCGCCTTTACCGAATACAAATTCACGCTCTCCTGTAGATTTCGCTTCATACCAAGACATATTTTCAATAACACCCAGTATTTCATGATCTGTTTGAAGTGCCATCGCACCTGCTCTTGCAGCAACGAAAGCAGCTGTTGGATGCGGTGTTGTAACAACAATCTCTTTAGAAGCCGGCAACATTTGGTGAATGTCTAATGCAACATCTCCAGTGCCTGGTGGTAAATCTAATAGTAAGAAATCTAATTCTCCCCACTCAACATCTTTGAAAAATTGATCTAAAACTTTTCCTAGCATTGGTCCACGCCAAACGACTGGCGTATTATTTTCAACGAAGAACCCCATAGAGATCACTTTTACCCCTTTGCGTTCTACCGGAATGATACGGTCATCTTTTATTTGTGGGATATCTTTTACCCCCATCATATCCGGCACACTAAACCCGTAGATATCTGCATCCACTAGTCCAACTTTTTTACCTAAACGTGCAAGCGCTACAGCTAAGTTAACCGATACAGTAGATTTACCAACTCCACCCTTGCCAGAAGCGATAGAGATGATCTTTACTTTGCTATTAGGGGATAGAATGCTCTCATTATCGCTTTCCTTTGCTTTCCCACGGAACTGTTCTAATACCTCTTTTGGTAATTCTTCAAAGCGGATACCTACCGTTGCTGCTCCTGCCTCTTTTAATACTTCCACTACTTTACTTTGTAGTTGCATTTGCTCTGCTGAATTTATTTTGGCAATTGCTAGTTTAACACTAACATGATTTTTTTCTTCTTTTATGGATACTGTCGATATTCCGTTTGTTTCTTCTAAAGTTCTATGTAAAAATGGATCATTCAATTCGCCAAGTAACGCACGAACTTGTTGTTCATTAATCATCTGTAGACACTCCCCTTTAGTTAACTATTCGCCATATAGTATACCATATACGAGTGTCTACATTCCTAAACATTGGCTCAGTAAATATTGTCTTCTACAAAACGAAGTACTCCATCTGAAATGGCATCGACCATTTGATTTTGGTATTTATCCGATTGCAGTAATTCTCGCTCTTCATTGTTACTTATAAAGCCGGTTTCTACTAACACTGCTGGGGCTTTTGCTTTTTTCAAAATATACACCTGTTTAATAGCGAGTGCTTCTCTCTCTGTATTGCCTATACTTTCTCTAATAGAACCTTGAATGGACTTAGCTAAAAGTTCTCCACCTTCGTGACCATCCGCGTGATAAAATACTTGTGCACCACGCCATCTCTCTTCCGGAACTGCATTCACATGTAAGCTAAGGACAATATCAGCTTCTGAGTTGTTCATAATCTCTTCTCGAAGGAGTAAATCTGCCCGCTTTCTAGCACGAGTAGTGGGAAAATCCCCATCCGGATTATGTTCTGCTACTGCATCTCCTTCTTTCGTGCGTGTCATGACGACTGTCGCTCCTTGTGCTTTTAGCTTTTTCTCTAGCTTTAAGGACATCGCTAATGTAATATCACGTTCCACTACCTCCCCATGACTTGCTCCCCCATCTATCCCCCCATGCCCCGGGTCAATGACTATTTTCACGCCACTTAACGGATTTGGCAGGAAAAAACCAGTATCACTTGCCTTCGTGCCATAAATAACAGCAAGTAAAGAGATGAAAAACAATGCCGAGATGATTATCCACTTTTTCAGGTCCATCGCTCCTTTTTCACTCATTATACGTATGAGGGACAAAGAGTATGATAGCTTCAGTGAGTCATTTTTCGATTCGATAAATTCCTTTTTTATCTCTTAATACGCAGCCATTTTTCTTAAATATCTGCACCATATGCGCATTACTTTTATCTGTACTACCAACATAGTATGTAGCTTTCATATTCTTCATGATTGAAAGTGTTATTTTGTGAATTTCAGCACCTAAACCCATCCCTCGCATTTCTGGAACCACTCCAAAGTAGAACATTCTTCCTTCTTCTTCTGTTCCCATCTCAATATGTGGAATACTTATCCCGACTAATTTCCGACCTTTTAAAAAGTAGTAGCAATGGCTTCTCCAGTCTTCCCCTAACTCTTTACTAATGGACTCCATCACCTGCTCAATTGGCTGAGGTATATTTTTATTTGCAGTTCCTGTCCTACACAATTCATACGCTTGTGCAAATTCCGTATCTGTTATCAAACCTTCTGCTAACGAATGAAATAACAGTTCACTTTCCCGCTCCATCTCCTCTTCTAAAAGCTTCGTGTATTCCACGATAGAAGAAATCTTTTTTAAATCTTGCTTAAGCAACCAGTTTTCAAATGCCTCATCCATTAATAAAGATAGATATCCTATTTTTTCATCGTCGTAAGCTTTTAAGATTTTCTTAAACGCTTCTATGTAATCCTCTTCCGATTTACCTTCCATCTTCACTTGATCTACTAACCAATACTCTTTTTCGTTTTTAATCAGATTGAATAATTTCATGTCTATTCTTCCCTTCTTTCATTCGGTTACTAAGATAGAACGATGGTATTGCAAGCAAAGTAACTCCACCAATAACCGTAAATACAAACGCACCACTATTTAAACTGTCTAAAAGAAAGCCTCCCATACTCGGTCCAGCAATTCGTCCAATTGATTTCACACCAGATAATGCAAAATATGTTCCTTTTTCATGATCCTCACACATACCATCAATATGTATATCAATCATTGTGAAAACTAACACTTCACCGGCTGTAAAAACAACCATTGCCGCTATTAATATAAGAATTTTTTCGCTCTGCCCAAAGCAGATGAGGCCTAACGACAACAAAGCACTGCCTATTATAAGAGAAGATGTTGTACTAATAACTTCCCCTAATTTATAAACAAAATATTGAATAATAATTACTGTAATAGCATTTGTCGTGATTAGCCATGCAAAATATTGAATTGCTAGCTCATGGTTAAATCGTGTACCTAAATATTGACTAAACGTCGAGTCGAACTGACTATATCCAAAGCTGATGAAAATTAATGCCAATATGAAAATGCCAAATGCATAATCCTTTTTAAATACATAGAAGGATTGAAAAATAGACGGTTTTTCCTTATGTCCGGATACTTGCTTCATTGGATATTTTTTAAAAATGATTGCAAAGGTCATAATATTAATAAAGAAAATAAAGCCTACTACAAAAAACAAATTTTCCATACCAAACTGCTGAAAATACACAGATGTTAAAGGTGCAATAGCAGCAGAAATATTGATGAGAAAATATCGAATATTAAAGATGAACCTTCTATTTTCCGGTTCCGTATAAAGACTTAATAACACGCGATAAGTCGGTTCAACGATTGCTTGGCTCGCACCGAGCAATGCTGCAAACAATATAAATCCACCATACTGCTCGATAAAAGGAAAATATATATAACAACCCAAGTAACCGATTAACCCGGTTATAATCACTTTATCTTTAGGAAACCTATCGATATATGGCCCTATCAAGAAGCTCATGATTAAATTTGATAAAGCAAGCGTAGAAATAACTGTACCTATTTGTACCGCTGAGTAATGGAACTCATCTAATAAAAACAACGTTAAGTATGGCAAAACTAAAAAAGTCCCAAACCTTGCAATAAATATACTAACGAGAATCGTTGATGTAACTATATTAAATTTACTTCTCATACATTTCCTCTTTTTCCTGAAATTGAATAGACATACATATTCCGTACTTTTAAAATAATCTCTGCTTCTAAACTCACTCCATTTTTATCCACTACTTTCTAGAAGCTTTATTCCCCTGTTGAATTAGAGAAATAAATCTATCTACTCCTAACTGCTTTGCAATCCATTAACCTACCTGCCTTCAGTTCTTCCTTCCCCTTTACTTTTTGCGGGACAATTACCAGCATGCCCGACCGAAACACTATCTTCTTTCCGAACAACCACTTTTAACCCATACTCTGGATTCATCTCATTGTTTCTGTAAATCCATTCTAAAAATACTTCAGCTTCATTTAAATCTCGTGTCTCTCCATTTCCGATATAGCACACCATTGCTGGATCAGAGAGCATGCCATACAAGAAATCAAAGTCATCTTGTGTATACGAACGAAACAATTATCTTTCAGAAGTAAACTCCATTATTCATCATCTCACCCACGTTTTTCAACTTTTAAAATATTTCACTTAATATACACCTCCAAAAACAACGAAACAACTACTTTTTAAAACATTCATGTCCGGATACAGTAATCTGTACCGCCTCTACCTTACCGAAGCTATTTTTAACTAAAGAGGAAGGCGTTTCGTAATAGCTTTTACTCCCAACGTTAAGGAAATATGGACAATATTTAAAATGAGTCAGAGTGATAGTCGTCTCATATCAAGTAACTTGTTATTTCTAGAATTGGTTGCTTTCTTTACTCTTGGCCATTTACTGGATTCAAGCATTCTTACTTTTTTTTAGCTATTCGATTACGAGTAAGCAAGTAGTTTCCAAACATTGATTTTCACTGCAGTCGGCGACACTTGCCAAAGATCAACTTAATAAATCTTTTTATGACGTATTCTCCCTAAAAAGAGCATATATTATGTTGTTGAGAGAAAACTATTTACATGTCATCCATTTTTAATTTCCCAAAACTAAAAAAGCACCTCTCGATATATCTCGAGAAGTGCTTTGAACTGATAATATAATATTAACGTTTTGAGAACTGAGGTGCACGACGAGCGCCTTTAAGTCCTGGTTTTTTACGTTCTTTCATACGTGGGTCACGTGTTAAGAATCCAGCTGATTTTAATGCTGAACGGAAATCAGGGTCTACTGTAAGTAGTGCACGTGCAATACCGTGACGGATTGCTCCTGCTTGACCTGTGAATCCTCCACCATTTACGTTTACGTGTACATCATAGCTACCTAAAGTTTGAGTAGTTACTAATGGTTGTTTAATAACTTCACGTAAAGTTTCGTATGGTACGTAATCTTCAACGTCACGTTTGTTAATAACGATTTTTCCTTCGCCTGGTACTAAACGTACGCGTGCTACTGAACTTTTACGGCGACCAGTGCCGATATATTGAACTTGTGCCAAGTGTATGTCCTCCTCTTAGTTATTATCCGCGAAGCTCATATGCTTCTGGTTTTTGTGCTGCATGTGGATGCTCTGCTCCAGCGTAAACGTTTAGTTTAGAAAACATTTGACGTCCTAAAGAGTTTTTAGGAAGCATTCCTTTGATCGCTAATTCGATCATTTTTGTTGGGTACTTAGTACGCATTTCTAAAGCAGTACGTTGTTTAAGTCCACCAGAGAATTGTGTGTGACGGTAGTAAATTTTATCATTTAACTTGTTCCCAGTTAAATGAATTTTTTCCGCATTGATAATGATCACGTGATCACCTGTATCAACGTTTGGTGTAAATGTTGGTTTGTTTTTACCACGTAAAATAGCTGCAACTTCTGAAGCTAGACGACCAAGAGTTTGGCCTTCAGCGTCTACTACTAACCATTTACGTTCTACTTCGTGACCTTTAGCCATGAATGTTGTACGCATGTATTTTGTCCTCCTAATTCAATCATAATCGATCTATAATTTTCTATATCCTCATACCAATAAGTTTCGGGGCTTATATTGTGGGGTTAATGAAAATACCATACATCATCTTACCCCGAATACGTCATTTAGTCAAGCATTTTATGAAAAACACCTGGAAAGGTTGCTTCATTCTGAATACACTACTTTTTCTAGGTATAAACCGTGTGCTGGTGCGGTTTTACCAGCATTTTTTCGATCGCATGATTGCAAGATTGCCGGCAAGTCCTCCACACTTTTTTTTCCGATTCCAATTTCCCATAAAGTTCCTGCAATAATTCGAACCATATTATATAAAAATCCATTTCCGCTAATCTCCATTTGAAGCTGATTCATCTCTTTATCAACTTCCAAACGAATCGAATCGATTGTTCTCACAAAATCTTTTACACTCGTGTTAGATGCACAGAAACTTGAAAAATCATGGGTTCCAAGCAAATGATTAGACGCCTCTTTCATCCGCTCAATATTCGGCTTATAACGGTCTACATGCACGCTATAATTGCGTTCAAATGGACTATGCACTTCATTCAATGACCAAATATAACGATACGTTTTACCAACTGCATTATATCTTGCATGAAAATCATTCTGCACTTGTTCCACTGACAACACCCGAATATCTCCTGGTAATTGTACATTTAAAGCCGTTCTCCAGCGATCCATAGGCAATGTAAGCTCACTATCGAAATGGATAACTTGTCCTGTTGCATGTACACCGGCATCCGTTCTTCCACTAGCAACCACTTTTACAATAGGCCCTTTGTGCATTGTCTGTAGTACTCTTTCTAATTCCAACTGGACGGTTCGTTTTCCCGGTTGTACCTGATAACCTGAAAACGCACTTCCGTCATAACTAATAATTGCTCGTAGCCGCATGACATACACCTCCGATTACGATCTAAAATAAACGAGAATGATCGCTAGTATAAGGAGAATAACGATGATTACCGTATCTTTTGTTGCCCATTCTAGTTTACGATATCTTGTTCTTCCTTCCCCACCTTTATAGCCGCGCACCTCCATAGCAGTCGCCAAATCTTCGGCTCTTTTAAATGCACTAACAAACAAAGGAATAAGTAACGGGACTATCGCATTCATTCTTTCTTTCATACTACCAGTTGTCATATCCGAGCCTCTCGCCATTTGCGCCTTCATAATTTTATCCGTTTCATCCATCAAAGTTGGGATGAATCTTAACGAAATGGACATCATAAGCGCTAATTCGTGTACAGGAAGCTTCCATTTCTTTAATGGGTTTAATAATGTCTCCAATGCATCTGTAATCGAAATAGGGGTCGTTGTGAGCGTTAAAATAGATGTCAAAATAACAAGGACAAAAAAGCGGATGGAAATGAATATCCCTTGACGTAAACCTTCCTCATATATCCTTAAAAATTTCCACTCAAATATAATTGCACCTTCTCGTGTAAAAAACAAATGCAATAAGAATGTAAAAATGATTAAAATAACGACTGGCTTCAACCCGTTGACCAAAAAATAAAGCCTAATTCTAGACATTCGGATGATCAAAAATGTAAACAAAACTAAAATTGCATAAGTAATCCAGTTGTTTGCGATAAAAACAACCGCAATAAATAAAAATACAAAGATCAATTTTGCACGTGCATCTAACCTATGAATAAACGAATCTCCCGGTATAAATCGACCAAATATCATTTTCTCTAACATTACAACTCACGCTCCTTCTTCAAAAACTGCGCAAGTTCCTCTGCTAACATTTCTTCCGTTAAACAAAGTACAGGTAGCTTCTTTTCCATCATTTGTTCTACTTTTTTTTGAAACTTTATACTTTGAGGAAGTTCCAAACGATAATCCATCAAACGAACTTCATCCGAAAAAATTTCTTGCGGTGTTCCTGCCAATACACATTTACCATCATGCATAATGGCAATTCGATCCGCATATCTCGCGGCATCTTCCATACTATGGGTTACAAGAACCGTGGTTAACCCTTTTTCTTTATGCAGGTGATAAAACAAATCCATTATTTCTTTTCTTCCTCGTGGGTCTAGACCTGCTGTTGGCTCATCTAGTACTAACACCTCTGGATTCATCGCAAGAACTCCCGCAATGGCAACACGTCTCATTTGTCCTCCTGATAAATCAAAGGGTGACTTTTCTAATACTTCATCCGGTAAACCCAGTAATTTTACTAGATCTATTGCGCGGCGTTTTGCTTCTTCTTCCGACACGCCAAAGTTCATCGGACCAAACATAATATCTTTTAACACTGTTTCATCAAACAATTGATGCTCTGGAAATTGAAATACTATCCCTACTTTTTGTCTCACTTTTCTAAGCTGCTTGCTTTTCTTCTCTGCCTTTACTTCTACATCCCCAATTTTAATCGAACCTTCCGTCGGTTTTAATAATGCATTTAAATGCTGTAAAACCGTTGACTTACCTGAACCAGTATGGCCAATAATCGCTTGATACGATCCAGAAGGAATATGTAAATCTACATCATAAAGAGCTCTTTTTTCAAATGGTGTATTTTTCGCATAGGCGTAACTTACTTGTTGAAGTGTGATGTCCATAAATCATTCACCAATTCTTCTTCTGACATATGTTCTGCTACTAGTGTAACTCCTTGTTTCTTTAATAATCTAGAAACATTCATTGCAAAAGGAAGATCTAATCCTAAATCGACTAACTCCTGTCCACGCTGAAAGATCTCTTCGGGCTTTCCTTCTGCATATTTGTTCCCTTGATTCATCATAATGACCCGATCAGCAAGTAACGCTTCTTCCAAATCATGTGTAATAGAAATAACGGTCAAATCTGTCTCTGCTCTAAGCTGTTGTACGGTTGAAAGGACTTCATCTCTTCCTTGTGGGTCTAACATAGAGGTCGCCTCGTCTAGCAATAATATTTTGGGCTGTAAAGCAATTGCTCCCGCAATCGCAACACGTTGTTTTTGCCCACCTGATAAATGATGCGGCTCACTATTCATAAAATCGCTCATTTTCACTTTTAGTAAAGACCGTTTGACTCGTTCTACCATTTCCTCAAAAGGGACCCCGTTATTTTCTAAAGCAAACGCAACATCATCTTGCACGGTTGCCCCTACAAACTGGTTATCCGGATTTTGAAAAACCATTCCCATTTGTGAGCGGGTATCCCATAAGCTTTGTTCATCTAACGGCTCTCCAAAAACTCGTACTTTTCCCGTCTGAGGAAATAGAAGACCATTCATTAAACGTGCAAGCGTCGATTTTCCTGACCCGTTATGACCGACAATCGCAACCCATTCTCCTTCGTAAACTGTATACGATACATTATTTACTGCAGGTCGCATGCTTTTATCTTCTTCTGCATATGTAAAAGTTACTTCTTGTAAAGAAATAATTTCTCGTTTCATCCTTTACCTCCTCTAGCTCGTCTCAGCTAAACTAATACGCTTTACACTATATTACGACAAATTAAAAAAGCGCGCACCTCATTTAGAGAAATGCGCTCTTCTATAACTTATTTCAAGATTGGCTGCTCAAGACCAATCCGAAAATGAGGTGCGTAGAGCTAGACGAGACGCAACTTAATGTTTAAGTCCGCTCATCGTAACACTCTGCTTTTATAATGTCGTATAAATCTGTTTGAAAAAAGAAGAGGGGTGGTAGGATACACCAATTTCCCTCTTCAATTTGTAGAATAAATTAAATTAAACTAACTCAATTACTACAACTGGTGCTCCGTCTCCGCGACGAGGTCCAACTTTCATAATACGAGTATAACCGCCTTGACGATCTGCGTAACGTGGTGCTACATCATCAAACAACTTTTGTAATGCAAATACATTTGTTTCATTGCCTTCTTCGTCAGTAGAAGTTGCTACTTCACGACGAATGTAAGATGCAGCTAAACGACGTGCATGCAAATCTCCGCGTTTACCTAAAGTGATCATTTTTTCAACGACAGAACGCAATTCCTTAGCGCGTGCTTCAGTAGTTTGAATACGCTCGTTAATGATTAAGTCTGTTGTTAAGTCACGTAACATCGCTTTACGTTGAGAACTTGTACGTCCAAGTTTTCTGTAACCCATGGATGTTTCCCTCCTTTGGTGAATAGTTCAAATCTAGCTATATCAAAAATCGCTTAGTCTTCTTTACGTAATCCTAAGCCAAGCTCATCTAACTTCGCTCTTACTTCTTCTAAGGATTTACGTCCTAGGTTTCTTACTTTCATCATGTCATCTTCTGATTTGTTTGCAAGCTCAAGTACTGTATTAATACCTGCGCGTTTTAAACAATTATAAGAACGAACAGAAAGATCAAGCTCTTCGATAGTCATCTCTAATACTTTCTCTTTTTGATCTTCTTCTTTTTCGACCATGATTTCAGCAGTTTGTGCCTCGTCTGTCATCCCTACGAAAATATTCAAGTGCTCTGTTAAGATTTTTGCTCCAAGCGAAATCGCCTCTTTAGGACCGGTGCTGCCATCTGTCCACACATCAAGAGTTAGTTTATCGTAGTTAGACGATTGCCCAACACGGGTATTCTCCACTTGAAAATTAACGCGTGAAACTGGAGTATAAATAGAGTCGATCGGGATTACGCCGATAGGAAGATCCTCACGTTTGTTTTGATCAGCAGGAGTGTAGCCACGGCCTCGACCTGCGTACATACGCATACGGAAATGACCATTTTTGCCGATTGTTGCAATATAGAGTTCTGGATTTAATATCTCAACATCACTGTCATGTGTAATGTCAGCAGCTGTTATCGTTCCCTCTCCTTTTACATCAATCTCAATGACTTTTTCTTCATCAGAGTAGATTTTTAAAGCTAGCTTTTTCACATTCATAATAATAGATGCAACATCTTCCACTACGCCTTCAATAGTTGAAAACTCATGTAAAACGCCATCAATCTGAATAGAAGTAACTGCAGCTCCTGGTAAAGAAGACAGAAGGATACGACGTAAAGAATTTCCCAAAGTATTTCCATAGCCACGTTCTAGCGGTTCTACAACAAATTTACCAAACTTGGTATTTTCGCTGATTTCTACACTTTCAATCTTTGGTTTTTCAATTTCGATCATTCCAATTTACCCTCCCTCAAAACATCGAATGTATAGGTTCTTTCCATCATGAATTCGATCGTATAACTGGTTGCTTGTTTGAACAACCTCAGTCTGTACAATAAATGATGTTCTCAAACAATTTGAGTAGCACCTTTTACACGCGACGACGTTTTGGTGGACGACAACCATTATGTGGTACTGGTGTTACGTCTTTAATAGCTGTAACTTCTAGACCTGCAGCTTGAAGTGCGCGGATAGCCGCTTCACGTCCAGCACCAGGACCTTTAACCGTTACCTCTAAAGTTTTAAGACCATGTTCCATAGAAGTTTTTGCAGCTGTTTCTGCAGCCATTTGTGCAGCGAATGGAGTAGATTTACGAGAACCTCTGAATCCAAGAGCTCCAGCACTTGACCAAGAAAGTGCATTACCTTGCATGTCTGTGATAGTCACAATAGTGTTATTAAATGTTGAGCGAATGTGAGCAATACCGGATTCGATATTCTTTTTCACACGACGCTTACGTGTTTGTTGTTTACGTGCCATGTTAAGAAGAAACCTCCTTTACCGATTATTTTTTCTTGTTAGCGACTGTTTTACGTGGACCTTTACGAGTACGTGCATTGTTCTTCGTGTTTTGTCCGCGTACAGGTAAGCCGCGACGGTGACGGATACCACGGAAAGATCCGATTTCCATCAAACGTTTAATATTTAGTGATACTTCACGACGAAGGTCACCTTCTACTTTGTATACACCGATTTGTTCACGGATTTTGTTTAACTCGTCTTCTGTAAGATCACGAACTCGTGTCGATTCAGAAATACCAGCTCCTACTAAAACTTTTTGTGCAGTAGTTTTACCAATTCCGTAAATGTATGTTAATGCAATAACAACGCGTTTATCGCGTGGAATGTCAACACCAGCAATACGTGCCATATGTGTCGTGCACCTCCTTCTAATTATCCTTGTCTTTGTTTGTGTTTAGGATTTTCACAGATTACCATTACTTTACCGCGTCGGCGAATTACTTTACATTTTTCGCAGATCGGCTTAACAGATGGTCTCACTTTCATCTAACCCAACCTCCTTAGTAGTCCGGAGTGCAAAAGATTATTTAAAACGGTACGTGATACGACCGCGAGTTAAATCGTAAGGAGAAAGTTCAATTGTGACTTTATCTCCAGGTAAAATGCGGATAAAGTGCATACGAATTTTACCCGATACATGCGCAAGTATCGTATGACCGTTTTCTAATTCTACCTTAAACATCGCGTTTGGCAAAGTCTCAACAACTGTTCCTTCGACTTCAATTACATCATCTTTCGCCATCAACCCTGTCTCCCTTCTATATACAAATCAGGTTCTCATCAAAACTCAAACGTAATTTGCTTTTAGTATAGCCTCTAACGGAACGAAACTATTCGTTTCAAGCATATGTTTGGAAATCATGAGAGATGTTCGAAAGACACTCGTAAGGTTTCGCTTTTTGCAATCCACGGAGTAGACTGACTGGTAGAAACCCGTCTCCCTCATGTCAACATGTTCGCACGAATGTGTTGGATGAGTTCCATAGTACCCGTTCGTTACATAGATGCTTCCACGAAACCCATTATACCCTTTCAGAAGTCAAAATGCACGTGGACTAGGGGGTCCTCGTTATAAATACATTTCTATTCATCTGAGTTCGTATACCGGGCGCAATATGCTTTTGCAGCTCTCGAAAAAAACGTCTTCGTTCTCATGCATAGTGCCCGGGTATTCAGTCGTCTGCGACAGGCACCGGGCTATTAGATGCGGTTGCCCTGTAACAGAGCATCTAGATCAGCAAATACTTTTGTAATATCTTGCTGTCCATCTATATTTGTTAAAACACCTTTGTTGTCGTAAAAGTCAAGCAAAGGTTGTGTTTGCTTCATATTTACTTCCAGACGGTTAGTTACCGTTTCCGGATTATCATCCGCACGTTGATAAAGCTCTCCACCATCTTTGTCACATACCCCATCAGTAATTGGTGGGTTAAAGACTAAATGATAAGCAGTGCCGCATACTTTACAAATACGACGGCCAGTTAGACGTTTGATCAATTCATCTTGTTCTACTTGAATATTAAGCACATGCTCAATTGATTTTCCAAGATCCGTAAGTAAAGCATCTAGCGCTTCTGCTTGCGGTACAGTACGTGGAAAACCATCAAGTAGGAATCCTTTTTCGCAGTCTGGTTTACTTAATCTATCGCGAACGATACCTATCGTTACTTCATCCGGTACTAATGCACCTTGATCCATAAACGATTTTGCTTTTAAACCAAGCTCCGTGCCATCTTTAATAGCTGCACGAAACATATCGCCTGTAGAAATATGAGGGATTGCGTACTTCTCAACAATTTTATCTGCCTGCGTACCTTTACCAGCACCTGGCAGACCCATTAAAACGATATTCATACGAAAATACCCCCTCAGGACTATTTGTAGATTTTTAGGAACATAAACAGTTCCTAAAAACCATATTATTTCATAAAGCCTTTATAATGACGTTTAACTAATTGTGATTCCAATTGTTTCATTGACTCTAATGCAACCCCAACCACAATAAGTAAGCTGGTACCACCAATTTGAGCTGATTGCGGTAGACCCGCAAATTTAACAAATAGTAATGGCATTATGGCAATTACAGCTAAGAAAATAGAACCGACAAAAGTTAATCGATATAATACGCTAGTCAAATAACTTTGTGTGTTTATACCTGGGCGAATACCCGGAATATAAGCACCTTGCTTTTTCAAATTGTCCGCTACATTTTCTGGATTCACTTGAATGAATGCATAGAAGTAAGTAAAGGCAACAATTAAAGCAATGTAAATAATCATACCAATAGGTTGTGTATAATCTAATGCTCTTGTTATGAATTCAGTCGTACTATTCTGTCCGAAGAACAGAACAAGAGACTGAGGCGCCATAAGAAAAGCAGAAGCAAAGATTACCGGAATTACTCCCGCCGCATTTACTTTTAAAGGCAAGTGCGTTTGTTGACCACCCGTTTGGGCTGTGCCAGCAACACGTTTTGCATATTGGATTGGAATTTTACGCAACGCTTGTTGAACGTAAATTACTCCAACTGTAACAGCAATAATTGCTAATAATAGTAATATAACAATCACAATATTGATAAATAGTGCTTCTCCAGCACCTTCAATAAACTGTGCATACACTTGGTTTGCTGCATTTGGAATAGCAGCTACGATCCCAGCGAAGATAATAATAGAAATACCATTACCAACACCTTTTGATGTAATCTGTTCTCCTAACCACATTAAAAATGCAGTTCCTGCAGTTAATACAATTGCAATTACAACATAATTTAAGATGCCTTCTTCTTTTATTAAAGAACCGCCATACATACGGTTAAAACCATATGACATAGCAATTGCTTGAATAAAAGCTAACACAATAGTGAAGTAACGAGTGAATTGAGCAAGTTTACGTCTTCCAACTTCTCCTTGTTTAGCCCACTCGGTAAACTTCGGTACAACATCCATCTGCAATAATTGAACAATAATGGATGCTGTGATGTAAGGCATGATACCCATTGCTAAAATAGAAAAGTTAGCAAGGGCTCCACCACCAAATGTATTTAAGAAACCAATCAAGCCTAATTGATCTGTTTGCTTTAAAACATTGGCATCGACATAAGGTACAGGAACGAATGTCCCTAGACGAAAGACGATTAACATCAATAAAGTAAAAATGATTTTATTTCGAATATCTCTCACACGCATAAAGTTGGAGATCGTCTGAAACATTAAACCACCTCAGTTTGTCCGCCAGCATTCTCAATTGCTTCTTTAGCTGAAGCAGAGAATTTATGAGCTTTTACTGTTAACTTCTTATCAAGAGTTCCATTACCTAGAATCTTAATACCAGATTTTTCACTGCTCACAACACCTGTTTCAATTAATAAAGCAGGTGTTACTTCTGTGCCTTCTTCGAAACGATTTAATGTGTCAAGGTTCACAATTGCAAACTCTTTACGATTAATGTTCGTAAATCCACGTTTTGGTAAACGACGGAATAATGGGTTCTGACCGCCCTCAAAACCAGGACGAACTCCTCCGCCTGAACGAGCGTTTTGACCTTTATGACCTTTACCTGCAGTTTTACCATTACCAGAACCGGTACCACGACCTACACGGTTACGCGTAGAACGAGATCCTTCTGCTGGTTTTAACTCATGAAGTTTCATTTGGTGGCACCTCCTTATTATTAAGATATACCTTAAATTTCTTTAAGTGTTACCAAGTGAGCTACTTTGCCAACCATCCCACGGATAGCAGCATTGTCTTGATGCTCAACAGTTTGGTGTAATTTACGTAGTCCAAGGGCTTCAGCTGTTTTGCGTTGATTTGGTTTCGTACCAATCAAGCTTTTAGTAAGGGTGATTTCTAATTTAGTTGCCATTGTCAATTTCCCCCCTTATCCTAACAGTTCTTCTACTGATTTACCACGTAATTTAGCAACGTCCTCAGCACGTTTTAGTTCTGTTAAACCTTGGATTGTAGCACGAACCATGTTAATAGGTGTGTTAGAACCAAGTGATTTAGAAAGAATGTCTGTGATACCTGCTAATTCTAGAACAGCACGAACCGGTCCACCAGCGATAACTCCTGTACCAGGTGCAGCTGGTTTAACTAGAACAGATCCAGCTCCGAAGCGTCCAATAATTTGGTGAGGAGTAGTTCCTCCAACTCTTGGTACTTCGACTAAGTTTTTCTTTGCATCTTCAACTGCTTTACGGATTGCATCTGGAACCTCTTGAGCTTTACCAGTACCAAATCCAACATGTCCGTCTTTATCTCCAACTACTACTAATGCAGTAAAACGGAAACGACGTCCACCTTTTACAACTTTAGCAACACGATTAATCGTTACTACGCGTTCTTCAAGTTCAAGTTTGTTTGGGTCAATACCACGCATGAAATATGTCCCTCCTTCTTCTTAAAATTCTAAGCCGTTTTCACGTGCAGCTTCAGCCAAAGCTTTAACACGTCCATGATATAAGTAACCGCCACGGTCGAATACAACAGATTTAATGTTCTTTTCAACAGCGCGTTTTGCGATTGTTTCACCGATTAATGTAGCAGCTTCAACATTTCCAGCTGTACCATTAAAGTCTTTATCCATAGTAGACGCACTCACGATTGTTACACCTTGTGAATCATCGATCAATTGTGCGTAGATATGTTTGTTAGAACGGAATACATTTAAACGAGGACGTTCAGTAGTACCCGTGATTTTTGTACGAACACGTGCATGACGTTTCTTACGAACTTGATTTTTGTCTTGTTTCGTAATCACAGTGGTCACTCCTTTCTAATGCGAAATGCATTATTTACCTGTTTTACCTTCTTTGCGGCGTACAACTTCGCCTTCATAACGAATACCTTTACCTTTGTAAGGCTCTGGTGGACGAACAGCACGGATGTTAGATGCTAATGCACCAACGCGTTCTTTGTTAATACCGCGAACGATAACTTTTGTATTAGAAGGAACTTCAACTACTACTCCGTCTTCAGGAGTGAATTCTACTGGGTGAGAGTATCCTACGTTAAGTACAAGTTTAGTTCCTTGTAGTTGCGCACGATAACCAACCCCAACTAATTCAAGACCACGTTCGAATCCTTGTGATACACCAGTGACCATATTTGCTAATAAAGCACGTGTTGTACCGTGGATTGTACGGTGTTCTTTAGACTCTGAAGGACGTACTAAAGTAATTACATTACCTTCTTGCTCAATTTTAATATCTTGGTTAAAAGAATTTGTTAATTCACCTTTTGGTCCTTTTACTACTACTGTGTTATCAGCGTTAACTGTAACAGTAACATCTGCAGGAACCTCTATTGGTTTTTTACCTACTCGAGACATTTTGTTGCACCTCCATTCGTTTGTTGATTATTACCAAACGTAAGCTACGATTTCTCCGCCAACTTGTTTAGCGCGAGCTTCTTTATCTGTTAATAAACCATTTGAAGTAGAAACTAAAGCAATTCCTAAACCGTTAAGTACTTTAGGCACTTCGTTTGTTTTTGCGTAAACGCGTAGACCAGGTTTTGAAATACGTTTCAAACCAGTAATAACGCGCTCGTCGTTTTGACCATATTTTAAGAAGATACGGATGATACCTTGTTTGCTATCTTCTACTAATTCTACATCACGTACGAAACCTTCGCGCTTTAGGATTTCAGCGATTTCCTTTTTCATGTTTGAAGCAGGAACTTCCAATTTCTCGTGACGAACCATGTTAGCATTACGAATGCGTGTAAGCATATCTGCAATTGGATCTGACATTGTCATTACATTTACCTCCTTCCCATTTATAGGGGTTTACCAGCTTGCTTTTTTAACGCCAGGAATTTGTCCCTTGTATGCAAGTTCACGGAAACAAATACGGCAAAGCTTAAATTTACGATATACAGAGTGCGGACGTCCACAACGCTCACAGCGTGTGTATTCTTGCACTTTGAACTTTGGCGTACGTTGTTGTTTAACGACCATTGATTTTTTAGCCACGTTTTCGCCTCCCTTAGTTTACTTTTGGAATGGCATACCGAACTGTGTTAATAACTCACGAGCTTCTTCGTCAGAGTTCGCAGTTGTTACAATTACGATGTCCATACCGCGTACTTTCGAAACTTTATCATAATCGATTTCAGGGAAGATTAATTGCTCTTTCACTCCAAGAGTGTAGTTACCGCGACCATCAAATGCTTTTTTAGAAACACCACGGAAGTCACGTACACGTGGAAGAGAGATAGCGATCAATTTATCCAAGAAGTCATACATACGCTCTCCACGTAGTGTAACTTTTGCTCCGATTGGCATTCCTTCACGAAGACGGAAACCAGCGATCGATTTTTTAGCTTTCGTAACTACAGGTTTTTGACCTGAGATAATTTGTAATTCTTCAACAGCAGCATCAAGTGCTTTTGTATTAGATACAGCATCGCCCACACCCATGTTGATAACGATTTTATCAACTTTAGGTACTTGCATTACTGATTTATATTCAAACTTGCTCATTAGAGCAGGAGAAACTTCCTTAAGATACTTTTCTTTTAGGCGGTTCATGTGTGTACCTCCCTTCTCTTTACTTATTTAATAATTTCACCGGATTTTTTCGCAACACGAACTTTTTTGCCATCTTCTACTTTATAACCTACGCGAGTCGGCTCGCCAGTTTTAGGGTCGATTAACATAACATTCGATACGTGAATTGCTGCCTCTTGGCTTACAATTCCACCTTGCGGATTAACTTGATTTGGCTTCATATGTTTTTTGATGATGTTTACACCTTCAACTAACACACGGTCTTTCTTAGGGAAAGCTGCAAGGATAACACCTGTTTTTCCTTTGTCTTTACCTGAGATTACCATTACTTTGTCGCCTTTTTTAACATGCATTCTGTCGCACCTCCTTGATTGGCACTTTCATGTAAATTAAAGAACTTCTGGAGCTAAAGATACGATTTTCATGAAGTTGCTGTCACGTAGTTCACGCGCAACAGGTCCGAAAATACGAGTTCCACGCGGCCCTTTATCATCTTTGATAATAACACATGCGTTTTCATCAAATTTGATATAAGTACCGTCTTTACGGCGTACGCCGCTTTTAGTGCGAACGATTACAGCTTTAACGACGTCACCTTTCTTGACAACGCCACCTGGTGTTGCTTTCTTAACTGTACATACGACGATATCGCCGATATTAGCAGTTTTACGACCAGTACCACCAAGTACTTTAATTGTTAAAACTTCACGTGCACCTGAGTTGTCAGCAACTTTCATACGAGTTTCTTGTTGGATCACTTAGGTAACCTCCCTTCGGAATGAATTAGTTCCGAAATTTATTATTAGATAATAACCGCTTTTTCTACAATTTCCACTAGGCGGAAACGTTTTGTAGCTGATAACGGACGAGTTTCCATGATACGCACGATATCACCGATTTGTGCTTCGTTTTGCTCATCATGAGTTTTAAATTTCTTCGAATATTTAACACGTTTACCGTATAACTTATGCTTTTTATGAGTTTCAACTAAAACAGTAATTGTTTTATCCATTTTATCTGAAACAACACGGCCTGTGTATACTTTGCGTTGATTACGCTCAGTCATGCCTGAAAACCTCCTTTATCAGTTGTTTGCACTGATTTCTCTTTCGCGAATCACAGTTTTCATACGCGCAATCGCTTTACGTACTTCACGAATGCGAGCTGTGTTTTCTAATTGACCAGTCGCCAATTGGAAGCGAAGGTTGAAAAGCTCTTCTTTCAGTGATTTTACCTTTTGTTCTATTTCTGCAGTAGTAAGTTCACGGATGTCATTAGCTTTCATTAGATTCACCACCAATTTCTTGACGTTTAACTACTTTACATTTAACAGGAAGCTTATGTGATGCTAAGCGTAACGCTTCACGAGCGATCTCTTCAGATACACCAGCAATTTCAAACATAACTTTTCCTGGTTTTACTACCGCTACCCAACCTTCAGGAGCACCTTTACCAGATCCCATACGAACCTCAAGAGGCTTTTTCGTATATGGTTTATGCGGGAAAATTTTAATCCAAACTTTACCGCCACGTTTCATGTAACGAGTCATTGCAATACGAGCAGATTCGATTTGACGGCTTGTAATCCAGCTTGCTTCAGTTGCTTGTAAACCGAATTCACCGAATGATACTTCTTTACCGCCTTTCGCTTCACCACGCATTTTTCCGCGGTGTTCACGACGATATTTAACGCGTTTAGGCATTAACATATTATTTGCCTCCTTCCTCAGAGTTCTTCTTCACTGGAAGGACTTCCCCACGATAGATCCATACTTTAACGCCTAGCTTACCATAAGTAGTGTCAGCTTCAGCATGTGCATAATCAATGTCAGCACGTAATGTATGAAGTGGTACAGTTCCTTCACTATAGTGTTCAGCACGCGCAATGTCAGCGCCGCCTAGACGTCCAGATACTTGAGTTTTAATACCTTTAGCGCCAGCACGCATTGTGCGTTGAATTGCTTGTTTTTGAGCACGACGGAAAGATACGCGGCCTTCTAATTGACGTGCGATACTTTCTGCTACTAATTTAGCATCTAAGTCAGCTCTTTTAATCTCAACGATGTTGATGTGTACACGCTTGCCAGTAAGTTCGTTTAAGTGTTTACGAAGTGCTTCGACTTCAGTACCACCTTTACCGATTACCATACCTGGTTTCGCAGTGTGAATTGTAATGTTAACACGTTTAGCAGCACGTTCGATTTCTACAGTAGAAACAGATGCGTCGTTCAAACGAGTTTCAATGTGTTTACGAATTTTTAAATCTTCGTGAAGTAGAGTTGCATAGTCTTTACCAGCGTACCATTTTGACTCCCAGTCACGAATAATACCTACTCGTAATCCTATTGGATGTACTTTTTGACCCACGAATTATCCCTCCTTCTTCTCAGATACCACTACAGTAATGTGGCTAGTACGTTTGTTAATCGCACTTGCACGACCTTGTGCACGTGGACGGAAACGTTTTAGTGTTGGACCTTCGTCAACAAAAATTTCAGAAACAACTAGGTTGTTAATATCTAAATCATAATTGTGCTCAGCGTTCGCAACTGCAGATTTTAATACTTTCTCAACAACAGGTGATGCTGTTTTAGGAGTAAGTTGTAAAATTGCAACTGCTTCACCAACTTGCTTACCTCTGATTAAATCTACGACTAATCTTACTTTACGAGGAGCAATGCGCACCGTTCTAGCAATAGCTTTTGCTTGTGACATTTGAATGACCTCCTCTCAAATTAGCGTCTTGTTTTCTTATCATCTGCACCATGGCTTTTATAAGCGCGTGTTGGTGCAAACTCGCCTAGTTTATGACCTACCATATCTTCAGTCACGTATACAGGAACGTGTTTACGTCCATCATATACTGCGATTGTTAATCCGATAAAAGTAGGGAAAATTGTCGAACGGCGAGACCAAGTCTTAATCACTTGTTTTTTCTCAGAATCCTTTTGTGCATCGACCTTTTTAAGTAAATGATCGTCTGCGAAAGGTCCTTTTTTCAAGCTACGACCCATGCTGAATCCTCCCTTTCGTGATTACACCACGGTCCGTTCTTTGAACCGTAGTAAACCACATTATTTTTTACGACGACGAATGATAAGCTTGTCGGATTTATTTTTCTTGCTACGAGTTTTGTATCCAAGAGTTGGTTTACCCCATGGAGACATAGGTGACTTACGACCGATTGGTGTACGTCCTTCACCACCACCGTGTGGGTGATCGTTCGGGTTCATAACAGATCCACGTACAGTTGGGCGTTTACCTAACCAACGAGAACGTCCTGCTTTACCAATGTTTACTAGCTCATGTTGTTCATTTCCTACTTCACCGATAGTTGCACGGCAAACACCTAGGATTAAACGAACTTCACCAGATTGTAAACGTACGATAACGTATTTACCTTCTTTACCAAGTAATTGTGCAGATGTTCCAGCAGAACGTACTAGCTGACCACCTTTACCAGGTTTCATTTCAATATTATGGATTGTAGAACCCATTGGAATGTTTTCTAATGGAAGAGCGTTACCTACTTTTATATCAGCTTCTGGACCTGACACAACTGTCATTCCAACTTGTAAGCCTTTAGGAGCTAGGATATAACGTTTTTCTCCATCCACATAGTTAATCAATGCGATATTCGCAGTGCGGTTTGGATCATATTCAATAGTAGCTACACGGCCTTCAATACCATCTTTGTTTCGTTTGAAATCAATGATACGGTATTGGCGTTTGTGTCCACCACCATGATGACGAACAGTAATTTTACCTTGATTGTTACGGCCGCCTTTACGTGTCACAGGAGCAAGAAGTGATTTCTCAGGTTTGTCTGTTGTGATCTCAGCGTAATCTAACGATGTCATGTTACGACGTCCGTTTGTCGTTGGTTTATACTTTCTAATCGCCATTGTATTCCCTCCTTCTTGAGTATTGATTTGTTTTTATAAGATTTAGATCTCGAATAATTCGATTTCTTTGCTATCTAGAGTTAATGTAACAATCGCTTTACGACGTTTGTTTGTGTAACCACCAAATTTACCTACGCGTTTGAATTTTCCTTTGTAGTTCATGATGTTTACTTTTTCAACATCTACGCCAAAGATTTCTTCAACTGCATATTTAACTTGAGTTTTGTTAGCGCGAGTGTCCACTTCAAAAGTGTACTTTTTATCCGCCATAATTTCAGAAGAACGCTCGGTAATGACCGGACGTTTAATAATATCACGTGCTTCCATTATCCAAGCACCTCCTCAACTTTTTCTACTGCAGATTTAGTTAAGACTAATTTATCGTGTCCTACTAAATCTAATACGTTAATGCCTGTCGCAGACACAACTGTGATTCCAGGGATGTTACGTGCAGCTAATGCTACGTTTTCATCTAAATCAGCAGTTACGAATAACGCTTTTTTATCGATAGAAAGGTTAGATAACACTTTCACGAATTCTTTTGTTTTTGGTGCATCAAAAGCTAAACCTTCTAGTACTACGATGCTTTCTTCACGCACTTTAGATGAAAGAGCTGAAAGAAGAGCTAAGCGACGTACTTTTTTAGGTAATTTATAGCTATAGCTACGTGGAGTTGGACCAAATACAACACCACCGCCACGCCATTGTGGAGAGCGAATCGACCCTTGACGAGCACGACCTGTTCCTTTTTGACGCCATGGTTTACGACCACCACCAGCTACTTCAGAACGGTTTTTCACTTTGTGATTACCTTGACGAAGTGATGCACGTTGAGCAATGATAGCTTCAAACAGAACTGCTTCGTTTGGTTCAATACCGAAAACTTTGTCGTTTAACTCGATTTCACCAACAGAAGATCCTGCTTGATTCAATAAAGATACTTTTGCCATTCCTGTTTCCTCCTTTCTTTAAGAGATTATTTCGATTTAATAGCAGCTTTAACAACTACTAATGATTTACGAGAACCAGGAACATTACCTTTTACAAGTAGTAGGTTACGTTCAGCGTCCACTCTTACGATATGTAAGTTTTGGATCGTCACTACATGCCCACCCATTTGACCAGGTAATTTCTTTTGTTTAAATACACGGTTCGGAGCAACTGGCCCCATTGAACCTGGACGACGGTGGTAACGAGATCCGTGAGCCATTGGTCCACGAGATTGTCCGTGGCGTTTAATAACACCTTGGAAACCTTTACCTTTAGTAACACCTGTTACATCAATTACATCGCCTTCTGCAAAACTTTCTACGTTGACTTCTTGACCAACTTCGTAATTAGCTGTATCCAAGCCGCGGAATTCGCGGATGAAGCGCTTAGGAGCAGTGCTTGCTTTTGCTACGTGCCCTTTAGCAGGTTTGTTAGAAAGCTTTTCGCGCTTATCTTCAAATCCTAACTGAATAGCTTCGTAACCGTCTGTTTCAACCGTTTTCTTTTGAAGTACTACGTTTGGAGTAGCTTCAATTACAGTTACAGGGATTAAGTCACCGTTCTCAGCAAATACTTGCGTCATACCGATTTTTCTACCTAAGATTCCTTTGGTCATCCGTCACACCTCCTATAATAATTTGTTGTTTTATTTTTTTACCATTAAAGTTTGATTTCAATATCAACGCCAGATGGTAAATCAAGCTTCATTAACGCATCAACAGTTTGTGGTGTTGGGTTAACGATATCGATCAGACGTTTATGCGTACGCATTTCGAATTGTTCACGAGAATCTTTGTACTTGTGAACAGCACGAAGAATTGTGTACGTCGACTTCTCAGTTGGAAGTGGAATCGGACCTGATACACTTGCACCTGAACGTTTAGCAGTTTCCACAATTTTCTCAGCAGATTGATCAAGGATTCTGTGATCATACGCTTTCAAACGGATACGAATTTTTTGTTTTGCCATTATTTTCCCTCCTTCTCGCCTATTTTCTAGACATTCTCCACGAAAATTTTCCGATCACTCGCCATGGCAAAGCGGCCGGGTGTGTCGGTAACCTCTCGCTTCATCGCAGTCAAAGACCAACTACAACATTATAAACAATAAAAAAAGATTTCGCAAGTGTTTTAGCGAAATTCTTTTAAATTGTTTTAACAGCACTACTTTTCTATTTTACATTTGTTTTCGAAGCCGATGTCTAGTATATAAAATTCTACTGAGAATGGCAACTGATAAGGCTAAAGAAATTTTTGGAATATGTCCTTCCCTCTAATACATAAAAGGACATCTCTTCTATAGAGACGCCCTTCCAATAATTATTATAGAACAAATACAATCGCTATCCATCCAAAGAGGACGAGGGGAATGTTGTAACATAGAAATGTCGGGACACAGGTATCCCAAATATGATTATGCTGACCGTCTACATTTAACCCTGCGGTGGGTCCGAGTGTCGAGTCGGAAGCTGGTGAACCAGCATCACCTAAAGCACCCGCAGTACCTATTAAAGCAATTGTCGCTAGAGGACTTAGTCCAAGTTCCATTGCAAGGGGTACAAAGATAGCAGCGATAATTGGAATGGTTGCAAAAGATGATCCTATTCCCATCGTCACAACTAAACCAATAACTAGCATGATTAATACTGCTATACTCACATTACCCGCCAACAGTTTTGAAGAAGCTTCCACCAAGCTCTCGACGTGTCCTGTTTCATTGATAACTGACGCAAAGCCATTTGCTGTAATCATCACGAATCCCACAAAAGCCATCATACGCATACCTTCCGTTAATAGGACATCTGCTTCTTTCCTTCTTAGTGTCCCACTAATATAAAGAACCACGATACCAGCAAGTGCACCAGCAATCATAGAGTCTGTATTCACTTGAACAAACAGTGCCGCTAATAAAGAGATAACGGTAAAGATAATACTACTCCTTTTAACTTCTACTTCTAATTCACTTACTTCTATTTCCTCTTGTTTATAGTTCCTAGCCTTACGGAATAAAACAAAGGCGGATATCAATCCAAATACCATTCCCAGTGCAGGAAAAGCCATAGCTTTGGGAATATCACTTAATGATACCTCCAGACCAGAAAGCCCTATCTGAGTAGCAACGATATCTTGATAAATCGCACCAAACCCATATGGAAGGAACATATATGGGGTTATTAAACCAAACGCAAGTATACAGGCAATCAATCTTCGGTCCACCCTTAACATGTTCAATACTTTTAAGATAGGCGGAACTAACAAAGGTATAAATGCAATATGAATTGGGATTAAGTTTTGTGAAAATACAGCCATCAATAATAGCAATAAGAAGACTAGCACTTTTACAAAACCTGTTTTATTTGATTCTCCCTTGCTTTTAACTAGCTTTAAAATTGCTATTACCAATAAGTCCGGTATCCCCGTTTTAGAGATAGCAACTGCAAACCCTCCTAGCAATCCATAACTTAAAGCTATAGTTGCTCCAGCACCTAACCCACCTGTAAATGCCTCAATCGTTTCTGGCAAGGTTAACCCTGCTGTAAGCCCTCCTACCAAGGCACCTATTATTAAAGAGAATACAACATTTATGCGTAGTAAACTCAAAACTAACATCACTATTACTGCAATTAAGACAGCATTCATAAAAACACTCACTTTCGCGTACTAGATTACTAATAAGTGAAAGTTTAATTCTTCTTCGCCTAAATGTCAATGGAAAATGCCCCCTTGCTTTCAAAACAAAGGGGCATTTTCTTCAATTGATCATTATAGTGATTCATTCACTACTTTTCGATAGTATCCAATAGAGAGAAATGCAAAGATCGAATACAAAATTACATAAACCCCCATCGTAATTAGCAAGGGTGCTACCAGTTCCGTGCCAAATAGCATCCATCCCGATTTGACCGCAAAATAGCTATGTGCTAAACCAATAACTAGAGGAACACCGAAGTTAAACAATTGCTTTTTATAAATTCCTTTCATCAACTCATTCGTCGTGAAACCAATTTTTCTAAGCACTGTGTAGGAAGCCTTCTCTTCTTCCGCTTCCGTCATTTGTTTAAAGTAAAGAATACTACCAGTAGTCATTAAAAATGCTAAACCTAAGAACCCTGTTACAAAGATCACTAATCCAAACATATCTAGCATAGACAATCTATATGCTTCTTGCGTATCCATGTTCACACTGTCAATCGTGCCGTCATCTTTAGTCACTTCAAAATGCCCATTATTCGTTGTTTCTTCGTATATCGCTTGTACTTCTTTTAACTGCGCACTCTCCGCTAAATCAATACCAATTTGTTTGCTCCATATAGTTTGCTCGCTGATCATAGCGTCTGCTTTCAGTTTATCAAATTGTTCATCCGTTACGACTATCGACATGCCAGCACCTGTCACATAATAGACGAGCAATGAATCGGATCTTATTTCTTTAATGGTAATAGATTCTTCTCCATTCGATGTTGTTAGCTCTACTGGTTTATTTTCTTCCAGTTTCACTATTTCTGACATCATACTACTATATCCTGTGATATACCCTTCTCCTTCTTTTAAGGAGAGCCCTGGCATTTCTTTTTGCATATCACTTAGCTTTGTAATAATCATGGGACCTTTAGTTACCATATTTAATCCCGCAGGCATATCATTCGCATATATAGCCGACGTATCGACTTCTACATTTAACAATTCGATATCTGTTTGTGTGTATTCTATTTTCTTCTCGTTTAACAGCTCTATAAAACCTTCGCCTTGGTCATTCATGATAATATAATCAAACGGTATGTTTAGTTTTGCCGTGGAACCTGCTGAATAATAGGAGATATACGACAAACAAAGAATACCTAAAGCGGTTGCGGAGATAACCGTAATGGTTGTTAACGACATAGCATTTGATTTCATTCGATGCATAATTGGCGTTAAAGACAATACATCCTGTATAGACAAATGCCCTCTTTTCTGTTTTCGAATTAAATTTAATATAAATGCTACTGAAAAACGAAATACAAAAAATGTTCCTCCAATTGTTGAAACTAAAATTGCGATCATTTTATAAAAAAGCACATTTGGATTGTCACTTTCTAGTTCGAACAAGGTAGTAGATAAATAATACCCATAACCAATTAATAATAGACCGATGAAGCCAAGAAACATTTGAAGTCCACTAAATCGCTTCACTTTTACATCTGCTGTTGCATTTGCCGTAAACAATGCAAGTAATGACACTCGTCGAATACCAATTGCAGTCTGGATCAATACTACGATCAATAACACTAGAAATACGAAAATCGTCATTTGCAGTGCTTCAACTGAAAATATTAACTGAACCAATACATCTTTTTCTAAAATACGCAGTAAAACCATTCCAAAAACTCTAGAAGTTAAAAAACCAAGTCCGACACCTATCGCCAGTGCACTAACCCAAAGAATTGTATTCTCAAGCACTAATAACCTTGTAACAAGCCCTTTAGACATTCCTATTAGCTGATAGAGCCCAATTTCCTTACTTCTTCTTTTCATAAACAACAGATTCGCATACAGAACAAAAAATACTACTACAAATAACAATATATACGATGCGGCCTTTAAACCAGCAGCAACCTTTACCCCTTGCGATACATCTACTACACTAGGATTGTATTGCAAAGTAACAAAAGAAAAGTAAAGCGTTACACTGAATATAAGGGCAAAGAAATATAAATAGTAATGCTTAATATTTTTCTTCATACTCCGAAGAACTAATTGACTAAGCGTCATAGCCATCACCACCAAGCACACTTTGTGTACTCATAATCTCTTGATAAAAACGCAGCCGATCTTTCTCGCCTTTATACAGTTCCGTATATAATTGCCCATCCTTTAGAAATAACACACGCGAACAAAAGCTTGCGGCAACGGCATCATGCGTAACCATCATAATTGTGACTTTTTTATCTCTATTTATTTTCTCTAAATTGCTGAGTAAGGCAGTAGCTGCCTTAGAATCTAGAGCCCCTGTTGGTTCATCGGCAAACACGACGGAAGGATTACTGATCAATGCACGTGCAGCCGATGTTCTTTGTTTTTGTCCTCCCGATACTTCGTTTGGATATTTATTTGCGAGATCATCAATCCCTAATGTTTTAGTAATTTCTTTGAAACGGGCTTCCGCTTCTTTTTTGGATATATTACTAATAGAAAGTGGTAACAGTATATTTTCCTTCACCGTTAATGTATCTAAGAGATTGTAGTCTTGGAAGATGAAACCTAATTGTTCCCGACGGAAATTGGATAACTCTCGTTCTTTCATCGTCCGTAGATCGTGACCGCTGATTTCGATGACACCCTCAGTCGCTTTATCAATCGAAGCAAGAACATTTAATAACGTTGTCTTTCCGGAACCGGATGGTCCCATTATGCCAACAAATTCTCCTTCTTGTACTTCCATATCTATACCTTTCAACACTTCTTGCGCAGTTGATTTTTTTCCATAAACTTTTCTTATTTTACGTCCACTCAAAATAGTCATGTATGTACCTCCTACATAGTATTAACTCTATTGTAAGACTTTTTATACGTTTAATCGTTCGATTTACATGACAAACAAACAAAGTAGATGACAATTTTGTCACCTACTCGTTATTTTGCTTATTTCATTTTTTAAAGGAAATTGTAATGAAAATGAAGAGCCTTCATCGATTTTAGAGTTTACTATTATTCGTATTCCCAATTTATCAGCGACTTTTTTCGTTAAATACAGTCCCATTCCAGTTGAAGCAGCGGTATTTCTACCCGTTGTACCGGTAAATGACTTTTCAAATATACGTGGCAGATCTGCCTTCGTTATCCCACTTCCAAAGTCTTTTACAGTTAAAATGGTATGACCTGCTTCGTCTTTTTTAGAAAAAACGTGAATTTCTTTATCTGAATCACTATACTTCACTGCATTTGTCAACAACTGACGAAGGATAAATGCTAACCATTTTTGATCGGTCAGGACTTCCTCTTGTAGTAGTTCAATTTCAAAACCAATTCCCTTTTGCATGCACCATGCTTGTAGTTCAATGATTTCTTTATGTAATAATTTTTGAAGTGGAACAGATTCTACTAAATAGTCCTTTTCCAAAGAAGGTAGTCTTGTATGGTGAAGCTGCTGATCTAATAACAAATGAATTCTTAACCACTCGACCTCCAGTTTCTCCTGTAATGGTTGTTCTTGTACCGCATCCATTAGGAGCTTCATCCCAGTCAATGGAGTTTTAACTTCATGAATCCAAGATAAAATACGATCATTCTCTTCTAGATGCACTACCTTTAATTGATTCAATTCCTCGTTATTTACTAATATTAATTCTTCCATAATACTTGTAATTTTCTTTTCAAAACTAGACTCACCTTTCGGGAGAGAATCAAACGTTGCACTTTCTTCCAATTCTTTATAATAAGCAGTCTCTTTCCTATACCTCCACCAAATAAAAAGTAGGAAAGCTATCATGTACACTAGGTTAATATAAAGAATTGCAACTTCTTGGAAAGCGATATCTAAAGTTAAAAGGATGTTCAACCAAATTTGCAAACCAATAAAAAAGAGAATCCATGCTTTTCTTTCTTTCATGTACATTATGAACAAATAACTTTACCCCTCTTTCGTAATTGCCATGTAGCCTAACCCTTTTTTTGTTAGAATAACTTCTTGTAAACCAATTTCCTCTAATTTTAACCGCAATCTATTCACATTAACAGATAACGTATTATCGTTTACAAAACGTTCATCATCCCAGAGCTGCCGCATTAACTCATCACGCGAAACGATTGTATCCACAGATTTTAGTAGGATACGTAATATGAAAAGTTCATTTTTCGTAAGCTCGATGGATCTATCTTGCTTCTTCACTTCACTTTTTGCAAAGTCAATGATTGCACCATTCCAATTACTAATATCCAGTTTTTCTTCCCGGTAATCATATGTTCGCCGTAGTAGTGCTTGTACTTTGGCAAGCAGTACATCCATATTAAATGGTTTTTGTACAAAATCATCTGCACCCATTTGCATCGCCATAATCATATCCATCGGATGATCTCGGGAAGATAAAAAAATTATCGGTACTTTAGAGATATGACGAATTTCTCTACACCAATGAAAGCCATCATAGGACGGCAATTGTATATCAATAATAACTAATTGTGGCTTTTGTTCAATAAAATCTGGCATTACTTTTTGAAAGTCATCGGGACGAATTACATTAAACGACCACTGGATAAATCGTTCTTTAATCATTTCATATATTAGTTGATCATCTTCAATCAATAAGATTTGTGCATTCATCAGCTATCACCTCTTAATACTAGTCTACACTATTTATAAACACAAAAAAAATCCATCTCGTCGTCACGAGATGGATTTTAGCATTTAAATTATTAATTACTTAGTGATAGTAGCAACTACACCAGCGCCTACAGTACGTCCACCCTCACGGATAGAGAATTTAGTACCTTCTTCAAGAGCGATTGGAGAGATTAGAGAAACAGTCATTTCAATGTTATCTCCAGGCATAACCATTTCTACGCCTTCTGGTAAGTTACAAACGCCTGTTACGTCAGTTGTACGGAAGTAGAACTGTGGGCGGTAGTTAGAGAAGAATGGAGTATGACGTCCACCCTCTTCTTTTGAAAGAACATAAACTTCAGCTTTGAAGTCTGTGTGTGGAGTGATTGAGCCTGGTTTAGCTAATACTTGTCCACGTTGGATTTCTTCACGAGCAACCCCACGAAGAAGTGCACCGATGTTGTCTCCAGCTTCAGCATAGTCTAATAGTTTACGGAACATTTCAACACCTGTTACAGTAGTTGATTTTGCTTCTTCAGTAATACCGATGATGTCTACAACGTCTCCAACTTTAACTTGACCACGTTCAACACGTCCAGTTGCAACTGTACCACGACCAGTGATTGAGAATACATCCTCAACTGGCATCATGAAAGGTTTGTCAGTTTGACGTTCTGGAGTTGGGATATAGCTATCTACAGCGTCCATTAATTCAACGATTTTTTCTTCCCATTCTGCTTCACCTTCAAGAGCTTTAAGAGCAGAACCTTTAATTACTGGAATATCGTCTCCTGGGAATTCATATTCAGAAAGAAGATCACGAATTTCCATTTCAACTAATTCAAGAAGTTCTTCATCGTCAACCATATCACATTTGTTCATGAATACAACTAGGTATGGTACACCTACTTGACGTGAAAGAAGGATATGTTCGCGAGTTTGTGGCATTGGGCCATCAGCAGCAGATACTACTAAGATACCGCCGTCCATTTGAGCTGCACCTGTGATCATGTTTTTAACATAGTCAGCATGTCCTGGGCAGTCTACGTGAGCATAGTGACGAGAAGCTGTTTCGTACTCAACGTGTGAAGTATTGATTGTGATACCACGCTCTTTTTCTTCAGGTGCGTTATCGATATCAGCGTATGATCTAGCAGTACCACCCATTTTTTTAGAAAGAACTGTTGCGATAGCAGCAGTTAAAGTTGTTTTACCATGGTCAACGTGTCCGATTGTACCAATATTAGCATGCGTTTTTGAACGGTCAAATTTTTCTTTAGCCATTTGAGAGATCCTCCTCAGTAATTGTATGATTTTTTATGATAAAAGGTAGAGGGCGTACGTCCCTCCATCTTTTATACTCTATAAAATAGTTATACTTTAATTTTGGTGAAATATCAATTATTCACCTTTATGTTTTTTAATAATTTCTTCCGAAATCGATTTTGGAACATCTTCATAGTGATCAAACACCATTGAGAATACTCCGCGTCCTTGCGTGTTAGAACGTAAAGACGTTGCATATCCGAACATTTCAGCAAGTGGAACCATTGCACGTACTACTTGTGCGTTACCACGAGCGTCCATACCTTCAACGCGACCACGACGAGACGTGATATCACCCATGATGTCTCCTAAATATTCTTCAGGAATAACAACTTCTACCTTCATGATTGGCTCAAGAAGTGCTGGATTTACTTTAGATACAGCATTTTTCAATGCCATAGATGCTGCAATTTTAAATGCCATCTCATTCGAGTCAACATCATGGTAAGATCCGTCGAATAATCTAGCTTTAATATCGATTAATGGGAATCCTGCAATTACCCCATTGTCAAGTGCGTCACGAAGACCCGCTTCAACAGCTGGAATATATTCACGTGGTACTACCCCACCAACGATTGCGTTTTCAAACTCAAAACCTTTTCCTTCTTCGTTTGGAGAGAATTCAATCCAAACGTGTCCGAATTGTCCACGTCCACCAGATTGGCGTACGAATTTACCTTCAACTTCAGCTGAAGAGCGGAAAGTTTCACGATAAGATACTTGTGGAGCACCTACGTTAGCTTCTACTTTAAACTCACGACGCATACGGTCAACTAGGATATCAAGGTGAAGTTCACCCATACCAGCGATGATTACTTGACCAGTTTCTTGGTCAGTATGTACGCGGAATGTTGGATCTTCTTCAGAAAGTTTTTGTAAAGCTTGACCCATTTTATCTTGGTCTGCTTTTGTTTTTGGTTCAACTGATAGTGAGATAACTGGCTCTGGGAATTCCATAGATTCAAGAATTACTAAAGCTTTCTCATCACAAAGTGTATCACCAGTTGTAGTATCTTTTAAACCTACAGCCGCTGCGATATCTCCAGAGTGCACTTCTGAGATTTCTTCACGAGAGTTAGCATGCATTTGTAGGATACGTCCTACGCGCTCACGCTTACCTTTTGTAGAGTTTTGTACATACGAACCTGATTGTAATGTACCAGAATATACGCGGAAGAATGTTAACTTACCAACATAAGGGTCTGTCATTACTTTGAACGCTAATGCAGAGAATGGTTCTGAATCGTCTGAGTGACGTTCTACTTCTTCATCTGTGTTAGGATCAATACCTTTCATAGCAGCAATATCTAATGGAGATGGAAGGTATGCAACAACTGCGTCAAGAACTTTTTGAACGCCTTTGTTTTTAAATGCAGTACCACATACTACTGGATAGAATTCTACGTTCAAAGTACCTTTACGGATACCAGCAACTAATTCTTCGTTCGTAATTTCTTCTCCACCAAGATATTTTTCCATTAGCTCTTCGTCAAGCTCAGCTACCGCTTCAACTAGTTTTTCACGGTATTCTTCAGCTTGCGCTTTGTATTCTTCAGGAATTTCTACTTCTTGGATGTCTGTTCCTAAGTCATTACCATATATAGTAGCTTTCATCGTTACTAGGTCGATAATTCCAGAGAACTGATCTTCAGAACCGATTGGTAACTGAATTGGATGAGCATTAGCTTGTAAACGGTCATGAAGTGTTCCTACAGAATATAGGAAATCTGCGCCCGTTTTATCCATTTTGTTAACGAAAACAATACGTGGTACACCGTAAGTTGTAGCTTGGCGCCATACTGTTTCAGTTTGTGGTTCAACACCAGATTGAGCATCTAGAACTGTAACCGCACCATCAAGTACACGAAGTGAACGTTCAACTTCAACAGTGAAGTCTACGTGTCCAGGTGTATCGATGATATTTACACGGTGGTTATCCCAAGAAGCTGTTGTAGCAGCAGAAGTGATAGTAATACCACGTTCTTGCTCTTGCTCCATCCAGTCCATTTGAGAGGCACCTTCATGAGTTTCCCCAATCTTGTGGATTTTACCAGTGTAATAAAGAATACGCTCCGTAGTAGTCGTTTTACCAGCATCAATGTGAGCCATGATCCCGATATTACGTGTTTTTTCTAAGGAGAACTCTCTAGCCATATTGTATTTCTCCTTCCAATTTCAGATTAGGTATCATTTTAAAGTAAATCTTACCAACGATAGTGTGCGAATGCTTTGTTAGCTTCCGCCATTTTGTGCATATCTTCACGTTTTTTAACTGAAGCACCAGTGTTGTTAGATGCATCAAGAATTTCGTTAGCTAAACGTTCTTCCATTGTTTTTTCTCCACGAAGACGTGAATAGTTTACTAAATAGCGAAGACCTAAAGTTGAACGGCGATCAGGACGTACTTCAACTGGTACTTGGTAGTTTGCACCACCAACACGACGAGCACGAACTTCTAAAACTGGCATTACATTGTTTAATGCAGCTTCGAATACTTCTAATGCATCTTTACCAGAACGTTCTTTTACAAGATCAAACGCTCCGTATAGGATTTTTTGAGAAGTACCTCTTTTACCATCAACCATCATTTTATTGATTAAACGAGTTACTAGTTTCGAATTATAAATTGGATCTGGTAACACGTCACGTTTGGAAACAGGACCTTTACGAGGCATGTGTTTTCCTCCTTTCGACGAATGTCTAATTATAGATTAAATTATTTCTTTTCTTTCGGGCGTTTTGCACCGTAAAGTGAACGGCTTTGCATACGACCATTAACTGCTGCTGTGTCAAGAGCACCACGTACGATATGATAACGTACCCCTGGTAAATCTTTTACACGTCCTCCGCGAAGAAGAACAACACTGTGTTCTTGAAGGTTGTGACCTTCACCCGGGATATACGCGTTTACCTCTAACGTATTTGTTAAACGTACACGTGCATATTTACGAAGTGCAGAGTTTGGTTTTTTCGGCGTCATAGTACCAACACGAGTACAAACTCCACGCTTTTGAGGTGAGTTCAAGTTCGTAGCTGATTTTTTAAAGCTGTTATAGCCTTTTCCTAACGCTGGTGATTTAGATTTCGTGCTTTTGGATTGACGAGGCTTACGGACCAATTGGTTAACTGTAGGCATCGATTATTCCTCCCTTCATTTCATCTTGTTAATACCACACATCCA
The DNA here is from genome assembly GCF_006861795.1 of Psychrobacillus lasiicapitis. Lineage (GTDB taxonomy): Bacteria > Bacillota > Bacilli > Bacillales_A > Planococcaceae > Psychrobacillus > Psychrobacillus lasiicapitis. The sequence goes on along the minus strand of NZ_VDGH01000003.1, from coordinate 394,357 downwards.
GGTGGTTCATTTTTTGGGTAAAAACAAAGCTTTTGTGATTTACACAAAAACTGTTACACAGTAATAGCTACTACTGACGCGCTAACGCGCAGTCCACAAGCTTTACCAAGATCTACTTTAGACTCAACATAGTGAATTAACACATTGTTTTCTTGTGCTGTTAACCGTACAAGTTCAATGATTTTTTCTTCTACATCAAGCGCAATATAAACTTCTTTGACAAGCCCTTTTTTCATTGCTTTTACTGCTTGCTTTGTACCAATGATTGTTTTTTTCGCTTGCTTGACTTTTTCATAAGACATTTTCATATCCTCCAAAGCTACAAGTCCGATAACTATCAACCTTAAGTATATTATCATTCCTTGAAAAAAGTGTCAACACTTATCATTAAAATTATTAGGGAGAATTATATCTCCCTAATAATAATTTCCTTACTCAGCCTTTACTGCTTCTTTTTCCGCATCTGCCTCATTAGGAGAGATTTCAATTTGACGATAACGTTGCATTCCTGTACCAGCAGGAACTAATTTACCGATAATAACATTCTCTTTCAATCCTAATAATTCATCACGTTTTCCTTTGATCGCCGCATCTGTTAGGACACGAGTTGTTTCTTGGAAGGATGCAGCAGATAAGAACGATTCTGTTTCAAGAGAAGCTTTTGTAATACCAAGGATAACTGGGCGACAAGTTGCTGGTATCTTACCTTGAAGAACAGCATCTTTATTTGCTTCAGCAAATTGATGGATATCAAGCAGTGAACCAGGAAGTAGGTCTGTTTCACCTGCTTCAATAATTCTTACTTTACGAAGCATTTGACGTACCATTACTTCGATGTGCTTATCTCCAATTTCTACCCCTTGCATACGATAAACTTTTTGTACTTCTTTTAGTAAGTACTCTTGAACCGTTGAAACGTCTTTTACTTTTAGTAATTCTTTAGGATCTACAGAACCCTCTGTTAATACTTGACCACGGTTAACAACATCGTTTAATTGAACTTTTAAACGAGCATTGTATGGTGCTAAGTATTTACGTGTTTCTACAGTACCTTGAATAGTAATTTCTTTTTGGCCTTCTCTTATTTCATCAATTTCCGTCACAATACCGGTAATTTCTGTAATAACAGCTTGCCCTTTTGGATTTCTTGCTTCGAAAATCTCTTGGATACGTGGAAGACCTTGAGTGATATCGTCTCCCGCAACCCCACCTGTATGGAATGTACGCATCGTTAACTGAGTACCTGGTTCACCGATTGATTGAGCGGCAATAATACCTACTGCTTCACCAACTTCTACCGTATCACCAGTCGCTAAGTTTAGACCGTAACATTTTTTACATACACCGTGTTTTGTATTACAAGTGAATGCAGAACGAATTGTTAATTCTTCAATTCCTGCTTCTTCGATCACGCGAGCAACGTCTTGTGTAATTAGTCCGTCTTTTTCTAAGATGACTTCATTTGTAGTTGGATGGAAAATTGTTTTCTTCGTATGGCGACCAACAATACGTTCACCAAACTCTTCAATTACTTCCGTTCCTTCCATAAGCGAGCCAATTAGTAAGCCACGATCTGTTCCACAATCGTCTTCACGAACGATTACATCTTGAGCAACATCTACTAGACGACGAGTTAAGTAACCTGAATCGGCTGTTTTCAGCGCTGTATCGGCAAGACCTTTACGAGCACCATGTGTAGAAATGAAGTACTCGAGTACCGTTAACCCTTCACGGAACGATGATTTGATCGGAAGTTCGATAATACGTCCTGCCGGGTTGGCCATCAGTCCACGCATACCTGCAAGTTGAGTAAAGTTAGATGCGTTACCACGGGCACCTGAGTCACTCATCATGAAGATTGGGTTCATGTTATCAAGAGTTTTCATCAGCTTATCTTGAATTACTTCTTTCGCTTTACTCCAATGTCCGATAACGCTCGCATAACGCTCGTCTTCCGTGATCAAACCACGGCGGAATTGTTTCATAACTTTATCTACTTTACTTTGTGCCTCTTCTAAAATTTCACCTTTATCAGGAAGTACGACGATATCAGAAATACCAATTGTAATACCTGCTTTAGTAGAATATTTAAATCCAAGTGCCTTCATGCGGTCAAGCATTTTTGAAGTTTCCGTGATATGGAAGTTCTTAAATACTTCTGCAATGATATTACCAAGGATTTTTTTCTTAAATGGCTGTACAAGATCTGTAGATTCAATATGTTTCTTCACATCAGTAGTTGTAGAAACAAAGTATTTTTCCGGAGTTTCAATTTGTAAGTTGAAGTCCGTTGGCTCATTAATATACGGGAACGTTTCTGGTAGTATTTCATTGAAAATTACTTTACCTACAGTTGTTAGTAGTAACATCTTGTTTTGTTCTTCCGTAAATGTTTGGTTTTTTAAGGACGATGCTGCAATAGCGATACGCGTATGCAAATGTACATGCCCTGTATTATAAGCAATTAGCACTTCTTCTGGACCGAAGAACGTAGTACCTTCTCCTGTTGCCCCTTTACGCTCAAGCGTTAAGTAATAGTTTCCTAAAACCATATCTTGAGAAGGTGTAACAACTGGTTTTCCGTCTTTCGGGTTTAGAATGTTTTGTGCTGCAAGCATTAATAGACGTGCCTCTGCTTGTGCCTCTGCAGATAGAGGAACGTGAACAGCCATTTGGTCACCATCGAAGTCAGCGTTATAAGCTGTACATACTAATGGATGAAGTCGAATTGCACGACCTTCTACTAATGTTGGTTCGAATGCTTGAATACCTAAGCGGTGAAGAGTAGGTGCGCGGTTTAGTAAAACCGGATGCTCCTTAATAACATCTTCTAATACATCCCAAACCTCTGCATGCATACGTTCAATTTTACGTTTTGCACTCTTAATGTTATGAGCTAGCCCACGTTCAACAAGTTCTTTCATCACAAATGGCTTAAATAATTCGATAGCCATCTCTTTAGGAAGACCACATTGATACATTTTTAAGTTTGGTCCTACTACGATAACCGAACGACCAGAGTAGTCTACACGTTTACCAAGTAAGTTTTGACGGAAACGACCTTGTTTCCCTTTCAACATATGTGAAAGTGATTTTAATGGACGGTTACCTGGACCAGTAACTGGACGACCACGACGACCATTATCTATTAAAGCATCTACAGCTTCTTGTAACATACGTTTTTCATTTTGAACAATGATGCTTGGAGCACCAAGATCTAATAAACGTTTTAAACGGTTGTTACGGTTAATAACACGACGATACAAATCGTTTAAATCGGATGTAGCAAAACGTCCACCATCTAATTGAACCATTGGACGTAATTCTGGTGGAATTACCGGAAGTACATCTAGGATCATCCAGTCTGGTTTGTTTCCTGAGTTACGGAATGATTCTACTACTTCTAAACGTTTAATCGCACGTGTACGACGTTGGCCTTGTGCTGTTTTTAACTCTTCTTTTAAGCTTTCTGTTTCACTTTCTAAATCAATCTCTTGAAGTAGACGTTTAATAGCCTCTGCACCCATAGCCGCTTGGAATTTAGTTCCAAACTTATCACGGTATGCACGGTATTCTTTTTCAGAAAGTAATTGTTTCTTTTCAAGTGGTGTATCTGCCGGCTCGATTACTACATAAGAAGCAAAATAAATGACTTCTTCTAGTGATCTTGGAGACATATCTAAAAGTAGACCCATACGACTTGGAATACCTTTGAAATACCAGATATGTGATACCGGTGCAGCTAATTCGATGTGTCCCATACGTTCACGACGAACTTTCGCACGTGTAACTTCTACTCCACAGCGATCACATACAACACCTTTATAACGAACTCGCTTGTATTTACCACAGTGACATTCCCAGTCTTTTGTCGGACCGAAAATACGCTCACAGAATAAACCATCTTTTTCAGGTTTTAAAGTACGATAGTTAATCGTTTCAGGTTTTTTTACTTCTCCATAAGACCATGAACGGATTTTATCAGGTGAAGCTAAACCAATTTTCATATACTCAAAATTATTAACGTCTATCAAGGAGCCTACCTCCCTTTAGTCTTGTGTCTTTTAAAAAGACTTTCCAAGTAGCTCTGCATTATGCAATTTTATACGGAAATACGGACAGGTATCACCTGTCCGATTTTTATTTGTTTCTTATTCCCCTACTTCAACAGGTTCCTCTTCATTTGCTTGTGGCAAAATTCCAAGTGCGTCAGCTGCAGGAATATCGTCATCTTCATCTAAATCGCGAAGTTCAATTTCTTCTTCGTCGATTGTTAACATCTTAACGTCCATACCTAAACTTTGTAGTTCTTTGATCAATACTTTAAATGATTCTGGAACACCTGGTTCAGGAACGCTTTCTCCTTTAACAATTGCTTCATACGTTTTTACACGTCCCACAACGTCATCGGATTTAACCGTTAGGATTTCTTGTAATGTATAAGCAGCACCATATGCTTCCAGTGCCCATACTTCCATCTCTCCGAAACGTTGTCCACCAAATTGTGCTTTCCCTCCAAGAGGTTGTTGCGTAACTAGTGAGTACGGTCCAGTAGAGCGTGCGTGCAACTTATCATCTACCATGTGGGCAAGTTTAATCATATACATAATTCCGACAGAAACGCGATTATCAAATGGTTCGCCTGAACGTCCGTCGTATAATGTTGTTTTACCGTCTCGGTTTAGACCTGCTTCTTCCATTGTCGTCCACACGTCTTCTTCGTTGGCACCATCAAATACTGGTGAAGCCATATGAACTCCAAGTAGTCTAGAAGCCATACCTAAGTGTAGCTCTAATACTTGCCCGATGTTCATACGAGAAGGTACACCAAGTGGGTTTAACATGATGTCAACTGGTGTTCCATCTGGAAGGAACGGCATATCTTCTTCCGGAAGGATACGCGAGATAACCCCTTTGTTACCATGACGTCCGGCCATTTTATCCCCAACGGAGATTTTACGTTTTTGAACGATATAAGCACGAACTAATTGGTTAACGCCTGGAGATAATTCATCGCCATCTTCACGATTAAAGACTTTTACATCTAATACAATCCCGCCAGCACCATGAGGTACACGTAGAGATGTATCACGAACTTCACGGGCTTTTTCACCAAAAATAGCATGTAGTAGACGTTCCTCGGCAGTCAGTTCTGTAACTCCCTTAGGTGTTACTTTACCAACTAAAATATCGCCATCACGTACTTCTGCACCAACACGGATAATTCCACGGTCATCTAAGTTGCGTAGTGCATCTTCTCCGACGTTTGGAATATCTCTTGTGATTTCTTCTGGTCCAAGCTTCGTGTCTCGTGATTCCGATTCATATTCTTCAATATGCACAGAAGTATATACATCATCTTTCACAAGGCGTTCGCTCATAATAACAGCATCCTCGTAGTTGTATCCATCCCATGTCATGAAGGCTACTAGCACGTTACGTCCTAGAGCAAGCTCTCCTTGTTCCATAGAAGGACCATCTGCTAGAATATCAAGTGGTTTTACTCGATCCCCCACTTTAACAATTGGACGTTGGTTGATAGATGTCCCGTGGTTAGATCGTTCAAATTTATGGACTTTATACGAAGTTAAATCACCTTTAACTTCTTTTCCATCTACTTCTTCAATGCGTCGAACGCGAATTTCTTTTGCTTCAACATGCTCTACAATTCCGTGATACTTCGCAATTACAGCAGCTCCAGAATCACGTGCATTCACATGTTCCATACCAGTTCCAACAAATGGAGCTTCTGGATTTAATAATGGAACAGCTTGACGTTGCATGTTCGCACCCATTAATGCACGGTTCGAGTCATCGTTTTCTAAGAATGGGATACATGCTGTCGCCGCAGAAACAACTTGTTTTGGAGAAACATCCATGTAATCCACTTGTTCTCTTCTGAATACCGTGTTATCGCCTCGGAAACGCCCAACTACTTCTTCATTTAAGAACGCACCTTCATCTGATAATAAAGAGTTTGCTTGTGCTACTACGTAGTTATCCTCTTCATCTGCAGTTAAATAATCAATGCGCATCGTTACTAAGCCAGTCTCTGGGTCAACTCGACGATATGGTGTTTCAATAAAACCAAATTTATTCACTTTTGCAAAGCTTGAAAGTGAGTTAATAAGTCCGATATTCGGACCCTCTGGTGTTTCAATCGGACACATACGACCATAGTGAGAATAGTGAACGTCACGTACTTCGAAACCAGCACGCTCACGTGTTAAACCACCTGGTCCAAGTGCTGATAGACGACGTTTGTGCGTAAGTTCAGCAAGTGGGTTTGTTTGGTCCATGAATTGAGATAATTGCGAGCTACCAAAGAATTCTTTAATAGATGCAATAACTGGTCGAATATTAATAAGTTGTTGAGGCACGATAGATTGTGTGTCGTTAATAGACATACGTTCACGTACCACACGTTCCATACGAGAAAGACCAATACGGAATTGGTTTTGTAGTAATTCACCTACTGAACGTAAACGTCGGTTACCAAGATGATCAATATCATCCGTGTTTCCAACATTGAATAACAAATTGAAGAAATAACCGATAGAAGAAACGATATCAGCAGGCGTAATGTTTTTTACTTCATTTTCTACATACGCATTACTAATAACATTGATTTCTTTTTGTTCTTCATCGTTTGGAGCAAATATCTTAATAGATTGAATTGTAATGTCGTCTTCTAAAACACCACCAACTTGCGATAATGTTTTGAAGCCAATTCCATTTTCTAAATGAGGAATCAGTTTATCTAGTACACGACGATCGATAAGTGTACCAGCTTCTACTAGAATCTCACCCGTTTCTGGATCCACTAACGTTTCTGCTACCGTTTGATTGAATAAACGATTTTTTATATGCAGTTTTTTATTCATTTTATAACGACCAACATTTGCTAGATCATAGCGTTTTGGGTCAAAGAAGCGAGAATATAACAAGCTCTTTGCACTTTCCACTGTTGGTGGTTCACCAGGACGTAAACGCTCATAAATTTCAAGTAACGCTTTTTCAGACGTTTCTGTGTTGTCTTTTTCCAGCGTATTACGTAAATATTCGTTGTCACCGATTAAATCGATGATTTCTTGATCGGATCCAAAGCCTAAAGCGCGAAGTAAAACAGTCACTGGTAATTTACGCGTGCGATCGATACGAACGTATACTACGTCTTTTGCATCAATTTCATATTCTAGCCATGCACCGCGGTTTGGGATTACTGTTGCCCCAAAGCCTTTTTTACCATTTTTGTCTGTTTTATCATGGAAGTAAACACTTGGTGAACGGACTAACTGAGATACGATAACGCGCTCAGCACCATTAATTACGAAAGTACCTGTTTCTGTCATAAGCGGGAAATCACCCATGAAGACATCTTGTTCTTTCACTTCGTCCGTTTCTTTGTTGTGGAGACGCACTTTTACGCGCAGTGGTGCCGCATATGTTGCGTCACGTTCTTTCGATTCGTCGACGGAATATTTCGGTTCATTTAAACTATAGTCGACAAATTCAAGTGATAGATTGCCTGTAAAATCCTCGATTGGTGAAATATCTTTAAACATTTCACGCAAACCTTCTTCAAGGAACCATTCGTAAGATGCTGTTTGAATTTCGATTAGATTCGGAAGTTCAAGCACCTCACTAATACGCGCAAAGCTTCTGCGTTGGCGGTGTTGTCCGTACTGAACTAGTTGACCTGTCAACTCATTCACCCCTCAATAAAGCGATAATAGGTCTTTTCGTTATACACATTTTGGTGTATGATAACGAAAGACAAAAAGAAAACGAGTTCTTAATAAGAGCTCATTTTTCGATTAACCAAACTTTTTCTCGGCCAGTATACCCAATTTTATAAGTTTTATTCAAAAGGGCACACGTCCTCAAAATAATATTTTTGCATTTTATTATAATATCATAGCGATTTTGTCAAGTCAATCTTTTGTAGCTTTTATAATCCAATAGCCTTTTTCTTTCTCTACAACTTCTACTTGACCAAAAATCTCTTCTAAATAACTAAAAGTAGATGGTGCCCCTTGTTTCTTTTGAATCACAACCCACAATTCTCCCTTTGAAACCAACTTCTCATAGGACTCTTTGTAAAAACGAAAAATAGTTTCTTTTCCAGCGCGAATCGGTGGATTAGTTATAATAGCCGCAAAGTTTGCAGTAGTAACTGCTGACAACCCATCACTTTCATAGATTCGTACATTTTGTACCCCGTTAGCAGCAGCATTTTTTTCTGCAAGTTGGATTGCACGTGTGTTTACATCTACTAAATGAACTGTTCTCTCTTCATTTGCTTTTGCAATAGAAAGACCTATAGGTCCGTATCCACACCCTACATCTAAAAAGTCTCCTTCTTGATCAGGCACTTTAAAAGCATCGATTAATACACGGGAGCCAAAATCTACTTCGCTCTTACTAAATACACCAGTATCTGTTTCAAATCGAAAATTGTGACCGAGTAATGTAAAATTCCAATGACGTGGTTTACTTTCCGTTTGAGGTTTTCTAGAATAATAATGATCAGACACCGAATAACCCTCCACAATACATACGAAGAAAAGCCCGTCGTTTACTGACGAGCTTTTTTCTTCGGAGTGTACAAAAATTACTTAACTTCTACGCCTGCGCCAACTTCTTCAAGTTGAGCTTTGAAAGCTTCTGCCTCATCTTTAGAAACGCCTTCTTTAAGTGCTTTTGGAGCGTTGTCAACTAATTCTTTAGCTTCTTTTAATCCAAGACCAGTGATTTCACGAACCACTTTGATTACTTTGATTTTTTGATCTCCAGCAGATGCAAGGATTACGTCAAAATCAGTTTTTTCTTCTTCAGCAGCAGCTCCGCCACCTGCAGCAACTGCTACTGGTGCAGCAGCTGTTACACCGAATTCTTCTTCAATTGCTTTTACTAAGTCGTTTAACTCAAGAACTGTCATTGATTTGATAGCTTCTAAGATTTGCTCGTTGTTCATTATAATTTCCTCCTATAATTGGATAATTTTTAGGCTATTCGCCGTTTTTTTCTTATCAAGCCGCGTAATGAATTATGCGCCTTGTTCTTCTTTTTGTTCTGCAACAGCTTTTGTTGCAAGTGCGAAGTTGCGCACTGGAGCTTGAAGTACTGAAAGAAGCATAGAAAGAAGTCCTTCGCGTGATGGAAGTTCTGCTAATGCTTTCACATCTTCAGCAGATGCTACAGTTCCTTCGATGATACCAGCTTTAATCTCAAGCTGATCGTTCTTTTTAGCAAAATCATTAATGATTTTTGCAGGTGCGATTACATCTTCGTTTGAAAATGCAACTGCGTTTGGACCAACAAGATGTTCATTAATCCCGTCAACTCCAACTACTTCAGTAGCACGGCGTGTAAGTGAGTTTTTGTAAACTTTGAATTCCACACCAGCTTCACGAAGTTGTTTACGTAATTCTGTTACTTGCGCAACGTTTAAACCACGGTAATCAACTACTACTACAGAAGCGGCAGCTTTAAACTTTTCTGCAATGTCTTGAACTTGCACTTTTTTTGTTTCAATTGCTTTGCTCATCTTGGCACCTCCTATAAGAATTGGCCATTTATACCGAAAAAAGAAAAGCCTCTGATCTACGGATAGACACAGAGGCAGAAAGTCATCATCTAGTAAGAATCTGAATTTGCTTGTCCTCGGTAGGATATTAAGTGACGAATCACTCCTACTGTCTTCGGTACAAATGTATATTTCACAACAAAAGTCATCTTAACAGATTTCCTTTACGTTGTCAATTATTATTTAATCGATTGAGCATCAACTTTTACAGCTGGCCCCATAGTAGTTGTAACATTTACCGACTTCATGTAAACGCCTTTTGATGCAGCTGGTTTAGCTTTTTGAATTACTTCAAATACTGCCATGAAGTTTTCTACTAATTTATCGTCTTCGAAAGAAACTTTACCGATTGGAGCGTGGATAATCCCAGCTTTATCAGCGCGGTATTCAACTTTACCTGCTTTAATTTCTTCGATTGCTTTTGTAACGTCAAATGTAACAGTACCTGTTTTCGGGTTTGGCATTAAACCTTTTGGCCCAAGAACACGACCGATTTTACCAACTTCACCCATCATGTCAGGAGTAGCTACGATTACATCGAAGTCAAACCATCCTTGTTGGATTTTGTTGATGTATTCTGCATCGCCTACGTAGTCTGCACCAGCAGCTTCAGCTTCTTTAAGCTTTTCACCTTTAGCGAATACTAATACGCGTTGTGTTTTACCAGTACCGTTTGGAAGTACAACCGCCCCACGGATTTGTTGATCGTTTTTACGAGTGTCAATTCCTAAACGGAATGCAACTTCTACTGTTGCATCGAAATTAACTGTGCTTGTTTTTTTCGCAAGCTCGATTGCTTCTTTAGCTGAGTATAATGTGCTGTTATCAACTAATTTAGCTGCTTCTTGTAACTTTTTACCTTTGTTAGCCATTTAAAATGTCCTCCTTGATAGTGGTTTTAGCGGAATTAAACCTCCCACGTGTAAAGGTTGCAGTTATCCATATGAACAACTACAACCTTTCAAAAAAACAAATGCGTCATATCAAAAATGCACTTTAGATATTAGTCTTCGATCGTAATACCCATGCTGCGTGCAGTACCTTCTACCATCAACATAGCTGCTTCAACAGATGCTGCATTTAAATCTGGCATTTTTTGTTCAGCGATTTCGCGAACTTTTTCACGTTTCACTGTCGCCACTTTTACGCGGTTCGGTTCACCTGATCCAGATTGAATACCTGCTGCTACTTTAAGTAACACTGCTGCCGGCGGAGTTTTTGTAATGAAAGTAAATGAACGATCTTCAAATACAGAAATTTCAACCGGAATGATTAGACCTGCTTGATCTGCAGTACGTGCGTTGAACTCCTTACAGAATCCCATGATGTTAACACCTGCTTGTCCTAATGCAGGACCAACTGGCGGTGCTGGGTTTGCTTTTCCAGCAGGAATTTGTAATTTAACAACTTTAATCACTTTTTTAGCCACGAGACACACCTCCTTAAGTCCGTGATGTGGTAATTGGGTTGCCCCTCCCACTCAAATATCTGTCTCTCAGCTCTGCGCTGATAACATTAGAAAATTAATGCAGACGTATTTTCAGTCTGACCTTTGAAATGATACCATTTTTTTGTTACTTCTGCAAGTATCTATGCATAATTATATTTTAATCACTTGATCAAAATCTAATTCCATGTTTGTTTCTCGTCCGAACATATCTACAGAAACCGTAACTTTAGCTTTTTCTAAGTCAATTGTTTCTACTTTCCCTTGGAAGTGAGCAAACGGTCCTTCTAAAACTTCTACTAATTCACCTATTGTGAAATCAACTTCTACTATGCGATCATCTGTACCCATTTGTTTCAGCATAGATTGCACTTCTTCTGGCGCTAATGGAGTTGGTTTTGTACCTCCACCTGAAGAACCAAGAAAACCTGTTACTCCTGGCGTATTTCGAACAACATACCAAGCATCGTCGGTCATAATTAGTTCTACAAATACATAGCCCGGGAAAGTTTTTCTTAAAACTGCGCGTTTTTTTCCATCTTTAAAATCGATTTCTTCTTGTTCAGGGATATACACTCGAAAAATTTTATCTGACATCCCCATCGTTTCTACACGTTTTTCTAAATTTGCTTTTACTTTATTTTCATACCCAGAGTAAGTATGAACTACATACCAATTTTTCTCCATACATGTTAGGACCTAACGTCCTTTCCCTCCTTTTCTTTAGACAAATGAAAAAACCCGTTCGTTTTCTAAGACGGGCTATTTCAAAAAATATTTACATGCTACTTTTTATCATCCTAAATACCAGCGGAATAATTCTGAGATCCCTAAGTCTACTATAGCAAAAAACACAGTCATTAATACAACCGTAGCAAGAACAATTATTGTATAGCGAGTTAGTTCTTTGCGTTTTGGCCAACTTACTTTTCTCATTTCAGACATTACATTTTTAAAAAATCCACCTACATTAGCCATTCTAGCTAAACCTCCACATGGAAAATCTATCTTACTTTCAAACTTACAGCGTTTGTTTATGAAGTGTATGTGCGTTACAATGCGCACAGTGTTTTTTTCTTTCTGTACGTATAGATGCACTCTCTTTCGACGCCGGAACTGTATAATTCCGATGTCCACATTGCACACAACTTAAGACAATTTTCTTTGTCAATTTATCACCTTTTTACGCGTATAATTCTTTTTCAAGATTATCATTTTACAGAAACAGTGTCAACCAAACATTAGCATTTATACATAATTACTGTCAATCTCCATATAGCGTTCTAGTTTTCTTTTAACGCGCTGTAATGCATTGTCAATTGACTTCACATGACGATTTAGCTCTTCTGAAATTTCCTGATAAGATTGTCCATCCAAATATAGTGCGAGTACTTGTTGCTCTAACTCACTTAAGATCTCAGCCATCTTACCTTCCATGTAATCATAATCTTCTCGATTAATAATTAACTCTTCTGGATCATCTACGACAGAGCCAGCAATCATATCCATTAGCGTTCGATCTGATTCTTCATCGTAAATAGGCTTGTCCAAAGAGACATAAGAATTTAGCGGGATATGCTTTTGACGGGTAGCTGTTTTAATAGCAGTAATAATTTGTCTCGTAATACATAGTTCTGCAAAAGCTCGAAAAGAAGCAAGTTTCTCTTCCTTGAAATCTCGTATTGCTTTATATAATCCAATCATTCCTTCTTGGAGAATATCTTCTTTGTCGGCACCTATTAAAAAATAGGATCTTCCTTTCATTCGAACGAACGAACGATACTTCGTTATTAAGAAATCTAGCGCTTCAGTGTTTCCTTGATGAACCAGCTCTACAAGTTCCTCATCTAGTAAACTATCCAATTGCTGTAGATTCTGTTCTGTCTTTTCCAATGAAGTCACCTCAGCTAAATTACTAATAGTTACCACAAGTATACAGGATGAAATTTTATAGCGTCAATGAATCATTTCATTCCTCTCCGCCATTTTTCAAAAATTTCTGCAACTTCCTCTGTTAAAGGAATGGTAGAAGTAGGTTTATTCTCTTGTATATGCTTCATTTTTTTCGTAATGTTTGAAGAAATAGCCAGCATTTCAATTTCAAATTCTCTTGCTGATTTTCTTAGCGCTCCTTGCCCAAATATTACTCTTTGTTCTGTCATATCAGAAGTTGCTACGTAAATCTGTACCCTTCTGCTACTTAGTTCTAACGTGAGCTTTTCTATACGCTCATCTGCTGTTTCATTTTTCCGCGTATAGATGATTTCCACATCGTATTCTTTCTTTTTGTGTTCAATACCTGGCACTAGATGCGCATCAAAAACAACAATCACTCGAATACCTGTAAATGCCTTATATTCTGCCATTAGCTCGATCAATCGGTCTCTAGCGTCTAGTAATTTATCATTTTTTAACTTCCGTAACTCGCTCCATGCGCCGATGATGTTATAACCATCGACAAGTAGAATTTGCATACTATTATCCTTGAAGCGGATTTCGGACGCGTAATACTTCGTATAAAAGTATTGACGCAGCTACTGACGCATTCAAACTAGTTACATGACCGACCATTGGCAAATGATAAAGAAAATCACATTTTTCTTTCAACAAACGACTCATCCCTTTACCTTCGCTACCGATGATTAGTGCAAGGGGAAGTGTTGCATCCATGTTACGATAATCTGTTGACTTTTGAGCATCTGTTCCAGCAATCCACACACCGCGTTCCTTCAACTCGTCTACCGTTTGAGACAAATTGCCAGCTCGATATACCGGGATATGTTCAATTGCCCCCGTAGATGCTTTTGCAACGACTGCCGTCAGTCCAACAGCACGTCTTTTTGGAATGATAATGCCATGAGCACCTACTGCATCTGCCGTTCGCATAATGGAACCAAGGTTATGCGGATCCTCTATTTCATCTAAAATAATAAAAAGCGGATCCTCCTGCTTACTTGCCGCTAAAGCAAATAAATCGTCTAGTTCTGCATAGCGATAGGCGGCAACGGATGCTACAATTCCTTGGTGATTAGCATCTGTCAAACCGTCCAATTTCTTTTTTGGTACAAATTGAACAATGATTCCTGCTTCTTTTGCTAGTTGCATGATTTCAGAAACTCCACTTTTTTGGATTCCTTCTGCAAGCCAGACCTTATTCATATCTCTACCTGAGCGTAAAGCTTCCACTACAGGGTTTTTTCCTGCAATAATCTCTCCTGTTTGCTCTGTTTGTTCTGCCATTTACTTTTTCTCCCCTTTCTGTTCATCTATAAAGTCGATTGAAAATTGTAGTACCTCTTGTAGACGTGCTTCTTGTTCACTTAAGTATAGACTTCCTACAACAGCTTCAAACGCAGTACTATAATGATAAGTTTGGACATCTGTATTTTTCGGAACTGTACCAGACTTCGCATTACGGCCTCTTCGGAGGACAGCTTCCTCATCTTCTGTTAGAAACCCGATATTTAGCATCTCTCGTACAATTGTCGCTTGTGCTTTGGCGGATACATACTTTGTCGCTTCTTTATGCAAAGTATTGGGCTTAACGCGCCCAGAAAAGATGAGATGCTTTCGAACTACTTGTTCGAATACAGCATCTCCCATATACGCTAAGGCTAAAGCATTTAGTTGTTTGACATCGGATAATTTAAAGTTTCCCACAAGTTTATCCTCGTTTCCATCGGATACCTTGTGCAGTATCTTCCAAAATAATATTCATCTCTTTTAATTGGTCTCTTATTTCATCTGCTCGTGCGAAATTGCGATCTTTTCTTGCTTGGTTACGCTCTTCAATTAATGCATCAATTTCCTCATCAAGCACTTCGCTTTCTTTTTGCAACGTTAAGCCTAATACTGCCGTTAATTTATCGAAAACCGCTATAAACTGTTGCAATACTTTTTCTTCCGTTTGTTTTTCTAGCAAGTACGTATTAGCAAGCTTGGATAATTCAAAGATTGCGGCAATGCCATTTGCAGTATTAAAATCATCATCCATCGCAGTTTCAAATTGTGTTTGTACTTCTGTGATTTTATGCAGCCAAATATCATGTTGGTCCCCTAAGTCAGCAGTTGCATTCAATCGATGCAACACATTTGCATATGCGGTGCGAATACGATCTAGACCCGCTTCCGCTTGCTCTACTAGCTCGACTGAGTAGTTGATCGGATGACGATAATGTACACTTAACATGAATAGACGTAGTACTTGCGGATCAATTTGCTTACGAATGTCATTCACTAGTACAAAGTTGCCAAGCGATTTAGACATTTTTTCATTATCAATATTAATATACCCATTATGCATCCAATATCGCGCAAATGTTTTACCTGTTCTAGCTTCCGACTGCGCAATTTCATTTTCATGGTGTGGGAAGGTTAAATCTTGGCCACCTGCATGAATATCAATCGTATCTCCTAGTATTTCTCTTGCCATTACAGAACATTCGATATGCCAGCCAGGACGCCCTTTCCCCCAAGGACTTTCCCAGAAAATCTCACCCGGTTTCGCTGCTTTCCATAGAGCAAAATCTAGTGCATCTTCTTTCTTTTCCCCAGTTTCTATCCGTGCTCCAACTTTCAAATCATCTACCGATTGATGAGATAGCTTACCATAGCCGTCAAACTTTCTCGTACGGTAGTATACATCACCTTGTGACTCGTAAGCATAGCCTTTTTCTTCTAACACTCGAATAAATTCTATAATTTCATCCATATGATCTGTTACGCGAGGATGTGAATCTGCTCTACTGCAGCCAAGCGCTTCCACATCAGCAAAATATGCTTTAATAAAACGAGCAGTTAACTCTGATACGTCTTCTCCTAGCTCATTTGCCGCTTTAATAATTTTGTCGTCGACATCTGTAAAGTTCGATACAAACGTCACATCGTATCCACGGTATTGCAAATACTTTCTTACCGTATCGTACACAATAACAGGGCGTGCATTTCCAATATGAATGTAGTTGTAGACCGTTGGACCACAAACGTACATTTTTACTTTTCCCTCTTCCATTGGCACAAATGGTTCTTTCTCACGCTTTAAAGTATTAAAAATTTGGATTGTCATAATAAATGTTTCTCCTTTTCCTTTGCAAGTCGTCTAATTTCCTCTTGAAGTGCCGCTATTTCTTCTTCCATCCTTTTGCAACGATCAGCAATTGGATCCGGCAAGTCTTGATGATCTAAGTCCCGTTTCAGTTTTACTCCGTCTTGAATAACTACAACTCCTGGTATTCCAACAACCGTCGAGTTCATTGGTACATCTTTCAGAACAACGGAACCTGCACCCACTTTACTATTTTCCCCAATAGTTATTGATCCTAATACTTTCGCACCGGTTGCAACGAGTACATTGTCTGCAAGAGTGGGGTGCCTCTTCCCTTTTTCTTTTCCCGTTCCACCTAGAGTGACACCTTGATAAATCGTACAATCATTCCCGATTTCACAAGTCTCTCCAATTACGACTCCTGAACCATGATCTATAAAAAAACGTCTACCAATGGTAGCTCCGGGATGTATTTCGATACCAGTGAAAAAGCGGCTTATTTGAGAGATTGCTCGTGCAAGGAAAAAAAACTGTTTTTTGTATAAAGCATGCGCTATTCGATGACTCCAAACAGCATGTAAACCTGCGTATGTTAATATTACTTCTAACTTGCTTGTCGCTGCAGGATCTTGTTCAAAAACAACAGCTATGTCTTCTTTCATACGTTCCAACACTTTGGTTCCTCCTCCTTGTTTTTTTGGCACAAAAAAACGCCTCTGCCTACTAATAGACAGAGACGCAAAAGCGCGGTTCCACTCTGATTGGAAAAATTTTCTCTTTTTCCCACTCGACATCTTTAACGCAGATGATACGTCCAGCCTACTAGACATGTTCGGCGTGGCGCTCTGAGGTGCATTTCGGTAACCCACTCGTTCAGACCACTTTCAGCCGGTGATGGTCCTCTCTAAAGAACATGCGTTACTTACTTCTCCTCTTCTTCGCTTTCTATTTTTTCGTTCTCGTATTTGTACAATCATTTTCACACCTTAGGAGCGGAAAGTCAATCTTATTGTTTTGCGTACTTAGCAACGCGTTCAATTACTTTTTCTTTTCCTATTAAGCTGATGGCATCCGCTAATTCAGGACCATGTGTTTGACCAGTCGTTACGACACGAATTGGCATAAATAAGTTTTTTCCTTTATGTCCCGTTTCTTTTTGTACAGCTTTAATCGTTGCTTTAATCTCTGCTGCTTCAAAAGTTTCTAGGCTCTCTAATTGTACTTTAAATGCAGCCATTACTTCTGGAACTTGTTCTCCCGCTAATACTTCTGTCGCTTCTTCATTATATGCAAGTTCATCGTTAAAGAACAAAGAAGATAATTCTACAATCTCTGCCCCATAACTCATTTGGTCTTGGTAAAGTGCGATTAAGTTATTTGCCCAGACACGTTGTTCTTCTGATAGTTCAGCCGGAAGAAGATCCGCTTTTTGTAAATGTGGTAGTGCGAGTTCTATAACTTTTTCTAATGGCAACTGTTTAATGTATTGATTGTTCATCCATGTTAGTTTTTGTTTATCGAACATAGATGGTGATTTAGATAAGCGGTTTACATCAAATATTTTAATAAGCTCTTCCTTAGAGAAAATTTCTTCTTCCCCTTCTGGAGACCAACCTAGTAATGCAAAGAAGTTGAACATTGCTTCTGGTAAGTAGCCAAGGTCTTTATATTGAGCAACGAATTGAATAATCGATTCGTCACGTTTAGATAGTTTTTTACGGCTTTCATTAATGATCAATGTCATATGGCCATACTTCGGATATCCCCATCCGAACACATCGAATACCATCAATTGTTTAGGTGTATTGGATAAATGCTCTTCTCCGCGAAATACATGGGAAATTTTCATAAAATGATCATCTAATACAACTGCGTAGTTATAAGTTGGAATGCCATTTGCTTTCACAAGAACCCAATCACCAACATCTTTTGATTCGAATGTAACGGACCCTCGTACTAAATCTTCAAAAGTATAAGTCACATTTTCCGGGACGCGCATGCGAATAGTATAAGGAAGACCTTCTGCTTCTTTTGCTTGTACTTCATCAGCTGATAAATGACGGCATTTACCATTATACATAGGAGCAGCTACCCCATTTGCTTTTTGTACTTCACGGTCAGCTTCTAATTCTTCTGATGTACAGAAGCATTTATAAGCATGGCCTTTTTCTACCATTTCTTTTGCATGTTTTGTATAAACATCTAGTCGCTCCATTTGGCGATAAGGTGCATAAGGTCCTCCGATATCAACAGACTCATCATACTCGATACCTAACCATTTTAAGTTATCCAGTTGTGATAATTCGCCACCTTCGATATTACGTTCGATATCCGTGTCCTCTATACGAACGATAAATTTTCCGTTATGATGACGTGCATATAAATAGTTAAATAATGCAGTACGTGCTCCTCCAATATGTAAGTTCCCTGTTGGACTTGGCGCGTAGCGTACGCGAACTTCTTGTGTCATTTGAATTTCCTCCTAATTTTCGTGCATCTAAACTTTTTATATTTTACCACTGCTAACCTGTTTTTAAAAGTTAGTCTTTCTTTAGAAGCAATATAGTTGCCATGGAAGCAATTCCTTCTTCACGTCCTGTAAAACCTAATTTTTCAGTTGTTGTTGCTTTCACATTTATCTGACTAACGTCTGCCTGTAGAAGTTCTGCGACACGTGCCCGAATTGTTTCTATATGTGGTGCCATTTTTGGTTTTTGGGCAATGATCGTACAATCGATATTCCCTAGTTTGTATCCTCTTTCATCTACTAGTTTCCAAATATGCTCTAAAAGTTTTGCTGAATCTGCATCTTTAAAATCAGGATCAGTGTCTGGGAAATGCCGTCCAATATCTCCTTCTCCAATTGCTCCAAGAGCTGCGTCGGTAATTGTGTGAAGCAGTACGTCTGCATCTGAATGCCCGATAAGACCTCTTTCGTAAGGAATTGTTACCCCACCTATTATTAACGGACGATTGTCCGCAAATTCATGCACATCAAATCCTTGACCAATTCGCATCATTCTATTGTTCCTCCTGCTCTCGTTTAGTTAAAATTACTTCTCCAAAAAGAAGATCTTCTTGCGTTGTCATCTTCAGGTTATCATAAGTACTTTCTACAATATGAACCTGCTCTCCTTGTCGTTCTACAAGCATCGCTTCGTCTGTACCTAAAAAACCTTCTTTTTCCGCCATTCTTTCTGCTTTTTCCAGTACATCATACCGGAATGCTTGCGGTGTTTGAATAATCCAGAGGCTTTCTCGATCGACTGTTTCTTGGATTATACCATTTTCTACTTTTTTCACCGTGTCCTTTGCACGAACCGCCGCTACCGCTGCCCCAAACTCTTCTGCGGTTTGTACTAACCGATGGATAACCTCTTGTCTAATGAACGGTCTTGCAGCATCATGTACAAGCACAATACCATTCGTTGGGGAAGCCTTTAAACAAGCATATACACTATGCTGCCGTTCTGCTCCTCCTTCGGTGATGGCGGCAACCTTGGAAATCCGATGTTTTACTAGCAACTCTTCGATAAAAGCTTGTTCCTCTTTTTTCACTGCTAATACTATTTGATGACACTTCGGATCTTGTTCAAAAGCGCGTAAAGTATGTATTAAAATTGGAATCTTTCTTAATTCTAAAAAAAGTTTATTTTGGCCTGCTCCCATCCTTTTACCACTTCCAGCAGCAGGTAACAATACCGTATACAACAATAGCATACCCTCCTACACTACATAGAAAAAGGGCTTTTCCTAATAAAATAGGAAATAACCCCTCCCCTTATTTAGATTCTTGTGGTTTCGCAAAAATCATCCGACCTGCGGAAGTTTGCAATACACTTGTTACTTCCACGTTTATCGCCTGACCGATATACGCTTTTCCACCTTCCACAACAATCATCGTACCATCATCTAAGTAAGCAACACCTTGATTATGTTCTTTTCCATCTTTAATGACAACTACATGCATTATTTCCCCAGGAATAACGACTGGCTTTACTGCATTTGCTAAGTCATTAATATTCAAAACACGAACTTGATGTAGGTCACATACTTTGTTCAAGTTAAAATCATTTGTTACAACGATTCCATTCATCTTTTTAGCTAGTCGCACTAGCTTTAAATCTACTTCTTGTATATCTTCAAAGTCATCCTCTACTATTAAGACTGCAGAAGCACGTTCGGTTTGCAGTTTTTTCAGTACATCTAATCCACGCCGTCCTCTTGTTCTTTTAAGCGTGTCAGAAGAATCAGCTATATGTTGCAGCTCTGTTAGCACGAACTGTGGAACCACCAATACTCCCTCGATAAACCCTGTTTCTGATATATCCGTAATACGTCCATCGATAATCACACTGGTATCTAGCAACTTATATGTTCCCAGACCTAAACCTTGTGCACCTTCTTCATCTGCAGCTTTCTTTTTGCTAGTTTGTTGCTTAGTAGAAGTAAAAACATGAATTAATTCATCTCGTTTTTTAAACCCTACCTGGAAACCTAAGTATCCAAGTACGATTGATAATAATACCGGTACAATAGAGTCAATGCCCAAAAAGGCAATATTATTAATAGCTGATCCAAGTAAAAATGCAACGATTAATCCAATAACTAAACCAAGTGTACCGAAAAGTAAATCTCCAATCGGCGCCCGCAACAACCGTTCTTCCATCCACTTAATAAAGTTTATTAAGTAATCCGTTAAAAACAAGGCTGCAACGTAAAGTAATATTGCTCCAATTAAAATTGATACGTAAGGATTGTGGATCCAAGGGTTATTGGATAAATTAATTAATTCGTATAAATGCGGTAATAATATTAAACCCAATGTACCACCAATTAAAACAAATGCGATTTGTATAATCCATTTCAACAAAATGCCACCTCCATTAATTATTTATTATACTTCTTGCGGTCTTACTACGTCTATTAAGACCACAAGGAGTATGTCTTTAAGTCTTAAACTTAAGAAAATGCTTCTTTCATTGCTTCATTTACAGATTCTATACCTATAACCTGAATTCCTTTTGGATAATCCCATCCACCTATATTAGACGCCGGAACTATCGCTCGTTTGAACCCTAACTTCGCCGCTTCCTGTACACGTTGTTCAATTCTAGAGACTCTTCGGACTTCTCCTGTTAACCCAACTTCTCCTATAAAACAATCGGTAGGAGTTACACCTGTATCCCGAAAACTGGATACAATACTTACTAGGACGGCTAAATCGATCGCAGGTTCGTCTAGTTTTACTCCACCCGCAACTTTTATATATGCATCTTGTGTTTGAAGCAACAATCCCATACGTTTTTCTAGCACCGCCATAAGTAATGACACGCGGTTCTGATCAATTCCGGTTGCCATTCGTTTCGGGTAGTTAAAACTGGATTGTGTTACAAGCGCTTGTATCTCAACTAAAATCGGCCTTGTCCCTTCCATCGAAGCAACAATTGCCGAACCTGCAGCACCATGCGAACGTTCTTGTAGGAATAATTCAGAGGGATTTAACACTTCTTTTAATCCTTGCTGCACCATTTCGAAGATTGCTATTTCGTTAGTGGAACCGAAGCGATTTTTTTGAGACCTTAAAATTCTATACGTATGATGGCGTTCTCCTTCAAAATATAAAACGGTATCTACCATATGTTCAAGTATACGGGGACCTGCAATTTGTCCTTCTTTCGTTACATGTCCAACTAAAAAGATAGCGACGTTTTTTGTCTTGGCAATACGCATTAGTTCAGCTGTACATTCTCGTACCTGAGAGACACTTCCTGGAGCGCTTGTTACTTCCGGGTGGTGCACCGTCTGAATAGAATCCACGATCACAAACTTGGGTTCTACACTATCGATTGTTTCGTTGATCAATTCTAAATTGGTTTCCGAATAAATATATAGTTCCGCCGAGGTAACCCCTAAACGTTCTGCACGAAGTTTTGTTTGGCGGATAGATTCTTCACCAGAGATATATAAAACTCGCTCTCCTTTATTCGCAAGTAAGGCTGAAACTTGCAAAAGAAGTGTCGACTTCCCAATACCCGGATCTCCACCTATTAACACAAGCGAACCAGGTACTATCCCTCCACCAAGCACACGATTTAACTCACCAAAGTCGGTTACTACTCGTGGTTCCTCCACAGTTTCCACTGCAATAATGGGGGTTGCTTTTTGCGTTACGCCTGTAGAATGCTGAAAAGTGCGTTTAGGACCTTTCGATACGATCTCTACCTCTTCCACCATCGTATTCCATTCACCACATCCTGGACATCTTCCCATCCATTTAGCGGCCTCATATCCGCAAGCATTACACATAAATTTCGTTTTTTTCTTCGCCATGGTACCTCCTATGTAAAAAGCAAAAGCGCCTAGTTGTCTCCGACAGGTAAATGAGAATGTGATAGGTCTGCAAAATACGCCATATCCTGGAGCAAAGCGCTGGCGCTAGATTGATACTGAGTAAAAAAAGGGCATTCCGTCCTTAGGGTTGGAATGCCCGCAATATTATTTTTCTGCTGCTACCGCCGCTTTTGTACGTACAACAAATTCATCATTTTCTACATCAAACACGACATGTTGCCCTGCTAAGACTTCCCCTTTTAATAACTCTTCAGAAAGTCGGTCTTCTACGTGTTTTTGTAGTGCTCTACGCAATGGACGTGCACCGTAAGCCGGATCGAATCCTTCTGTTGTAATTTTCTCTTGAGCTGCTTCTGTAAGCTCGAGTTCTATTCCTTGTTCTTTTAAGCGTTTAGCTAATTGTTCCGTCATTAGTGAAACAATTTGTTTTAAATGTTCTTTTTCTAGTGAGTGGAAGACAATCATTTCATCTAAACGGTTTAAGAATTCAGGACGGAATGCTTTTTTCAATTCTTCTAGCATTTTGCCCTTCATGTCTTTATAATCCGTTTTTCCAGCTTCTTGTAGGTTAAATCCAACATGTTTATTGTATTTAAGTGCATCCGCTCCTACGTTAGAGGTCATAATGACAACTGTGTTGCGGAAGTCTACTGTACGTCCTTTAGAATCAGTTAGTCGACCATCTTCTAAAACTTGCAAGAGAATATTAAACACATCTGGATGTGCTTTCTCTATTTCATCTAACAAGATAACTGAATAAGGTTTACGACGTACTTTTTCTGTTAACTGTCCGCCATCATCAAATCCAACATAACCTGGAGGAGACCCTACTAGACGTGAAGTCGAGTGTTTTTCCATATACTCGGACATATCTACACGGATCATCGCGTCTTCATCGCCAAACATTACTTCAGCAAGCGCACGTGCAAGTTCTGTTTTACCTACACCAGTAGGTCCAAGAAAAATAAAGGAACCAATTGGTCGTTTAGGGTCTTTTAAACCTGCACGAGCTCGGCGAATTGCTCGAGAAATCGCATCTACAGCTTCCGCTTGACCGATTACTCGTTCATGCAGCTTTTCTTCAAGCTTTAATAACTTTTCAGATTCAGTTTGCGCTAGCTTAGAAACAGGTACTCCCGTCCACATAGAAACAACTGCCGCAATATCTTCTACCGTTACTTCTGACTCTTCTTTTCCTTGTTTTTCTTTCCAGTCATTCTTCATTTTTTCTAGCTCGTCTTTAAGCTTTTGTTCTTTGTCGCGGAAAGATGCAGCTTTTTCAAATTCTTGACTTTGAACAGCAGCGTTTTTCTCTGAACGAATTGCTTCTAGCTTTGCCTCCAATTCTTTTAAATTAGGAGGTGTTGTGTAAGAACGTAGTCTTACTTTTGAGCCTGCCTCATCGATTAAATCGATTGCTTTATCTGGTAAGAAACGATCCGAGATATAACGATCGGACATTTTAACTGCCGCTTCTACCGCTTCGTCTGTAATTTTCACACGGTGATGGGCTTCATAACGATCACGTAAGCCGTATATAATTTGAATCGCTTCAGCGACTGATGGTTCATCCACTTGGATCGGTTGGAAACGACGCTCTAACGCAGCGTCTTTCTCAATGTATTTTCGATATTCATCTAATGTTGTCGCACCAATACATTGAATTTCCCCACGTGCAAGTGCTGGTTTTAAAATGTTCGATGCATCTATTGCACCTTCTGCTCCACCTGCTCCTATTAACGTATGAAGCTCATCTATGAACAGAATAACATTTCCAGCCTGGCGAATTTCATCCATTACTTTTTTCAAACGGTCCTCAAATTCACCGCGATATTTCGTCCCAGCAACCACTGTTCCCATATCTAGTGTCATTACTCGTTTATCACGCAATATTTCTGGGACTTCATTTTGGATAATTTGCTGAGCAAGACCTTCTGCGATCGCTGTTTTACCAACACCAGGTTCCCCTATCAAAACAGGGTTATTTTTTGTTCGGCGCGCTAAGATCTCAATTACACGTGTAATTTCTTTACTGCGTCCCACAACTGGATCTAGTGTACCTTCTCTAGCAATTTGAGTTAAATCACGTGCTAATCCGTCGAGCGTAGGAGTACTTGCCGGAGCAGCACTATTATTCGAATTCCCATGAGATTGATCATTACTGCCTAGTAATTGTAGAACTTGTTGGCGAGCTTTGTTTAGGCTAACACCTGCGTTATTTAAAACTCTTGCCGCTACTCCTTCTCCTTCTCGGATCAATGCTAGTAATAGATGCTCTGTACCTATATAGGAGTGTCCAAGTTTGCGAGACTCGTCTACGGAGAGCTCAATTACTTTTTTCGCACGTGGTGTGTAGTTGACGATTGGGCCAACTTCTTCGGCTCCAGTTCCAACTAGCTCTTCAATTCCCACTTCAATAACTTTGGTATCAACTTCGATCGCTTCTAATGCTTTTGCAGCTATACCACTACCTTCACGGATTAAACCAAGCAATATATGTTCTGTTCCGATAGATTCGTGCTTTAAGCGAATTGCTTCTTCTTGCGCTAATTGTAAAACTTTTTGCGACCTTTGTGTGAATCGATTAAACATCATATGAGTTCTCTCCTTTTGTTTTCGTTTTTTCTCCCTTTTGCAACCTTTCCCTTAGCAACTTCGCTCGAAACAAATCTCTTTCAGAAGTATTTAAAGTCGTTCCGGCATATTGTTGTAAAAATCCTGGTTGCATAAAGACCATACATTCATTCAAAATAGTCTCATCTACATCTTCAATAAGTCCCATATCTATTCCTAAACGCACATCGGACAGACACTTTGCCGCCTCTTCTGTAGTCATAATACGCGCGTACGACAAGGTTCCTAATGAACGATATAACCGATCCTCTAGTGTATTGGCTGAATGCTTTAAAAGTGCATTTCTAGCTTCTCTTTCTTTTTGAATAATTTGTTCGGCAATGCTTTGAAGATCGGCAATTATGTCTTCCTCTGTTTTACCAAGAGTTGTTTGGTTGGATACTTGGTATACATTCCCGAGCGCTTCACTACCTTCCCCGTAAATACCCCTTACAACCATTCCTAATCTAGAGATAATTGTTACGATTCGGTTCATTTGTTTGGTTATCGTTAGCGCTGGTAAATGCATCATAACGGATGCACGTAAACCAGTACCGGTATTAGTAGGACAGCTTGTTAAATAACCGAATTGTTCATCAAACGCATAAGATAGCTCTTTTTCTAAAACTCGATCAATCGTGTCTGCTTGCTTGTATGCTTCTTGAATTTGGAGACCTGGAAATAAGCATTGAATACGAATATGGTCTTCCTCATTGACCATTACGCTAACAGCCTCATCATCAGATATGAGGGCAGAACCAGTCATCGGCGAATTTGCTAGCTTAGGACTGATTAAATGCTTTTCTACAAGCACTTGACGACTCAATTCAGACAAATCCTTTATTTGAATGGAGGAAAAATTCATCTCCAGATCCTCATTCGCATCTAATAACGTAGCCGAGACGGATTGGTCAATTTTATGCGCTTCGTCTTCTGTAAATGCAAGAGGAAATCGATATCCGTTTAAGTTTCTTGCTAGTCGAATTCTTGTACTCATGACAATATCTGAATGCTCTCCATCTCCTGCCATCCAACTAGAAATCGAGTTATCTAAAAAACGTTCAATCGACATGCGTTTCTTCACCTCCAGCGGCAAGTTTATCTTCCAGTTCCCTTACCTCATCTCTTAGCAGTGCGGCTTCTTCGAATTTTTCTGTTTCAATCGCTTCTTTCATTTGCAATCTTATTTCTTCAATTCGTTTTTTCACCGCTAATTTTTCACCGAAAGCGCCAGGCGCTTTCCCTACATGTGTCACGTTTCCGTTATGTAAACGTTTAAATACAGTAGGTAATTGTTCGCGAAAACTATTGTAACAAGAGGCACAACCAAATTTTCCTTCGTCTAAAAATCGTTGAATAGACCAACCACATGCTTCACATTCTAATGGAACTTTTTTCTGCACTTGTTGCATTGGTTGCTGCTCTGTATGATTGAACCAATTTGTTAATAGTTGATGGAGAGATAATGGATCATGTTTATATTCCACGTAAAACGGGTGGAGACTATTTGCACAGACCTCACAATAATGTCTTTCAAAGTGTTCACCGTTATGCACTTGCGTAACTGTTACTTTTGCAGGTCTTTGCTTACAATTTTCACAAATCACTTTCCAACACCCCGTTCATCTTCACTTTTTTTCATATTTTAATGTAAGTAGCATTGCACACAGTATACGCGCTCTTAGCTCATCTCTTGCTGGTAGTGGAATAGCAAGTGTGGTTCGATTAAGGGCAGCTAAGATAAGTTTTGCTTCTCGATTCGATATAACTTCTTCATCGATCAATCGGAACACAATATCTTCTGTTACTGTTTCAGATGCCCCTTTTTCTAGTCCTTGTATTATATGCTCAATCAAATCAGCTTTCGTATGCGCCCGCACGCGGAGGATTCGAATATATCCACCGCCACCACGTTTACTTTCCACTAAGTATCCGCGATCTTGGGTAAATCGAGTATTTATCACATAATTTATCTGAGATGGGACACACTGAAATTTTTCAGCAATTTCACTTCTTTTTATTTCAATTTGTCCCTTACTCTCTTCTTCTATAATGGACTTCAAATACCCTTCAATAATGTCAGATATATTTTTCACCTTCTCACCTCTTCTCGCAAACTGACTTTGACTAACTTTGACTATATTATAACGAGAAAATTATGTATGTGCAATTGATACGATTCTTCCATCAGTGTTCCCGAATTTCTGAATAAAAAAACATACATCACCTCTAAATATGTCTTGTTTTTTCGACAGCTCTTTGTCGTATAGTATAGGGAAACTGCGCGGTAGTGAATTGAAGGAAGAGTCCTCTAAGATTTCCGCTGCAGGACGTACGCTTTCCGCCGGCTTGGCTTCAGCCGCTTCCTTCGCTACGCTCAGTCCAGGGTCTTCACCATTTTAGGAACAAAGGCTAAGAGCGCCACATTGTGTGGCAACGCCTTCGAGGCCAACATCGTGTTGGCCTCGGCTGGAGTCGACGCCCTTCCGCTACAATACACACTGGGAACGTGACAAACCGAGTGAGCGGGTAATTTTGGTAAAACAATACTAGTTAATGCTCTATTATTATTGCCGTCTCAATTCGAGTTAACTTGTTTTAGGAAAATTGGTTCCTCTCAGACTACAACTGCTTACTTTCGACAACTGTTTGGTCTCCGATAGCCACTTATTGGATTTGCATGGTCAAAAACTGTGGATGATTTTCTTTAGTAAGTCGATCATAAATAACCAGTGAATCAGAATCCATTTATAGCTCTTATAACCACCGAGCTAAATAGCAAGAAGTCTCCATTGATTGAAGCGGAAGGAGACGACTCCTGCGGGAATCAAGCGGGACAGGTGAGACCCCGCAGTGGAGCGACAGCGACCGAGGAGGCTCACCGCCCGCCCCGCGGAAAGCGTCCTCGTGAAGCGAAAATCCTAGCGGTTACCTAATAAATTTCTTACTGCGCAGTTTCCCTAAACAACCACCTAACAGCTATTTCATATTTCCCTAAAAGATAAAAAAACTACTAATCAAATGAATTAGTAGTCAGGTAAATCTTCTATTATTCGTTGCATTGTTTATTTTTTCTTTTTGTAATTACTTCTTTGGGTTTTCGTAATTTGTTTCCACTTATCTCGTTCTACTTTTCGAGCAGCCACATCATTTTTTCGTTCAATGTGGGCAAGTTCTCTCATTAATTTTACATAACTTTTATATCGCTCTTCTTTAAGGGTGCCTGTGTATATAGCTTCTTGTATTGCACATCCTGGTTCTTTTTCATGCTTGCAATCTCGGAAACGACATCCTTCTGCTAGTTCCTCAATGTCTTTGAAACTTGCGCTTACGCCCTCACTTGTTTCCCAAAGTTGAAATTCTCGCATCCCTGGGGTATCGATTAGTAACCCTCCACCTGGTAATAGGGTTAGCTCTCTATGCGTCGTTGTATGCCGGCCTTTGCTATCATCTTCTCGAATACCGTTTACAGCCATTACTTCTTCCCCAGACAATGCATTGATCAAAGAAGACTTCCCTACTCCTGAAGATCCTAGAAGTGCACCTGTTTTACCTGCCGACAAAAGATTTGCCAAGCTATCGATTCCTTCTCCTGTTACACTACTGACCGCGAATATATCAACACCAAAAGCAATAGATTCTACTTCACTTATATAGTATGCCAAGTCTTCACATGCATCTTTTTTTGTCAGAACAACTACAGGTGTTGCTCCAGAATCCCATGCCGCTAACAAATAGCGCTCCAGCCTGCGTACATTAAAGTCATTATTAAGGGACATGACAAGAAAGACGTAATCGACATTTACAGCGACTAACTGAATTTCAATTGTTGAGCCGGCCACTTTTCTTGAGAACTGTGAGCTACGAGGAAGCACCTCATGGATAATTCCTTTTTCCTCTCCCGGCATTTGTTCCAGTTCAACCCAATCTCCAACTGCAGGAAATGCCTCCCGCCCATGATCAAATTTGAACTTTCCAGAAAGAGAACATAACCATTCTCCTTCGTTTGTTATTACTCTATATAAATGTTTATGTTCTAGTAGGACGCGCCCTACGATACCACTACCTTGCTTTTTTTCTTCCCATTTATCATTCCAACCATATTGTTCGATTAAATTCAAATTTACTTCCTCCTAATTTTAGACAATAAAAAACCATGATTGCACGAATCAGCAATCATGGTTTCCCGGTCATTAGAAAGAAGCATATCAAATAGAAAAGTATAAAACACTATACTTTTTTAGATATATCTAGAGTGGGACATCATGATCTTACTGATTCGTGTACTAAAAATTAAATTTGCCATAATGCCTCACTCCTTTTCTTTTAGTTATTTTCAGAATACAATAAATTCTGCTATATGTCAATTATACAAATGACATGCAACAAAATGTCCTGTCGCTTGTTCTTTCCATACAGGCTTTTTTTCTGCACAAATGGACATGGCGTGTTCACAGCGTGTTCTAAAAACACAGCCGGAAGGTGGATTGATCGGACTAGGTAACTCACCATGCAATAGAATACGCTCCCGTGATTCCTCGATATCTGGATCTGGAATTGGAATAGCCGATAATAACGCCTGTGTGTATGGATGTAATGGTTCCTCATATAACTGATTACTTGTTGTAAGCTCCACCATATGTCCTAAATACATTACTCCGATACGGTCAGAGATGTATTTCACCATTGATAAATCATGTGCGATGAATAAATACGTTAGTCCTTTTTCTTTTTGCAATCGTTGCAAAAGCTTTACTACTTGCGCTTGAACGGAGACATCTAAAGCCGAGATTGGCTCATCCGCTATGATGAATTCAGGATCTAACGCCAGTGCACGAGCAATTCCTATGCGCTGTCTTTGCCCACCTGAAAATTCGTGAGGGTAGCGGTTAGCGTGATCTCTGTTGAGACCCACATCCTCCAATAACTCGTAGACTCTATTTTTCAACGCCTCTTTGGATTTATATAGTTTATGTACTTCCATTGGTTCCGCAATTATTTCGAGCACAGTTGAACGTGGGTTTAGGGATGCATACGGATCTTGGAAAATCATTTGCATCTTTTTCAGATATTCTTTTCGCTCTTTATCATTCATTTCATGTACATTTTTATCTTCAAACATAACGTTTCCTTGTGTTCTATTATACAAGCCTAAAATCGTTCGACCTGCAGTAGACTTCCCACAACCAGACTCTCCAACTAGACCAAATGTTTCCCCTTTTACTATGTCAAAACTGATGCCATCCACAGCTTTCAACGTTTCGCCGTGCCCCAGTTCAAAATGTCGTCTTAAATCTTGTACCGATAAAAGAACTTTTTCTGCCATGTAAATCCCCCCTAAACGGCATATCTTCTTACTGCACAGATTTCTTTCTCAAGCTTAGAACCATCTAACTCCATAATTTCAATTGTTTTTCCGGTAGAAGGCGAATGCAATAGTTGTCCATTTCCATAATAGAAGCCAACATGGCGAACCCGACCTGTCCCCTCATCATTGGCGAAAAATAGTAAATCCCCTTTTTTCCAAGAGGCCATATCATGTATTGAAATTTCTTCACCGCTTATCGCCTGGTCACTTGCATCACGAGGGATCAAATATCCACATGCCTTCAGCATATTGTATGAAAATCCAGAACAATCATAGCCATACGGAGACATTCCACCCCACAAATAAGGGAGATCTAAATACCTTTCTCCTAAAACTATGACCTCTTCTGCTGATCTCTTTGCAAATTGTTCCATAGACATAGCAACATCTGCATATTTTTTTTGTAACAATGCTTCTCCATGGGGAGTTTGAACATAAAAGTAAGATGCATCTTCTGAGATAACAGGAAGTGTTGTATTAAAAGGAACGATAAGTAACGGCTTCTCTTTTTTATCCCATAATTGGGCTTTCACAGCTGATACACGCACAATGCCTATTGGATTCAGACATTTTGACTTCTTTAATTGTTTTACAGGAACCCAGCCAGGATATCCCCGAGAATCCTTTTTAGAAGGTTGCCATACAGCAATAATTTTCGCCCAATCTCCTTCTATTTTTTCTACCAGTACTGGTTCTCCGTAAAGAAGCTGGGTTTGTACTCGATTTTCATCACATAGAGCAAGTCGCTCCTTATACGTCAGTGCCTCCAGCCACTCAGCTAATAACACTGGGTTGGAAATTCCAGGCACATCCAGCTCTCTCGCTGAAGCCGGTTCCGTCCAAACAGTTGCTACTTTTACACAACAAACCCACTCATGTACTCCTGTTGACATTTATAGACCCCCTATACGATCTCCAATCGTGAAATACCAAGTCCATGCTCTTTTGAAAACGTCATCTTACTTCTTTCGTAACAAACCCCACCAATAACTAGGTCCTTTGCAAGCATAAGCGGTGCATCAAAATCAAAGAATTGAATATTCGGTTGACTAGCAGCGAAGTGAGCCGCCGCAGAGATTCCTATCTTTGTTTCAATCATACTTCCCACCATGCACGCCACTCCATTTGCTTCAGCAAGCGCATTTATCTTTTTAGCATGATGAATACCCCCGGACTTCATTAACTTAATATTAATCAAATCTGCAGCCCGCATTTCCAAAACCCTTTTAGCATCTATAACCGAAAATACACTTTCATCCGCCATAATTGGTGTATCTGTACGCTCTGTAACATATTTTAAGCCTTCTAGATCATGAGCAGGAACAGGTTGCTCGACAAACTCAATCCCTAGCCCAGCATCTTCCATTGTTCGAATTGCTTTAACTGCTTCTTTTGCATTCCAGCCTTGGTTTGCATCTAGTCTTAGCTTCGGCCTGTTTCCAACTCGTTCTCTGATAGCCTGAATACGTTCAATATCGTCTTGCATATCACCTATACCAACTTTTACTTTTAGGACATGAAACCCATTCTTCACGTACCGCTCCGCGTCCTCAGCCATTTCATCTGGTGCATTCACACTTACCGTAAAATCGGTTTCCAATGTATCGCGATATCCTCCCAAGTATTGATATAGAGGAAGTCCTACTTGACGAGCGATTAGATCATATATGGCCATATCGACTGCCGCTTTAGCACTTGTGTTTCTTACAAGCGATGCATTTATCTTTTGAAAAATGTGTTCACTATTGGAAAGGTTAAGCCCGATTAACTGCGGTGCTATTATCTCGTTAATCGCATACCGAATGCTAGCCATTGAGTCTCCTGTAAT
This sequence comes from Psychrobacillus lasiicapitis, assembly GCF_006861795.1. Classification (GTDB taxonomy): domain Bacteria; phylum Bacillota; class Bacilli; order Bacillales_A; family Planococcaceae; genus Psychrobacillus; species Psychrobacillus lasiicapitis. The sequence goes on along the minus strand of NZ_VDGH01000003.1, from coordinate 362,114 downwards.
TACATGAGTCGGAGGAGCTTCCCCATACCCTACTACTCCTTCACTACTCGTTATTTTTACATAAACGGAGTAAGCAGTATTAACTGTCCTGAGGGCCGTTTTAAAAGGCTTAGTAAGTGGAATAGCTACGTCAAACGTTTCAATCGATTGAATATTCAATTGGTAAACCTCCCTTATTCAACTCCCGGCAAGATCGTAAGTGTTAAGTTATCTGCATCGAGTACTGCTTCTGTTCCAAGCGGAACCGCAAAATGTGGTTCACAATGCCCTATTTTGAAGCCTTTCACAGCAGGTTTACCTAATTGACCTATATAATGATGGAGCACTTCATCTAACGACAATGAAATTGGGCGTTTCTTTGGTTCTGCGTCTTTGAAATCCCCAATGACAAAACCAACTGCTTCTTCTAGTTTTCCCGCTTGTCTTAGCTGGTTAAGCATTCCATCTACTCGGTAAGGTTCTTCACCAATGTCTTCTATTAATAACAACTTACCTTTCGTGTCTACTTCATATCTCGTTCCAATCCCACTAGCTAGAAGAGATAGATTCCCTCCCGTTAACTCGCCTCTCGCCACTCCTGTCGAAAGACTTTCTAAAGGGGAAATCGCTGCCGTATAGTGAAGTTCCATTGGTTCAAATAACTGCTGAAACATTTTCTTCGATAGATCAGAAAAAGTATCTTTTCCAACATCAGATGCCAGCATTGGTCCGTGGAAAGTAACGATTTCTGAGTAAATGTTCATGCTTGTATGTAAAAAAGTAATATCGGAATAGCCCCAAAAAATCTTCGGGCATTCATTCATTAATTGAAAATCTATTTTATCTGTGTACCTAGCAGAACCATATCCTCCGCCTGCGCAAATAATCCCTGCTATATCGGGGTCTGCAAACATTTCATGCAAGTCTTCTAAACGTTCTTCATCCGTGCCTGCTAGATAGCCATATACATTTTCTACACTTTTCCCTATTTTATAAGACAATCCTAACTCATCTAAAAAGGTTAAAGAACGCTTTAACTGCTCTAAGTTTGGTGGACTAGAGGGAGCAATAATTCCGATTGTGTCTCCTTGTCTTAATCGTTTAGGACGAATTTTCATAGTTGTTTTCTCCTTTTTAATAAACAAAAGGTGCGGCGCCTAAAAAGGCACCGCTTCTTTTTTAGTTTTTATCAGCCCATTTTAAATCTAAGTAGCCTACTGGATGTCTTACAATGTCCGATACAGACGGCTTCTCTAATGTCACTTGGTTATAATAGTGAATTGGGAATACTGGCATCTCTTCCATTAACAATGCATCTGCCTCTATTAACATTTCCCAACGTTTTGATTGGTCGGTTTCGTTTTTAATATCTGTTATTAATTTATCATACTCTGCATTTGACCAAGTTGTACGGTTCATCGATGAACCAGTAATGAAACTTTCAAGTGCATTTACTGGATCTGCGTAGTCAAATAAGAAAGAAGAACGTGACAACTGGTACTTAAATTCTTTTTGCTCTGTCGCAAATACACTTGCTTCTACATTTTGAAGTGCTACATCTACATCTAATACTTCTTTAAATTTACTTTGTAGTGCTTCCGCAATTTTCTTGTGAGTGTCACTTGTCGAATAAGTTAATGTTACTTCAGGTAATACCGTATACCCCTCTTCTTTCATACCTTCTGCTAACAATGCTTTTGCTTTATCTGCATCAAAACCAACAAGCTTTCCAGCAGTTTCTCTAAATTCTTTTCCATCCGGACCAATGAATCCATAAGGAACAAAGCCTTCTCCTGGTTTCTCACCATTTTTCGTTACGAAATCAACCATTTCCTGCTGGTTAACAGCATATGCAAAAGCTTGACGAATTTTTTTGTTTGTAAATGGTTCCATAGAAACGTTGAATCGATAGAAATATAAACCCGCTTGGTCTTCATTCTTTAGTTCTGGGCTGTTCATTAAGCTTTCAGCAAGTTCAGATGGCACTGCCGAGGTGTCTAACTCGCCTGTTTGATACATTTGATATTCTGTATTGGAGTCATTGATCATCGCCCACTCTACTTTGTCTAGCTTTACAGTTGACGCATCCCAATAATTCTCATTTTTTGCAAACGTAAAACTTACATCATGTTTCCAGTCAACTAATTTAAATGGACCATTTCCTACGAAAGTTTCTGCATCTGCAAACCAAGTAGGATTTTCTGTTGCTACTTTTTCATTAACCGGGAAGAAACTTGGATTCGTAATAATGCTTAAAAATGCTTCGGTTGGTGTATTTAGTTTCACTTCAAAAACTCTATCTTGAACCGCTTTAATCGCTACAGCATCAGCTGCACCTGTTCCACTATTATATGCTTCTGCTCCTTCAATGAAATATGCTAGAAATGCTGCTGGAGATGCCGTTTCAGGATTTAACATGTGTAGCCATCCATACACAAAATCACTTGCTAATACTGGGTCTCCATTAGACCATTTTGCATCATCACGAATAGTAAAGGTATACGTTAATCCATCATCGGATACATCTACCTTCTCCGCTGTTGCCGGCTCTGCTAAATGATCTTTTGAAAGTCTCACTAACCCTTCCATCAGATTGTTCAATGCATTCCAGGATACAGCATCAAATCCTACGGATGGATCGAATGAGGTTGGTTCGTTCCCATTATTTAAATATAGGACTTTTTCTGTTGGTGTAGCTTCTGTTTCTGTTCCAGCTTCCTCTTTTTCTCCTTCTTTTTCTGTGCTCGGTGCTTCTCCCGCATCTTTTGTAGCTGTACAAGCACTTAACACAAGTACAAATAACGCGACTACAAATAATGATAACCACTTCTTCATCTCAGTTCCCCCTTTGTATTATCTATGTGAATGCACTATCGCGCGCTCATCCAACCCTATCGCTATTCTTGATTACTTTCGCACGCTCATCTTGTAGCCAGCAGTCTACTCTATGAGCTTCAGATAACTTATTTGTAAATGGGTATACATGATCGCAAACTTCCATCGCATAATCACAGCGTGCTGTGAATGGACAGCCTTTCGGAGGGGAAAATAAATCCGGTGGAGTTCCCTCGATTGGTTGCAATTCCTCGTCCTCTAAGTCTAGGCGAGGAACAGAGTTTAATAGTCCCCGTGTATATGGATGCTCTGGCGTATAAAAGATTTCTCGCTTATTGCCAATCTCTACAATTTTCCCCGCATACATTACTGCAATGCGGTCTGCAATTTTTGCCACCACTCCAAGATCATGCGTGATTAATATAATTGATATCTTTTTCTTACGTTGTATTTCTTCAAACAACTCCAAAATTTGCGCTTGAATTGTTACATCCAGTGCGGTTGTCGGTTCATCCGCTATAAGTAACTCTGGATCACAAATAAGCGCTATCGCTATTACAATACGTTGACGCATACCTCCGGAAAATTGATGAGGAAACTGTTTTAAACGCTCCTCAGGGTTGGGAATTCCTACAAGCTTTAACATGTCGATAGCTCGTTTCTTTGCCTCCTGCTTCCCTATTTTTTTGTGAGTACGGAGACCTTCCGTTAACTGCTCCCCGATTGTTAATGTAGGATTCAACGCAGTCATTGGATCTTGAAAGATCATGGAAATATCCACCCCTTGGATTTTGCGCAGCTCTCCCTTTGTCAATTTTGTTAAATCTTTTCCTTTAAATAGAATATGACCATTTTTTATAATTCCAGGAGGTTGAGGAATCAGTCCCATAATCGCATTTGAAGTCACACTTTTACCGCAACCCGATTCTCCAACGATGGCAAGTGTTTCCCCTTTATACAAGTCAAAGTTAACACCTCTAACAGCTTCGACTTCTCCTCCGTATGTTCGAAAGGAGACTTGTAAGTTATTAACTTGCAATACTTTCTCATCTGATACTATTTTCTTCTCTTTTTTCTTACGTTCATTCACCTATTCTCACCTCCTAAGCTTCGGATCCAGTGCATCTTGTAGTCCATCTCCTAGTACGTTAAAAGCAAACATTGTTAAGGAAATAAAAAATGCTGGGAAGAATAATCGCCACCAGTGGCCAGAGAGGATAACTGGTAAGGCATCGTTTGTCATCACACCCCAACTTGCAAATGGTGCTGCAACTCCTAAACCTAAAAAGCTAAGAAATGCTTCTGCAAAAATTGCACCCGGTACAGTTAGTGTCATCTGGACAATAATAGGTCCCATCGTATTAGGAAGTAAATTTTTCCCGATAATTCGCGATGTTTTTGCACCAAATGATTTGGAAGCTGTGACAAACTCATAGTTCTTTATTTGTAAGACCTGCCCCCGAACAATTCGCGCCATTCCGACCCACCCAGTTACGGTTAGTGCCACAATTATCGTGGTTAAGCTTGGTCCCATTACAACCATTAGTAATATAACTACTAACAAATGTGGCAATCCATATAACACTTCGATGATGCGCATCATTATGGCATCTGTTCTGCCACCCTTATACCCACTAAAGCCGCCGTAAACAATCCCTATAAAAAAGTCAATAAGCGCTGCCATCACACCTACAAACAAGGAAATTCGAGCACCATACCATGTTCTAGTAAATACATCTCTTCCGGCTTCATCTGTACCGAACCAATGGGCTAAAGAAGGTGCTTTGTTTTGGTTTGGATAATCTGTTGCTGTAACGGAATAGGGAGACAATATAGGTCCGAAAATAGCCATAAACAATAGGAAAATAAGGAAAGCTAGTCCAACCATTGCCAGCTTATTTTTTCTTAGCCTCCTCCAAGCATCTTTCCAGTAGGACAAAGAAGGTCTGACAACGGATTCTGCTCTTCCTTGTTCTTTTTGTTTAGGGCGAAACCATTCGTCTTTTACATTTTGCGGGGATACTATTTTAGTTGTAGTTGAATTAGTCATTACGCATCCCCTTCTTTTCGATGTAGTTTTATACGTGGATCTAAGAAACCGTATACGATATCCACAAGGAACAACATAAATACTAAAAATGCACTATAAAAAACGGTCGATCCCATTATGACTGGATAATCACGGTTATTGATGCTCTCTACGAAATATTTTCCCATTCCCGGGATAGCAAAAATTCGTTCAATAACAAATGTTCCTGTTAAAATACCTGCAAGCATAGTTCCCATAATGGTAACTACAGGCATAAGCGCATTTCTTAATGCATGCCTAACAACAATTCTTACCGGTGAAAGTCCTTTTGCACGAGCCATTTTAATATAATCCTGCGTTAACACCTCCAGCATACTTGACCTTGTTAATCGCGCAATAATAGCGGTTGGTCCAGTTGCAAGAGCAAGGGTAGGTAATATCATATGTAATGGACTACTCCACGTTGCAGGAGGAAGCCATTCTAAATTTACTGCAATTTGTTGAATAAGCAAGGTCGCCAGAACAAAGTTAGGGACAGATATCCCAACAACAGCGAAAGTCATTGCTGTATAATCTATAATTCCGTTATGCCTCAAGGCCGCGAAAGTCCCTAAAGTAACTCCCGACAACAAAGCGACTAAAATGGTGACCATTCCAAGCTCAAAGGAAATTGGAAATCCTCTTGCCAGTAATTCATTGACAGATTCGTTCGGCTTTTTAATGGAAGGTCCAAAATCAAAAGTAACGATAGACTTCAAATAATATAAATATTGGATATGCATAGGTTCATCTAATTTATAAAATTTTTCTAAATTTGCTTGAATAGTAGGATTAGAAGTACGCTCATCATCGAATGGAGAACCTGGAATGGTATGCATCAATGCGAAAGTTAACGTAGCAATGATCAGAATCGTTGCTATCATCATGAAAAAGCGTTTAATAATATACTTCGCCATAAGCAAACTTCCCCCTTAACAAAATTTCGTTTGCATTGCTAGCTCTACCATTACGAGCATTGCACGGTAGGCCTCTAATATATCTTTCGCCTCGAACTTTACGATTGTTGTTCCTTCTATAATTTCACAACCGGGCATAAGAGCTGCCCATTCTGCCTGTCCATAGTTGGCAAACTCAATTCTTAATGTAGGAGTTTGTGGTGGAACGAGAGGTTTTATTTGATCACTTTTACTAATGGCTTCTGCCACCTTTTCTTTCAATAATGCATGTGCTTTTTGCGGATGCAATGTTTTAACGGCAGATCGAGAGATTGATTCTTTCACAACTGCAGTGACCACTCCCGGAATCAGGGCCTCTGCTTCCCTACACGCTCCATCATCTCCAGCAACCATAATAACGGGTACACCAAAGTGCCCTGCTACATATGCATTTAATCCCAATTCACCAATTTCCACATCATTTATATACATATTTCTTACTCCGAATATCATAGAGTGACTCATAACCCCTGGTTGTCCCGCTCTTGAATGGTAGCCAGCAAATACTGCACCTATGTACGATTCATCTAATGATTGCACCATTGAAAACGGTTTCACGTCACCTGTTATTAATGTCGCTTCTGGATGCAATTCCTCTATTAAAATATTATTCATCTTCGAATGACTATCATTCACTAGAACTTCTTTTACTCCACTTGTTAAAGCTCCCTCCACGATCGCATTTGCTTCTTGCGTCATTATACGTCGCGCACGTTCATAATTATGTTTACCTGAGTCAACAAATGTATGATCTGGCAAGCCTGTAATTCCTTCCATATCAATCGAGAGAAATATTTTCATGTCCCATCCTCCACCCCTTTACTTTTGCATACAAATTCCAAATCTAGAATAAGTTCTACTTTATCAAAAAATATAGAATATTACAATATGTTTTAAAATTCGAAATATGATAGATTTTATACAACCTAAAAAGCAAATGCGCTTTAATATAAAGGCATTTGCTCATCTAAACTAAAAATCTTTCCTTCCGTTATCTCGGTTGACCTGGGAAAAATTGTTGTTGACCCATTTGTTGGCCGAATTGTTGGCCCATTGGTTGACCGAATTGTTGCCCAAAAGGCTGTTGGAATCCGCCTTGTTGCATCGGGAAAGCTTGCTGAGGTGGATTAACTACTACATTTCGATTTGTTTCAGTCCAGAAATGTTGTGGGACATTGACGATATGCTCTCTGTTCACATTTACAATTGGGTGAATCACCGGTTGCATTCTTGGTAAAAATGAATCCCGCACTCGATATTGTGGAGGACATACTATCGGCTGAGCAGCTGGTTGTTGCCACGGCGATACTTGCCCGCAACCACATTGGTTCCCCCACTGTGGCATTTGTCCGCATGAACTACATGAATGACGATTTTGGTTCATGATTAAATCACCTCCTTCTTGCACTTATAGTAGTAAATGCAAAAGCCCCCTCGATAAACTAGACAAACATCTCAGTTCCATGCAAATAAAAAAACTTCCTTTTTAAGGAGAGTTTTCACAGTATAGGGATACTGCGAGGTAGTGAGTTGAATGAAGCGTCCGCTGGGATTTCCGCTACAGGGTGGACGCTTTCCGCGGGCACGGCTTCAATCTCCTCGGAGCTCCCGCTCCTGCGGGGCTTTCAGCTCGTACTGTTCCCGCCGGAGTCGCCACCCCTCCGCTACAATCCAATAGAGTTTGCTATTTATTCTGTAATGATAAACTAAATCTAGTACTATGTTGTATTTTCTATGGGTGAAAACCCTTGATTAGTCAGCAAGTTCTATTGATTGAAGCGCAGGGCGGCGACTCCTGTGGGATTAGCGAGACAGGTGAGACCCCGCACGTAGCGTTAACGGAGGAGGAGGCTCACCGCTCGCCCCACGGAAAGCGTCCGCCTGGAGCGGAAATCATGGCGGACATCTTAGTATCTTACCGTGCAGTTTCCCTATAAGGTGAATTATTTTGATGTTTAGTATCTAGTAAACAGCAAGGGCTATCAATCAGTTAGAGAAAGCAACCAGTACGATGACTGTAACGATTAAATTTAAATTGTGCTTAATGATAGAAAAAAGAACGCCTCCGAAGAATACGCTCTTTTTAATACTTCCCATATTTATGTGTGTGGTGTTTGTCTTGCCATTTGTCGCTTTCTTTCCCAAAAAATCAAATGAGACCTTCAGGAAAGAAAGCAATTTATATTTACTCGTTTCAGCCTATACAAATGGGTAATTGGCATACGACGAGGTGTTACCTTTTGTTATTTCCAGATTTCTTTTGAGATGTCTACAATGTATTTTAGTTTTTCCCACTGTTGCTCTTCAGTAAGTTTGTTGCCATGATGGGTAGAAGCAAAACCACATTGTGGGCTAATACTTAGTTGATCTAGTGGCACATATTCAGATGCTTCTTTTACACGTGCGATAATATTTTCTTTGTCTTCTAGTTCACCTGTTTTTGAAGTGAAAACGCCTAAAACTACTTTTGCTCCTCCTTTCGGAATATGTGCAAGTGGCTCGAAATCGCCTGAACGATCATCATCATATTCTAAGAAAAATCCATCTACTTTTTCTTTAGCGAAAAAGGTTGGAGCGATTAGTGCGTAACTTCCTCCGAATGCCCATGTCGATCGGTAATTTCCACGGCATAAATGAGTCGTCACAACTAAATCTTCTGGTTTGTTTTCCAATACTCCATTCATAACACGAAGTGCAAGGTCAATTAAAAACTCTCTTTCTCCCTCTTTATAAGGAATATCTGGCGAAGAAAGGCCGGCAATGTACACATCATCGATTTGTAAATACCTTACCCCTTCATGATAAAATGCTTGAATTGCATCTTGATATGCTTTAATAATGTCTTTTGCAAAGTCTTCTACATCCGGATAAGTATTTTCGTCTCGTATACCAGGATGGAATAGCTGATTTGGGCTTGGAATTGTTTGTTTTGCAACTGCTCTTCCGTCTACAATTTTATTGAACTCAATAAAGTCTTGGATAAATGGATGATCTGGGTTAAAAGAAATCTTACCAATGTTCCGAACCTCATATTTGTCTGTTTCTAATCCTTCAAATTGATATCCCTTTTCAGGAATATATCCTTCAAATCCATTTAGATGTTCTAAAAAGTCTAGATGCCACCAGTCACGTCTAAATTCCCCATCCGTCACAAGCTCTAAGCCGACTTCTAGTTGTTTGTCTACAATACGTCTAACTTCTTTTGTTTCTATTTCTTTTAGTTGCTCTCTCGTGAAGGTTCCTGCTTTAAAATCCTTTCTCGCTTGAAGTAAATTTTCTGGTCTCAATAAACTCCCTACATGATCCGCTCTAAATGGTGCTGTAATTACTGTTTTTACTGTCATAATGATTTCTTCCTCCTTAAATTTGAATTGGAAATCAAATAAAACCCCTTCTTAAAACAAGAAGAGGTTTACACGTCAGAGTAATTATTCTCTTCTTATCTTCAAGCATGAAACGCTTCTGGAATTAGCACAGTACTAAAAGCCTGTTGCTGAGGTATCGTAGGGCCAGTCCCTCCACCTCTCTTGATAAGAAAGTTGTTCTATTTGATTGATTAATAGACTACACGCTATTGATTATTCTGTCAATACTGAATTTTAAATAATTTTATTCTGCTGCTTCTATTTGTTTGAAATCTTTAAATTTTGGGTAAAACTCTGAAGAAACGGAACCCTTGATATCATTTGATTTCACAGTGCTTTATTAGTATAGTTAAACATTTAAATTATCCATTTCACGAGGGGGAAGTATGAAGAAACTATCAAAAACATTTTATATCACAATAGGCTTAATCATTTTAGCCGCTGGGTATGGAGCTCTTCAGCCCGAAAGTTTTGAAACAGTTACCACCACCATTAAAAGCTTTGTTGCATCTTCTTTTGGTTGGTACTACATGCTACTGATGACATTCATGTTGATACTTAGTATATTTTTTATCTTTAGTCCTTACGGAAAAATCCGCTTAGGAAAAGATACGGATCGTCCACAATTTTCAACGATAACATGGATTTCTATGTTATTTTCTGCTGGTATGGGTATTGGGCTCGTTTTTTATGGTGCCGCCGAACCTTTATCACATTATGCAATCGATCCGGCAACAGCAGAACCTAATACAGCTACAGCTTTTAAAGAATCTCTTCGTCAGTCTTTCTTCCACTGGGGGTTTCACGTGTGGGCTATGTATGGAGTTGTAGCTTTATCCCTTGCATTCTTTCAGTTCCGGAAAGACGAACCTGCGTTAATATCCGCAACATTGAAGCCGATTTTCGGTAGAAAGATGGAAGGGCCATGGGGAATACTAGTTGATGTCCTTGCTGTTTTTGCAACAGCATTTGGTGTGTCTACTTCACTAGGCTTTGGGGCCGTTCAAATCAACGCGGGTTTAAACTATCTTTTCGGTGTTACGATTGGAATTGTACCTCAAGTTATTATTATCGCTATCGTAACGGTTCTATTCCTTGCTTCTGCATGGTCGGGTTTAAGTAAAGGAATAAAGTATCTATCAAATACAAACCTAATCCTAGCACTTGCATTACTTGGTTTTGTTGTCCTATTAGGTCCAACATTGCTCATTTTTGATATGTTCACCGACTCTTTTGGAGGATATTTAGCCAATATCGTTCAAATGAGTTTACGAACAGCACCACTTAACACAACTAATCGTGAGTGGCTTGAAACTTGGACAATTTTTTACTGGGCTTGGTGGATTTCATGGGCACCATTTGTCAGTATGTTTATAGCTCGAGTATCGAGAGGCAGAACGATTAAAGAGTTTATAACGGCTGTATTGGTTGCACCTACTTTACTGGGAGCAATTTGGTTTTCTGCTTTCGGATCAACTGCTATCGATATACAAAAAAGAGGTATTGCCGATTTAGCGCAAGCCTCTACAGAGTTGACTATATTTGAGATGTTCCATTCGATGCCCTTACCGACGATTATATCCATTATTGCAGTGATATTGATTGCTTGCTTTTTCATCACATCGGCTGATTCAGCAACTTTTGTTCTCGGTATGCTATCAACAAACGGATCCATGACACCGCCAAATAAAGTAAAACTTGTTTGGGGGATTACTCTGTCAGTCATCGCCATAATTTTGTTATCCGTTAATGGACTCACAGCTTTGCAGAATACGATAATTATTGCGGCCTTACCATTTTCTTTCGTGATACTTCTCATGATTGGCTCTTTACTAATGGGACTAAAAAAAGAAGTAAAACAGACGAAAACCAAAAAGTAAAAAAGTAAAATGCCAAGGACTAGCAAGATTTCCTTGGCATTTTACTTTTATTTATGAATAATTACGGAATGATTTTGAATACATAGAGTGAATTATGAGATAATGAAGGCTGCAAGGGGGTTTTAGTATGATTCGAACAATTGGAAGAACGTCCAACCAAGAAATAATCAACGATTTTCAGTTGGAGGATATAAAGGAGAAAATGTTTGAATGGTATTGGGTTGATATTGGTGAACCTACAAAAGAAGAGGAAATATTACTTAGCTCCTTCTTTCATTTTCATCCACTTGCAATTGAGGACTGTTTGTTTCGACTTCAACGGCCAAAAGTGGATCATTACGATGGACATTCTTTTTTTGTGTTGCATACATTTAACGAAGAAACACTGGAAGCAGAAGAACTAAATTTGTTTGTTGGAGAAAACTTTGTAGTTACTTTCCATTTTCCTCCTATGCATGAGTTAGATCAAGCACGCGAACGTATTGTAGAAAATACAAAATGGTGGAACCGCGGAGCGATGCATACAGCTTATCATATTGTTGATAAAGTGGTGGATGCATATTTTCCGATTGTCTATAAAATTGAAGATTATTTAAACGATATAGAAGATAAGCTATCCTCCGATGTATACCATTTATCCTTAGATCAAGTGTTTGACCTACGAAGTGATTTACTGCGATTGCGACGAACAATTCTTCCAATGCGAGATTTAATCTACAGGGTATTGAATTCTGAGCGTGTCAATTTGCAACAAACGGAAAAAGCCTACTTTGGGGACATTTACGATCACCTATTAAAGCTTGGCGATATGGTGGAATCGAACAGAGAGCTAACAGCTGATATTCGAGATAGTCAAATGTCCATCAACTCGAGCCAGATGAACCGAATTATGATGATTTTAACAACTGTTTCCACCGTTTTCATCCCTTTAACATTTATCGCTGGAGTATATGGGATGAATTTCACGAATATGCCAGAACTTGAATGGCGTTACAGCTATTTTATTGTACTTGGTATTATGTTAATTATTGCAGTATCGATGCTTGCTTGGTTTAAATATAAGGGCTGGTTTAACTTGTTTAAAAACTAACTTAATGAGGTGAAATGTTGATAGAAATAGAAGGAACATTTAATCGTGCACTTGTTTTTACAAATACAATTGAGGAAACGGCAAAGCGTCAGGTTGAGGAGCTTTGTAGTCTTCCCTTTTTACAAGACACGAAAATACGGATGATGCCTGATCTCCATGCTGGGAAAGGATGTACTGTGGGAACAACCATGACAGTTTCCGACAAAGTTGTACCTAATTTTGTTGGAGTCGACTTAGGTTGCGGTATGATTTGTGCAAAACTAGAGCTTAAAAGAGAAGACATTAACTTCGAAAAGCTAGATAAAACTATTAAGAAAAATGTCCCAAGCGGAACGCGAGTTAGAAACAAAGAGCATCGTCATACAATAGAAATACCATTTGCAGAAGTTACTGCTCCGATTAATGAAAGTCGCGCTCGTTTGAGTCTCGGAACTCTTGGTGGTGGAAATCATTTTATCGAACTGAACGAAGGAAACGACGGCAGTATCTATTTAGTTATTCACTCGGGAAGCAGAAATTTAGGAAAACAAATTGCGGAACATTATCAACAAGTTGCCTATCAATCTCTAGGAGATGCGGTTCCGAAAGATCTAGCGTATGTAGAAGGTCAAAATATGAAAGATTATTTATGGGATCTTTCTATTGCCCAAAAGTACGCAGCACTTAATCGTAAAACGATGGCTGATGTCATTTGCAGGGGGATGAATTGGAAGATCGAATCCGTATTCGACACGATTCATAACTATATCGATTTAGATAATATGATACTTCGTAAAGGTGCAATTTCTGCACAGGATGGAGAAATTGTCATTATTCCGATGAATATGCGGGATGGTTCATTAATCTGCCGCGGTAAAGGTAATCCTGATTGGAATTATTCTGGTCCACATGGTGCAGGTCGTATTATGAGTCGTTCCCAAGCTAGAAAATTAGTTGCATTGGAGGACTTTCAGGATTCGATGAAAGACGTCTGGAGCACTTCTGTTGTAGCAAGTACGGTTGATGAATCGCCATTCGCTTATAAAGATATGCAAGATATACTTGCACATATTGAGGATACTGTAGATGTGCTGGAAGTGATTAAACCAATTTATAATTACAAAGCGCATTAATGGAGGAGCTGACAATACAAAGTCAGCTCCTTATTGATTGGCCGTCCAGTAATAAAACAATGCAGTAAAGGTCAATTTTTCTATGTGCGATAAATCATTTGCGAGCGATACATGAATGTTCATCGCTTGTGCTTCAAATGCCGGGTGAGTTGCATAAGGAAACATACCAAAACGATACGTTGCCAGACGTTTTCCCTCAAAGCTATTTACGTCGATATCTCCGTATGTACTTTTCGCTTTCATTTCGTGCATCTTTTCATTATGCACATCGAAAATAACTGCTCTATTTTTTAAAGAGGCTAATGGCATAATAACAGTGGATATAGGTGATTTTGTATGATCATATACTTTCATTCGCATAAATTTAAGTTTATTTTTTATCGTAAAATGACTTACTAACTTCCCATCCATTGTCTTCACATCATACGTAATCGGGAAGAACATACCACTTTTAAAAATCGCAAAGGCAGTTAGCTTACGTTTAATTGGTTCATTTTCGGTTGGTGTAATTTTGTAAAGCCGCTCTCCTGTATGGGAAACTAAGTAACTTTGAGGAATGATGGACACATCATTTTGAAAGTTAAGCTCGTTAACAGGGAAATCGACAGAATAATATTCGCTATCTGTTTTTTTCTCATCTGGTAACTTTTCTGCTGCATGCTGAAAAAAGTAAGAAGTACCTAACAGCATGCATACTGAAAATCCCAACATAAAATGCGTCTCGAAATCTTTCCACATAATATCTTTAAATATAAAAACTAGCGCTACATAGATAACTAACGTTAACAATGAACCTAACTTCGTATACTTTGCCGTCCGTTCATATATATGCTTCATCTGCAACACCTCTACCAATACATACGATTGAACATTCCTTATAGTTTCACAAAAAAACTTTAGAAGCTATATATTCATAACTTCTAAAGGTAATTTTACGGATTTTTCAATGCCCGCCCAAATATTCTTTTTAAAAAGTATCCTAATCCATATAAGCAAATGAATACAAAAAGGACTAATAACATTGTTTCCAAAGAAGCGGATAAAGAAAATGGATCTAAGAAAATCTGAAACAACACGAGTAAATAAATAATTCCAGCACCACTTGTTAGCAAAATTATCCCGATTATAGCTAATTGAGGGAAAGAAAGTTTCTTTATGTGTTGCCGATGTTTTACTAACTCCAGAATAATTACAAAAGCTATAATGATAAAGGTGATTGTCAGTTCCTTAATATACATAGAATTGATCAAATAAACGACGAGCAGCATAATCAAAATATATTTATAAAGTTCGTCGATTCGCTTTAACATGCGATCACTTCCTACTCTTCTAGTATCTCATCTCCATGCGTTGTCTACGATGTAAGCGTCTAGCAGGTCCCGTTTCAAATAATCGAATTTCCTCTTTCGTTTCTGGATGAATACCTTTTACTGGAATAGGTTTATTGTTTTCATCCACCGCTACCATTGTTACAAAAGACTCGGTCGTTAGCTTTTCTTCCCCAGTTAAAACATTTGTTGATGTTACACGTACATATACTTCCATGGAAGAACGGCCAGTCGAGGAAACAATTGCATCTAATTCAATTACATCCCCTACTCTTGCGGAAGAAACAAAATCTACTGAATCTATAGATGCTGTTACAACAGCTCCTTTTGCATGCTTCATAGCCGTAATTGCCGCAATTTCATCGATATAGGCAAGTACTTTTCCACCGAAGATTGTTTGATGATGGTTTGTGTCCGGAGGAAGGACTAAATGGGTTTGAATTGTTCTAGATTGGCTCATCGGGTTTGTGTTCATATTTATTGCTCCTTTAATCGTCTGTTTCTATTCCTTGATAGTATACCATGATGTTTAATTGTTACTGGATGATGCTGCCACGCTCGTTGCCGCAATAGTAGAAATCATCATCGCTTGTTGCGCTTGTAGAATAAGTTTTAAGGAAGTTGCCATCGAAATTGCGGCAGTCGCATAGATATCTTTTGATGTTCTTAATGAAAGACCAAACGCTATTGGCAATGCTGATTCTTTATACCAAGAAAATAGTTTCATACTTGCAATAGATTCGTAAGTAGTCACGATTTCATTTAACTGATCTTCCTCTAATTTTAGGGCAGCCATAAATCCAATAATCGGATATTGAGGCATCGATGTTTTAATTTTGACGCTTTTAAAACCATCACGAATAATAACAGCCCTTTGTATTAAACTTTCTTCATAGGTAGGATTTGTGTACGTTATCACTTGAGACATCCACTGCAATTCATTGCCAGCGTAAAATTTATGTCCCTTCAGTTCTTTGTAGTACCTGTTCATCGTTTCCGCACGAAGAGCAGTATCTCCTTCTAGCTGCCCTAAAAACATTGCATACGGATAATCATCTGTTGATGTCAGAAAACGATGATGTTTTTTCATATCTGCCATTAGTTGCTCTGCATGCTTTATTTCTCCTGGCCAATTCTCTTTGTCATTAGACATCATTAACGCAGCTAAATACGCGTAGCTATTCATCTTAAAAGAAGCTGCTTTTAATGCCTCTGCTTTTTCTATTAGCAAATCTACCGCTTGTTTCACTTCCATATCACTTACATCTAGCGTGGAGACGAAAAGAGGGTGTAAGTGAGAACGCAATGGACTAAACATGCCAGCACTTTTTTTAATATGCGTCGAAATCTCATTATATCTTTTCTCGTTAAATTCTCTCTCTAATGTTACATAATACCCTGCAAGCGATAATGTTACTCTCTTATCTACCGTCCATCCTAAATCTTTTTTAAGTGCATTATATGTTCGTTCGATTTTTTCATTTACCGTCATCTTCGCTCACTCCTTTTCTTTTATACGGAATTTGCACTATAATGGTTTCACGCTTTGATATAATTATATTAACTAATAAAAGTAGGTGGCAATTATGCGTATAAATAAATTTTTAAGTGAAGCCGGCATTGTATCTCGCCGAGGAGCGGACAAGTGGATTACAGATGGAAGAGTCATGATAAATGGAAAACAAGCAGAATTAGGTAGTCAAGTTGAAGCTGGCGATGATGTACAAGTAGACGGAAAACCAATTGTTGTGGAACAACCACTAGTGTATCTTGTTTTAAATAAGCCTGTAGGCATCACAAGTACTACAGAACGCCATATTAAAGGTAACATCGTTGACTATGTGAATCATCCACTTCGCATTTTCCATATTGGTCGATTAGATAAAGACTCGGATGGTCTCATCCTATTAACGAATGATGGCGATATCGTCAATGAAATTCTTCGTGCTGAAAAAGGGCATGAAAAAGAATATGTAGTCACAGTCAATGAAAAAATTACAGATACTTTTTTAACGAAAATGGCGGCAGGAGTTAACATTCTTGGAACGAAGACTCTTCCTTGTAAAGTAAGAAAGTTAGGACCAAATACGTTCAACATCATTTTAACACAAGGTCTAAATAGACAAATTAGAAGAATGTGCTCTGCACTTGGCTTTACTGTTAAACGATTACAACGCATTCGAATTATGAATATTACAATTGAAGGGCTTCCCATTGGAGAATGGAGAGAGTTGACGGAAAACGAGAAAAAAGAATTATTCACAACACTTGACTATTCTCCTAAACGGTAATTGCGGAAACATCGAATACGATTTTATTCATTTGACATAACACCAAAAGGTTTCATATAATAAATAAAATGAAACTAAAAGGTTTCATATCCAACATGAAAGCAGGGAAACCGATGGAAAATACATTACCAGATATTACACAAACGATCGTATTAAATGCTCCCATTCAAAAAGTGTGGGATACAGTAACAACATCCGAGGGCATTGCCTCATGGTTTATGCCAAATGATTTTAAACTGGAATTAGGTCATGAATTTCATATTCAATCACCTTTCGGACCATCTCCTTGCAAAGTAACGGAAATAGATGCTCCTAATAAGCTCACATTTATATGGGATACAGATGGTTGGGTCGTATCCTTTATTTTAAAAGAATTAGGGGATCAAACGGAGTTCACACTCATTCATGGTGGATGGAAAGAGCCGGAAGCAATCATTCCAAAAGCGAACCAAAAAAGTGCTATTATTCGTGAAACAATGTCCCAAGGTTGGGTAGGCATTATTCAAAACGGTTTGCGAAAGGCTGTTGAAAATTAATTGTCTTCTTCTGCACAAAAGTATGATGTATTTCAAGCAATAGCAGACCCAACGCGAAGAGAAGTTTTAAAGCTACTCGCATATAAAGAACTTCCTATATCGGAGATTACTTCCCACTTTCCGATGAGTCGAACAGCAATTGCAAAGCATCTTCATATACTTTCAGAAGCCAATTTAGTGAGCGGACAAAAAGTCGGTAGAGAAAAAAGATATCACCTACAACCAGAAACCTTTCAAGAGTTAAAAGACTGGCTTTCTTATTATGATCAGTTTTGGAATAATAAGTTGTCTATGTTGAAGTATGTAGTCGAAAACGACGGAGAAGATAGCAGAAAAAACAAAGAGACCGATTGAAGATTATCTTCCGGCATAAACATTAAAAAGTGACTATCCAATTTTATATCGATTGGATAGTCATTTTTTGTTGGATACTTATTAACTCATATAGGACAATTTTCTTTCAAAAAGACAGGATTTTATATAAGTTACATGGAATGTTTAAATATAAAAAATTTAAAGGAGGGTTTTTATGAATAATCCTATCTTAAATCAAATTGGAACAGTATTTATTCCGGTAAGCAATATAGAGAACGCGAGAGATTGGTACTCTGATATTTTAGGGTTAAAAACAGAGGGGAAAATTGAGTTTGGTCACCTTTACGTTATTCCTATGGAAGGTACAGGGATCGTATTGGATAGCAAAATTCATTCAGAGGAAAGAATATTTAAAACACCGCCATTCCACTTAAATACTAAAAACATTGAAGAAGCATTTCAGTATATGCGTAATAAGGGTGTAAATTTGATTACAGAAATTGAACATAATCATTATTTTAATTTCAAAGACCCTGATGGAAATATATTAATGATTTGTGAATGTTAATTTAAAGCGAAAGTATGCTTTAATGGAATAGCCCAGTTCGCGGAACTGGGCTACTTGGGAAATGTTTTCAACTTCATTTCGATGAAAACCAAAGACGTTATGCATATCCTCGGTCTTTGTTCGTTATTATGAATTACCAGCTACACGTTTTTCAAGTGCTTGGAATAATTTCTTTTTGTCTACATTTGGTCGAATTGTTTCCAGTTGTTCTAATGCTATTTTTGCACCGTAGTCCATTCCCTGGCATCCTGCAAGTAATACAAGATCACCTTCTTCGATGTTCTGTAGGCCTTGTTCAATTGCATTTGGCAATTCCTCATATAAACGTACATTAATTCCTGCTTCTTCCATTACTTCTTCAAATACGGCAAGTTCGCTATCTGACACCACGTCCTTTTGAGTTACATGCGATCGGCTTAATGTAGCTATCACTTCATGTATCCCGAGTCTAGGCGCCCATTTTGCAATTGTCTCCGCATTCTCTCTATTCACGGTAACTCCTCGATCTCCTCTTATTGCATACACAAGACAAATACGGTTAAAATCCATTCTTTCTAATGTACCTAATGTAATATCAATGTTCCCGCTATTTGCAAAGTGATCATCGATAATTTTAAAGTCATCCTCAAAGATAATTTCGAAACGGCGCTCTACTCCAACAAACTCTTTTAAGCTTTTTTGAATCGTTTCAACAGGCACTTCGCATAATAGACCAATTATAATACTAACTATCGAATTATATACAGAATGGAAACCTGGTGTAGAAAGTTCAATTTGGAATTGTTGTTTTGGAATAACAAGATCCTTCGTAACGATATCTTTAGAAATGACTACTGTAAATTGTGCACGACCAGTTGATAAATCGAGGTTTTTACAAGTAACATCTGCAGACTGTTCTTCCACACCATAAGTGATGACTTCCGCTTTTGTTTGATTGACAAGGGAGGCCGAATACGTATCATCTAAATTTAAGATTGCTATTTTATCCTCACCAGCGTTACGAATAAGGCTAGATTTATGTTCAAAATAATTTTCAAAGGATGAATGTAAATCGATATGCTCACGACTGATATTATTTAAAGTAACAATATCAAAGTCTACGCAGCCTACACGATTCAATTCAAGCGCAGATGAAGATACTTCCATTGTCGCATGTGTTACATCCTCTTCTACCATTTGTGCATAAAATCGTTGTAAATCTAAAGATTCAGGTGTCGTCAGCTCAGATGGTTCTGCATAATCACCGATTTTCACCACAACAGTGCCCATTAACCCTGTTTTCAAACCGTGGTTTTCTAATATAGCATTTGTCATAAACGAAGTAGATGTCTTCCCATTTGTCGCAGTAATGCCAATTGTTTTTAATTTTCTAGTTGGGTGATTATAAAAAGCATCTGCAAGTGTTGCAAGTGCAATACGACCGTTTTCTACTTTGTACTGAGGTACTTCCAAACCTTCGATAAAGTCCTCTACTACAAGTGCTACCGCTCCATTTTCAACCGCTTGTCCAGCAAACTGGTGTCCATCTACCTTAAACCCTTTTATACAAACAAACACTTGTCCTTCTTCCACTTTACGTGAATTGTAAGCAAGTCCTGTTATATCTATTTTTTTTGCATTTTTTACTTCAGTTATGTTGATATATTCCATTAAATTGGTAATTTCCATTAATGTGGCCACCTTTTTGTGAAATCTTTGTACATTACAGTTTACCCCAATTTACAAAAGAAGAAAACCGAGAAGAACGTCCCTTCTCGGTTTCGGTTTTAAATTGCTTCGTTATAATGTTCTTTACAAAAAGCAAAAACTTCCACTTCTTCTTCCTCTTCAAGTCCAAAGTCTAACACTTTGCCATTGCTTCGATTCAAGAAATGATATTGTACGATTCTTTCTTCCGTTTCTACAACTGCTAAAATTACTCGTAAATCCAATGAGCTGTCCTCATCAAATAACTCGTCATCTTCCGGCACTTCGATCCCCAATAAAAACTCATAGCGATCGCCCGTAATAATGCCTGTTGGGTCTTTTATTTTTTCAACCTCATAGGATGTTATTTTCAAAAAGTCCACCTCCGTTTATACAGTTTATCATGTTTTGTAAATAAAATAATCCAATTTATATGTTATCGATACAAAGAATACATATAGCAGAAGAGGAAAACCCGTGAAACGCAGTTCCACTTCGCCTCCTATTTCTAGTATTCAGAAAAGTGCTGTATTCCATTCTTTTTTTCATTCCATTGTTATTTTATATAAAAAAGTAAGGAACAAAAAAATCAATTTAATCTTTCCTCTATTTCACTCATCATCTTATATGCGCCCCTAGAAATATTTGCGCAAACGGCAAGGCTAGCATTCATTTCCGGATAATAGGAGGAATGAAAGCTTACCCCTGGATCATATCCCATTAGGTGATACTTAAAAATAGTATCCTCTTTTTTCTTTATCCATACTCCGTAGCCGTAAAAATCATCCGCTTCTTCCTGTACATGAGGTGTCAATAATGTTTTCGTCAATGATTCCCTTAATAATTTATGATTCACAAGAGCATCCCAAAACTTCAGCATATCCCCTACTGTTACAAAGGCTCCCCCATCTGAACCACCTTGAACAGGGATTGAGTACATATTAGTTTTCCAAATTCCATCCTCGAGTTCAATATAACCAAGTGCTGTTTTTGCTGGAAGAGAGTCTAATGCGAAATAACCCGAATCCGTCATCTTTGCTTTTTCAAAAATGGATTTTTGTACATAATCCTTAAATTCAAGGCCACTTGCTTTCTCGATGATTAAACCGAGTACGATAAAACCAGCATTATTATAGTGAAATTTCTCACCCGGGCTAAACTTCATTTGGGCATGTTGGAAGAATGGTAAGAAGTCTTGAAGACGTCTCATACGATACATTGGCTTTTCTATCCATAGTTCCTCAAAGTCATCCATTATCTCTTCATCGAAATAGTCAGGAATGCCAGAAGTATGAGTCAGAAGATGATGAATTGTAATATTTTCATCGAAATTTGGAAAGGAGATGTCTAGGCATTCCTTTAATTTGGAATCGAACGAAAGCTTCCCTTCTTCTACAAGTTGGCTAATAGCTACCGCTGTAAATATTTTGCATCCCGATGCTATTCCAAATCGTGTGTTTATTTCATTGTCTACTGTATCTACTCGATTGGCATAGCCATAACTGCTTTTAGCAAGGACTTGCTCTCTTTGTTTTACAAGGATGGATCCCGAAAAACCAATTTCTTTTTGAGTATGTTCAATTTGTTCCTTTAAACCATTTCCCATTCAAATCACCCGCTTTGTAATTTCGAACAATCTATTGTTCTTCCATTGTACACTATTATTCGTAGTCCTCGCATAATACTGCTAGGATAGCGTATTAGTCGTTTTCGTTATATTATGTTTATTTTTCCATCTTCCGAAATACTAATTGTTTGACCATCTGTAAGTTCTATTTCGATAGGTGAAGTTATACTTATTTTTTTAGAAAAATACCATCTTCTGTTTGGTGGGACCAATAAAATAAATGTATCCTTACTCCCTAGAAAGTTAAGCTCTTTTGGATCAATATCCACATGTCCTGAAACATGTACACCAATGGCCTGTATTTGCTCTCCTACTTCCTGGACAAAAGGAGTAGTTATACTGACCTCACTAAGATTTATAAGGGAATCAATACTGAAATCACTCCATTTATCTACATGTCGTCTTGCAATTAGTTCGATTATATTGCCTGCCGGATCTTCAAAATAAAATGCATCTGCATTAAAACGAGAATAGTAAATTTCATCCACTGCGTCTTCTCTATTTAACGTAACTCTCTCTTTTGCCCAATGTTTTGCTAAAGTAAACTGGTTTCCCGGAATATTAATAGCGAAATGGTATGCAGTATTGTGAGAAGACTCTTGAAAAGTTAATGTGGACGTACCGATAGATAACTTGAAAAACTCATCCCCTGATTCAAGAATAGTAAGCCCTAATACATTTCCATAGAAGCCCTTAAGTTGTTTTAGTTTATCTGTATATAACTTTACTGCCCGAAACATTTTTTCACCCCATTATTTGACGTCTATCAATTCAAAACGCTCACAAACTAAAAGCATATCCTCAGAAAACGTTAATCCTACTTCTTTGAGCCCTTTTGTAAAAAATTCGATATGCACATCACGCCAATATTTGTAGGAACGATCTCCTTCTCCTTCTGCGTAAGCAAAATCAACTGGAACCTCATTCATAGGCATTATGCTTACTTCGGAAGTTCGTATGATGCAAACAGGTTCATCTTTGCTGTTTAATACAATACTATAATCATCTACTTTTGGTAGTGCCTCATTTTCTATCTCATAAAATATATGCCCGGAACAGGTTGCTGATTTTACTCCGTTTACAACTAGTTGGACTAATTCATCTGGACTTCCTCCAAATTGCCATGCACTAACAGATTCAGGCATTTCTTTCCCTTTCCAAAAGGATGTCCAATAATTTTGCGCTTGTACATTCATTATAAATTCCTCGATTCTTTGTTCCTTTATACTATCAGTATATTAAAACAATTGTACAATTACTATTGCAAATAGTAGGATTACTCTTAATATAAACGATAGAAGGAGTGAATGGCCCATGTCTAAAAAGTTATATTATAAAAACCCATATATCCAAACATTTTCTGCCCGAGTCATTAAACAAGAACAGGATTACGTTGTTCTTTCAGAAACTGCATTCTACCCTACTGGTGGTGGACAGCCACATGATACAGGTACATTAAATGGAATTCCGGTTGTAGATGTGGAAATAATCGACGGGGAAATTAGACATTTTCTCGCAGAACCCTTACAAGTTAATACAGAAAAAGTGGAAGGCTCTATCGATTGGGATAGACGGTTTGATCACATGCAACAACATGCTGGACAGCATATATTATCCGCTGCATTTGAAAGCTTATTTGGATTCCAAACGATTAGTTTTCACTTAGGAAAAGAAAGCGCAACAATCGATTTAGACACGTCTATTGTTACTGAAGAACAACTAAATGAAGCTGAAAAGCTAGCCAATCAAATCATCTTGGAAAATTGGCCAATCGATACGAAGTGGGTTACTTTAGAAGAGCTTAAGCAGTACAAGTTACGAAAAGCCACTACTTTAACAGAAGATATACGACTTGTCATCATCCCTGATTTCGATTACAACGCTTGTGGAGGTACTCATCCTGAAAAAACAGGACAAGTTAGACTCGTTAAAATACTACGAACAGAAAAACAAAAAAGCCATATCCGAGTAGAATTCATTTGCGGAGAAAGGGTCCTTGCGCATTTACATCGCAAGCAACAGGTTTTGCTAAATTTAATAAACACCTTAAATGCACCAGAAGAGAAGCTACCCGATGCAGCAAAGACATTGCTAGACAACGGAAAAGCTTTTGAAAAACAAATAAATGAATTAAAAGATACGCTCATACATCACGAAGCAAAAGAACTACTATCGAAAGCTGAAACATCGATTATTACAGCCACTTTTCATAACCGTACTATTCAAGCATTGCAGAAATTAGCACGGACAGTAGTAACTAGCTCACCTGAAACAACTTGCTTATTTGTTTCGGAAAATGAACACAAACTACAAATAGTAGCTGCAAAAGGCAACTTGGTAGAACAAAACATGAAAGAATTAGTTGCAAATGTTCTTCCCTACCTAAATGGGAAAGGAGGAGGCAATGAAAAAATGGCACAAGGAGGAGGAGATAACATAATATCCAGCGAACAATTAATAGAAAAAGCACTTTTTTATATTCGATAAGGCAAATCACCGTTCCATAAAAATCCTCCCCCCATATACTAATTTGACAATGTAAGAAAAGGAGGATTTTTGCGTTGAACAATCAATTTCCATTTCCACAAGATCAAAACCCATTTTCTTCAGGCAGTACACGTTTCCCGGGTAATATGATGCCACCAATAGATCAGTTCCCTGGTCGTTTCCCTGGGCAATTTCCCGGGCAATTTCCGGGGCAACAAGGACCTTCATTTCCCCCTAGTTTTCCACCAGGGCAGCAACAAAACCCAGAAGGAAATCCACCAACTAACCCACCGCCGTCATTTACGCCGCAACGTCAGCAGCAATCTGTATCAGCTTTTGCGGTTGACCCGGGCGCTATAAGGGGTTGTTTATTCCGAAATACGTACATCTGGCTCATAAACGGTAATTCTTTCTGGTTTTATCCAACCTTTGTTGGTAGAAGATCGGTAGCTGGATTTAGATGGACTGGACGTATGTGGACATATTATGGAACAGATTTAAATAGAATCTCATCTTTTCAATGTTTCTAAAGAAAAACCGAGCGATTATGCTCGGTTTTTTATGCACGATTACGGTAAGCCATAAGGGAAGTTTTAATGGAAGAATAGGATCCTATCGCCGCTCCACTATAAAAAAAACCCATAAAAATACCTGCAGCTAAATTATGCGGGTGGCTTATAAAAATAGAAATGATAAGTCCAATAGACGTGGCAATAGTCGATATGTATTGCGGACGAATAGGTAGCACTCTTTTTAAAATTTCAGTTAACACAATGATAACTGGTACCGCCCAAAGAGAGTCCCAAATATTCGTATGTATTGTAGGAAATTCTGTCATATCACTCTGTCTCCTTATTTTCAGATTTCTAATTAGTTTGGACATGTCTTCCTCATTCAATGCAATCCTCTTTTTTATCTTTCTTTACAGATTTCATCAATCGTAGTAAAATATATTTAGCTAGGTAAATATATTTCTCTAACATATTACAAAGGAGCCTTTTAATCGATGAACCCACTTTTTCATGAGCTTTTTCAGAAAACACGCTTTCTAACGAATGAAATAAATGTGACTTTAAAGAAACACAATTTATATGCTTCCCAATGGACAGTTCTCTATACCATTCAAAAACATGGGGAAATGTCACTGACACAAATTTGGAAGTATTTAAACGTGGAAGCCCCAACCATTACTCGCACTGTTTATCGTTTGGTTGAGCTTGGATGGATTGATATTCGCCCTGGAAAAGATCGTCGTGAGAAAATTGTTCGTTTATCAGAAAAGGCTTCTCAAGATTTCTCTGCTATAAAAGAATCTATTTTGGAATTTGAAGATAGAATGGTCGAAGGTCTTACAAAGGAAGAAGAAACTATATTAATCGAGCTTTTACGCAAAATTAAATAAGGAGTAATACATGTGAACAAAAAAGAACCTATATGGACAAAAGCATTTATCAGTTTGTTTGCAACAAACTTTTCTATTTTTATTATATTTTATGGGTTAGTATCCGCCCTTCCTCTTTATGCCACGGACATTTTATCTCGGTCAGATGAAGATGCAGGTTTATTAATGACTATATTTTTAATCTCCGCAATAATAGTACGACCATTCTCAGGAAAAATACTGGACTTAATTGGTAAGCGCAAAGTACTTTGGACTACCTTCTTTCTCTATCTTCTATGTACTGCACTCTATTATTTTGTCGAACCCTTTGAAGCTTTATTAGTCTTACGCCTCGTGCAAGGAATATTCTTTAGTATTGCAACGACTGCTAGTGGATCCTTGGCAGCAGACAATATTCCTGTTTCTAGACGTGGTGCAGGATTAGGATATTTTGTTATGTCCACAAACCTAGCTGTTGTTGTAGGGCCTTTCATTACATTAACCATTATCCAATCCTTCTCATACGATGCTATGTTCCTAACATTGACTTCCTTACTTATTGTAGGTGCTGTTGCGGCATTAATGATACCGGCTGATGAGAAATCTACTATTCCAGCTGCTAAAACCCGATTGACTTGGAATGACCTTTTTGAGAAAAAGGCTTTGCCTATTGCACTCAATGCTTGTATAGTCGGTTTTGCTTATGCTAGTGTTCTTTCCTATTTGTCAATTTATTCACAACAAAAAGGGGTTTTACATTTAACAAGTAGCTTTTTTGCAATATTTGCTATTGTGATGCTAGTAACTCGACCGTATACTGGACGAGTTTTTGATGAAAAGGGACCGAAGTATATAATCATTCCTGGTTTACTTTCTTTCGTTATCGGTCTTATTTTACTTGCTTTGATGAATTCACCTTTCCTATTTTTACTATCAGGAGCGTTTATCGGACTTGGTTATGGAGCTGTCGTGCCTAGCTTTCAAACACTTGCTATCCAATCTACAATGCACGCTAGAAGCGGATATGCGACTGCTACGTTCTTCACATTATTCGATACGGGATTAGCTGTCGGATCTTTCATTCTTGGAATGATTGCTACACAATTTGGCTATCAAAATCTATATTTATTGTCTAGCGTATTTGTTATTTTGGCACTTATTTTGTTTATGGGAATACAAAAGAAGAAAGACCGTTTAGCGTAAAAAGCTGAACGGCTTTTCTTTTCCAATTTATTCGTTCATTTATGAATATAATCCCTCTATTTGGCAAGACTTGAATGGACTTATATTAAGGAGGGAATTTAGTTGAAGAAACAATATATTAGCTTATACGTTTTAATAATAGTCATACTCAGTGGATGCAGCTTTCCGTTAGCAGGCGCAGATTCGAATGAACAAGTACAAGTTTCACTTCTTAACACAGAGGGGAAAGAAGTAGGTCAGGCTACACTCACAGATCAAGCAAAAGGTGTGCATATTTTCATAAAAGCAGAGGGGTTATCACCAGGAGTGAAGGCTATCCACTTCCATGAAACTGCGCTGTGCGAAAAACCCGATTTCAAAACTGCAGGAGCTCATTTTAATCCTACACATAAAGAGCATGGTTTTCAAAATCCAAAAGGCTATCACTTAGGGGATTTGCCTAACATCGAAGTCGATGCTAATGGTACAGTAGAATTGGAAACAGTATCACCGGCAGTTGTATTAGCATCTGGAAAAAGTAACTCTCTACTAGACGCAGATGGCAGCTCTATTATTATTCATGAAAATGCGGATGATTATAAGACAGATCCTTCCGGCAATTCAGGAGATCGAATAGTTTGTGGGGAAATTAAGAAATAGGTTGGAAGGTGAATTGGATGAAAAAAATAGGCTGGTTGCTACTTTTGGTTGTAGCCATTTTCTTTTCTCGACCTTTATGGGAAGAGCATGCTGCAAAATATGTAGACCTTACTTTTTTAGAACCTGTAGATGAATGGATCGATTCGATAGAGGTTATGGACTATTTAAACGAAGCAAAAGCATACTGGAAAGAAATAAAGGAGGAACCAGCCACAAATATCTCTTCCAATCAGCAAGCAATACCCGGTGAAGGAATTGAATTAGATCAAATTACCATCGGAATGAAGAAAAGTGACATTGAGAAAATTCACGGAAATGCAAAGCGAGTGAGCTTGAATGAATATAATTTAGTTTGGCATACGTACCATGAAGATTATCAAAACTTTATGATGGTTTCATACGATAACAAAAATACAGTGAATGCCATGTTTACCAATCAACCTTCCGAATCTTCTTTTTTAGGTTTAAATATGGATAGCACAAGAGATGAAGTTCTTGCTAAATTAGGAGAACCGATAAAAAAATTAAAAAAAGGAAATATCATCTATATATTACCTGATGCAGGAGAATATGATTTGTATCTAATCGATCATAATTATATAACATTCTTTTACGATTTACATGAAGATAACACTATTACCGCCATTCAAATTATGAAAGAATCTGTCGAAAAAAATCAAACTAAGACATTTGGAAAACCTTCCGAGGAACTAAAGACAGGATTTGAGTTTCAGCTTTTTGACCTAACAAATTCCGCCAGAGTCCTTAGAGGTTTGTCAATTCTGACATATGATGAAGCTGTAAGTAATACAGCTCGTAAGCATAGCGAGGATATGGCAATTCACAACTACTTTAGTCATGAAAATTTAAAAGGGAAATCTCCTTTTGATCGACTAGAGGAGGACGGATTAACTTTTTCATACGCAGGTGAGAACTTGGCTTATGGACAAACTAGTAGTATCTTTGCTCATGAGGGATTGATGAATTCTATGGGTCACCGGAAAAACATACTAAATGCGGATTACCGAAATCTAGGTGTAGGGACTGCCTTTAACAAAGATGCCACTCCTTACTACACGGAAAACTTTTTCTCAAAGTAGGAAAGAACAACATAGACGACTAAACACTACTGAAAGCAACTATAAAAATTGGGGCTATCCTTTTAAGGTAGCCCCTTTCCTTATTTCATATGCTTTAATGCTTCTCTCTTACTTAACGGTGCAAGCTTAGTATTTTCTACAAACTGACGAACAACCTCTGGGCTTGTTTTTGCATATTCTCTTAACACCCAACCAATTGCTTTCTGAATAAAAAACTCTTTCGAGGTAGCATGTCGATTAATCGTAGCAAACAATAATTCTTCATTCGTTTCTTGCTTATACTTTAACTGATGTAAAATAGAAGCGCGGTTTGTCCACATATTAGCGGACTTAGCCCACTCCATCATGACAGCTTCTCCTTCTACTCGATTCCTTTTCACAATGTCTCCAACTATTTTAGGCGCAATTGCATCGACACTATCCCACCAAGAATTTGTTTCAATGAGCGTTAAGCAAAAAGCTAAATGTTCGATTGTTAATTGCTTTTGGTATTTGGCAAGTAATTCAATCGCTACGTAATGATACTCTCGTTCTTTTAACTGAAAAAGTGCCCATACTTCCTCCTGTACCGTTTTCAAACTAGGAAGCTCATTCTCTTTCACGAGTGCTCGAAACAACATTCTCCTTTCTGGTGTTTTAATGCCAAGGAAAGGAAAGTGATTTTTCATATATGTGGCCATGGGAACTGCATTATCATTATTTCGATGAGGCTCCATATAGCTTTTTACAAGTTCAATTGACCATTTCATTTTAAGTGAAATCCTTTACTTGCTAGAAACTCACGGATATGTGGGCGACGTGGACTTTCTAGAAACTCTGCCATTTGTTGTGTCCAATTTGCTACTTTTTGGTTAGAACCACGGTTTGCGTAATATTCCTCCATCGTGTGATCATATTCCGTTAATAGTGATTCATATTTTGCACTATCATAGCTATTTTCATGTAATACGGCAGCAACTGGAAGACGAGGCTTCACTTCATTTTGTTGATCTGGTACGCCTAAAGTAATCGCGAATAACGGGAAAACGCCTTCCGGCAAGTCCACTAACTGACTAATTTCTTTAGGGGCATTTCGCACACCTCCTATGAAGCAAATTCCATATCCTTTCGATTCTGCAGCAATCACTAAATTTTGTGCAAACAAAGCAACATCGACTGCTCCAACTAAAACATTTTCGGTTGTATCAATTACAATCTCAGTATTATGTAGCTTCCCCGCTGCTTGAAGTCGGTGAAAATCGGCACATAGTAATAATGCTGCACCTGCTGTCTCAAATTGTTTTGGATTTTTTGAAAGTCTGCCTAGTTCTTCTTTTTTCTCTGCGTCTGTAACCCAAATGATGCTATATGCTTGTACGAAATGGGAACTAGCCGCATGCTGTGCAGTTTCCACTAACGCAATAACCTCTTCTTTCGTGAGTGTGTAGTCTTTATACTTTCGAACCGATGAATGGGAACGTAATAACTTTTCTACCATTTGCGACAACCTCTTTCCTTTTTAATTGTTATCTTTAAGTATAGCGAAAAAATGAAAAGAGTGGACAAAAGAGCCCTCATAGACACTTCCATCCACTCTTATACTTCCAACAATTTAGAATGCAAATAGTACAATAAAATAGACAACCATTGCTACTAGTCCAAGTGGGAACCCAAACTTCGCCCACTCTTTACTTTGAATACCTAGTTTACCTGCAGAAATTATATTCGGTATGTTCCCAGGAATAAGCATTCCACCACTAATCATAAGCCCAAGAAGGATCGCTCGAATTGTTTCCTCACTCATAGCTGGACTAATTTCAGCAGCTGCTAACGTAGCATTATCCAATACAGCCGAAATCATATTAATCCAATACAAAATAGCAGGATTCAAGTCAAGTAAGTAATTATTAATTAATGGTTCAAAACCTGCTCCGAGTAATGTTAATCCCATTACAAACAAATAAATTTTAACGGTTCGAATAATGATTTCTTTATATGACTCGCTTTCTTGGTTACTAGATAAACCATCTTTATTTTGATTCGGTTTTACAAGTAAAGCTGCTAATATCCCAAAAATAATGACCGCAGAAATAATTTCCGGACCAATTAAACGGAATAGATAGAAAAAGTCTTCATCCAATCTGCTAATAGCAATGGTTGAAAGTGGTTCTCCAATTGGAGTTAAAGCTGCACCAAGGCCGATTGAGAAACAAGCTAATATAACGAGACGTACTTCTGATTTTCGGTCCAGTTTAATCACACTTACGATCAATACCAATACTAAAGCTGCAATAATTGCCGTTATTACACTCGAAATCAAGCCTAGAATAATGACTATCAGTGCACTGAATAACCGGAAAGGCATTGCATTACTTATACCTAGAATCCCTTTTTCTAAAGGGGTTTGTAGCCATTTAAATAATAATCCTGCCACTAAAACAGCGAGCGTTATTTTAATAGGATCTTCTAACGCTTTTATAAATAGAGACATATCTAGCACGCCACTAACAATCGCCGCTGCGAAACCCATGATGAATAAAAATACTTCTAAATTATGCTCTACGTATTTAACACTAAAAGGTAAAAACAATACGAACAACAGTATAATAATTAAACCAATAATCATTGCTATGTAATCTTCCCTTCCAACTAGACATCTCCAAACAATATTTAAAAAATATCAATATTAGTAGTTTAACTTAATTGTAACAATATTCTAACAATTATTTTTCTCTTCCATAAATATTTTAGTCCCTTTTCATAAAAAAAAGCGAATAAGAAGTTTTTTATCTTCCCATTCGCTCATTATTATACTTAAAGTAGTCTATATTCTTCCTCTGTAAATGCACGAGACCTTGTTAAGAAACGTTTCCCCTCAACTCCTTCAAGAGAAAACATTCCCCCTCTACCTTCCACTACGTCAATGATTAACTGCGTATGCTTCCAATAATCGAACTGGCTTTTATGCATATAAAATGGAACATCCCCAATTTCGCCTAATAATATATCCTGATCCCCAATTATAAGGTCTCCATCAGGATAACACATCGGAGAAGAACCATCACAGCAACCACCTGACTGATGAAACATTAATGGACCGTGTTTGCTTTTTAGTAATTCAATAAGTTCCAGTGCAGCTTCTGTTGCAATTACACGCTCAACCATCTACATGCACCTCCTTCTAATCAAAAGAAGCCAAGCTTGTTTTCACTATAACTCACAAGAAGATTCTTTGTTTGTTGATAGTGACTTAACATCATTAAATGGTTTTCACGGCCTACTCCAGACATTTTATATCCACCAAATGCAGCATGCGCAGGATATTGGTGGTAGCAGTTTGTCCATACACGACCTGCTTGAATGCCACGCCCAAAACGGTATGCCGTATTCATATCTCTTGTCCAAATACCAGATCCTAACCCATATAATGTATCATTTGCAATTTCTAATGCTTCTTCTTTTGTCTTGAAGGTTGTAACAGATACTACCGGACCGAAAATTTCCTCTTGGAAAATACGCATTTTGTTATTCCCTTTGAATACAGTCGGTTTAATATAGTACCCTTCTGCAAGCTCACCTTCAAGCGTGTTACGCCCTCCACCGATTAAGCACTCTGCGCCTTCTTGTTTTCCAATATCTAAGTAAGATAAGATTTTCTCCATTTGTTCGGAAGAAGCTTGAGCCCCCATCATCACATTAGGATCTAGCGGATTTCCTGTTTGAATCGCTTCCACTCTTTGCAAAACACGTTCCATGAATTTATCATAGATAGACTCTTGGATAAGTGCACGAGAAGGACATGTACATACTTCTCCTTGGTTTAACGCAAACAAAACAAAGCCTTCCACTGCTTTATCTAAAAATGCATCGTCCTCATCCATAATATCTTCAAAGAAAATATTTGGTGATTTTCCTCCAAGCTCTAACGTCACTGGGATTAAGTTTTGAGAAGCATATTGCATGATCAATCGACCAGTAGTCGTTTCACCAGTGAATGCAATTTTACTAATTCTAGGACTAGATGCTAGTGGTTTTCCAGCCTCTAAACCAAAGCCATTTACAATATTTAAAACACCCGGTGGCAACAGATCTCCAATTAGTTCCGTCAGTACTAAAATCGAAGCAGGAGTTTGTTCGGCAGGCTTTAACACGACACAGTTACCTGCTGCTAATGCCGGTGCCAACTTCCAAACTGCCATTAAAAGTGGGAAATTCCAAGGAATAATTTGTCCCACTACACCAAGCGGTTCATGAAAATGATACGCTACAGTATCATTATCAATTTGACTTAACCCACCTTCTTGAGCCCGGATAGCACCTGCAAAATAACGGAAATGATCAATAGCCAGTGGTAAGTCTGCATTTAATGTTTCCCGTACTGCTTTCCCATTATCCCAAGTTTCTGCCACTGCCAGCATTTCTAAATTTTCTTCTATACGATTTGCAATTTTATTTAATATATTTGACCTTTCAGCAACAGAAGTTTTACCCCATGCATCTTTTGCTGCATGTGCCGCATCTAATGCAAGTTCGACATCTTCTGCGGTTGACCTTGCAACTTGGGTAAATACTTGTCCTGTTACCGGTGTAATATTATCAAAATATTGTCCTTTTACTGGGGGTGTCCATTCGCCGTTAATATAGTTTTCATACTTGTCCTTAAACGAAACCTTTGAACCTTCTGTATTCGGAAATGCGTAAACCATTCTGTAATTCCTCCCCTAAGTAACATTTTTTTGCACACCACAAATATATATGCAAGCATCTATTCACGTATGCGCTTTCAAAACTATTTAAATAAAAATAGCCTCAACACTATAATGTCAGATTATAATAATAATTACAAATATTAAGTTTGATAGATTTATTGAAAGGAGAAGATTTTTTTATGTATGCTGCTAAATAAAAATTCGCACAGTATAGGGAAACTGCGCGGTAGTGAGTTGAATGAAGTGGACGCTTGGATTTCCGCTACAGGGTGGACGCTTTCCGCCGGCTTGGCTTCAGCCGCTTCCTTCTCTACGCTCAGTCCAGGGTCTTCAGCTCAAGCTATTCCGGCTGGAGTCGCCACCCTTTCGCTACAATCCAGTAGAGTCTGCTCATTACTAAGAAATGATGCACTAAATCTAGTGCTATATTGTTTTTCTATAGGAAAAACCTAAGATTAATGGAATAAGACTTANTCATTTTGCTCTGACAGAGGAACAAAGGCTAAGAACGCCACATCGTGTGGCAACGCCTTTGAAACCAACATCCTGTTGGCCTCGGCTGGAGTCGCCACCCTTTCGCTACAATCCAGTAGAGTCTGCTAATTACTAAGAAATGATCCACTAAATCTAGTACTATATTGTTTTTCTATAGGAAAAACCTATGATTAATGGAATAAGACTTACTTTATAGGGATTATTAGTAGGTTCTATTGATTGGAGTGCAAGGCGACGACTCCTGTGGGATTAGCGAGACAGGTGAGACCCCGCACGTAGCGTTAGCGGAGGAGGAGGCTCACCGCTCGCCCCACGGAAAGCTTCCGCCTGGAGCGGAAAACATGGCGGACATCTTAGTATCTTACCGCGCAGTTTCCTTATTATGTGCGTTATTGCACTTTATCGTTCTCATGAACTAAATTGGCCAGTGACAGGTGCTTAGCGCTCTTGTTCCTTTATGCATTCTATTATAAGAGTTTTTACTAATCTACTATTCTATAATTTAAAGTAGATTAACTTGTGTATAATATATTGTAATAAACGAATATTCACAATGATCAAACGAATGTATTCTGAGCAACTTTGCACAATTCAAGGTAAAGTATGAAATTATTTCAAATATGGGGGAAAGTTATGGATAAAGTTATTGCTTTTAAGGATGTATCATGGAGAAGAAGTGGTCAGGAAATATTAAGTCAGATTAACTGGGAAGTAAAAGAAAATGAGCATTGGGCCATTCTAGGGTTGAATGGTTCTGGAAAAACCTCATTATTAAACATCGTCAATGGCTATAACTTTCCAAGCACAGGAAACGTTTCGGTTCTAGGTCATGAATTTGGAAGGACCAACCTACCAGAGTTGCGAAAAGAAATAGGGTATGTAAGTAGTTCATTAGAGAGGTTTTCTCAAATTTTAGAGCGTGAAACAGTAGAGGAAATCATTGTAAGCGGCAAATTTGCCTCATTTGGTTTGTACGAAAAAGTGTCAAACGAGGACTGGGAAAAAGCGGATGCGTTACTTTCTGCACTGCGTTTAGATTATTTAAATGGAAAATCATATAATTCATTGTCACAAGGAGAAAGAAGAAGGGTACTTATCGCTCGCGCTTTAATGAGTGATCCCAAAATTCTTATTCTCGATGAACCTTGTACAGGTTTAGACGTATTTTCCCGTGAAGAAGTATTATTTCTAATGAATGAGATTGTCCAAAATGATTGTCATTTACTTTATGTGACGCATCATATTGAAGAAATTGTGGATGTCATTTCGCATGTGATACTTCTTAGAGACGGAAAAATAGTAGCTTCGGGACCAAAGGAAGAAGTTCTGACAGATGAACTATTATCAGAAGCTTATAAAATGCCGGTAAAAATTCGTTGGGAAGAAGATCGTCCATGGCTAACGATACAAAAGGATTTTGAAAAGATAAAGTTTAGTAATGTAAAAACATTACTATAAAAGTATAACTATCATATTTAGAGGATGGTTGGCTCACTCCCAGACGGAAGAGGGGGCTGATGTCTAAAATAAACAGAGTGCCACACAAGTTTACACAGCTTTTCGTTTGCACAAAAAAAGGAACAGGCTCATTTTGACCTGTTCCTTTAACTATTTGTTGATTAATTTCGGACTAGATAATCAAATGCACCTAAAGCAGCGGTTGCACCTGAACCCATCGAAATAATAATCTGTTTATACGCACTGTCTGTGCAGTCTCCTGCAGCAAATACGCCAGGTACGTTCGTTGCACCACGCTTATCGACAACGATTTCTCCAAATTTCGTACGCTCAACGGCGTCACCTAGCCATTCCGTACTCGGCACAAGACCAATTTGAACAAAAACGCCAGCTAGTTCAACATGCTTTTCTTCACCTGTTTCACGCTCAATGTAAGTAATACCGTTTACGTTATCAGTACCGGTAATTTCTTTCGTTTGAACATTTTTATGAACTGTAACGTTGGATAAGCTATAAAGACGCTCTTGTAGAACAGAATCGGCTTTTAACTCAGGCATAAATTCAAGAACGGTTACATGGTTTACAATTCCTGCAAGGTCTATCGCTGCCTCGATACCGGAATTACCTCCGCCAATAACAGCAACATCTTTACCTGCAAATAATGGGCCATCACAATGTGGACAGTACGCGACACCTTTGTTTTTAAACTCAGCCTCGCCAGGTACTCCAACATTGCGCC
Source organism: Psychrobacillus lasiicapitis (assembly GCF_006861795.1). Classification (GTDB taxonomy): domain Bacteria; phylum Bacillota; class Bacilli; order Bacillales_A; family Planococcaceae; genus Psychrobacillus; species Psychrobacillus lasiicapitis. The sequence continues at coordinate 326,288 of NZ_VDGH01000003.1, read as the reverse complement.
AACGCGCTCCTGTTGAAAGGATAACGGTTTTACTCTTTAGAACAGCACCGTTCTCCAGTTCAATTTCAACTAGATCTTTCTTCTCCAAACGTTTTGCACGCTGTAAGTTCATCACATCGACATTGTACTCTTTTACGTGTTCCTCAAGACTTGAAGCAAGTTTAGGACCTTCCGTATGTTTAACACTGATAAAGTTTTCAATCGAAGCTGTATCCAAAATCTGACCACCGAAACGATCAGCAACAATCCCTGTACGAATGCCTTTACGTGCCGCATAAATTGCTGCACTTGCACCCGCTGGTCCACCGCCGATAACGAGTACATCATACGGATCTTTATCCGCGAATTCTGATGCATCCGGTCCGCTTCCCAGTTTTGCTAGAATTTCTTCGACAGTCATACGACCGCTAGAGAATGATTCTCCATTTAATAATACAGTCGGAACAGCCATGATGTTTTTGCTTTCCACTTCATCTTTAAACGCTGCGCCATCAATCATCGTATGCGTTATGTTAGGGTTCAACACGCTCATTAGGTTAAGTGCTTGTACAACTTCCGGACAGTTTTGACAGCTTAAACTAATATACGATTCGAAGCGATAAGTGCCCTCAAGGTTTTTCGCTTGTGCGATCACTTTCTCATCGACTTTAGGAGCTCTACCACTCACTTGTAATAAGGCAAGAACGAATGAAGTGAATTCGTGTCCAAGTGGTATACCGGCAAAAACAACGCCAGTATCTTCACCAATACGATTAACGCTAAAGCTCGGTGTTCTTTCTAAGTCTACCATTTCTACTTTAATGCGAGATGACATGGTGGCCAACTCATCCACTAGTGACGTCATTTCACGCGACACTTTATCTTCTCCTGCGCTAACTTTAAGTAGAACATCGCCCTCCATCAATTCAAGATATTGGGCTAATTGTGCTTTTATATCTGCGTCTAACATGATTGTATCTACTCCTTAAATTTTCCCTACAAGGTCAAGGCTTGGTTTAAGTGTTTCTTCGCCTTCTTTCCATTTTGCTGGGCAAACTTCACCTGGATTGTTGCGAACATATTGTGCAGCTTTGATTTTGTCAACTAGAATGCTTGCATCACGACCGATGCCATCTGCATTGATTTCTGCTGCTTGAACGATTCCGTCTGGATCGATGATGAATGTACCGCGTTGTGCAAGACCTGCTTCTTCGTCAAGTACATCAAAGTTGCGTGAAATAGCTTGTGCAGGGTCACCGATCATAATATATTCCAGTTTGCTAATCGCATCTGAATGATCATGCCATGCTTTATGTGTAAAATGTGTGTCTGTTGAAACAGAATATACTTCAACACCAAGATCTTTTAGTGTCGCATATTGATCTTGAAGATCTCCAAGTTCAGTTGGACAAACGAATGTAAAATCTGCTGGGTAAAAGCAAACAACACTCCATTGACCTTTTAGGTTTTCTTGAGAAACCTCGATAAATTCACCGTTACCGCTATTAAAAGCTGAAGCTTTGAATGGTAATATTTCTTTTCCTATTAAAGACATAATTAAAATTCCTCCTAGTGTGTTTTTGTACATAGTTAGTTTAGGTTATATAGTCCAGTCCTAAACGGCAGTAACAATAAAATATACTGCATCTTAACTATAATAATTATAATTACATAATTATTGTCGTATAAGTGTCCCGATTTGTCAACAATTCTACTCTGTCCTATAGTACGAGTCATCGGTTAATACTGATGCTAATAATAGTTTTATTGACTTGATGCGTCTTTTCATGGGTTAGAAACAGAAAGGAAGTATATTTTTATTTCATTTATAAATTCTCAATTATCTTAAGGAATTCTCAATTATAGAATATTCAGTCAACTAATTGACGCTTTCCAAACAGAGGGCTTATGATGTCGAATGGATGTTTTGTTTTTAGAAAAGTTATTTTTTTCAATAGTAATTACTCCGTTAAACTAAATGTTAGGCGCAAAAAATTACAAGATAAAATTCGTACTTCTAACTTTACATACCCCCTAATGGTATGATAAGATGTAATCAAGTTAGTAGGTTAAACAGATGGAAAACTTAGTGAATGAAGTAGCTTGCCATACAGAAGAGGTTACCTCATGCCGAAAGAGTCATCATCCAGAGCATGTGAAAGATAATTTGACGACCCGATTAAATCGAATCGAGGGTCAAATTCGCGGTATTAAAGGAATGATAGAAAAAGATGTTTACTGTGATGATGTGATCACACAACTGTCTGCTACACAGTCTGCGTTAAATAGCGTTGCCAAAATTCTGTTAGAAGGTCATTTAAAAGGATGTGTCGTTGATCGTCTTTCAGAAGGTGATGAAGAAGTATTAGACGAATTAGTAGTAACGATTCAAAAGCTAATGAAAAAATAAAAAGAATAGTGAACTATTTTTTTATTTAATATATACCCCTATGGCGTATAGGGGAGAATAAAAAAGGAGAGAAAAAACATGAAAAATATAACTTTAGAAGTACAGGGTATGTCTTGTGGGCATTGTGTGAATGCAGTCGAGGGAAGCGTTGGTCAATTAGCAGGAGTAGAACAAGTAAAAGTGAACCTAGCGGATGCTCAAGTCGAGGTAGCATTCGATGAATCGCAAGTAACACTTGATACAATTAAAGAAACGATTGAAGATCAAGGATATGAGGTAGAATAAAGAGTGCTTTTTAAAGCACTCTCTCATTTTCAATAAATTATACCCCTAATAGGTATGAGGAGGTAAACATTATGAGTATAGAAGTAAAAGAATCAAATATACAAATTACTGGAATGACCTGTGCGGCATGTGCTACCCGTATAGAAAAAGGGCTCAACAAAATGGAAGGTGTCGAGCAAGCAACAGTCAACTTGGCATTAGAAAAATCATCGATTAAATATGACCCATCCAAACTGAATGCAGTAGATTTGGAAAAGAAAATTGAAGCACTTGGCTATGGTGTAATGAAAGAAAAAGCGGAATTTGATATTACAGGAATGACTTGTGCAGCATGTTCTACTCGTATTGAAAAAGGGTTAAATAAAATGGAAGGTGTTGCATCAGCGAACGTTAATTTAGCGCTTGAAAAAGCAACAATCGAATTTAATCCATCAGAAGTAACAATTGCGGACATTATTGCGAAGGTAGAGAAGCTTGGTTACGGTGCACATCAAAAGCAAGAAGATAAACAACAAGTAGACCACCGTGAAAAGGCCATCAAAGAACAGAAACGTAAGTTTATTGCATCGGCTATTTTATCGTTACCATTATTATGGACGATGGTAGCGCACTTTTCTTTTACATCATTTTTATACGTGCCAGACTTTTTAATGAATCCATGGATACAACTAATTTTAGCAACACCGGTACAATTTATTATCGGAAAACAGTTTTATGTCGGTGCATATAAAACGCTTCGTAATGGCGGTGCCAATATGGATGTGCTTGTTGTTATGGGTACTTCTGCAGCCTATTTTTATAGTGTTTATCAGGCAATTATTACAGCTGGTACACATCACAGTCCTCACCTATATTTTGAAACAAGTGCTGTATTGATTACACTTATTGTTTTAGGTAAATTATTTGAGGCCAAAGCTAAAGGCCGTTCATCTGAAGCGATTAAAAAATTAATGGGACTTCAAGCAAAAACAGCAATCGTTTTACGTGACGGTATTGAAAAAGAGATACCATTAGCAGAAGTAGTAATTGGAGATACTATTTTAGTAAAGCCAGGTGAAAAAATTCCAGTTGACGGAGAAGTACTAGAAGGGACGTCAGCCGTTGATGAATCCATGTTAACAGGTGAAAGTTTGCCGGTTGATAAAAAAAGCGGTGATGTCTTATACGGTTCGACGATTAATAAAAATGGTTTTATAAAAATGAAAGCTACAAAAGTTGGTCGTGACACAGCATTGGCTCAAATTATTAAAGTAGTAGAAGACGCTCAAGGATCAAAAGCACCAATTCAACGTATGGCGGATCAAATATCAGGTATTTTTGTACCGATTGTAGTAGGAATCGCGATTCTTACCTTCCTAGTATGGATTATTTGGGTTAAACCAGGTGAGTTTACGCCTGCACTGGAAGTGTTAATCGCGGTATTAGTTATCGCTTGTCCTTGTGCTCTTGGTTTAGCGACACCGACTTCTATTATGGCAGGTTCGGGTCGTGCAGCTGAATTTGGTATTTTATTCAAAGGCGGCGAGCATTTAGAACAAACGCAAAGCATCGATACAGTCGTTGTGGATAAAACAGGAACTGTAACACATGGTAAACCTGTACTAACAGATGTTTTAGTAGTAGCTGATCAAGACGAAGAGAAATTTTTATCATTGATCGGTGCAGCAGAAAAACAATCCGAGCACCCATTAGCACAAGCAATCGTACAAGGGATTGGGGAAAAAGGTATTGAACTTGGTGACGTCCAATTCTTCGAAGCAATTCCAGGGTATGGTGTGCAAACAACCGTTTCAGGTCAAGGCGTGGTCATTGGAACACGTAAGCTCATGCAGCAATACGGCATCGATATTACAGCTGTTCTTCCAACAATGGAGAAATTGGAGAGCGACGGTAAAACAGCGATGCTAGCTGGGATTAATGGACAATATGCAGGGCTAGTTGCTGTAGCAGATACGATCAAAGACACATCAGTGGAAGCTGTACGTCGTTTAAAAGAAATGGGTATCAAAGTCATTATGATGACAGGTGATAATAAGCGAGCAGCACAAGCTATTGGGAAAGAGGTAGGTGTTGACGAGGTGATTGCAGAAGTTCTTCCAGAAGGTAAAGCAGAAGAGGTGAAGAAACTGCAAGCGACCGGTAAAAAAGTGGCGATGGTCGGCGATGGTATTAATGACGCTCCAGCACTAGCTACAGCTGATATTGGGATGGCTATTGGGACGGGGACTGACGTTGCGATGGAAGCCGCTGACGTTACGCTAATCCGAGGAGATTTAAATAGTATTGCCGATGCAATTTTAATGAGTCGCAAAACAATGCGCAATATTAAACAAAACTTATTCTGGGCATTTGGCTACAATACACTTGGTATTCCTATTGCAGCCATCGGGTTACTTGCTCCATGGGTTGCAGGGGCAGCAATGGCATTTAGCTCTGTGTCAGTCGTGTTAAATGCTTTACGTTTGCAAAGAGTGAAATTAGAAAAATAGATTAGTTAACTATAGAGTGAACGGTGTTTACACTGTTTCCTCTATAGATTACATATTACTCCATGTTAATTCAGAGGCTTCTATATATAGTAAGAACAATTGGAGTTATTGTATATTGAATATAAAAGAAAGTTATGAAATAATTTTATAAACTATATAGGAGTGATATAAATGACATTAATTTCTGAGATTCTTGAATACAATAACAAATTTGTTGAAGATAAAGAATATGAAAAATATGAAACGACCAAATTTCCTAATAAAAAAATGGTGATTCTTACTTGTATGGATACACGACTTGTGGAATTATTGCCCAAAGCAATGAACATAAAAAATGGTGACATTAAGCTTATTAAAAATGCGGGAGCAATTGTGTCGCATCCATTTGGAAGTGTCATGCGAAGTATATTAGTTGCCGTTTATGAGCTTGGTGCAAAAGAAGTCGCGATCGTTGGACATCATGGTTGTGGAATGAATGGGTTAGAGCCTAATTCTTTCTTAGAAAAATGTAAGGAAGGCGGATTAGATGAAACCGTCCTACCAACCTTAATGAATGCAGGTATTGACGTTAAAAGCTGGTTAACAGGATTTCAATCAGTTGAAGAAAGTGTCGAACAAAGCGTTAATATGGTCAAGAATCATCCGATGTTTCCCAAACACATAAGTGTCCATGGGCTTGTAATCTGCCCGGAAACAGGAAAGTTAGATGTAGTAGTAGACGGATATGAGCGTTAATTGATTGAAAAATCCTTTCCTGATGTCTTTACATTCATCTATATTAAACAAGGAATTCCGTTTTTAAATCAAATGGACAACTATGAAATATGGATAAAAAAACAGACAGAAATGTTGTTTTTCTGTCTGTTTTTATGCTTAGAATGAGTAGGATTCGCCATCGTCTGGCACTAATACATTGGAAGAGATTCCTTTTTCCTGACTAAAGCTTTTCAATTCTTCTCTCGATAATGTCCAGTGATTGACAGCTTCCATATGGACCGAAATAATTTTTGCGTCAGGAGCAGCTTTATACACTTCATAAACATCATCTTTCCCCATTACGAGCGAACCGCCTTCAAGGAATTGATTGTCTCCAGCATTTACAACAATTACTTCCGGTTTATGTGTCTCAATCACTTCTTGAACAGCTTCATACCAAACAGTATCTCCTGCTACATATAAAGTTTTTTCACTTGGATGCTTGAAGACAACGCCACATACTTGACCGGCAAGTTCTAACACCGGTCCTCTTCCATGTTCCCCTTTTGTTTTAACTAATTGAACATCTTCAAAGAGCGTATCTTCTTGTAAAACTTCTATATTATTGAAACCAGCGTTTTGAATTACTGTCGCATCCTGCGCATTTTGAACAAATAATTTAATATCTTTTGGCAATGCTTCTATAGCGGCATCATCCCAGTGATCTAAATGTAGATGTGTGACGATTACCGCATCGACATTAATTAATTCATTAATTGGTGTAACCAAATTAACCAGTGGATTGTTTTGGTCTTGTCTTAATGAATTAGGAAAAGGTGGGTAAGTTCCTTTCTCTGCTAACATTGGGTCTATTAAAAACTTTTTGCCTGCATATTGAACAACGAGCGTAGCATTTCGAATAAGTTGAATATCCATAATTACAACTCCTTTTCTTTGATTCGTATATAGTTTATACTATGGTCAATCAGCGTTACATAGATAAATTCAAGTCTTTTTGCGGTTTGACTTGATAAATGAAAGGAGTTGAACAAATGTTAGATAACACAGATCAGCTTATTTTGGATGAGCTATCCAAAAACAGTCGTATCACCATGAAAGAATTGGGTGAGAAGGTCCATTTAACTGGACAAGCTGCTTCAGGTAGAGTTGCCAAGTTAGAGGATAATGGCTTGATAGAGGGGTATACAATAAAAGTTAATCAAACTAAATTAGGGTATTTTATACACGCTTTTATTACGATTATTACACAAAGTACTTACCATCAACCTTATCTATCGTTTATAAAAACTCAAGAAGCATACATAATCCATAATTATAAAATCAGTGGGGATGGTTGTTATCTTCTCGAATGCAAATTTCCATCGAATAAAGCATTAGGTGAATTTCTGGAAGATTTAAACAAACATGCAAATTATAAATTATCAATTGTTATTAATAAGTAGTTGAATTAATAGGGTAGGACTAGTTGTCAGTGTTGACAATATACCTGTGAGGGTATAATATGATGACTGTCAGTAATTTTGTGATGAACTTGGAGGTGAACTTCTATGGAATATAATGATCAACTTAAAAATAGAGTAAAGCGTATGGAAGGGCAACTTCGCGGGATCTTAAAAATGATGGAAGAAAACAAAGATTGTAAAGATGTCATTACCCAGTTGTCGGCTGTTCGCTCAGCAGTAGATCGTACAATAGGTGTGATTGTAAGTTCAAACTTAGTTGAATGTGTTCAAGATGCTGAAAAAAATGGAGAAAAAACGGACGAACTAATTAAAGAAGCTGTCAACTTGCTTGTAAAAAGCAGATGAAACTTAAGGGTTGACATCTTTTTTTTCTTCCGTTAATATACCCGTAGGGGTAACGGTAAAAGAAAAGGAGGAATAAAAATGAATGTTGATAAAGTATTAGATGTAAAAGGATTAGCATGCCCAATGCCAATCGTAAAAAGTAAAATGGCCATAAATGCACTTGAAGAGGGTCAATTACTAGAGGTTCACACAACAGATAAGGGAGCTAAAAATGACTTCCCAGCCTGGGCTAAATCTGGTGGTCATGAGCTTCTGAAACATGAGGAAGAAGATGATGTATTAAAGTTTTGGATTAAAAAGGGCTAATTCTATTTTTTTATACATTTTTATACCCAGAGGGGTAAATAATTTCCGTTAAGGTGGTAACAGATTTGGAATACTTAACTTACATCCTTATCGCTCTTTTCTTAGTTTTCATTTTACAGCGTGCTCTACCAACAAAAGGAGTGAGGCAACTATCAACAACAGATTTAAAAGGAGAGTTAAATAACAGGGAAAAGCAATTTGTGGATGTTCGAACACCTGGTGAATTTAAAGGTAATCATATCAAAGGCTTTAAAAATATTCCTCTTCACCAACTTTCTCAAAAAGCGGATAAGGAACTTTTAAAGGAAAAAGAAGTGATTGTTATTTGCCAAAGTGGAATGAGAAGTCAAAAAGCGACTAAGATATTAAAAAAAATGGGCTTTACTAAAGTAACAAATGTAAAAGGTGGCATAAGCACCTGGAGATAATAGAATAGGGGGTCTTAAAATGAAAGAAATGACTGCAAAAGAAGTGGAGACTTTAATGAATGAAGGAAAGCTATTAAATATAATCGACGTGCGTGAGGTAGATGAAGTAGCAGATGGGAAAATTCCAGGAGCAATAAATATTCCATTAGGATTAGTTGAGTTTCGTATGCATGAATTAGATAAGTCAAAAGAGTATATCATGGTTTGTCGTTCAGGAGGAAGAAGTGGACGTGCAACAGAATTCCTTGAAGATCAAGGTTATAACGTGATCAATATGCAAGGTGGCATGCTTTCTTGGGAAGGCAAGGAAGAGTAAATTTTTTTAGAATTTCATATACCCCTAATGGTATTTAGGTGACGGAAATGAAGGATATTTACAAATAATCGTTAAGGAGAGATTTGAAAATGAATTCAGTAACAGTATATACAACAACACAATGTCCTTATTGTGTTATGTTAAAGAACTTTTTATCCGAACAAAACATTCCTTTTATTGAAGTGAATGTGGAAACACAACCTGAAGTTATGCAACGACTTGTAAAAACAACAGGACAAATGGGAGTGCCACAAACTGAAGTGAATGGTCAATGGATTGTAGGCTTTGATCCAAACAATATTATGATTGCATTAAGAAATGGAGGAAAAATAAATGAATAAAAAAGTAGCAATTATCGCAAGCAATGGTGGATTATTTGATGCATACAAAGTATTTAATATCGCAACTGCAGCTGCTGCAACAGATCAAGAAGTAGCCATTTTCTTCACATTCGAGGGTTTGAACTTAATTCATCAAGAGGCATATCAGCAACTTCCGATGCCAGTAGGAAAAGAGCATTTTGCAGAAGGATTTACTAATGCCAATGTTCCGTCCATACCGGAATTAGTAGCAATGGCAAAAGAGATGGGTGTTACATTCATTGGCTGCCAAATGACTATGGATGTTATGGGATTAGATAAAGAGAACTTTATCGATGGAATTGAAGTAGGCGGAGCTGTTACATTTTTAGAGTTTGCTAAAGACGCGGACGTAACATTGACATTTTAACTTCACTCAGCTGAAATTTTAGGATTCTAGAAATGAAAAGTAATGAAGATTGAGATTAAATATTAATAATTTTAATGGGGGAATGTGAACGATGACAGAGTTGAAAACAAATTTAAATATTGTTTGGCATGGTGGAGCAACAGGGAATGGGACTCTTAAGGCAGATTATCTGGATACAAAAGTTGCTATTCCAATCTCTTTGGGGGGCAGTGGGAACGGGACAGATCCTAAAGAGTTACTAGTTTCTTCAGCCGCAACTTGTTTTATAGCAACGCTTACTTATATGCTTGAAAGCAGAAAGTTACCTGTAGTAGAACATACAATAAATTCCGAGGCAGCGATATCCGATAATGGATTTAACATAACTCACTATCCACAAATCATTTTATCTGCGGATGCAACAGAAATACAAATTCAATCTGCACAAAGAGCAATAGAAGGAGCAGATAAAGGATGCGAAGTCGGAAACTTATTGAAAAAAGCAGGCGTTACTATTGAAGTACAAGGTAAAGTTTCTTTGAAATAAAAGAAAGAAGATGTAACAATCACGTTTTAAATTTTTTTATAAATAAATATACCGTAGGGGGTAAAAATATGACTGTGAATACCATGACTTCAAAAGAGGTAACAAAAAAAGTATTTAACAAAGAAGAGCTATTTATTTTAGATGTTCGGAATGAAAGTGATTTTGCAGACTGGAAAATTGAAGGGGAGAACTTTGATTATTTAAATGTACCATATTTTGAATTACTTGATGGTGTGGAAGGGATTTTGGCTAAAATTCCTTCTGATAAAGATGTACTTGTTGTTTGTGCCAAAGGGCGCTCGTCTATGGTAGTGGCAGAGATGCTTTCAGCGACAGGACTTTCAGTTTCTTCCCTAACGGGTGGAATGAGTACATGGAGTGAACATTTAGAACCTGTAAAAATTGGGGATCTAAAAGATGGGGGAGAAATTTATCAGTTTGTACGAATTGGTAAGGGATGCTTGTCTTATATGATCGTCTCAAACGGTGAGGCTGCCATTGTAGACGCTGCAAGAATGACGAATGTCTATCTGGATTTTGCAAATCGTATTGGGGCAAAAATTACCCATATTTTCGATACGCATTTACATGCCGACCATATTTCTGGTGGGAGACAACTTGCAGAAAAAACAAACGCAATATACTTGCTTCCACCAAAAGACGCTGTGGATGTTACCTTTGAATATGAACCATTAGAAGATGGAGATGTAGTGACAATTGGTAATGCTTTTATAAATATTCATGCGTTATATTCTCCAGGACATACAATTGGATCAACGTCTTTTGTTGTGGACGAAAAGTTCTTATTATCAGGAGATATATTATTTATTGATTCCATTGGAAGACCAGACTTAGCTGGGTTAGCCGAGGACTGGGTGGGAGATCTACGAGAAAGTCTATACACGAGATACAAAGAGTTATCTGGGGAACTAATCGTTCTACCAGCACACTTTATGATTATAGATGAATTAAATGCAGATGGTAGTGTATCTGAAAAGTTAAGTACGCTCTATGAAACAAATCATGGGCTAAACATTGAGGATGAAAATGAATTTAGAAAAATGGTGACTGAAAATTTACCGCCACAGCCAAATGCATATCAAGATATTCGTGAAATGAATATGGGGAAAAAGAGCACTGATGAAGAAACGCAACGTGAAATGGAAATTGGACCAAATCGTTGTGCAATTCGATAAGGAATTTAAAAAGGGAGCTATTGTAGCTTCCCTTTTTAGTAGGAGGTTAAAATGGATATAAGCTTTATTGCTATCATCTTCTTCATAGGATTAATAGGCTCATTTATTTCGGGAATGTTAGGAATAGGTGGATCCATTATTAATTTTCCTATGTTGTTGTATATTCCTTCAGCACTTGGCGTTGCTCATTTTACAGCCCATGAAGTGTCGGGAATAACTGCAATTCAAGTATTTTTTGCGACAATCGGTGGTGTCATTGCCTATCGTAAAGGTGAATTATTAAATAAAAAACTGATTGCTTATATGGGTGTTAGTATTTTAATTGGTAGTTTCATTGGAGGATTTGGCTCCACACAGATTCCTGAAAACGGAATTAATATAGTCTATGGAATTTTAGCGATAATTGCTGCCATCATGATGTTCATACCTAAAAAAGGGCTTGATGACATACCCCTTGAGCAAATAAATTTTAACAAATGGATTGCCGCATTACTTGCCCTAATCGTGGGGGTAGCTGCAGGAATTGTTGGAGCAGGAGGGGCGTTCTTATTAGTGCCCATCATGCTTACTGTATTAAAAATACCAACACGAATGACAATTGCTTCCTCCTTGGCGATAACCCTTATTTCGTCAATTGGTGCCATTAGCGGAAAAGTGTCAACCGGGCAAGTAGAATTCTTACCATCACTTATCATGGTGATTGCAAGTTTAATTGCTGCACCACTTGGGGCTATGACTGGGAAAAAGTTAAATACAAAAGTGTTACAGATAATTTTAGCTGTATTAATATTTGTAACTGCAGTGAAGATTTGGTTAGATATATTATAATGTTGCTGACTTGAACAAACTGCATCAGAAAATTAATACTATGAAAACGAAAGGAGAAGATATGATTACATTAACATCGCTCACTTCAGTAGAAAAGTTTATCGAGGACCATCAATTTAGTTTCTTATACGTATCCAGAACTAATTGTGGCGTATGTCATGTTATATTGCCTCAGTTGAAGGAGTTGTTAAAAGAATTTCCACTCATACAGCTAGGGCATATAAATGCAGACGATGTCGAGGAAATAGCTGGACGTCTTTCGATTTTTACGGTGCCTGCGCTACTTTTATTTGTAGATGGCAAAGAAATTATAAGGGAAGCCCGATTTGTTCAAATGCAATCTTTACAAGATAGGATAGGTAAAATTTATAACATGATTGTTCACGAAACAGACTGATGTTGATTCATTCACTTCGCGATTATAGTTTGGAAAGGATGACATAAGATGAATCATTGGAATGCACGTTTTCAAACAGAGGATTATGTTTATGGTAAGGAACCAAATGTCTTCTTGAAAGAATTTCAACATAAATTAAATGTTTCTGGTAATGCTTTGGCCATAGCTGAAGGGGAAGGGCGAAATGCAGTTTACTTAGCAGAACAGGGAATGAACGTTACAGCTTGGGATTATGCGGAATCTGGACTTCAGAAAACAAATAAGCTTGCGAAAGAACGGGATGTAGCTGTCTCGACCAAACTGGTAGATTTAAACGAAGCAAACTGGAGTGAAGCTAAATGGGATGAAATTGTATGCATTTTTGGTCACTTTCCGACCGAGCTTCGAAAGAAAACCCTTCAAGGTGTCAAGGAGGCTTTAAAGCCCGGTGGATATTTCCTGACAGAGGTTTATTCACATTACCAGATTCCTTATCAAAGTGGTGGACCGCAAGAACTGGATTTTCTATACAAACCAGAGGAGTTTTTGAAAGACTTTGCTGACTGGCGCATAGTTCACTTTTTCATGGGAGAGGTTGTCCGTCATGAAGGTGAAAAACATAATGGATTATCACATGTAATTCAATTTGTTGGGCAGAAACCGAAGGATCAACAAAATTAAAGCATATCTAATCTATTATAAAGGACGACTCTGAAACATGAATTAGAGTCGTTTTTTTATGGTTTAGAAGATTATTAGCTCTATGATTTGTCGACCAGTATAGGGGAACTGTGAGGTAAGGTGTGTTATTAGGAGTTTACTATGACTTTCGCTTCAAGCGGACGCTTTCCGCCGGCATGGCTTCAATCTCCTCGTCGCTAAAGCTCCTGCGGGATGAGTGAGACAGATAAGCCATCACATCGTACGCGTTGCGTCGGTGATGGCTTATCGCTCACCCCGCGGAAAGCGTCTGCCCTGAAGCGGAAATCCCAGCGGACACTTCATTCAACTCACTACCACGCAGTTTCCCTATTATATGCGACACTCCACTATTATTGCTCATTTCCATTTGCCATATCGTCTATTTCCTTCATTTACTTGAAGTAAGGTTTATTGTCACCCATGATATATACTTTGCTAGAGAAGCTGCCGATAGGGGAATGTTTCTAAATCAAGGCATGATTATAAAAGAATATCCCTTAAAGTTACATTTTCTATTATTCTACTACTGTTGGATGAGCAGGCAAGGTAGATACCTGTTTTTTAATTAGTCTCCTTTGTATGTATAACTCTGCAATAACAATATTGGGAATCCAAGCTAACCAAGCGATAATAGCATAACTAAGTTCGAAACGCTCTAAACCTAATACTAACATGAACAAAGGTAGCCAAATACGGAGTGTGACTGCTGCAAAGGTTAAGGAGTAATTACGGATCATCCACTGTTGGTGGTCGTTCACTCGATTAGCTTTTATTCTAGCAAGTGCTTGATAGGCAGAAACCAACCAAAATACTGACAAGGAACCAAAACCTAGCTTTCCAGCTAATCCTCCTGTAGCGTAAAACGCTAGATAAAGACCGGAAATACCGCCGAATAGAATACCAAGCATATACAGCTTTCCTATTCGTTTATGACGAATAATACTTTTTTCTCTAAATGTTGCAGATAAAGTAAAAGGACCAATCGCTAATGCTACAATGCTCCCTGCAATATGGATAAATAGCATAACGTACCAGAATGTACTCAATTTAGAAAGCGACATTAACTTCATCTGAACGAGCCCTGCATGATCCACTCCAATAATAAAATACTGAACAACGGCATAACCGGCTACTCCAATTGCTAAAAAAGTAAAAATATATCCACTTATTTTATTCATTCTGTTATCTCTCCGTTATTAGTAAAATTTAAGATGTACTTCTGCTTTTTGGCATAAATATACTATGAACAGAAGATTACGTCAATGCTCCGGAATTTAAAAGAGGTCATAATGATGAGTGTAAGTGGCATTTTTTCTCTGCCGATAAATATTAAAATTATAAGAGAATAAGAATATTATATAATTTTTATGTATTTTTATGCTAAAATAGTTACAAACGGACGTATGAAGGGAACAAATTTGGAAGAAGTGTATCTTTTGAGTTTATTTTTTACGTATTTACTAGCAGGGCTTGCGATTGCAATGCCTGTAGGAGCAATGACGGTTGAAATGACGAAGCAAGGTTTGAAAAATGGGTTCTTGCATGGGTGGGCTGTAGGACTAGGTGGGATGACCATCGACTTCCTATTGATTATTGCATTATATATGGGTCTTGCTTCTGTGCTTGCCGAGCCTTTTATTCAAATACCCATGTGGCTTATTGGTGCAGGCTTTTTGGCATATTTAGGCTATGAATCTATTAAAAATGCGGATCAGGGCATTACATTGGCTGGTGATAAACCAACGAAATCATTTTTTAGCTCGTATCGTAATGGTTTGCTTGTAGCTGTTTCACCAGGAAACCTGGTGTTTTGGATTTCCGTCTTTGGAGCAGTGCTTGCCGATTCTTACGATACAACACAGCCGGCCACATTTTTAATCGTTGGAGCTGGTATTTTAGCTGGTATCTTGCTTCATGATGTTGGATTACTTGCTATTGTTTCAGTTACAAGAAAAGTAATGAATCAAACAATGATAAAATGGGTTTCCATCATTGCTGGATTAATATTAATTGGTTTTGCTGGATACTTTTTATATGAGTTTGTATTGGCGATAAAAGGAGTAATATAGTTTGCTATTAGAAATGCTGATGCAATGTAAAGATTAATCGATGAACGAATAAGTGCCAGTCAATCACATGTTAAAGAATGTGAGTGACTGGCACTGTTCATTATTCAATCTGCTTCTCGTGCTTTTTGCGTATCTCTTACATTTTTCTGAACTGTTATTGCTGCAAATATGCTAAGAACAAAAGCCATAGCATAAAATCCTTTTTCGCTTAAAACAATACTTCCTGCATTGTATAAGCCGATACCCATCAATAAAATAGAAATAATAATTGCAACCCAGCTAATTCCATAATAAATATTCGTAACTGGGATTCCTTCTTCTTTATCTCTTACTGCTTTTTGTAAAGATACAGATGCATAGAGTCCAAATATTAAAATTGCAAAGTAATAGCCTTTTTCATTCAATTCCATTGCGGCATTGAACAAACCTATTAGATAAGCAGAGATTCCTATTATCAGCGCTGCCACAGAAGCCCCTTTGAAAGCGGAAGTAGGTTCACCATCTTTTCTTTCCATTTTCGGTTTTGGGACGTTTTGTTTTTCCTTATCAAATAATCCTTCATGATCATTAGTCATTGAATGTTTCCCTCCTTTATAACCATCATATCCAAACGACTATTAAACGGCAACGTTTTTTGAATAGTCCATCCTTTCTAAATAAACGATTCGATTGATTTAAAGAAAAAGAAACAGATGTGTTCAGTGAACTGTATCCTGTTAGAAAATCGAGCCAGTTGAAACAATGAAAGAGGGGATAAAGGTGTAATTTAAATATTATATGCACAAAAGAAAAATCCTATTTCCCTTTACAGGAAATAGGATTAATCACTTTATTAACAGATGTATATTTATTCTTGTGGTTTATGTGCAATAATTACTAGCTTCCCTTTATCGAGCTCCATTTCTGCAGCTGCCGCTTCTTCTTTTGATAATCCGGTTGCCTCCATTTTGTTACGGAGTTCATCTCCACGGGAAGTGAAAATGTTTTTCATGGAATCCAGAAGACCTTGTTCTTTTAAACCAACATCTTTTGTATCTAAAGCATCGTTAATATCGTCGGCTCTTTCTTTGAAATGGGCGAAAATATGAATATGGTCTTTAGAATAACCTTGTGATTCCAGAGTCTCAATTTCTTGTTTTGCTTGTAAGGCATTTTCTACTGTTAATTTGACTGTCATTATAATTCCTCCATTTGTTGTTTTATTTGTGATATATCTATCTTTACCCTTCCGGAAGTGATTTAAACAAAAGTGAAAATTCTGTAGAATCAAAAAGTGTGAAAGAATATAATGACTTTGATATGCTTAAAAGAAAATAGAATGGAAGAAGTTCATATGAATAATAAAATAGAACAGATAGCAAGTTTTAAGGCGGCAATGGGCAATTACCCTACAGGTGTAACGGTTGTAACAGCATTTAACCAAGAGGGGAAACCGATGGGACTGACAGTTAACTCGTTTGCATCGGTCTCCTTAGAACCACTACTTATTTTATGGTCAATTGATAAGCGAGTGTACTCGTATGAAGAATTTTTAAAAGTAGACAAATTTACCGTGAATATTTTAGCTTCTGATCAGAGTGATTTATGTACGCTATTTTCTAGCAGAGTAGAAGATCGCTTCAGCCAATGTGACTGGGAAAAGTCGGAACTGAATTTGCCAGTTCTTGCGGATACATTAGCTACTTTACAATGTAAAGTATTTAGCCAAATCGATGCAGGAGATCACACGACCATTATTGGTGAAGTGCTGGATATCCAAAATGAAGATAAAGAACCGCTTCTTTATCATCGAAGAACTATTGGAGCTATACCGGAAGAATTTTATAATTAAGTGCCAAAAAAGATGTTTTCTATTTTAGAAGGCATCTTTTTTTGCTATCGATAGGCAAAACTATCCATTTTACCTTCGAGAAGATTCTATCATAGTTATGCAAATTTCCATCGTAAAAATTCAGAATATATGACATAATCAGAATGAACAGGTTTCCAATAATTTCAGAAAAGAGGTTTTCGGATGGGACGAGTTGTACATTTTGAAATTCATGTGGATGAGATGGACAGAGCTAAGCAATTTTACGGTGAAGTTTTCGGCTGGCAATTTGAAGACTGGAGTGACTTTGCAGGAACACCTTATTTTGGAGCTATTACAGGAGATAAAGAGGAAAGGGGAATTGATGGTGCCTTAATGCAACGTAGGACACCATCACCTGAAAGTGGACAAAGTGTAAATGCATTTGTTTGCACAATGCAGGTGGAAGATTATGATTCTACAGAAGCAGCAATTTTAGCTCAAGGCGGTACAATTTCTGTTCCCAAACATGCGTTGCCTGGAATGGCATGGCAAGGATATTTTATCGATTCTGAAGGGAATATTATTGGAATTCACCAACCAGACGAAAATGCCAAATAAGTGAATGATGCCAGGAACCATACTATTATAAAGTTTGGTTCCTGGCATTTATTTTTATTCAAAATCTAATTTATAATCATTTGCTTTAATCAGTTTTAACTTTCGAGAGAAGACATAGATGAGACCGATATTTAATAGAATCGGGAGTATTAAAAAGGTACTTAACATGATGGTGATATTTTCTAAAGTCCATCCGCCATCCGCTAAGTTTATGTAATTTAAAGGTCCAACTAATCCGGATATGCCGAACCCAGCACTATAAGGTGTTCCTTGGATGTTAAGTACTCCTGCGAGTGCACCTAGTATTGCTGCACTAATTAGCATAGGAAAAGCAATCTTTGGTTTCATAAAGAAGTTTCTCATTTGAATTTTCGGAGAACCGAGCACATGTGCAAGAGCGGTTCCAAGGCTATTTGCTTTGTAGCTTGCAATGGCCAAACCAAACCCAGTTGCAACAATACCTAGATTTGCGGCACCAGATCCAATACCAGAGAGCATAATAACTGTAGCAACTCCAACAGTAGAAATAGGGGATAGGATAATGAGACTAAAAACTACTGCAATAATGGCACCCATTAAAACTGGCTGTAGTGTTGTAAGATGTGCAATGCCTTGACCTAGTAAACCTGTGGATTTTTTCATAAATGGTAATAGTAAATATCCAATCATCCCCGGAACTAAAATAGTTAAAGTAGGAATAACTAGAATGGAATATTCTCTTAATCGGTCACCGACTAGTTTGACAAATAAAACTGCTAGTGCAGCAGTAATTCCCGTGTTAATAACAATTCCAATACCTTGAAGTGCAAATAAGCCATCTGCTGTTTTTTGAACCGCACCACTACCGACCATCGCTGCAATACCAACGCTAGCTGTTTGAATGGGTGTTAGTTCAAACTTAATCCCAACCATAACGCCAATCATTACCGGCAATAAACTCATAACAAACACAGTGATATCAAACAAATGCTGTAAAGCTGGAACGTGAGGGATTATTAACTTTAAAATTTCCCCTAACAATGCATTGGGGATCAATGCTACTACAATCCCAATGCTCATCCCGGTTAATAACTTATTGAAAAATTCTTTCACGTTACTAATCTCCATTTCTATTATGTATATTGTTGTTCATTATAGGGAGTATTCAGAAAACATTCAATATACTTTAACGCTTTAAAGTGAGAGTGTAAGAAATGACATCAAGAATATATTATATTTAGGTGTATTTATGTGATTGAAAACAAAATAACTCCCTTTGAACATTTTATTGTTTAAAGGGAGTTATTTGTAAAAGTTAATTTATTCACCAACATAAAAAAGTTTAAACATGATTTCTCTTTGTGGGACTTGAAGGGTCTCAAATCTTTGTAGAAAAGCTTTTTTATCATATGGTGCATGATGAATTTGAATAATTGGCTGCTTCAGTTTTGCAAAGTCAATAATCGCGTAAGGAGCCGTACTTCCTTTTGAAACACCTAGTGCACCTGGGTTTACATAAATTTGATGTTCATTTTTAAAAAGATGTTCAGGATGATTGTGTCCAAAACAAATAATATCAGCAGGGTAATGGGCGAACATTTTCTCCATATTATGTAGAGTTGGCTCTAGTATACTGTGAAAAGGCTCGTCTTTAATATGGGCGTTACGCTTATTTAATTCAATATGATAGTGAATTCCAATGGTGCGCGTCTCATTAATTTCTTTTTCAATGATTCGTGGCAATCGCCTTAGCTTAGTCTCATTTTCAGCAGATAATTGCTTTGCGACCCATTCGTGGTGTTCGCGTGTGTGTTTATAGGTTTCCGGATGTCCCTCGCCTCCGATGAGTGACAGGATGGCTTCATCATGGTTTCCTGTAATCATTCGAATGTTTGGACGGGAAAATAGTAAATCTAACACTTCATTCGTGTCTGGACCCATGGCAATCATATCGCCAAGGCACCAAATTTCTTCTATATCTCCACGTACGTCTAATTCCTTCAAAACTGCTTTAAGTGCTAGTTCGTTTCCATGAATATCTGTCAGTATAGCAATTTTCACATGTATTCACTCCGTTCAAGGGAATAATTTATCCTTATCATCATGAGCAGCATTTCTTTTTCGTTTCACTATTTTAGATAAATAAAATAAGAGGATCGCTACTGCGATAATAATCCAAATAATATATTCATCCCAGTTGGCGGACAGTATTCCTGCAGGTATGAGAGCGAGAATAAAGAAATAAATAAAATTACCGATAGAGGTTGCGAGTAAATAAGGAAGCAATCGGATTGTGCTTAGCCCTGCAACGATATTGACTAAACTCGTAGGGACAAAGGGAAAGATTCTTGCCTGAAATACATAAGCAAATCCATTTGCATCGATTTTTTCTATCAGCTTTGTATTAAATTTTTCTGCAATAACCTCTTGAAAAATATAGCGCGCTCCATAATACACAAGTAATGAGGCAAGTACACCCGTTAACCAGCTCCATATAAAACCATTGATAAACCCAAATAGCGTCATATTAATCGTAATCACAAGAATTAATGGAAAAATAGTAAAAGAGTTTTGAATAAGCATAACTAAAAACATGAAAAATAAAGCATATCCCATATTTTTATTTAAAAACTGTCGAATTGCTTCTACGTCACCGTTCCAAAGTAACATGATTAACTCTCTATTCAATATAAAAAATAAGCCGAAAAGGAACAATCCACACCATAATAACCATTGTCTTTTTGTTAGATTATTTAATATAGTTTTCATAAGTCACCGTGCTTTCTATACAATGTACGGTTCAAAGAGAATTATTATTCAATAGTACCATGATTTTGTAAAATCTAAAGTAAATTGCTAAGCTAAGAATAATAGAGATAAATCTTAATGGGAATAGAGGGAATGCTATGGAATTTAAGGGGTCAAGTGCATACGATCAAGCAGAGTTTTTCAAGAATTATATGAAAAGAAGGGGCAGACTGGATAGCCCAAACAATGCAATAGAGGGTCCAATCATCTATGAACTGATGGATGATTTTATGGAAAAGAAAGTATTAGATTTAGGCTGTGGGGATGCTGCGTTCGGGAAAGAATTATTAGAAAAGGGTGCTAAGCATTATTTAGGAATAGAAGGTTCGGAACAAATGGTAGCCGCTGCAAAAGAGAATCTATTTAATAGGAACGGGGTTATCCATTTCGGCACAATGGAATCTTTTCATTTTCCTGTAAATGAATTTGATATCATTACTTCTCGATTTGCTATTCATTATATAGAAGATATTCAAAAACTG
Source organism: Psychrobacillus lasiicapitis (assembly GCF_006861795.1). Classification (GTDB taxonomy): domain Bacteria; phylum Bacillota; class Bacilli; order Bacillales_A; family Planococcaceae; genus Psychrobacillus; species Psychrobacillus lasiicapitis. The sequence goes on along the minus strand of NZ_VDGH01000003.1, from coordinate 305,445 downwards.
TTTAACCATGTACACGATGCATTAAGTGATCATGGAAGGTTTATATTTAGTGTGCAACATCCGCTCACAACGTCCTCATTTGTTAGTAAGCAGGCCGGGGACAAACGGGGGAATTGGGTAGTGGACGATTATTTTCTGGCAGGAGAGCGAAAAGAACCATGGATAGACAAAGTAGTTGTTAAATACCACAGGACAATCGAACAATATTTTACCGCACTAAAAAATGCAGGTTTCTCCGTGTTGGATTTACGAGAAGGCACTCCAAAGCGAGCCCATTTTAATAGCGAAGAGGAATATGAAAGAAGACTCAGGATTCCTGTCGTTTTAGCATTTTCTTGTTTGAAAGCATAAGCGAAGAGGGAATCGTATCAGTGAGATGAATGAAAGGCAGGTACCCAACTCAAACTGAATGCAAAAGGAGTGTTTTCATTGATTCCACTAGAAGAAGCGATTAAAGATTATGCCTTACCATATGAAAACAATGAAGATTTAACACCGATCTTGGAAGCAATTGGAGATGCTAAAATTGTTTTATTAGGAGAAGCAAGCCATGGAACTTCCGAGTTTTATACAGCCCGAGCGGAGTTGTCGAAACGGTTAATAGAAGAGAAAGGATTCACTCTTATTGCGGTGGAAGGAGACTGGCCGTCTACTCAGCATATTAATAGGTATATAAAAGGCTATAAAGAAGGCCCTGAGAATGTGCAACAAGCATTTAAAGCCTTTAAACGCTTTCCGACATGGATGTGGGCAAATGAAGAAATCGCTGAGTTTGTTACATGGTTAAAAAATTACAACGATCTAAAAGAAGAGAAGGTGGGATTCTACGGAATTGACGTGTATAGTCTATGGGAATCACTTGATGAAGTAATCAATTATTTGAGTAGGACTAACCCCCAAGGGACGGATCTAGCGTTTGCCAAAAAAGCCTTCTCTTGTTTCGAGCCATTTAACCGTCATCCTGAAACCTATGCATTTTCTTCCGTCAATATCTCAGATGCATGTGTTGATGAAGTATCTAAGCTGTTAACTTCTATTCGGGCTCACGAAGACAAGTACAAAGATGCCGAAGAAACAGATTTAAATTTAAAGATAAATGCAATGGTCGCTAGAAATGCAGAAGAATACTACCGTGCGATGGTACGAAGTGATGAGTTGTCATGGAATGTTCGGGACGAGCATATGGTCGAGGCAATCAATGAAATTATGGACTACCATGGAAAAGATGCGAAAATAATCATTTGGGAACATAACACACATATTGGGGATGCATCTGCAACCGATATGGAAGCAGCGGGCATGGTAAATGTCGGTCAAATTTTGCGTTTGCAAAATAGAAAAGAAAATGTATTTGCTATTGGCTTTGGTACGCATAGAGGTACGGTTATCGCCTCGAACGAATGGGGACTCCCCTATAAGGAAATAGAAGTACCTCCAGCAAGAAAAGAATCATGGGAAGCTGCATTACATAATGCTGGTGCGTATGACAAGCTGTTAATATTCAATGAAGAAAATCGATCCATATTCAATAATTGGATTGGACACCGCGCCATAGGGGTAGTGTATCATCCTGAATTTGAGGCTTACGGCAATTATGTCCCATCTAAAATTGGCAGTCGTTATGATGCGTTTATCTATATGGATCAAACAAAGGCACTTTCGCCGATCCCAATGTAAGATTTGGAAATCAAAAAAGGCGCTCGCAGATTACTGGAGCACCTTTGCTTTCTAATAGAGTAATTTTAATACCAGTTGCTTAATTGTCTCTTTCAAATCTTTTTGAATAGCTTCTTTTTCAAGTAAGAAGTAGGTTGATTTCAGGAAGTTTTTAAATGCAAGATTCGCGTAATAGGGTTGTAATGCCCCATCGGCCTTTGCTTCTTTATAAACCAGGAATTGATGAAGCTCTAGTAACCAATTCGTGATTTCTGTTTCCTGAAGCTGATGCTTTGTTAGCGTTACAAAAGAATAGGATAAGCGTTCTTCTTCGTCATCCTGGTAACCATTAGCGATTGTGATAAATCGAGCGATATGTTGTAGCACTTTTCGTGCATCATGTTCAGTTGCTAATGGATGTTTGATCACTGAATCTAACAAATCTGCTCCATGTGCTACTGCATGGGCCCATCCTTTCCGAGCTACATGACCTCTTAGATCATTCTCTCTTGTCATATAGTCATGAGTAGTATCTATTACTTTTCTTACTAGATCCTCATCTACTACTTGTTTGCTCGAATCGTATTCTAATATGGCAGCGTATACAAGTGAAGTGAACGATCGTGTAAACACAAAGTCGGACGAAGATTGTTCGATATTCTTTACTAGTAATTCATTTTCTAGTAGCTTCTTTAAAATATATTCCAGCTGCTGTTTATTTAGATGATCTTTAATAATTAACGTCCCAAAAGCAGTGTATATTAATTTATCTCTTAAAATAGGGTCTGTTGAACCGATATTTTCAATCATGTCATCTAAAATATCAAGTGATACAAGTTTCAAATCATCTACTATAATACATTTTAATATATCTTCAAACTTCGTCATTTTTTTCTCCCTTTCATAATCCAAGATATAAGTACCAGCACTGCACCGACTCCTTTTGACCTTCTAATAAGTGATCTAACATTTCCATTAAAACTTCTTCCGACTGTTGTTCCGATAGGCTGAGTTTCGTTCGTATATAAAGCAATAAATTCGAGTAGTACTTTTCATTTTCCTCTGTAAGCAAATTTCTTTTTTGATTTTTTGTGCAATTAATTCACTTCCGAAATGACTATTAGTGCTTCCTTTCCTTCTGAGTTAACGAGTAATACTTTCGGTTTGGTCCAGATTGGGAAGGCATCATTTCGCCAATAATAAGTCTATTTTTTTGCAATCGTAATAAAACCGGATAAATTGTTCCTTCGCTAACCTCTGCTAAACCAATGTCCTGTAAACTACGGGATAATTCATATCCATAAACAGGTTCTTTTTCAATAACGGCAAGTACGCATCCATCTAAAATTCCTTTTAGCAGCTGACTTCTAATTGACATAAATAATCCTCCTAGCAACTATATTGCTTAACAAGATAGTGTTCTAAGAAAGGAACTACTTGTTAAGCAAAGTAGTAAGTTTGAGTATAATATAGAAAGAAATTTAATGTCACCTAGGCAATTAGAACGCATTTTCGAAAAGTTTATAAATCAACTTATTTTCTGACAATTAAGTGTTAGAATACAAATAACTACATAATTCAACATGGGAGGTACATAGTGAACGTTTGGAGAAAAATTTTAGTTAGTTTCGTTGCTCTTTTGATGATCAGTAGTAGCGCATTTATACCTTTAGAAGAAGATTCCAATGTAGAGGCAGCCACTTCTTATGCAAACTTACAAAATAAGCTAAATAATATAATGGCAGATAGTAGGATGAAAAACGCTACCTCTAGTGTGACAGTTCGAAAAGCATCCACTGGAGAAGTTCTTTATCAATATAATGGAGACAAAGAAATTACTCCTGCTTCTTCACTAAAGCTGCTGACAGGAGCTGCTGCTCTAGAAAATCTTGGAGAGAACTATCGCTTTTCAACTATTGTATTAACTGACGGCAAGTTGAAAAATGGAACACTAAATGGCAATTTGTATGTAAAGGGTCAAGGGGATCCGACTTTATTGAAAAACCACTTTGACAATTTTGCGAGTAGTTTAGCAAAGCAGGGGATCAAAAGGGTTTCTGGTAATTTAGTCGGTGACGATACATGGTACGATAATGTTCGCTTATCTGCAGGGATATTAGCAGAGGACGAGCCCTATTATTATGCAGCGCCAATTTCTGCACTAACACTTTCGCCTAACGGAGATTTCGATGCAGGCTCTGTCATTGTGGAAGCAAAGCCGGGAACAAACGGGAAAGCGACTAAAGTATCGATGTCACCTATTACAAGCGTTTTAAAAATTGTAAATAACTCCAAAACAGTTCCTAAAGGAAGCAAAAATACATTAAAAATTACGCGACAAGTGGGGACCAATAAAGTTATTATCAGTGGAAACTCACCAATTGGTACTTCCGGGGTAAAAGAATGGATATCCGTCACTAATCCAACTATTTATGCGCTAGATATTTTCAAAAGATCACTCGCGGAAAAAGGTATTACCTTTGCGACATCTTCTAAAGTTATAGAAGGAAAAACTCCTAAAAATGCAAAGGTGTTAGTGTCACGCAAGTCCATGCCATTGAAAGAATTAATCATTCCTTTTATGAAACTAAGCAATAATACGCATGCAGAAATGTTAGCCAAAGAAATGGGTAAAGTTAAATATGGAGAAGGCAGCTGGGATGCAGGTTTACTGGTCATGCATGAGTATGCAGCCTCAGTTGGATTGGACGTAACAAAGTGGAAATTTGAAGATGCATCTGGTATGTCTTATTCAAATAAAGTTAGTTCTAGCCAGCTGTCGCAGTTATTGTATGTTGTTCGCAAAGAGCCTTGGTACAATACGTATTATAAAAGTCTCCCGATTGCAGGAGTATCCGACCGATTTGTAGGAGGAACACTCCGTAATCGATTGAAATCAGCTCCGGCCAAGGGAAATATACAAGCAAAAACAGGCAGTCTCGAAAATATTAAATCACTTTCAGGGTATGCTAAAACGAAAAACGGAGAAACGCTTATATTCACGGTACTAACCGAGAAAAACAAAACAAGCACAATTCCGGTTATAGACCAACTTGCAACGACAATCACTAATTATAAATAACTAAAAGAAAAGAAATTCGACTGATATTACAGAGGGGTTACCGGTGCCTAGCACCATTACCACTTCTGTAATATTTTTGATTTGGAGATTGTTTATGAAATGGGCGTCATGTACTATAATTACGTAAGTAGCGAGGTGAAAGAAATGGCACGTGAACGAAAATATACAGATGAGGATTTGTTCCAAGCGACGAAACAAATGATTATTGCGGATGGGTATGAAGCATTTACTTTCAGTAAATTAGCATCGGTCTTAAATGTATCAAGAGGAAGTATATATAAGTATTATGAAAATAAGGATGAGTTAATATCTGAATTTCTTATGTATGAGATGAATAGGTTTCTAAAGAAATTTAATGACCTTGATAAGTCAGGGGATTTCCAAACGCAATTTGATCTTATAATTGATTTCATCTTCGAACAGAGCAATATACATCAAGTAGTAGAAATCATCCCCCAAATTCCCATTAGTACAACAAAAAGGGTGGAAGATAACAAATCCAAGCTAAGTGAATACTATGTGGATATGTATGAACAATTTCAAGGTTTTATTGAATTGGGAAGGCAAGAAAATGTGATTAAAAATCATATTCCTACTGCAGTTCTACTAGGTATGATTTTTCAAACGATTGCAATCCCAAACCATTTTGGAATACCGCAAGCGGAATGGGTTTCTTCTATCAAAGAAATACTAAGTCATGGGATGTTCGAAAAATGATAATTGACATAACTGTCACCTTTGCACATAATGAAAAGGATAGTTATGTTTTTTTTATTAAAAGTGACACTAGTGTCACTTAAAAAGGTTATGGAGGGAGAAAAATGAAAAAAGCTTTACGTCATGTTACAGATTTTGTAGCTAAAAAGAGTGGAATGTGGACGACACTAGGAATCTGGTTAGCTATTACAGTTCTTTTAACTGTTTTTGCACCAAGTGCAAGCGAATATAAAGTATCTAGTGTAGATTCATTACCGGAGGATGCAAAATCAGTTATAGCTCAAAAGAATATCGACGAACATTTTAAAGACGCGGAAAGTATTCCAGGAATCCTTGTTCTACAATCGGAAGAAGGGGAAATAAATGTGGAAGCGCTTGGATTGGCTTTAGACAAAGTAAGCTCTGCTAATATAAATGGATTAAAAGAAATGATTTCATTTAGCAGCTTGCCACCTCAAGCACTTGCAGGTTTTTTCTCAGAGGATAAAAATACAGTTGTTATTCCTTTTAGTTTTGATCCATCTTTAGAAACAGATGAACTAGAAGCTAGTTTGGAAGCAACCAAAAAAATAGTAACTGATGAAACAGGTTCTACTGTTTATATGACTGGTCCCGCTGGAATTGCTGTAGATACGACCAACTTGTTTTCTAGAGCAGATGTTGTTTTATTGTTATCGACGGTAGGAATTATATTGATCCTGTTAATGGTAATTTATCGTTCTCCTTTATTAGCATTGATTCCGCTTTTGGCAGCTGCAATTGTGTATCAAGTTGTAAATCAGTTGCTCGGAATTTTAGGGGCAAATGGATTGGAATTAGCTAGTCAATCGGTTTCCATTATGTCCATTCTTTTATTTGCCGCAACAATCGATTACTCGTTATTTGTATTCTCTCGTTACAGAGAAGAATTGAAGAACTATGAACAAAAATTTGATGCGATGAAGTGGGCGATGCGCGAGACCGGAATTCCAGTGTTTTTTGCAGGAGGTACAGTATTTGTTGCAATGCTTGTGCTCTTTTTCGCTAACTTTGGAGATTATAAAAACTTTGCTCCAATCTTTGGTACTACGATGTTCGTCATTATGTTTGCTTCGGTAACGTTAATCCCAGCTTTATTTACTTTATTCGGACGTAAGTCATTCTGGCCTCGTATTCCAAAATACGAAGAGCAAGAAGTAAAAGCAAGCTCGTTATGGAATAAGATCGGTTCGTTCGTTGTGAACAAACCACTTATTGCTGCTTTTTCTATATTAATCATATTAGTAGTTTCAGCGTTGAATATGTTCAACATGAAATATGAGTTTGATACGATCAAGTCCTTCCCGGATGATATGCCTTCTCGAGAAGGATATGAAATAATTGAAGAGAAATTTGAAAAAGGGGATCTCGCCCCAACGACCGTTTTGTTTGAATCTGCTAGTGAAATTACAGAAGACGTTGAAGCAAGTGTAATGGAACAGTTGTCTAAACAAGAATTAGTTAGTTCTGTTCGTCCAACAGGAGTTTCAGAAGATGGTCTTGCGGTTCAATATCAATTAACGTTTGGAGAAAGTCCGTATTCCGAGAAATCGATGGACGCGCTCGAAGAAATGGTAAGGAATGCTGAGAACATTGTAAAAGCTAGCAACGCTGAAGGGGAGCTGTTCTTCGCTGGTGAAACGGCTATTAAAGTAGATGATCGTTCGGTAAACGATCGAGACTTAATCGTCATCGTGTTACTTGAAACTCTCTTGATTTTCACCTTGTTAATCGTTTTAACGAGATCGTTAAAAATGCCGATTTATATGATGGGAACGATATTATTATCTTTCTTAGCGGCACTTGGTCTTGGAATGTTTTTATCGAATCTATTCTTCGATATAGATACCATAAGTAATCGAGTTCCTCTGTATTCATTTGTCTTCCTAGTAGCGCTGGGAATTGATTATAATATTATTTTAATTTCGAGGTTTTTAGAAGAACGTAAAAAGCACCATGTAAAAGAAGCGGTTCAAATTGCAGTAACAAATACAGGAGGGGTTATTTCTTCAGCAGGTATTCTATTGGCCGCAACTTTTGCCGTGCTAATGACGCAGCCGATTCAGCTCCTTTTTGTCTTCGGTTTCATCGTCGCTGTTGGTATTATATTAGATACTTTCCTCATTAGAGGTATTCTTCTGCCAGCTTTAATCGTTCTATTTGAAAAAGATAAAAACTAAAAACATAACAGTATTCTTACTTATGCTAGCCGCTTGTAAGAATACTGTTATAAAAATTTGCTGTATTATAACGAGGAATAGGTTAGTTTTTCAAGCTCATACTTGTTATTTCTAGTAGCTCTGATATAGTAACGAACTCATATCCCTGAGCTTGTAGTTTTGGAAGGATTTCTTCCAGTGCCTTTACCGTTTGAGAGCGATCTCCACCCGCATCGTGAAACAGTACAATATTGCCTGGTTTGGCACCGGATAGAACGGTCGATACAATTTTATCCACACCTGGAGATTTCCAATCTTCGGTATCTTGATGCCATGACCACATCACTACTCTGTAGCCGTTTTCTACAGCTGTATTGATGATTCCATCATCATAAGTTCCTCCTACAGGACGATAATACAGCGGATAAGTACCAGTTATATCATGGATGATTTCATTTGTCTTTTTTAATTCATCTTCTAGTTTTTCAGGGGTGATTTTATATGGATGAGTATACGTATGATTGGCTATTTCATGACCTTCTTGTCCCATCTTCAGAATTATATCAGGCATGTTTTCAGCGCGTTCACCAATCACAAAAAATGTAGCTTTAGCATCGTATTGCGCTAGTAAATCCAAAATTTGCGTAGTATAGGTAGAGTGGGGTCCATCGTCAAAGGTGAGGGCAATAACTTTTTCCTCCGTCTGAATGTCCCAAAGCACATAACCCCTCTGTTCATAATACGGTCTCCCTTTATCCATTGCGGAGGATGCATAAGCGATACAAAATATCAAAATAATAAATAATCCAATCTTCCATACTAAAGACTTCATAAATAATTCCTCCTAGTTCAACTACAGTGAGGGAAGTTTTTTTCGTTGTAATTATTGTTCACTTATACAGACAGATTATACAGTAGCTTTTCCTTTAGACAATTTAAGCTTACCTATAAATTATCCAAAATTTTAGTATAGTCAGAGGGTTATAAGCTGCTATATAATACAAATAACTATATGAAGTAATTGGAAATGGAGTAATAATTATTAATGTACATACTAATAGTTATATTAGCTGGGACGATTAGCCTCTTTTTATGTTTGTATGCTCATTTAAAGCTCAAGGAAGCACCTGGAGCACTACCCTATTTTTTTGTAACATTATTATCGACCATCTTTACATTTTCTTATGCCTTCGAACTAGCAAGTACATCCTTGGAGCAAGTGCAATTTTGGTTAAGAATGGAGTATCTTGCCTTACCTTTTATACCGGTCTTCGTTTTAATTATGTGTGTTGAATATGTGGGACAAAAGCTGAAGCAGTGGATCTATTATGTACTTTTTATGATACCGATCATGACTATTTTTATGCTCAACACAAACAATCTTCACCATTTGTATTACGTCTCCATGCAGCTAAATAATGAGGGACCGTCTCCAATTTTAGAATTAGAATATGGTCCTTGGTTTTATATTCATTCCATTTTTGTTTTCTTGTGTCTGATGATAGCAATTATTGTGTTGTTGAGGCAATTGAAAAAATCTCAATTTAGATTCCGAATGCAAGTCTTGTTAATGGTAACTGGGCTTATGATTCCTATTCTAGCGAGCTGTTTATATTTAAACGATTTAACTCCATATGGAATCGATCTTGGACCTGTGTCTATGAGTATTACATTTATTTTTCACGGTGTTGCGCTTTTATCCTTTCAAATGTTTCATGTATCGCCGATTGTGAGAGATAAAGTATTTGAAAGTATGAAAGAAGGAGTTATTGTATTAAATCAAAATGGAGCGATAGTCGATTACAATAAGGCCATTTTAAAAGTAATCCCCAATTTAAATTACCGAGCCATTGGAAAGATGTTAATGGATATACTTGGTAATGAGAGCGCGCTTGCTGAAATTATGGAAGTAGGCAAAGAATGTGACTATAAAATATGTATAGCAGATAAAATTACTTATTTTCATATAAGTTTTTCACCCATCCAAAATAGGCGGAAGATACATCTGGGAAAGATTATAACCTTCGCTGATGTAACCGAAAGAGTAAATCTACAGGAAAAGCTAAAGCAATTAGCAAGTATGGATGGTTTAACCCAGGTGCTTAATCGAACTTTTTTCATGAAAAAAGCGGAGATGATAATAGACAATCTTGAAATGACTGGAGGGAATGTATCCGTTATTATGTTCGATATTGATCATTTTAAAAAAGTGAATGATACATTTGGTCATGAGGCAGGAGACATTGTATTAACCCAAGTGACAAGCATTGCAAAAGAAAGCTTAAGAGCCACAGATTTAATAGGACGATATGGCGGTGAAGAGTTCATCTTATGTATGCCGCATACCTCTTTACTTGAGGCGCACGAAGTAGCTGATCTTATACGAGAAAAAGTATTTGCAAATCGTACGAGTATTAATGGGAAAGAAATTTGTATAACTTCAAGCTTCGGTATTTCAAACGCATTCATTGAAACAGGGGATAATAGGGTACTGTTACAAATGCTTATTAGACAGGCAGATCAGGCTCTGTATAAAGCAAAAGACAATGGTAGAAACTGTGTTCACCTTTATAGACAAAAAGAATTCTCCTTACCATTCGAACAATGAAAATACTTGTTAGCTGGGATTAACTTTACTATTGTGTTTTTTATGTATGGTAAAATGTAAAAGCGTTACTGGAACTTACGTGCCAGTAACGCTTTTGTGATGATAAGAGCTAAAATAATATGTTTTTAGAATATCTTTTTTCGGTCTCTTTCTTCTTTTAAAATTTCCACAGATTCTCTAAATCGTAGGGAGTGGATATTTTCTCTTTCTCTTAAAAATCTGAGTGCATCACTTACACCCGGGTCATCTGATATGTCGATTAGCCATTGATAAGTTGCACGTGCTTTTTCTTCGGCAGCAATATCTTCATATAAATCGGCAATCGGATCTCCTTTAGATTGAATGTAGGTTGCTGTAAAAGGAACACCACCAGCATTTTCATAGAAAAGTGAATGTCCATGATTGACAAAATGTGCTCCAAGCCCTGCTTTTTCTAACTGCTCAGGTGTGGCATCTTTCGTCAACTTGTAAATCATCGTGGCAAGCATTTCAAGATGAGAAAACTCTTCTGTTGAAATATCGGTTAAAACACCAATAACTTTGTCAGGAACAGTGTATCGCTGGTTCATATACCGGAGAGCGGCCGCAAGTTCCCCATCAGCTCCTCCATATTGTTCCATGAGATACTTTGCAAGCATTGGATTACAAGTGGTTACTTCTACGGGGTAAAGCAACTTTTTTTCATACACCCACATTCCAGATTCTCCTTTCTCATCTTTGCCATGGCCACGGCGTAGAGTTCCAGTGCCATCCTACCTCGATTGCTTGTGCAGAAGGAACAGATAGAAGAGAAAGGGGTCCGAATCTTGATTCGTATTGCCTTCTGACCTTTGCTGCTTCTTTTATTGCTTCTCGCCATTGTTGAATTGCTTCCATATCATTGGGATGTGTATCTATATATAGGGTAAGTTCTACGACTACGAAATCGGCTTGTTGTACTTTTTTAAGTAACTGCCATTCTTCTTCCTGTGGACTCATGAAATTCCCTCCTCGCGATAAAACCCATCCACAAATTGTGGCCAAAGTGAACCCTGTTTAAGGGCTTCTTCCGGTGAATTCTGTGGAAGACCAGGCTTTTGGAAATTTGTAAAAAGCTGAGGTGGCAAAACAAAAGTTTTTTCTAAAATAGGCGGACATGGATCCCGTGGAGATACATACGGTCTATAAGTTCCTCGGAATTGCGATTGATTCAAACCAAATCACTCCTTCAGACTATCCTATGAAGATAGCGCCTAAATGATACTGGAGGACAACTTGTTCTTGGGAATTTGTGTAGAGATGAAAAAAAAGCCTTCTTGCTCATGCGAAATAAAAGAAGGCTTTTTATTGAATTATATTCCAAGGAAAAATAATACAAAAGGAATAGTGAAAATACTAATAATGGTTGTAATAAATGTCGTGAAAGATACAAGATCTGGTTCTGTGCCAAATTGAAGCGCGAGAAGTGTTGTATTCGCGGCAGTTGGCATGGCTGCTTGTATGATAAAGACCGTTTTGATCAGATCATTCAGTGGCATAAAATATACGACTAGTGCTGCAATAACAGGGGAAATTACCATTCGAATAATAGTCGCAACCGATACATATCGATAAGCAACCTTTTTCCTTGAAATAACGGCTAGCTGCATACCAAGAACGAGCATTACCGTTGGGATAGACGCATCCGCCACTAGTCCAATCCCATCCATGATCGATTTTGGAACTGAAGCACCGACTAATTGCAAAAGGATTCCTAAGGTTGCTGCATAAATGAGCGGCATGCGGATGACCCTTTGTAAAGATTGACGCCACGATGCCTTTTCTTCCCCACCTAAAGAAGCAAAGAAAATTCCGAATGTATTGATGAATAAACCATGTAATACCATAATGATAACAGCATAATCAAAACCCACGGCACCTAAAGCAAAAAGAACAACTGGAGCTCCGTAGTTACCGCTATTGGGAAAGGCAGCACCTAGCATTAACGCCGCAAATTGAGGACGAGAAGATTTCATCATACGTGCAGTTAACCATACGAAAAGGAAAAGTCCGAATATGAGAAGGACACAAGCTAACACCATATAAAAGTAATCAATGGTTAACGCATGCGTATAAAATGTGCGAAAAGCTAAAAAAGGAGACATAAGATAAAGAGCCGCGGTCGAAATAGACTTAATATCAAACCCTATTAATCTCTGTCCAATAAACCCAATAAAAAAGATAATAAAAACAGGTAAAATAATTAACAATAAATCCACAAAACTCACCTCATCAACAAATTACAAGTCTGTTATAGATAGCGAGCATCCATAACAAAACACTTTTATCCCGCATTAACGGGCAGTAAGACTCCCACTTCAAGATTGAAGAAAAGCGAAAAGATAAGTGGGAGATCAACTGTCCGTAAAAGCCCGATTGGTTCAACTAACAATCAGTGGGGGATGAAAAAACCC
>NZ_VDGH01000003.1:0-292768 GCF_006861795.1 Psychrobacillus lasiicapitis | reverse complement strand
TTTTATCCCGCATTAACGGGCAGTAAGACTCCCACTTCAAGATTGAAGAAAAGCGAAAAGATAAGTGGGAGATCAACTGTCCGTAAAAGCCCGATTGGTTCAACTAACAATCAGTGGGGGATGAAAAAACCCCACTGATTGAAGTTTCACTTTATCCCGCATTAACGGGCAGTAAGACTCCCACTTCAAGATTGAAGAAAAGCGAAAAGATAAGTGGGAGATCAACTGTCCGTAAAAGCCCGATTGGTTCAACTAACAATCAGTGGGGGATGAAAAAACCCCACTGATTGAAGTTTCACTTTATCCCGCATTAACGGGCAGTAAGACTCCCACTTCAAGATTGAAGAAAAGCGAAAAGATAAGTGGGAGATCAACTGTCCGTAAAAGCCCGATTAGTTCAACTAACAATCAGTGGGGGAAAGCGGACTAAATGTGCGACGTGCATGTCGCAATGTCCGCACTAGCACGTCCTTTGCGTCGGAAAACCCCCATTGATTGAAGTTTCACTGTATCTATTAAATAACTATAACATTAATTGGTTATTCTTTTTTAATAATTTGAAAATTCTTCAACAGTGACACCGTTTACCCTACTTGCATATACTTTTATTATGTAAAAGGGGGATTTCAACTGGCAATTTCGTTTCAAGAAACTGCATTGTATGAACTTCATTTTTGGCTGGAAGTGTTAGGAGATCACGGAAGGTTTATTCATGACTCACTGGCACCGAGTGAGAAAGAGAAAATAGAGGTTGCGGCTTCATTTATCAAACGTTTTGATCAATTACTACAAACCTCTAAAAAACCGTTAACAGATCAGGAAATAATGATGGTTGCCAAAAAAGCTAAAGTAGCAAGTGAAAAAATTCGAGCATTTAAATTATGGTTAATTAAAGAGCATTTAGTTGGAGAAGTAAAAATCTCTTTGCCACCAAGTTTCATCAATCATATGGTCAATGAAGTAGAAGAAGCGATTCGAGTATTCTCCTACTTAGAGACCGGACAGAACATTCCGGTGGTCCATCCTTTACATCATGATCTGTTATGGCTCATTGACGCGGCCGGCCATGCTGGAGCAATTGATGCAGACTTAGATAGAGTGGAAAAGAAATTAAAGGAAAAAGGTCAACAGTTCATGAAAGAGTGGGAAGACTTTTATCTAAAGGCTGTTGAATTAGCAGGTTATTTACGCGCGAATGTCGACAAGTTCCCAGCTTTAGATAAATTCCATCAAGATATTGAATTAGAGATGACTATTTTCAAAGTATTTTTAATGGAATTAGAAGAAATGAGGATAAAAAAAGAAGCGTTAGGAACCTTTACGCCACTTATGGCAGACCATATGGCAAGAGAAGAGACATACTATTTAAGAAAGATCGAACTAGTCCCTTAAAAAATAGAAAGTGAAAATCCTCCATTATTGGAGGTTTTTTTATTGGTTAGGAAACTATAAAAGATTTAGATATGTGGATAACTTTTTTCAAGTACGGCATCTTTTTATTTTATTCGTGGTATAGGGAGACTGTGCAGTAAGAAATTTTATTAGGTAACCGCTAGGATTTTCGCTTCAGGAGGACGCTTTCCGCGGGGCGGGCGGTGAGCCTCCTCGGTCGCTGTCGCTCCACTGCGGGGTCTCACCTGTCCCGCTTGATTCCCGCAGGAGTCGCCTCCTTCCGCTTCAATCAATGGAGACTTCTTGCTATTTAGCTCGGCAGTTATCAGAGCTATAAATGGATTCTGATTCACTGGTTATTAATAATCGACTTACTAAAGAAAATCAACCACAGTTTTTGACCATGCAAATCCAATAAGTGGCTATGGGAGACCAAACAGTTGTCGAAAGTAACCAGTTGTAGTCTGAGAGGAACCAATTTTCTAAAATAAGTTAACTCGAATTGAGACGGCAATAATAATAGAGCATTAACTAGTATTTCTTTACCAAAATTGTCCAATTAATCGGTTTGTCACGTTCCCAGTGTGTATTGTAGCGTTGTACCATTTATTGGCTTTTAATAGTTAGAAAACTTTTAAAGAAGTTTCATTTGTTAAACAGTGACGCCTATTAGATAGCGTTATCCATCATGGATTGTAGCGGAAGGGCGTCGACTCCAGCCGAGGCCAACACGATGTTGGCCTCGAAGGCGTTGCCACACAATGTGGCGCTCTTAGCCTTTGTTCCTAAAATGGTGAAGACCCTGGACTGAGCGTAGCGAAGGAAGCGGCTGAAGCCAAGCAGGCGGAACGCGTACGTCCTGCAGCGGAAATCTTAGCGGACTCTTCCTTCAATTCACTATCGCGCAGTTTCCCTATTATGTGCACCATCTCCATATTTTTCATTACCATTTGCCATATCGGGGCAGAGATAGGTGCTTTAGCACTTTTGTTGTTGGCCAATTTAGCTGATGTACTCGTTTAGGATAAAGCGCCCAAGTAAATAATATAAAGCAGTAGTTTTATTAGAAGAAATAATGGGGGAAGCCAAATAGGAGGAAGAAACAATGAAAGTAGAAAGATTAAAAATCGGTATTATAATCGGGAGCGTACGCCAAGGTCGTAATGCAGAAGCAGTAGGAAATTGGATGTATGATTTTGCAATAAAACGAGACGATGCAGAATTTGAATTAGTTGATCTTGCGAAATATAAATTACCGTTCTTAGGTGAAGAACTTCCTGCAGAAAGAAAAGACGAAGCAAACAATGCAATTAGTGCTTGGACAGATAAGATGGCTTCTTTTGACGGCTATATTTTCGTGACCCCAGAATATAACCATGCAGTTGGAGGAGCTCTTAAAAATGCATTAGACTACTTGAACATCCAATTGAACAATAAAGCAGCGGGATTAGTTGGGTATGGAAGTTTAGGCGGCACGCGTGCACATGAAAATATGCGGTTAATCTTAGGGGAATTGCAAGTTGCAGATGTTCGCACTGCTGTAACTTTTTCGTTAATGTCTGACTTTGAAAACATGAGTATATTCAAACCGGCTGATTACCATACAGCAAATGCTAATACAATGCTTGAACAAGTTCTCGCATGGAGCGGTGCTTTAAAAACAATTCGTCAATAATTCTGTGCTGAAAATCTAGTTTATGGCCAAGACGAATGTATAATTCGATTTGGCTTTTTTAGTATATTTGACGTCCTTTCAAATAAAAAGTACAATGTGTTTAATTAGAGATAGTTTAATTCAAGGTAAACTGAAAGGAGGAGTCAATATGGAGGAGAATTTATCATTAAAATCATTTGTCGTATTGATGAAAGCATCAAAAATGGTACAAGAACGAACAAAGAAGGATATAAGTAATTACAATATGCATATGTCTGAATTTATGGTTTTGGAGGCGCTATACAGCAAAGGAAAACAAACTGTTCGGCAGATTTCAGATGCTGTACTTATTAATTCGGGTTCAATCACATACGTTATGGACAAATTAGAACGAAAAAAGTTATTGGAAAGAATTGATTGTAAAGAAGATCGTCGTGTTGTATATATTCAAATAACAGAGGAAGGGAAAAGAATAATGGATGATATTTTCCCGAAGCACCAACTTGTTATAGAAGAAATTTTCTCTTGTATTTCAAAACAAGAAAAAGAAGTATTCATCGATTTATTAAAAAGAGTTGGAAAAATAAATGCTAGATTATACTAGAAACTAAAGCAAAGTGAGGAGACGCAAATGTTATCTCTAAATCCAAAAAATAATTCGGAACGAGAAAATTATAAGTTGTTAATAGGAAGTATCGTGCCTAGACCAATTGCATTCGTCACGAGTGTTGGTGAAGATGGGACGATTAATGGAGCACCATTTAGTTATTTTAATATTGTTTCATCAAATCCACCGATGATTTCTATCGCAATTCAGCGGAAAAATGGGGAACGAAAAGATACCGCAAGAAATGTTTCAGAAAAACATGAATTTGTTGTGCATATCGTGGATGAAGATAATGTAGAGAAGATTAATATAACTGCTGCATCACTTCCAACAAACGAAAGTGAAATAGACAAAGCCGATTTAACGCTTATTTCAAGTGAAAGTATTTCTACCCCAGGGATTAAAGAAGCGAAAGTTAGATTTGAATGTATATTAGAACAAATAGTGGAATTAGGAGAAGAGGGAGCCATTACTACAGATTTACTGATTGGAAAAATAGTACATTATCATATAGATGAATCTATATATGAGCGAGGTCGTATAAATAACGATTCTCTAAAAGCAGTTAGTAGATTAGCAGGATCTAACTATGCAAAAATCGGCGAAGTATTTTCTATAGAAAGACCAGACTAATCTAGTAAAAGAAATGCCAAATCATAATGGGTACTAAGAACAAATAACCTCAATAACCGAATACAATTGTACTCGGTTTTTTGAGGTATTTTTAATGTAATACAGAAGTTATTTCCCAGCATGTCTCCACTCTATTTCTTCTCCTGTTTTTGGGGAAGTTAAAAAAACATCGCCTTTTACTAAAGGCATTTCATGTCCATTCGCATCAATATACTTTCCGGATTCCGGTACTACTTCTCCAGTTTTATGCACGTGACCTTCCGCGTGTTTCCAATTTGTAGCTATTTCTGATTGTGGACAGGAAGGGAACTTATCTCCTTTATATAGTTTTTTCGTAATACCTTCCTCACATGTATAATCTCCGGTTTCTTGTACAATGTCGTCTGTTTGGTGTTCATACATATTTTGCATGGTACATTCCTCCTTTAAATATTAACGTATAGTCACTGTTTACCCATTCTATTAATCTGACAAACACTGAAAATATGATTAAAACCTCTACGAAATGGGTAATAGAATAAAATACGGAATTATCAGTCAATATGTGTGGGGTAGGAGGTGAAATAGATGAATAAAGGCTGGTTTGTATTTTTATTAGGGATAAGTGCATTAATCCTGTTTCCTTATCAGGCTTATGGAGAGACGAATCATGAAAGAAAAGGACTTTTAGGTGAATCGATTACTAAATTAGTGGAAGAAACAAAAAATGTGACAGAAGAGGTAAACTCTACATTAGAGAATGCACTTCCAGTTGAAAAATTGGAAGAGGCAATTCCAGTCGAAGAACCAGTGGAAGAAATACTTACAGTTATTGAACCTGTAGTTGAGACAGTAAAGGAAGTAGAAGAACAGACAAGCGCAGCAGTGGGACAGGTAGTGAATGAAGTACCTTCAACTACTGAATCCGTCGTTTCAGATGTGATGAATTTAGTAGATGAAACAGTTGAAACTGTTCCCGATGCTCCTATTGTTACCCCTATTTTAACAGAGGTAAACGGTAGTTTAAAACAGGTAACAAATAAATTGGAAGAGACAGTTGGAGAAGTTTCCAGTACAGCGCTAGTTGTAATCGACAAAAAAGATTTACCGATAGTTGAAGAAAAAAATCAAACAAATAAAGGGCCGCAAAAGCAAATAGAACAACCCATTAACACTGATACAGCACCTCCTGTGGAAGAGAGTAAAATACCGCAAGAGTCCACTATGCCGATTGCTGCAACTGAAAAATTAGTATCGGTGCCAGTCTCCGTTCCAGCTGTAGAAGAATCTCCACAACATAACCAGTCTGCTGTGGAAAAACCTATACCTATTTTAGAAAACGAATCGTTTAAGGTTGAAGAAATTAAGCAGTATAAAAAGATAACAGGAAAAGCAGATAAAAAAGAAGTGAAAAAATCATCAAATAAAAGCTCAAACGTTTTATCTTCTATTCCTGATAAGCAAAAGAAAAAAGTTATTTTAACACCGATTTCAAGCACTTCAACAAGTGCTCCAAGCTTTGCGTCCAATTCCATAATAATTCAAACTGGAGATACTCCATTTTCTCTATTACCTTCGCAAGAGCTAATGGAGGAATTGACGCGTAAAAAATGGTATCACAAAAACCATTATGCTATTATCCAGTGGATTCATACACCACTGAGGAAACCACCAGAAATGACTCCTTTTTATACATGAAGAAAATCAAAATAAAAAGGAGAGAATATAATGAAAACTATTAGCTTACATTTTACTTGGACTGTACTCAGTTTTTTGATGTTGATATTACTAGCCCCATCTTTGGCAGCAGCGGAGGAAAACGATTCCAACTCATCTCCGCAAATTGAGGTAGATGTATTGAACGATGCCCCAGAGAAGGCAACTATTTTGGATGTAGAAGTAAATGATTTACTTGGAATTGACAATATTGACGTAGAGATTCCGAATGCAAATGACAGACAAAATAGTAGCAACGAAGGTAATGAAGAGGAGAAACTCGTAAATATATCCGTTGCAGATGAGGAAATTGGTGATATGGAAGTCGATGTACTTTCGCATACAGAATCAAGTACATCAAGTGAAAAAGCGGTAGTAGATATTAATACAGAAGATCTGGTAGTTGCGGACGACTTAGATATTGAAGTATTAGAACAAGAAGAATCTTTAACAGAAACTGCATATTCTAATGAAGGTGCAGTAGTTGATATTAATGCAGAAGACTTGGTAGTTGCGGAAGATGTAGAGATTGATGTACTAGGACAAGAAGAAGCTTTAACAAGCACTGCTTATTCCAACGAAAGTTCTTTAGTGGATATCATGACAGAAGACTTGGTAGTAGCGGATGATGTAGGGATCGAAGTACTAGGACAAGAAGAAACTTGGACAGATGCTCCATATTCCAATGAAAGTTCTTTAGCAAATATTATGGCAGAAGACTTGATAGTAGCGGATGACGTAGAGATCGAAGTACTAGGACAAGAAGCTTGGACAAATACATCTTATTCCAACGAAAGTTCTTTAGCGGATATCATGGCAGAAGACTTGGTAGTAGCGGATGACGTAGAGACCGAAGTACTAGGACAAGAAGAAACTTGGACAAATACTTCTTATTCAAACGAAAGTGCTTTAGCTGATATCATGGCAGAAGACTTGGTAGTAGCGGATGACGTAGAGATCGAAGTACTAGGACAAGAAGAAACTTGGACAAATACTTCTTATTCAAACGAAAGTGCTTTAGCTGATATCACGGCAGACGAATTGGTGGTAGCGGATGATGTGGAAATCGAAGTACTAGGACAAGAAGAAACTTGGACAAAAGCTGCTTATTCCAAAGAAAGTTCTTTAGCGGATATCATGGCAGACGACTTGGTAGTAGCGGATAATGCAGAGATCGAAGTATTAGGACAAGAAGAATCTATGACAGAAACTACTTATTCAAGTGAAGATGCAGTGGTAGATGCAGAGCTGGGATCAAGTATAATTGCTGACAAGGTAGAATTAGATGTGCTTGCAAATAAAATGCAAATGATAAGTGAAGGTACATCAGAAGAAACAAACCATATGAAAAAAGGCTTGCATCTGAAACTTACAAATGTACCAGTTCTTGAAGATGTTCATGTAGGAATATTAGAAAATCAAACATCCACATCTAATGAGGGCTATACAGACAGTTCAAGCCTTCTCAATGGAGAAATTGAAGATGAGAACTCAAATTCCTTATTGAATGATTTGGAACTAAATGTCTTACCGATGAGTGATTCGATGGAGGAGGGATTAGAGCAAAGCAGATCATCAGCTGTATCTCTTGAAACAACAGATGGATTATTAGAAGATCTATCTGCAGATGTATTGTTAGCAAGAACGGCTAGTGATGATGATATGGAAATGTATGATAGTGGAGTAGTGGAAATAGTGAGTGATCAATTTCCAGTCACGGATCAGATGCATGTAGGAATATTAGATCGTCACGAAATGAACGGCATAAACAAACGATACAGTAATAGAGGCGTTTTACAGTTAGATGTGTTATCTGAACCATTGGATCAATTAACTGTCGAGGTGCTGACAGATGATCAGTACACAAGTAGTGATGGTTCTTCCCAAATAAATCATGGTCTGTCTTTAGGAATAGATAATGATCTATTAGAAAATACAAGTGTACAAATTCTTGGAAGAGAAGAATTTGTAGCTGCTGGTCCCGCTATCATTCCGAATAATCCCGATGAATCAGTGGAGAACTCTCCTGAGGAAGCGGGAGGAGATACAGGACAAACCCCTATGGAAAATGAATCACCAGCAATAGTGGATGAAGGCACGGAGGAAGTTTATGAAGATGCTAGTGAAAGCGAAAGCATGGATGAAAACACAAATGCAGAACTCGAAACCGGCTCAGAAACAGTTGCAAATATAGATCCAAATGCAAATATGAACACAAACGCTGCAGAAACTGAAGATGATAACATAAATGAAAATGCTATAAGTAATGAGGAAGAACAAGACGATGCAGGTATGTTTGGTAATCTAAATGATGTCTCTTTTAATGGAAATGGAATGCAAGATGGTTCTATGCTTCCAAAAACAGGTGGTTTTTTTGATGGTATGCTATTGATGTTATTGGCTTTGAGTCTTCTTATCGGTGGATTAACAATTCGTAAATTCGCATAGAAGAGGAGGCATACCATGATGAAAAAACACATCGGAAATTTATTGATTTTGATAGCTATTTCCATGTTAATAATTGTTGGTCATGGAATGTTGAAAAACAAACAGCATCAAGAACAATTGATAGAATCCTTTGCAAGTATAAAAACAGAGGCAGCTACTAGTAAATCGGTAGGGAGCAAACCTACTAAAAATGAATCTGCTCTACCAATGGAGAGAGCAGATGATACGATGGGGATTTTAACAATCGATTCTATCGATTTAAAAGCGCCTGTTGTGAGAGGAGCGGCTCAAGAAAAATTGAATGAAGCCCTGGGAACCATTGATGGACTCGATGAACCCGGGACGTTAAATGGAACTTCTGCAATTGCAGGGCATCAATCCCATGTGTTTGGACAGTTTTTCAATCGGTTGAACGAACTTCAAATTGGCGATCGATTTGAATTGGAAACACTAACGGAGACCCTTCAGTATGAGATTTTCGATATAGTGGTCGTCAAGCCAGAAAATGTAGATATACTAAACAGGCAGAAAGGCATTACGCTTTTGTCCTTAGTTACATGTTATCCAGAACGATCCAATCAGTTTAGGCTAGTCGTTCAAGCTAAGCAAATTTATGATTGACCTACTAAACAACTAAACGCAAGAAGAAAAGTAAGCAACTTTTCTTCTTGCGTTTTTAATCGCGAAGGAAACTATCAAAATTTAGATATGTCCTCTAAGATTTTTCAAATTAGGCACTTGCTACTTTTTATCATACTTGTCGTAAAAGCTTTTAACTCATTCCCTAATAATGGTTAATAGTCAAAAATACCATATTTTTTAATTTTATTATAAAGGCTTACTCTTGAGATTCCTAATTTCTTTGCAGCTGCACTTTTGTTTCCATAAGTTTTTTCTAGTGCTTCTTGAATTCGATTCTTTTCCAAGTGTGCTTTTTCGTATTCTAACCCTTCTTTGTCTATATAATCATTTGTAGAAGTAGGGAAGATATTTACGATCTCTTTTGCGGTAATCCTCGAATGATCGATAAATATAATCATTCGCTCTACAACGTTTCTTAACTCTCGAATATTCCCAGGCCATTCGTAGTTTGTGAACATTTCCATTGCGCTATCAAAAAGAGTAGGGACCTCTTTTTGATATTTGGCAGAGTATTCTTGTGCGAAATGATTGACTAATATTGGAATGTCTTCAATACGTTCACGTAAGGATGGCACTTTTAAAGTGACGACGTTAATCCGATAATATAAATCCTCTCGAAATTGCCCTTTTTTGATCATCTGTTCTAGGTCACTATTTGTGGCTGCAACGATTCTAATATCCACTTTTTTTGAAACATTGCCACCTATGCGGATCACTTCTCTTTCTTGTAGCACTCTTAATAGTTTTACTTGCATATCTAACGGTAACATACCTATTTCGTCTAAAAATAAAGTTCCACCATCTGCCATTTCTACTTTTCCTGCTTTTCCGTCCTTGTTTGCACCGGTAAAAGATCCTTTTTCGTAACCAAAGAACTCGCTTTCAAAAAGGGCTTCCGGAATTGCCCCGCAGTTAATCGGTACAAAAGGTTGATCCTTTCTGAAGCTTGCTTCATGTACACCTTGAGCGAACAGTTCTTTCCCAACACCACTTTCCCCTTGAATTAAAACTGTTGCATCCGTCTTGGCTACTTTAAGCACCAAGTTTTTTGTTGTTTGTAACACCGTGCTACAACCTTTAATTTCAGCTAAAGGTTCAATTTGTTCTTGTAAATTATATTGTTGTTTTACTTTCTGTAATTCGGTTGTCGTTAAGGATAGTTTCTCATTCAACTTTACGACATTGGTAATGTCTTGATCGATGGAAATTGATCCGATTAATGTTCCTAAATCATCAAAGATAGGAGAGGAACTGATGAGTACATGTTTGTCAGGCCGCGGTTGATGGTAGACGTTAAAAACAGGTTTTTTTGTTTTGAGAATTTCCAATAACTTTAAGTCTTCCTTTTTGAAAAAAGTACTAATCTTCTTATTTTGAATCCGTTCTACAGGAATTCCATACATTTCTTCAGCTTTTGTGCTCCAGAATTCAACTACTCCCAATTTGTTAATAATGATAATTGCATCAGAACTCGTTTCAATTAATGTATTTAAATAATGGAGTGCATGTTCATTTGAAGTACGATTCATTCCGTACACCTCTTATATAAAAATATGATTGTTTTTAACTTTTTCTTTACACTAGTGTAAACTTTCTGAACACAACTTATTATAATTAATGATGAAAATGATTGCAACGTCTGAATAACCGGCTTTATAAAAGTTGGCACGCTTCTTGCAAGATAATAATTAGAAAGATTAATTAATCATTTGGGAGGTATTGTTACATTTATGGTGAAGTTAGGAAATATTATTCAAACGATTGATGCACATACAATGGGCGAAGCGGCTAGAATTGTCGTTGATGGGATTCCAAAGATTCAAGGTGAAACGATGATGCAGAAGAAAAATTTTATGCAAACTGAAATGGATTATATAAGAAAATTGCTAATGCACGAACCAAGAGGACATTTGAATATGTTCGGTGCTATTTTTACGGAGCCTTGCAATCGGGAATGTGATCTAGGCGTGTTATTTATGGATAGTGGGGGCTATTTGAATATGTGTGGGCACGGAACGATTGCCGCTATAACGATTGCGGTTGACCGAAACTTTATTGATAAAAAAGAAAAAGTATTGTTGGATACGCCTTCTGGAATTGTTGAATGTCATGTTACGTATGAGAACGACAAGGTACAAGAGGTATCTTTTATTAACGTACCGTCATTTTTATTGAAAAAGAATGTAAGTGTTTTAGTCGATAAAGTAGGAACTGTGAAGATAGATATTGCTTTTGGTGGTAGTTTTTTTGCAATCGCGGATGTGACACAATTTGATTTTGACCTTGATATTGAAGCGCAAGACAAAATAGCGGAGATAGGCGTAGCCATTCGAAAAGCAGCAAATGAACAATTAGAAATCCAACATCCTGAAATTGCAGAAATTAACACTATTGATCTTGTTGAGTTTAGTTTGGAAATAGGCAAGAATCATTATAAAAACACGGTGGTTTTTGGCGACGGACAAATCGACCGATCACCTTGTGGAACAGGGACATGTGCCAAGCTTGCAACGTTAGATCTTAAAAAAGGGGAAAAAATTATTCAAGACAGTATCATTGGGTCAAGATTTAAAGGTGAAATTGTTGATTTTACAGAGGTTCAAAATGTAAGGGCTATTATCCCCAAAATTACAGGGTCTGCCTGGATGACAGGAGTTCACCAATTTTCTTTAGATGAAACAGATCCGTATATAGAGGGTTTTCTATTGAAATAATTAGAAAATGTTTATTAAAAATTGGAGGTATTTACAATGGGATTAACAAGAGACTTTTTCATTTCATTATCACAAAACAAAGTATTAAATGGGGCCGCCAAAAATTGGGGTCTTAAATTAGGTGCCCAGACCGTCGTCGCTGGGACGACGGTAGAAGAAATGGTTAATAGTGTGAAGAAATTGAATTCGAAAGGCATTGCTGCAACTATCGACAATCTCGGAGAATTTGTTTTCGAAAAGCAAGAGGCGCTTGAGGCGAAAAGACAAATATTAGCGGTAATCGAAGCGATTCATGAAAATGCATTGAATGCGCATATCTCCTTGAAACCTACGCAGCTTGGTTTGGACATTGAATACGATTTTTGCTTACATAATTTAAAAGAAATCGTTAGCAAGGCGAATGAATACAGTATATTCATTAACTTTGATACAGAAGACCATAGTCATTTGCAACCGACGTTTGATCTATTGGACGAGCTCTCCAAAGACTATAATAATGTGGGAACAGTTATTCAGGCTTACTTTTATAAAGCGGATGAAAATTTAAAGAAATATATTAACCATCGTACGAGAATTGTTAAAGGTGCTTACAAAGAACCTGCAAACTTGGCCTATCAAGATAAAGAGGAAATAGACAAAAACTATTTGAAACTCATCGAATATCATTTGTTGAATGGTAAGTTTACATCGATTGCCACTCATGATCATCATGTCATTAATCATGTAAAGAAGTTTGTAGATGAACATAATATATCGAAGGACAAGTTCGAGTTCCAAATGCTATATGGATTTAGGAACGAACTACAACTTAAACTTGCTAATGAAGGTTATAACTTCTGTACATATGTGCCATTTGGCGGCGATTGGTATGGCTATTTTATGCGAAGACTTGCGGAACGCCCTCAAAATCTAAACCTTGTTGTTAAGCAAGTATTCAATAAAAAGACGAATACATTGATAGGGCTTGGTGCAAGTGCTTTCTTATTGGGACGCTTAAGTAAAATGAAGTAAATGTAAGGAATCAGTTATTTTTAGGGGGATAGTATTACCGACCATCCTCCAATTATCCAAAAGCAGTCAAAGGATACGAGATAGAAAGATACCAAGTGATTTTTGTGGGATAGGCTTAGAAGGTTCTTCAATAAGGAGGGAATTATAATGGGGAAAAAAATATCATTTTCACAAGTATTGGTAATTGGATTTATGCTTTTCGCGATGTTTTTAGGAGCAGGAAACGTTATATTTGCACCAATGGTTGGCCAACAGGCTGGAACAAATACATGGATTGCCATGGGCGGCTTCTTAGTAACTGGTGTAGGGCTTGTTCTACTCGCAATTATTGCATTAACTCGAGGTGGAGGGACAGTAGAAAAACTTGCTGGGAGGGTGCACCCGTTATTCGCCACAATATTTTCAATCTTACTTTTCTTATCACTTGGACCCATTTATGTATTGCCGAGAACGACATCTGTTGTTTATGAAATTGGGATCCATCCGTTAGTCCAAGGACAGTCAAATGTAGGCCTCTATTTGCTAGTCTTCTCAATCATATTTTTTGCCTTGACCATTGTATTGTCATGGAACACCACAAAATTTGTCGATCATTTAGGAAAGATCATAACGCCAATTTTTGTTGTCTTATTAATTGTGCTTGTTGGTAAGTCAATTATTACACCAATGGGAAGTTTCGGACCACCTACAGGAGAATATATAGAGGCAGGCAGCGCCTTCTTAAAAGGGTTCACACAAGGTTATTATACAATGGATGTTCTTGCTGCTTTTGTATTCGGTGGAATTTTCATTAAGTCCATCAGTTCTTATGGATTTAAATCTGAAAAAGAAGTATCAAAGCTATTTATCCAAGCGGGACTCATAACAATTGTTGGCTTAGTTGCTTTACAGATTTCCATGGCATGGATTGGTGCTACTAGTATAGACCCACTAGGTTATTTGGATAATGGAGGAGAAGTGTTAGCCCAAAGTTCTAGCGTTTTATTTGGTGAAATTGGAATTTATATTATCGGAACGGTGATTTTATTAACAGGGATTACAACAAATGTTGCTTGTTTAGCAGCTGTTTCTGAGTACTTTGAGAGAATCATACCTTCTGTTTCTTATAAAAAGTGGTTAATTATTTTCTCTGCTTTAAGTTTAGTAATTACAAACTTTGGTCTAAACACTATTTTGACTATGGCATCTCCGATTTTACTTTTGCTCTACCCATTAGCGATTGCTTTAATCGCTCTAATATTTATGAACAACTTCTTTAATGGTCATCAATCGGTTTATGTCGGCACGATTATTGGTGTAGGGGTTGTGGCCATCCTTGATGCTTTAAAAGAAGCAAACATTGCATCACAAGCGATCAATAACGTCTTCGGGTTTATTCCGTTATTTGAACAAGGTGCCGGATGGATACTTACAGGTATTATTGGTTCTCTTATCGGTTTGCTTGTAGCGAAATCAAAGAAAGAGCCAGCTACGATAATTAATATTGCTGGTGAAAAAGTTAATTAGTATTGATAGATTGAGATGGGAGTATCTTCGAAGGAAGGAGAGAAACAAGTCATTTTTTCGAAGATAATCTAATATAATATACGCGTAAAATAAGCAACTTCTTTGTAGAAGTTGCTTATTACTTGAACTATAAGTTTTTCAATAAATAACCGAGAAAAATGAATTAGTTTTCTGTCTAAGAAACAATACTACTCATAATTTCTTGATTGGTTATTTCCAAGTATCCTCAGCGATTTTCACAACATGGCGAATTTTTTCCCATTGTTCCTCTTCGGTTAAAATATTTCCTTCTTCTGTGGAAGAGAAGCCACATTGTGGACTTAAGCAAAGTTGCTCGAGTGGGGCATGTTTAGTAGCTTCTTCAATTCTTGCTTTCACTTCATCCGCGTTTTCAAGTGCTCCATGCTTAGAAGTGATTAGCCCTAATACGATATATAGATCTGGACGGCTAATATGACGAAGCGGTTCAAAATCGCCAGATCGCTCATCATCAAACTCTAGGAATAAACCATCTACATCTAATCCGTTAAAAATAGTTTCGGATACAAGTTCATAACTACCACTTGTAATATAGGTCGAACGGAAATTTCCACGGCAAATATGCATTGTGACAAGCATGTCATCTGGTCTTTTCGCGATTGATTCATTAATCGCACGTGCGGAAAGTTTTAGTGCTTCCTCTACGCTATATTTTCTATCTTTAAGTCCGGCAATGCCTTCCTCTGAAAAAGAAGTCGCCCATGAAGTATCATCGATTTGTAAATAACGACAACCTTCATCATATAAAGCTTGAATAAATCCTTGATAAGCTGTGATTAGATCATTGAATAGTTCTTCATCACTGCTATAAACTCCCACTTCAATTTTGGCTCTGTAGTACAGCATATTTGGACTTGGGATTGTAAATTTAGCAACAGCATCGCCAGCCACACTTTGCAAAAACTTAAAGTGATCAATCATATAATGCGTGCTAAATCCGATTTTTCCAGTTACTTTAATGCCATGTGCTTGTGTTTTTACGCCTTTAAATGATAGGCCTTCCTCTGGTTCATAAAATTCGACTCCGTCTAGACCGCCTAGAAAGTCAAAATGCCACCATTTGCGACGAAATTCGCCGTCAGTTACAGATTGAAGACCTGCTTCTTTTTGTTTGGCAACGAGTTTCGTAATTTCTTCGTCTTCAATTTGTCTTAATTGATCTGCAGTGATTTCTTTATTTTCAAATTGTGCACGTGCCTCTTTTAAACGTGCTGGGCGTAAAAAGCTTCCTACGTGATCTGCGCGAAATGGTGCTTTTTGAACTAATTGTTGTGTCATGTTAAATTCCTACTTTCTGTTTGATATTTGAAGCGATTATTAATGCTTGGTCAAAGTCTGCGATAAGATCATCTATATGTTCCAGACCAACAGAGAACCTTAGCAGGCCATCTGAAATTCCTCGTTTTTCTCGTTCTTCTTTCGGTATTGCAGCATGGGACATGGTAGCAGGATAAGAAAGAATCGATTCGACTCCGCCTAAACTTACTGCAAAAACTGGAATTTGAAGATTTTCTACAAACGCTTTTGCCGTTTCTCTGTCAGGAAGACAGAAAGATAAAACGGCCCCTGGACTTTTCGCTTGTCTTGCATGAATCTCGTATCCTGGGTGCGTGGATAAGCCTGGGTATAACACTTCCTCTATTAAAGGATGACTATTTAAGTAGTTTGCAAGCTTTTTCGCCGATTCCGTGGATTGAGATAAGCGTGCACCCATTGTTTTGATTCCTTGGATTAAGGAAAAAGAATCTTGAGCACCAAGAATAGCGCCAAAAGAGTTTTGGATAAATCCTAATTTACTTCCAAGTTCTTCATCCTTCGTAACAGCAAGCCCTGCAATAATATCACTGTGCCCTGACAAAAACTTCGTAGCACTATGTAACACGATGTCTACACCTAGATCAAGCGGACGTTGATATAGGGGAGTCATAAATGTATTATCAAGGAATGTCAAACAATCATTTGCTTTTGCGAGTGCAACAATTGCCTCGATATCCGTTATTCCTAATCTTGGGTTTGCAGGTGTTTCGATATATAGTAATTTGGTATTTGGACGTATCGCTTTTTCAACTTCTTCAGCATTCGTAAAGTCTGCAAATGTATGGTCGATTCCGAATCTCGGTAAAACTTCCGTTATGAAACGATAGGTCCCGCCGTATACTTCTTCCGTTACTACAAGATGATCTCCTGAAGAAAGCAGCATTAAAGCGGAAGAAATTGCCGCGATACCGGAAGCAAAAGCAAAACCTCTTGTACCACCTTCTAATTCAGCAATAGTTTTTTCTAGCGCGTCTCTTGTTGGATTACCAGATCTACTATAGTCATATGGTCCAAAGCTATCAAAGCTTTCTTGATGGAAAGTAGAGGATGCATAGATGGGTACATTGACTGCCCCCGTTTTTTGCTCGTAATCCCCACGAGTGGAAGCGGTAATTAAGCTAGTTTCTAAACTTTCTTTCACGTTACTCATGAATG
The DNA here is from genome assembly GCF_006861795.1 of Psychrobacillus lasiicapitis. GTDB lineage: Bacteria > Bacillota > Bacilli > Bacillales_A > Planococcaceae > Psychrobacillus > Psychrobacillus lasiicapitis. The sequence continues at coordinate 275,955 of NZ_VDGH01000003.1, read as the reverse complement.
AATCACATCCCGTTCTAATTTTGCAAAAACCTGTTTCAAGTCTGCGATTAAGTCTTCCGCCTCCTCAACGCCAACAGAGAAGCGTAACAAACTATTATCTACACCTCGAGCAATTCGCTCTTCTTCTGGAATATCCGCATGGGTTTGGGTAGTAGGATATGTGATAAAGCTTTCGACACCGCCTAAACTTTCTGCAAAAACGATCAATTGAAGGTTTTCTAAGAAAGGTCCAACCCATTCACCTTTTTGTAAGCGGAAAGAGAGCATACCTCCAACTCCAGGGTATAGCACGTCTTTTACAACACTTTCACTTTGTAAGAACGCCACGATTTTTTTCGCATTCGCATCATGTTGTTTCATGCGTAAGTGTAATGTTTTCAATCCTCGTATCAATAACCAACTATCGAAAGGGGAAAGCACTGCTCCTGAAGCGTTATGATTCTCTACTAGTTTTTTGCTTAGTGCTTCCCCTTTACTGACAACGAGTCCAGCAAGGACATCATTATGTCCTCCGATATATTTTGTTCCACTGTGCATAACAATATCTGCACCTAGCTCAATCGGACGCTGTAAATAAGGAGTTAAGAAGGTGTTATCCACAATCAGTAGTAATTGATATTTTTTTGCCAAGACACTGTATTGTGCTATATCAAATTCTTGCATGAGTGGATTTGTGGGTGTTTCGATAAAAAGAGCCTTTGTGTTTTCCGTGATTAATGCTTCTACTTCCTCGATGGATTCAAATTTAGCGTAGGATGTACGAATGTTATAGGAATCCGCATATTGGTTGAATAAACGATATGTTCCACCGTAAAGATCTTCCGGTGCAATGATTTCATCACCAGAACGGAAAAGTGACAAAATTAATTGGATTGCTGCCATACCGGAGCTACAGGCAAAACCCGCATCGCCGCTTTCTAACTTTGCAATTCCTTCTTCTAAAATCGTACGGGTCGGATTTTTTGTACGTGTGTAGTCGTAACCAGTGGATTTGCCAACCCCTGCATGTATATAAGCTGTTGATAAATGAATAGGTGGATTAACGGCACCTGTTCGCGGATCACTATGATTTCCTAGTTGCACTAATTCGGTTTCTAAACCCTTTTTTGTCATTATTAATCATCCTCTGCAAATAAAGTAAAATAAAAAGAGGATTCCCTGTAAGAAGAGAATCCTCAAAAAAATTGAAGTTAGTCTTCTTATCTTCTAGACGATCGCCGCCTATTGGAGTTAGCACCATACCTAAACATGGCTGGTTGCTGAGACATCTTCGGGCCAATCCCTCCGTCTCTCTGGATAAGAAATAAAATATGAAATTTTCTAAAATCTTTATGAAAGTAATGGTATCATTAATTGAATAATTATACAAGAAGCATTTTCGCAAAAAAATCTTCTGTTGAAAAATAATTCAGATAAGTATATAATCCTATTTGTTTAGTATGAATTTAAAATTGTGAATGGAGGAAAGTATATGGAATCGATTACACAAGTAACAGACTTGCAATCTATTTTCGTTGAAATAGACAATAGCTTCGACGAAATTGTTAGTTGGAGAAGATATTTACACCAACATCCCGAGTTATCTTTTGAAGAAACAGAAACGGCTAAGTATATTGCAGATAAATTAGAAAGCTTTGGTTTAGAAGTGAAGAAGAATATTGGCGGTAATGGTCTTATTGGAATTTTAACGGGAGTACAGCCAGGAAAAACAATTGCTTTAAGAGCAGATTTTGATGCCTTGCCGATTGAAGATGAGAAGGAGGTGCCATATAAATCAGTAAACCCTGGTGTTATGCATGCCTGTGGTCATGATGGACATACGACTGCGTTATTGGGAACCGCTCAAGTATTAAGCAAATACCGCGATAAAGTGAAGGGAAAAGTTATATTCATATTCCAACCGGCGGAAGAAAAGCCACCAGGCGGTGCGAAATTTATGATTGAAGAAAACGTGCTTGAAGATGTCGATTATGTATTTGCTGCTCATCTCGATTCCAAAGTACCGATTGGTAAAGTGTCTGTTGGAGAAGGTTACAAAATGGCAGCTGTTGATAAGTTTGAAATCAAGATTCAAGGACTTGGTGGACATGGGGCGAGACCTCAAGATTCCGTTGATTCGATCGTCATTGGTAGTGAAATCGTTAATTCCCTACAAAAAATTGTTAGTCGCAGAATAAACCCTTTAGAATCTGCAGTAGTCACAATTGGTGTTTTCCATGCAGGCAGTGCATTTAATATTATTGCAGATACAGCTAAACTAGAAGGGACTGTCCGAACGTTTAGTGAATCGGTAAGAAAACAGGTAAGAGAAGAAATATATTCCATTGTAAAAGGAATAACAGAAGGGTTTCATGCGAATGCCGAAATCGATTATCTTCATGGTTATCCGGCATTATACAATCATCCAAAAGAAAGTTATTTAGTTCAACAGCTTTTGTCGGATGTATTTGGTGAGGATCAGGTGATAGATATTGAAACTTCCATGGGAGCGGAGGATTTCTCTTATTTCTTATTAGAAAAGCCGGGAACATATTTCAAAGTAGGCTCGAACAATGAGGACGAAAGTACACATTATCCGCACCATCATCCAAAGTTCGACTTTGACGAGCGTGCTTTATTGAACATCCAAAAGTCATTCGTGCAAATCGTTGCACATTATTTATTTTAATAATAAAGGCATGTGCGGTAAATTCTCCGTACATGCCTTTGTTTATATCGAATAACTCAGCTACTGCAGCATCGGAAGAAAGAATGCAATTGCTCCAAGCACAATGGAAGACCAAGCTAGGAATTTTTGAGGGAATGTTAAGCCGAGTAAGCCTAATACTACTGCAGCACCACCAAACCATAATGGATAATAGAAGAATCCAACGACTGCTAGCACGATTCCTATCCAGCCGATCCAACTACCTAAAGAAGCTTTCATCACAATCACCTCCTCATACAATTCAAAGAACAATGAGGGCTAAAAATCGACATGATTGTTCTTTTTATAGTATATGAAGAGGTGCTCAATAAATAATAAACAATTTGGACGAAAATCGTAGAATTATAGCATTTTAGTTTTTAACAAAAAAGGGACAAATAAACCAATAAAGTAGAAACTTTTCTTTAGAACAAGCCATAAAAAAAGTACAGGTGGTCGCACCTGTACTTTTTTATATTATTTGCCGCCTAAAAGATCGAAAAGACCACCTGTAATACTTCCTTCACCTTTAGAGCCGCCACCTGGAGTTTGAGGAGCAGCTGCGAATACACGGCTAGCAAGACGGCTAAATGGTAACGATTGAATCCATACTGTACCTGGTCCGCGCAAGGTTGCGAAGAACAAGCCTTCACCACCGAATAATGCAGTTTTTACTCCTTTTACCATTTCGATATTATAGTCTACCTCTGATGTCATCGCTACTAAACATCCTGTGTCTACACGTAGCGTTTCTCCTACTTGTAAGCTTTTACGGTGAATAGTACCACCAGCATGAACAAAGGCTAAACCGTCACCTTCCAGTTTTTGCATGATAAATCCTTCTCCACCGAAGAATCCAGCCCCTAGCTTGCGTTGAAATTCGATTCCAACTGAAACACCTTTAGCTGCCGCTAAAAAAGCATCTTTTTGACAAATAATTTTGCCGCGATACTTGCTTAAATCCATCGGAATGATTTTTCCGGGATATGGAGAAGCAAAATATACATGTTTCTTTCCACTACCAACGTTTGTAAAGGTAGTCATGAATAAACTTTCACCCGTAAGCATACGTTTACCTGCGCCCATTAATTTTCCCATAAGTCCGCTACCACCAGAAGAATTAGAACCATCGCCAAAAATAGTTTCCATCGAAATACCATCTTCCATCATCATTAAGCTACCTGCTTCAGCAACTACTGTTTCTTGTGGATCTAATTCGATTTCTACAAATTGCATATCATCTCCAAATAATTTGTAGTCAATTTCGTGATTGTTCATGTGTTATTTCCTCCTAGGATTTGAATTAATAATGTATACGAAAAACAAATGAAAAAGTTTCGTAATAATTAGAGGGATTCAATAGAGATTATCGAATGTATTTATAATGTAAGCATTTTCAATGAATAAGAAAAGAGGTAAACAGATGAAGTTAACTAATTTTATTGATGGAAAATGGCAAGAGGCTGGAGAGGAAAGGTATACAGCGGTTTTGAATCCAGCGAACGGAGAACAATTAGCAAAAGTTAGAATGTCTACAAAAGAAGAAGTGGATTTGGCAGTTGCAGCTGCAGTGAAGGCACAAAAGAAATGGGCACTTGTCCCGGCTCCAAAACGAGCAGATTATTTATATGAAATTGGTAGATTGATGAAAGAAAAGAAGGAACATCTCGCTCAAGTATTAACAAAAGAAATGGGAAAAGTGATAGAAGAAGGGCGAGGAGAAGTACAAGAAGGAATTGATATGGCATTTTATATGGCGGGAGAAGGACGTCGTCTATTTGGAGAAACGACCCCTTCTGAGCTTGCAGATAAATTTGCGATGAGTGTCCGTGCACCAATAGGAGTCGTCGGACTTATTACACCGTGGAACTTCCCAGTAGCGATTGCCACTTGGAAGTCATTTCCCGCAATTGTGGCCGGAAACGCTTTCATTTGGAAGCCAGCTACAGAAACGCCAATGATGGCTTATGAGATGGCGAAAATATTTGAAGAAGTTGGATTGCCCCCGGGAGTTGCGAATGTCGTTTTTGGTTCGGGATCAGAGGTAGGAACAGCGATGATTGAACATCCGGATGTAAAAGTAATATCGTTTACTGGGTCTACAGAAACAGGTAGTAAGGTTGCTGAACTTGGAGGTCGCCATTTAAAAAAAGTATCGCTTGAAATGGGTGGGAAGAATGCGGTTATCGTTATGGATGACGCCGATCTTCAGCTCGCTGTAGAAGGTATTTTATGGAGTGCATTCGGAACAGCAGGTCAACGTTGTACGGCATGTAGTCGAGTGATCGTGCATAAAGATGTAAAGAGTGAGTTGGAAAGCATGCTGCTAGCACAGATGGAAAATTTAACAATCGGCGATGGTTTAGACGAAACGGTTAAAATCGGTCCTGTTATTAACAAACAAGCACTTGAAAAAATTCATTCCTATACAAAGATAGGACAAGAAGAGGGTGCTAAACTACTGGCTGGCGGACATGTACTAGCAGATGGAGATTTAGCAAATGGCAATTATTATGCCCCTACGTTATTTACAGATGTCAGTTCGAATATGCGTATTGCGCAAGAAGAGATCTTCGGTCCAGTAGTTTCACTTATTGAGGTCAGCTCGTTAGAAGAGGCGATTGAAGTAAATAATGGAGTGAAATTTGGACTATCGAGCTCAATCTTTTCTCGAGATATAAACAATGTATTTCGTGCGCAGCGTGATTTAGACACTGGAATTGTTTATGTCAACGCAGGAACGACGGGTGCAGAAATTCACTTGCCATTTGGAGGAACAAAAGGGACAGGTAATGGGCACCGAGATTCTGGTGTAGCAGCACTGGATGTATATACCGAATGGAAAAGTATTTACGTAGATTTTAGTGGAAAATTGCAACGTGCACAAATAGACACAGAATAATAGGGGGTACTAGCATGAAGGTTGCTATATTAGGTGCAGGATTAATGGGAAAAGAAGCAGCACGTGATTTAGTGAAAAGTCCTAATGTGGAAAAAGTATTATTATGTGATTTAGACGTCGGACAAGCAAATATGTTTAAAGAAAAACTCCAAAATTCAAAGATTGAAGTATGTAGATTAGATGCAAATGATGATGAGAATTTACGACAAGTTATGAAAAAGGCGGACGTTGTCATCAACGCACTTTTTTATACATTCAATGAAAAAGTAGCAAGGCTTGCAGTAGAGGTTGGTGTACATTCGATCGATTTAGGTGGTCATATAGGCGGAGCTACGGATGCAGTACTTTCACTTCATCAAGCGGCACAAGAAAAAGGGGTTACCCTTATTCCTGATTTAGGAGTAGCACCTGGCATGATAAATATTCTAACTGGTTACGGAGCAAGCAAAATGGATCAGGTAGAGGGAATTCATCTATATGTCGGTGGAATTCCAGCAGAGCCAGAAGGAATTTTTGGATATAATATTGTCTTTTCACTGGAAGGAGTATTCGACCATTATACAGATCGTTCTCATGTAGTGCGTAATGGAAAACTTCAAGAGGTAGAATCCCTTTCAGAAATTGAACCCATTTTCTTTAAAAATTTCGGAGAGTTAGAAGCTTTTCATACAGCTGGTGGTACATCTACATTGAGCAAATCTTTTCCGAGCGTTGATACTTTGGAGTATAAAACGATTCGTTATAAAGGGCATGCAGAGAAATTTAAGCTGCTAGTAGACTTAGGGTTAACGAATAAAAACACGGTTGCCAATGTGAAAGGCAATATGGTGAAGGTACGCGATGTTTTAAAAGAAGTATTAACGCCGCAGTTACTCCTAGGAGATAAAGAGGATGTAGTGTTACTAAGGGTTATCGTTACAGGTATAGAAAACGGAGACAATGTTACGTATACGTATGAATTGGCAACGAAAAAAGATTGCGTATCTGGGACAACCGCAATGGCTAGGGCGACGGCAAACACAATTTCTGTAGTTGCCCAAATGATTGGAAATAACGTCATTACAAAACGAGGTGTCTATCCTCCTGAACTAATCGTACCCGGGGAATTATATATAAGAGAAATGGCCGCTCGGGATGTGAATATTGAGGAAACGGTGTTAAGAGGTGAACGTGTATGAACTTTGAATTCCAAGAGGAACAGCAACTGCTTCGTAAAACAGTTAGACAATTTGTAGATCAAGAAATAATTCCTTATATAGCCAAATGGGAAGAACAAGGTGCTTTTGATAAAAGTATCTGGAAACGTTTAGCAGATCTTGGATTGATGGGGGTATGTGTTCCTGAAAAATATGGCGGAAGCGGAATGGATTATAACTCACTTGCAATCGTATGTGAGGAGCTAGAGCGGGGGGACACTGCGTTTCGTACTGCTGTATCCGTGCATACCGGCTTAAACTCGATGACCCTTATGCAGTGGGGAACGGAGCAACAAAAGCAAAAATATTTAACTCCTCAAGCAAAAGGAGAAAAAATAGGAGCTTTCGGATTAACGGAGCCGGGAGCAGGCTCGGATGTTGCGGCAATGTCAACAGTCGCAGTACTTGACGGTGATGATTATATTATAAATGGGCAAAAAACATGGATCTCCCTCTGCGATTCAGCAGATAATTTCATTGTATTCGCTTATACAGACAAACCGAAAAAGCATCATGGAATAAGTGCATTTATCGTAGAACGTACGATGGCTGGATTTTCGTCGAAAGCTATTAAAGGGAAATACGGCATCAAATCTGGTAACACAGGAGAATTATTTTTTGATCAAATGCGTGTACCAAAAGAAAATTTGCTAGGCAAAGAAGGAGAAGGCTTTAAAATTGCAATGTCCGCTCTTGATAATGGCAGGTTCACTGTTGCAGCTGGAGCAGTCGGACTTTCTCTTGCGTGCCTAGAAGCAAGTGTGAAGTACTGTCATGAGCGCGAAACCTTTGGCAAAGAAATAGGCAAGCATCAGCTTGTCCAGCAAATGATTGCTAAAATGGAAGCTGGTCTTCAAATGAGTCGTTTACTTGTGTACCGAGTGGGAGAAATGAAAAATAAAGGGGTTCGAAACACAAGGGAAACGTCTCTTGCAAAATGGCAAGCATGTGATTTTGCCAACAAAGCAGCGGACGATGCAGTGCAAATTCACGGTGCATATGGCTATTCAGATGAATATCCGGTGGCGAGATATTTGCGTAATTCGAAAGCTCCTGTTATTTACGAAGGGACAAGAGAAATCCACACGATTATGCAAGCGGAATATGTACTTGGATATAGGGAAGACAAGACGCTCTCCCATATGCTACCTAAATGGCCATTTGAAGAATAGTGAAAAAGGTTTTCTTGAGAAATTCAAGAAAACCTTTTTCGCATTTATAGAAGGGGATGTAATTTTTAATATCCATTTAACATCTAAAAATCTGCTAAATAAAGTTAAAAAAAGTAAAGTCCAATACTAATAACTATTCCACTCAATATTAGGACAAACACACAGAAGCCCATAATGTCTTTTGCACGAAGACCAGCAATAGCTAAAGCTGGAAGTGCCCAGAATGGTTGAATCATATTCGTCCACGCATCACCCCAAGCGATCGCCATAGCGGTCTTAGCATAGCTTAAATCTAAGGCAGATGCAGCATCTAACATAATAGGAGCTTGGACAGCCCATTGCCCACCCCCAGAAGGAACAAAGAAGTTTACTATACCAGCTGCATAGAAGGAGAACAAATAGAAAGTATGTTCATTGGAAATACTAATGAATACCTCCGAAACAACTCCTGCCAGTCCAGAAGTAACCATCATCCCCATAATACCTGCATAAAACGGAAATTGAATAACAATATCTCCAACAGTTTTTGCTGCATTTTTAACTGCAACTAGAAAACGCTTAGGCGTTCCGTGACAAATAATACCGAGAGTAATAAATATAAGATTGACAATATTTAAGTTTAAGTCAAAGCCTTTAGTTATGAAATGTTGGATAAGGTATACAACTCCCAGTAAACCAATTAAGAAAGTCAAAACATAGCTACCTTCTAATCGTGAGGCTGGTGTTTTCTTTTCTGTACCTACTTCTTGGTCAACCTCCGCCTCTTCTTCTAGTAAGGAAGGATCAATTGCGAAAGTATCTTCTTTTCTAGGCATCATCCATCTATTTAATAAAGGAACCGATATGAAAAGTGCAATAACTATCACTAAGTTATATGTAGAAAATAATGTTTCCGTAGTTGGGATGACTCCCATTTTGTCTGCGAAAGGATGCCCCTCTGTAGCGATGGAAAGTGGAACAGAGCCTGCTAAACCGCCATGCCAAATGATAAATCCTGAATAAGCGCTTGCGATAAGTAATCGATAATCTACATTTTTCACTTTGCGTGCAATCTCTTTTGCGAACAAAGCACCAATGACTAAACCGAAGCCCCAGTTAATCCAGCACCCGATTAAAGAAATGACAGTTACAAGAATAATAGCAGAACCAGGTGACTTTGCTGTACTTGCCATAGCGCTAAGCAATTTTTTAAAGACTGGACTACTAGCTAAAACATGTCCTGCTAATAATACGACAACCATTTGCATAGTGAAAGAAAGTAAACCCCAAAAACCATCCCCCCAATAAGTGGCCATTTCGAGCGGTGTGGAATCCGTTAGTGTTACTCCAAGTAAAAATACTAGCAATGTTAATATTGCCACAAAAATATATGGATCAGGTAAATACCTTTCCATTAATGCGTTTGAAAATCGTGTAAGTGTCTTCACAACTACTCCCCTTTGTTATTTGTACATCCCCTTCACACTATATGATAGCTGAATAATGGCTAATACTCTATTAAATTTATAATAATTCGGCAAATTAAATAATTTTGAATTTGGTGTAACTAAAAGACGGAATTTCAGTCTAATGGGTTAACGAAAAAAATAAGAAAGGGAGATTAAAATGAAAAAATGGCTGATTTCTATCGTTGCTTTCGCTTTAATAATTGGTATGACAGGTGCATTTTATTTTTCTAAAATAGAGATAAGTGCACAATCATTTAAAGCAAGTGATGAAATTCAAACTGTCCAATCAAAAGAACAATTAAAAGCTTATTTTGAAAAGGTAAAAGAGCTTCAAAAACAACAAAATAACATGGCATTGGCAACAGAAGAAAGCACAAATACGATGGAAGCCAAAGATACCTCAGGTAGTAAGTCGGGAGGTTATTCTACTACGAATAACCAAGTAGAAGGTGTAGATGAGGGGGATACAGTAAAGACAAATGGCACGCATGTATTTTCATTAAGTGAAAATAATGTGGTCATCGCAAATGTAAAAGATCCAAAACAAATGAAAGAAGAAACAACTATCTCTTTTAAAAATGATTTTTATCCAACACAGTTATTACTTTCAAATCAAACATTAATGGTTATCGGTCAGAAAAATGTCCTTCGTACGCTAGATGCAGAAAGTACACAAAAGATGAATAGTGTTATGATGCCAATGGATTCCATGACAACTGTATACTTCTATGATATTGCCAATCCTGCAAAACCAAAACTCATGAGGGAAATTGCAACAGAAGGATATATGAATGGTGCACGACTAACCAATAACACATTATATTATGTCACTACTATTTACCCGAAGTTCTGGATAATGGAAGAAAATGCAGATGCAGAGTTACGCCCGTTCACTTATGATTCCAAATCCGATAAGGAAGCAAAACCAATGAGCTATGACAGTATTGCAATTCTTCCAAGCTCTTTGGAAGGGAATTACAGTATTATTTCGGCGATTAATGTTTCTAAACCGGCAGAAAATGAGGTAAAAACGAAAGGGTATCTTGGAGGCAGTGAACAATTGTACATGTCAAAAGATAACCTATACTTAACTTCTACTATTTATGAGCAAAACAATATTAATGCTAAAAAAATGATTTGGAATCCTGGGGAAATGGATACCGAAGTATTTAAGTTTGCATTAGACAAAACTTCCGTAAAATTCGTAGCGTCCAATCGTTTAACAGGTACGATATTAAATCAGTTTTCGATGGATGAGCATAACGGTTATTTCCGTGCAGTAACGACAAAAGGAAATAGTTGGGGTGAAAATAAAGTATCTGAAAATAATTTATTTATACTCGACGATAAGATGAAAACAGTAGGCTCGTTAACAGGGCTAGCAAAAGACGAACGAATCTATTCTGCAAGATTTATGGGAGATAAAGCATATATGGTCACGTTTAAAGAAACCGATCCATTGTTCGTTATTGATGTAGCAAAACCAACCGACCCAAAAGTATTAGGGGAACTAAAGATCCCAGGCTTTAGTAATTATTTACATCCGTTAGATGAAAATCATTTAATTGGATTCGGCTATGAAACAATAGTAGATAACCAATCGGGTGGTAAGCAACCAGTTATTATGACAGGAGGGATGAAAATTTCCCTTTTTGATGTAAGTGATTTTGCAAAACCAAAAGAACTGGACACAGAAATAATTGGAGACCAAGGAACATATTCTCCGGTTCAATATGATCACCATGCATTGTTTGAGCACAAAGAAAAAGGGTTATATGGATTTCCTATCTCCATCTATGGGAAAGGAAAAGAGTATGCAGAGTTTAAGCAAGACGGTGCATTGATCTATGAAATTACACCTGAAAACGGAATTGTTTTAAAAGGAGATTTATTAAACCCAGAAAATCCAAAACAGCAATACGAAAACTGGGAAACAAGTATCCAGCGAATAATCTATGTGGAAGACTCTTTATACACCATTGCAATGAAAGAAATCAAAAGCTACAATTTAAACTCCTTTAAACAGTTGAGTAAAATGTCTTATTAATATTAAAAGACTCTAAAAGCGTAACGATGCTTTTGGAGTCTTTTGCATGTAGCGTGATATAGGAAAACTGCGCGGTAGTGAGTTGAATGAAGAGTCCACTGGGATTTCCACTACAGGGTGGACGCTTTCCGCCGGCTTGGCTTCAGCCGCTTCCTTCGCTACGCTCAGTCCAGGGTCTTCAGCTCAAGCTATTCCGGCTGGAGTCGCCACCCTTTCGCTACAATCCAGTAGAGTCTGCAAATTACTACGAAATGATGCACTAAATCAGTACTATATTGTTTTTCTATAGGAAAAACCTATGATTAATTGAATGACACTTACTTTATAGTGATTATTAGTAGGTTCTATTGATTGAAGCGCAAGGCGGCGACACCTGCGGGATCAGCGGGACAGGTGAGACCCCGCAGGAGCGTGCGACGAGGAGGCTCACCGCCCGCCCCGCTGTAAGCGTCCGCCTGGAGCGGAAATCAATTGCCTTTGCCGTATCTATTTACGTCGCAGTTTCTCTATATTGTGAACTATCCTTGTTTATGAGTAGTCTTCAATTGGCGGAATTATTAAGCTCGGATACAGTGACAAATGAATATCCTTCCCCTTGCAAGTAGGCAAGCACAGCATCTAGTCCTTGTGCTGTAGACATATGTATATCATGCATTAAAATAGTAGAGCCTTCTTTTACATGGCCCTTCACATGCTCGAGTAAACGGTTAGCGTCGCGATATTTCCAATCAAGTGTATCCACATTCCATAAAACGACGGGAAGGGAAGTTTGAGTGCGAACAGTATTATTTACAGCTCCGTACGGTGGGCGGAAGACAGTTGGTTTGCTGCCTGATGCTTGTTCTATTGCGTCACTTGTATTATTAATCTCTAAAGTAATTTTTTCAGCTGAAGCTTTAGTTAAGTCTATGTGATTCCATGTATGATTACCTAACTCATGTCCTGCTTCCTTCATTTCTTTTACAATTTCCGGATAGAAAGAAACACGACTTCCAAGCATAAAAAATGTAGCTTTTGCATTATACTTCTTTAGTGTTTTAAGTATTAATGTAGTTGACTCTGGGTTCGGTCCATCATCAAATGTGAGAGCGACTACTTTTGCGGATGGGGAGACTTCCGTTTCTTCTTGTCGTGTGTCCTCTGCAGGTTTTTCATCTATCTTTTCTGATACTGTAGGTGGTGGTTGAATAGCCGCCTCCGGAAGTTTAAAGCTGTCGGCGATGATATCATTCAAATCCTCTAGTGGAATAGAAACAACTGTCGATCGGGTTGTAATTACATGGTCATCATAATAAAATTCGATGGAATCTTTCTTTAGAGAAAAATTAGAGTAGTTTTCCCAAGTAGGCATGGTTTTCTCTTTAAATTGCTCTTGCATTAAGTGGGGAATCAATTGTTCATCAGCTAATATGGATTCTCTTACTTTTGTAGCGAGCTTTACAAGTGCTTTTTTATTGTTAGCGAGCAAATCATTTATTGTGAGCATGTGACCGGATTGATTATGTATACGGAAAATTTTTGTTTCGGTTAAGCGGCTTTCTCCACCTATATTCATGTATGAATGAATCACAAACGAATAGTATCCTGTGGTATGCTGAAAAACCTCAAATGAAATATTCAATTCACCACTAGGATGTATATTCGAATCAGTTAAGTCTTCTTTCTGATTTAAATAAGATGCTTTTAGCTGATTTGTATAAGCTCTCACTGTGTCGTTGAATTCGGGAACATTGCTTTGTGGAAATTGAATGGCATACGGAGTTTTTTCGTCATTTGACATTTCCGTAATAATGCGAATCCCTGGATAAACCGAATCACTTTCGTTAATTTGTTCCTTTGGTATAGTTGGAGGGCTAGCAGACACTACTTCTTTTTCTTTTTTTGCAGGATTGGGAAGCATCAGAAGAAAAACCATTAAACTACTTAATGTAAGAATAATAATGATAAATGTAATATCAATCCAACGTCCTCTTTTTTTTGATCTTGAATGGGCGGACATGATGATGATTCTCCTTTTCTAGTACTTATCTATTATATAAAATTAGACGGATGAAAAGGTAAGAAAGTTTTAGTTTTCATTGTTTTTATTTTCAACGTTCGATAAGATTATCGTAGTTAAGTTTCGCTTTAGAAAGGAAGGTGTTCTGAAATGACACAAGACTTTGAATTAGCTGTAGAATGCTGTTTACTAGCAGGTCGTTTAATGATGGAAAGTGGAGCAGAGACGTACCGTGCAGAAGATACAATGGATCGGATGGCAATTTCGCAACATCTAACGCAATCACAAAGTTTTGTTACACCAACTGGTATCATTTTTTCAGGTAGTAATAGCCTTCCAACTAGATTAGTAAGGATTAGCAATCGATCAACCGATTTAGAAAGAATCGCGCTCGTAAACAATGTCTCACGAAAATTAGTTAATAAGGATATTACACTGCAAGAAGCTTACTCGGAGTTAGTCAGTATTGAAAACGAACATAAGACACTTCCCTTGTGGATACAAATAGGGGCAGCATCCATTGCATCTGCCTCATTTCTTTTGTTATACGGCGGGACATTCAAGGATGTACCAACCGCACTTATAGCCGGGGGTATTGGATTTTCTATTTCAACGCTGTTAGAAATGAAAACGCGGGTAAAGTTTTTTGCGGAGTTTTTGGCGGCATTATGTATTTGTTTAATCGCAATTTTTTCGGTGACATGGGGATTAGGGATTGACGTGGATCGAATTATTATTGGTTCTGTCATGCCGCTGGTTCCGGGATTACTCATAACAAATGCTGTACGAGATTTAATGGCTGGTCATTTTGTGTCCGGTGTATCCAAAGGAGCAGAAGCTTTTCTTACAGCTTTTGCCATTGGTGCAGGGGTTGCATTAGGATTGTCATTTTGAGGAGGAATTGCTATGGCCTATTGGTTGCAAGGGATTTTAAGCTTTGCAGCAGCCGCTGGATTTGGGATTATATTTAATGCACCGAGAAAATTACTTTTCTATTGTGGTGTCGTAGGTATGACGGGCTGGCTTGTATATTCTTATATAGACGATTTAAGTAATGACCCTGCAAAGTCTTCCTTCGCTGGGGCATTTACAGTTGCTTTTGTGGCACATTTAATGGCCAAGAAATTTAAAATGCCTATGATCATTTTCAGTGTAGCAGGTATCATTCCATTAGTTCCAGGTGGATCTGCGTATAATGCCATGCGAAACGTAATTGAGAAGAACTATACAGTAGCAATGGAATATGCATCAGTAGCCCTTATCATTTCAGGCTCTATAGCGATGGGGTTAGTTTTTGCAGAGATTATCACGCAATTGTCGATGAAAGTAATAGGAAGACTAAAATCAGTCGATTAACTATTTTCTTTCCGAAAGCTTTAGCGCTTTATTTATTTGTGCTTACGAAGTGAGCAAGACAAATGACTCCCACAGGATTACCGAAAACAATACGAAAGGGATGCGACTTTGTCGCATCCCTTTCGTATTAAAAGTCTCGTTAATAGTGTAGAATTCATTCAGTTGAAAGCGTTCCTTAAGCACTATACATAAAGTAACTGGTTCATTTTATCTTAAGAGTGCTTCCACTTCTTCGGCTGGGATTGGTCGGCTTATATAGTATCCTTGAACGGCATCGCAGCCCATTTGTTTTAATAAAGCATATTGTTCTTCCGTTTCTACACCTTCCGCAACAACATCCACATTTAAAGATTGTCCAAATTGGATTAAACCTTGTACGAGCTTTTGCAATCTTTCTTGCTGCATAATAGAGCTCACAAACGATTTATCAATTTTTAATTTGCTTATCGGAAGAAGCTGCAAATACCTAAGGGAAGCATACCCAGTACCGAAATCATCTAACACAAAAACAACCCCATCTTGTTGAAGTGCCTGCATTTGTCCAATTATCGATTTTTCGGCTTCTGCCTCGAGTGCAAACTTTTCTGTAAATTCGATTTGTAATAGCTTCGGAGAGCAGTTGTACTTTTCTAGCATATTCCGAATGGTTTTCACCATGTTTTTATCGCGAAATTCTCGAATAGATGAGTTAAAGCTTACTTTTATCGGTATCCCTTTTTGCTGCCATATAGCTGCTTGTTCACAAACCTTTTCCAGCATAAAAGAACCAATTTTATTTATTAATCCAGTTTCCTCTGCGATAGGTATTAACTCTTCCGGAGAAACAATTCCAAGTACATCATCATCCCAACGGACGAGTGCTTCTACCGCTGTAATTTGATTGGTTAATACATCTTTTTGTGGTAAATAGAGCACATGCAAATCATGCTGATTTAAAGCTTCTAATAACCGTTTTTCTATTTGCGCACGACGAGTCAGCTTGTGATGGTCAGATGGAGAAAGGTTCGCAATCATACCACCACCTTCTAATTTCACTTGCTGGATTTTCGTATCCGTAGCCTTCAATAAATGCAAATAGGTTTGTTGATCTTCAGGGTATCTAGTAATGGCTCCGCTGACTGTAATAGGAACAACTTTATTGTCTAGATAAATCGGGTTTTGCTTTAAATACTGGATAAATCCTTGTACGTACCACTCCCCTAAAGTTGTAATGACAGCAAATTCATCTCGACCAGCTCTAGCAATAATGGATTCTTCGAAGTAGATTTTCAATCTTTTAGTAAACTCATTTAATAATTGAGATTCTGTTTGATCATTGAATATTTCTTTTAATGTATAAAATTGATCGATACTAAGGAAAACAAAGGAGAAGTATTTGTCATTTTGAATGTGTTCATTTACCATTTCTTCTAAACGATGTCTACTCATTAAACCAGTTTCCGTATCTACATAGGCTATTTGTTCAAGGCGCGATTGTATTAATTTCTTTTCTGTAATTTCTTCTTCCAATAACAAATGGTATAGTGTATGATTTTCCGTATCAGTAATTGGGAGTGCGATCATATTAACCCAATAGCTAACGCCGTCTTTTGTTATTTTTTCAACTGTACCGTGGAAAACTTGACCTTTTTGTAATGTATTGATAATTTTATCGGCAATGGCAATATGATGGGAGGAATTAGGGAAAAGCTGCCAAAAAGTCTTTCCTACAATTCTTTTTGGTGTCCAATTGCTTCTTTTTAAAAATAGTTCATTAGCGTGTAGGATTAAACCTTCTTTGTCTAAATAAGCAACCATAAATGATTTGGATAAACCCTTTTTTAATAATTGCAACTCTGAAAAAGAAGAGGATTCTGTATCTTGTATGGTATTAGATTCAATTTGAAAGAAAACATAATAGTCATCGTTCAGAAGAATCGATTTTGCGACAATAGACGTTTTCATTGGGATTCTATCTTTTGAGTAAAGAACGACTGGACTGAAGCGAATTGGCTCATCGTGATGTAGGATCGATTCCCAATTTGCAGCTAGGTGCCCGTAAGTATGCTCATTGAATAATGGTGCTCTTGGACCTTGTACATCTTCCAAACGATATCGGTATTGCTTTTCAGCTTCCTTGCTCCACCAAATAATATGGCCGTCCTTATTTGTCATAAAGGTTGGGAAAGGCAAATGACTAAAAACAGAGTTACTTAAATCTAATAATTCATCTTTAAGATACATATTAACGGCCCCTTTAAATAATTTATCCCGCATTAACGGGCAGTAAGACTCCCATTTCAAGATGTAAGAAAAGCGAAAAGATAAGTGGGAGATCAACTGCTGGCATGCGCCCGATTGGTTCAACTAACAATCAGTGGGGGAAAGCGGACTAAAAGCGCGACGTCCATGTCGCAACGTCCGCACTAGCACGTCCTGTGCGTCGGAAAACCCCACTGATGGAAGTTTCACTTTATATTCATTATATAAAATATACATAAATTAGTCATTAAAATAGAGCGATTTATTCATTGATAAAAAATTTTAGGGTATAAAGTAGTGGGTAAATATAAGGGGAGAAAGGAGGAAGTGTGAAAATGGGACGATGGAAAGGAATAGTTTTAATTGTTTTTGGTTCAATGTTGTGGGGAGCGACCGGTCCGATGATGGAGTGGGTATTTAAAAATAGTGCCCTGTCTGTCTCCTTTTTCCTAACAGTACGCTTAATTATTGCAGGAGTTGGTTTATTAGCATATTTAAAAATAATAGGAAAACCTATTTTCTCTATATGGAAAGAGCAAAGCTGGTTAAAGCAATTGATCATTTTTGGTATTTTTGGAATGCTCGGAGTTCAGTACACATTTGTTGCGGCGATTGAGGCAAGTAATGCTTCTATTGCAACATTATTGCAATTTTTGGGGCCAATTTATATTGTGATATTTGTATCGTGGAAGAGCAAGATGTTTCCTCCAAGATATCAAATCATTGGCATTATCGGAACGCTTATTGGATTGTTTTTTTTACTGACAAATGCTAAAGTGGATCAGTTATTGATCAGTAATGAAGCGCTTATTTGGGGATTGGCAATCGGTGTTGCATTTGCTATTTATACAGTTTACCCTGCAAGGCTTATGAAAGAATGGGGAGTCCTTATCATCGTTGGCTGGGGAATGCTAATAGGAGGCGTAGTGTTAGCGCTGATTTCGCAAATTTGGCGTTCCGATGAATGGGGAGAACTTACAAATTACCCGATCAACTTAATGAGTTTTATTATTATTCTTGTAGGAACAATCGCTTTTATACTCTTCTTAACAAGTATGAAGTATATATCTCCTATAGAAACTAGTATTCTATCTAGTATGGAACCATTAACCGCTATGGTTATTTCGGTTATTTGGTTAGGACAAGTTTTTGGAGCTTGGCAATATGTGGGGGTGGTCGTAATGATCGTATTTGTCACATGGCTTTCAATTGCAGGCGAAATTAAATGGAAACGAAAAGAAAAGATGGCTAATTGAAGCCATCTTTTTCTATATGTAAGTACTGTGTTATGGCATAATAGTTTGTATATAGAAATAATTCGGGTGACGAAGGATCAGGGGTGTTGATTTGTGAAGACGATTTTTTCTTATTTATCGCCATATAAGTGGCTTGTAATTATTGCGTTATTACTCATGTTAGTCGAACTTTCTGTCGAGCTTGTGCAGCCTTTGTTAATAGCAACCATTATTGATGACGGAATATTGGCAGGTGACCAAGAGACGATTATTTTTTGGGGTATGATAATGCTTGGAATCTCAGCTATTGCTTTTTTAGCAGGGATCACCAATACATTTATAGCTTCCCATGTAGTACAAAGCTATGGGTATGATATTCGTCAGGCACTATTTAAGAAAGTGCAATCTTTTACAATGGCTACTTTTATAAAGTTTCCTTCGGCAAGCTTAATCACGCGGTTAACGAACGATGTGACGATAACGCAAAACGTAATATTCATGGGTCTTCGTATAATGCTGCGAGCGCCACTCTTAGTAATTGGAAGCATTATTATGTCTTTTTTTGTTCATGCTTATCTAGCTATGTTTTTAGTAATGGGAGCACCTATTTTAATTCTTTTCCTTTATTTTATGAGTAGAAAAGGGCTAAAGCTTTTTGGGAAAGTGCAAAAAAGTGTAGACCAGGTGACACGTAAAATGCAGGAAAATTTGCAAGCGGTTCGACTCATTAAAGCGTACTTACGTGGTCATTACGAATCGACTCGTTTTGCATCCGTTGCAGACACATTAAAAATAGATAATGTGAAAGCATTCCGTATAATGGAGCTCATTTTACCTGTTCTTTTGTTTGTTATGAATGTGAGTTTAATGGCTGTACTTTGGTTTGGTGCAAAAGAAATACAAACAGGAACTACGCAAATGGGGGATCTTGTAGCAATTGTCAACTATGCAATGCGTATGACAGGTGCATTTTCGATGTTCTCTTTCATTATTATATTTTTCTCTAGAGCAAAAGCATCTGCCGAACGGATGGAAGAGGTTTTGGTTGTAGAAGAAGGAACCGAAGAAATAAGTACAGCTCCTATAGACTTCATTCCTAAAGAAGGCGAAATAGAGTTTCAGCACGTTTCTTTTCATTATCCATCTACCGATACACCGGTGCTAAAGGATGTTTCCTTTTCTGTGAAATCCGGTGAAAAGCTAGCGATTATGGGAGCTACCGGTTCGGGGAAATCGACGCTATTAAACTTAATACCTCGGTTCTTTGATGCGACGGAAGGAGAAATATGGATTGACGGTGTAGAAGTAAAAGAGTGGCCACTCAAAGAGCTAAGACAAGCGATTGGGCTTGTTCCACAGCAATCCATTCTGTTTACAGGAAGTATTGAAGATAATTTAGGCTGGGGAGATTCTACTGCTACGGAGGAATCGCTAAAAGAGGCAGCGATACAAGCGCAAATTCATCAGTCTATTGAACAATTTCCACATCAATATGATACGAGGGTTGGGCAAAAAGGAGTCAATTTATCCGGGGGACAGAAACAAAGATTGTCTATTGCACGTGCATTAGTGCGAAAACCAGAAATTTTATTATTAGATGATAGTACAAGTGCACTGGATATCTCTACGGAAAATGCACTATGGGAAGCTTTAGAAAAAGAAAATGCTACGATGCTTGTCATTACGCAAAAGATAAGAACAGCCAAAGGGGCAGATCATATTCTTTTGTTAGAAGAAGGAGAAGTTTCTGCATACGGTACACATGAACAGCTGATGGAAAGCTCCTCTTTATATAGAGAAATTGCAGAATCGCAACAGGAAGGGGGAGAACCTGATGAACTTCATTCGTAAACCTTTTGGGTATGAACCTATTGTGACCAAGGAAGATTTAAAGAATGACCATAAGAAAAAAGTGGAGAAAGCATCTGATTGGAAAGGTGTGCTAAGTAGACTGTGGAAGCTTGTTGATGAGCAGCGTTTCTTGTTGGTCATTGTCCTTTTATTGGTAATAGCTAGTTCGGCTTTAGCTTTGTTTGGACCATATTTAATCGGTGTTATTATCGACGAATACATTGCTAAAAGTGTTTTTGCAGGACTTGCGAATATGATTGCATTACTAATAGTTGTCTATGTATTTCTTTCCGTTACGATGTACTTGCAAAGCTACTGGATGATTGGTATTGCTCAACAAACGATTTATCGATTAAGAACAGGCTTGTTTGATCATTTACAAAAGCTACCTGTCTCATTTTTTGATAAACGACAGCACGGGGAATTGATGAGTCGGGTGACGAATGATATTGAAAATGTCAGTCAAACGTTAAATTCATCTTTCATACAAGTATTTTCAAGTATCTTAACTTTAGTTGGAACGACAGTTGTTATGCTTCTTTTAAGTCCATTGATGACTGTCATCACATTGATCATTGTACCTGTTATGTTTTTTTCAATGCGCTGGATCACAAGAAGAACCTCCAAATTATTCAAAGAACAGCAAAAAGCGCTCGGGGAATTAAATGGAATGATTGAAGAGACTGTTTCTGGCCAGCGAATTGTTAAAGCATTCTCTCAAGAAAAGCGCATGTTAGAGGACTTTGCAGAGAAAAGTGAGCGTTTAAAAAGAACTGGGTTTTGGGCCCTTACTTATTCAGGGTTTATCCCCAAAGTGATGAACTTGTTAAATAATATAAGTTTTACGCTTGTAGCAGCAGCCGGGGGAATACTTGCCTTTTATGGGCATATAACCATAGGAGAAATCGTTATTTTCACCGAATATGCCCGTCAGTTTACGCGTCCTTTAAATGATTTAGCGAATCAGTTTAACACTGTGTTATCAGCAATCGCGGGAGCGGAGCGTGTATTTGCAATTATTGATGAACCAGAAGAATTAGATGTAGCAAAGGATCATCAAGATTATAAACTAAAAGGAAATGTAATCTTCGAGGACGTTACGTTTTGGTATGATAAAAATGATGAAAAACCTACGATTGAGGATGTTTCTTTTCATGTAGAAGCTGGAAAGACAGCAGCTTTAGTAGGAGCTACTGGTGCAGGGAAAACGACCATCATGCAGCTGCTCGCTCGTTTTTATGAAGTGAACGGAGGAAGGATATTAATCGATGGTATTAAGCTGGATAGTCTGCCGAGACATACGCTTCGAAGCCAAACGGCATTTGTACTTCAAGATCCATTTCTTTTTGAAATGACTGTTATGGAAAATATCCGGTACGGCAAATTAAATGCAACAGATGAGGAAGTTATAAAAGCAGCAAAAGAAGCAAATGCGCATGAATTTATTACGAAGTTACCTAATGGATATGATACGATTTTATCGGCAGACGGTGGAGAGATTAGCCAAGGACAAAAGCAATTATTATCCATTGCAAGAGCACTAGTTGCAGATCCTGCAATTCTACTATTAGACGAAGCGACCTCCAGTATTGATACGGTTACTGAACTGAAAATACAGGAAGCACTTGAACGTCTAATGGCAGGCAGAACAAGCTTCGTTATTGCGCATCGTTTAAATACAGTGCGTAAAGCCGATCTTATATTTGTAATGGAAAATGGAAAGTTAGTAGAAGCAGGCCCGCAAGAAGAGTTGCTTCAAAAACAAGGACGATATTATCGTATGTTAACAAATACGAGGATTTAAGGAGAGTTTTATGGATATTTTTATCATGACCGTATCTATTCCTTTAGATAGCGATACGATGCAAGAACTAAAGGAGCTACTGCAAGAAGATACAGTAAATTATGCGTCACTATTAAGTGTGGAGGAGTTAACGGATTCTCATACAAAAGGCTTTTGTGTACTTGCTTATGACGATGAGTCAGATAAATTAGTTGGTGTTTTAACTTCTATAGATCGACTGGAAACAGGGGACTTTGAGTGGAGTACCGTTGTTTCACCTTCTATGCGTAGAGAAGGAATTGGAACAGGTCTTGTAGCAGAGTTAGATAGAAACTTAGCGCTTCGCGGAGCAACATTTGATCTGGCCTTGGTACCGGAGGATTCGCAAGAAGCACAGGAATGGTTGAAGAAAATCGACTATATATATGACTTTACGGAAAGAACAATGGTGGCAACGGCAGTAGAAACAGATATGCAAAGTGAAGTTAATATCATGCCATACACTTCGGAAGAGTCGGAAGTTATGGAAGTCTTAATTAGTGCGTTTGATGATACACTGGAAGAAGCGAGTAATCTTATAGCATTTAATACACAAACACCTAATCGAGAGCTTTTCATTGCAACATTAAAAAACAAAGTTGTAGGTACTTTTGCCATCGTTTGGGATCAGGACAAAATATGGATTACTGGACTTGGAGTACATGAGCAAGCAAGTGGAAAAGGTGTCGCTACTGCCATTCTAGAATGGGCGAAAAACGAAGCGAAACATGCGGGGAAAGCTAGCATTTATTTAGATGTAGAAATAGATAATGAAAAAGCATTAACTGTCTATCAAAAAGCAGGTTTTGAAACAATTCGTCATACACATTACTATAAAAAAGGATGACCCAATTGGGCCATCCTTTTTAAAATTAACTCAATTAGCACTAACAAATGGTGGGAGTGTGTCTTCTAATAATGACCAATCCTCATGCATCTCTTCATCTGTCAGCAAGCAAGCATCTAATGCTATTTCTATTTCTTCCTTATCCATAT
Source organism: Psychrobacillus lasiicapitis (assembly GCF_006861795.1). Lineage (GTDB taxonomy): Bacteria > Bacillota > Bacilli > Bacillales_A > Planococcaceae > Psychrobacillus > Psychrobacillus lasiicapitis. The sequence continues at coordinate 253,004 of NZ_VDGH01000003.1, read as the reverse complement.
CCAGTCCGATAATAACAATTTCCGTTTGACGGTCACCGTGTTCATCATCCCATCTACTTGAAACGGTATAATCCTCCTCAAAAATCTGTTGTTGCTGTGCTTTTGGAAGTGTTGCAATCCAGTATCCAGCTCCTTGAAATTGAAGAGAGGCACCAGCTTGAGATATTAAACCAGCCATATTATTTCTAGAAGCTAACCAGAAGAAGCCCTTTGAGCGAACAATTTCTTGTGGGAAGCTGTTTAACCATTGCTCCCATCTTTTTGGATGAAACGGTCGTTTTCTTTTATAAACAAATGAGCTAATTCCGTATTCCTCCGTTTCCGGAATATGTTCTTCATTCAATTCTTTGATCCAGCCAGCTCCACTAGAAGCCTTTTCAAAATCAAATAAATGACGATCCAATAAGACAGAAGTATCGATAACACCATTTGCAATTGTATGGATTTCTGCATCTGGATTCATTTTTCGCAAGAATGCTTGGAAAGCATCTAGATAAGCAGGAGTGACTAAATCTATTTTCGATACAAGTAAAATATCAGCAAATTCAATTTGATCGATTAATAAATCGGATACATCTCTTTGATCGTATTCATCGTCTGTTTGTTTTCTCTCTAGTAATGTTTCTCCACTTTCATAATCTTTCCAAAAACGAAATGCGTCTATTACCGTTATCATGGCATCTAACTTGCAAAATTTAGATAAGTCAATTCCCACTTCATCATCGATATATGTAAAGGTTTGTGCCACTGGAATTGGTTCAGAAATGCCGGTGGATTCGATCACAATGTAATCAATATCTCCCTGCTTAGCTAGCTGTTCTACTTCGATCATTAAATCTTCTCTTAGCGTGCAGCAAATACACCCGTTTGTTAGTTCAACAAGCTTTTCTTCTGTTCTAGAAAACCCACCATCTTGGATGAGCTGGGAGTCGATATTAATTTCGCTCATATCATTTACAATGACGGCAATCTTCTTTCCGTCTTTATTGGCAAGTAAATGGTTGAGTACTGTTGTTTTTCCTGCCCCTAGATATCCGCTTAACACAGTAACTGGAATTTGTGTTTGTATAGTCATTTTACTCTCCTTTTAAATCGTAATGGTTACGATTTAAATAATAAACGATGAAAAAGCAGAATGCAAGAGGAAAATAGACAACCTTTTACAATCTCCTAACATAATTTCAATATGCACTACATAAACTTTCTATAGGATGAATGGTGAAGAGATCGTTCAATCGAAAAGGAGAGATACTTATTGGGTTTGAATGAACGCAATGTGACGATGAAAGTTTCGAACAAACGGTTGAATACTTTACAATTTAGTTCTATTAGAAAGAAAGTACATACGAGCTTGCAGTGGTTCATTATGAAAAAAGCTAGACCCCCGCGATATAAATACATCCCACTTCCGCCTAGGAAGTAAATAGACTTACGTCATCTCTTACGAAGAGATGGCGTTTTCCGTTTGGAAAAAAGTATAATGAACTAGAAAAGCGTAGGTGCTAGAACGATACTAAAAGGAGGCTATTTTTATGAAAATTTATGCGCATAGAGGTTGCTCAGGGACATATCCCGAAAATACGATAGTCGCTTTTAAAGCGGCGGCAAGTTTACCAATAGACGGAGTAGAGTTCGATGTACATATGACGAAAGACGGGGAACTTGTTGTCATACATGATGAATCGATCGATCGCACTTCAAATGGAAAAGGTTTCATAAAGGATATGACACTTCAAGAATTGCAAGCTTACGATTATGGTGCATGGTTTTCCACGAACTTCAAAGGAGAAAAAGTACCTACGCTAAGGGAAGTATTATATGTGTTTAAAGACACACATCACCATATAAATATTGAATTGAAATCAGATGTTTTTCCTTATGAAGGGATGGAACAGAAAGTAATAGAGATGTTAAAACAGTATCGACTGGATGACAGGGTCGTTATTTCGTCATTCAACCATGAAATGATTCAACAGGTAAAAAAACTAGCCCCACATATCGAAACGGCTATTTTATTTATGGAAGTGATGGTTGCTCCAATGGAATACGCACTAAAAGTAGGAGCAGATGCATTCCATGCCTTTTTTCCAACTGCATTGCGGAAAATGGGAAAAGAGATTATCGCAAGTGGAAAACAGCTACGTGTTTTTACTGTAAATGAAGAGGAGTATGCTAAAATACTTCAAGTTGTAGGAGTGCATGCCATTTTTACAGATTATCCGCAAAAATTGAGCGACTATTTAAAAGAATAAATAGAATATTTAAAGGATGTCCCCTTAATCGAAATTCGACTGACGAAGGAGACATCCTTTTCTTATTGCATAGAGGACTATAAAAAACTTAGAAGTGTGAATAATTTTTTTGGATTACATAAGGTATGGAATTTTTTAGATTACTTAATATAGGGATAATGCGTCGTAAGACAGAGCTATTAAATGTCTGTTGGGATTCCGCTACAGGGTGGACGCTTTCCGCGGGCACGGCTTCAATCTCCTCGTCGCTCACGCTCCTGCGGGGCTTTCAGCACGTGCTATTCCCGCTGGAGTCGCCACCCTTTCGCTACCATCCACTAGACCTTGTCGACTAGTAAGAGAGAGGATATAAAGTTGTATTTCTAAATGATAACTAGTTAGCAAAATGCTACCTACCATTTAGTACTTTAGATCAATTGATTGGAAGTTCTCTTCCTAGCTAATGGAAAAGTTATATTTTATGAAAAAAATGATGGTTTTAAACATGCCGCTACATTGATTTTCGTGAAAGGATGGCGACTCCTGCCGGATGAGTGTGCAGATGAGACTGCACAACGTAAGCGAAGCGTCGGTGCTGGCTCATCGCTCACCCGGCGGAAAGCGTCCATCTTGTAACGAAAATCACAGCGGTCACTAGTCAACACACTACATCGCACTTTCTCTATTATGTGTGTTATTACATTTATTGTTCCTCTTGCTAAATGGAATCGAGAAAGGTGCTTTAGCGCGATTGTTTATTTTTTTAACAACAGATACATAAAATATGGTGCGCCAATTAGAGCAACCATTATTCCAGCAGGAATCCCGTTTGGCTCTACTACATTTCGACCAATTGTATCTGCAAATAGTAATAGCCAACCGCCGATTAAAATCGCAACAGGGACAAATAATTGGTGTCTGGGACCGACTATTGCCTTTGCAATATGAGGGGCCATCAATCCGATAAAGGCAATCCCTCCTGTAACTGAAACAGCGGAAGCTGCAAGTGCAACCGCAGCGAGTAAGAGAACGATTCGCTCTTTTTCAAGGGACATCCCAACACCAATCGCCACTGGTTGGCTTAAGCCAAGTATATTTAACTTATTCGCTTTATATAAAGTGAATGGGATTAAAACAACTAGCCATGGAAGTAATGCTAAGATGAATGGCCAATCAGACCCCCAAATATTACCGGCTAGCCACTTAGAGATAAAATCAACTTTTTCACGTTCAGTTGATGAAATAATGACAATCATTAATCCAGATAAAGCCATTGAAAATCCTATACCTACAAGTACTAATCGAACAGGCTGTAACCCTGCTTTTCGATTGTAGGACAGTATGTAAATAAAAAATGCTGTAAGTAAAGCCCCGATAAATGCCATAAAAGGAAGCATATATACAAACGAACCAGGTTCGATAGGAGAATATAAGAAGAACAAAGAAATTGCTACTCCTGCTCCGGAATTTATACCAATAATACCTGGATCCGCCAAATCATTACGTGTAATCCCTTGTAAAATCGCACCTGACAAAGCTAGTGCCATTCCTGCAAGTAATGTAATAATAATGCGGGGTAAACGAATGGAAAATAACACAAACTCTTCTTTGAATGTACCCTGTCCAAATAGTGTAGGTATCAAACGATCAAATGATAAAGAAGAGTAACCGATACCAGCACTAATAATAGCGGTTGTCAGTATTAAAACGGATAAAATTACAACAAAAACTCGTTGTTTTTTGATAACTCTTTTTGGAATCATTGGAATGCACCTCCTCCTTTACGAACAACAAGAAGAAAGAAAGGCAGTCCCATGATCGCAATAATCGCTGCAACTGGTGTCTCAAAAGGAATGTTAATCGTTCTTCCAAGTGTGTCTGCAACTAGCATAAGAATAGCACCAGCTATGACCGACATGGGAATGATCGCGCGATAATCAGTTCCAACAATAGCTCGAACAATATGAGGAACCATTAATCCGATAAACGCCATATTCCCTACAAGTGCAACGGATGCCCCTGCGAGTAGGATGATGACAATAAATAAAATGGTTTTGATGAGCGTTGTTTTCTGGCCCAATCCTACGGCAACTTCTTCATTTAAACTCAAAATAGTAAGTTGTCGAGAAAGTAAGAGAGCGATTAAAGTTCCTATACATACAAAAGGAATAATAATAGACAACTGGCTCCAATTTGTGCCGATAAGCCCTCCTGCTGTCCACATATTTACGTTTTTCGATATTTTGAAATAAATACCGACTCCATCTGCGATAGCATATAAAAAAGCGGAAACGGCAGCACCAGCAAGCACGATACGAAGGGGAGAGAACCCTCCTTTTTTCATCGCTCCGATACTAAATACCATAATGGCACCTATTGCAGCTCCAATAAAGCAGGCAATTGTGATTCCAAAATAATTTACCATAGGAAAAAAAGCGAGTGTTACCGCGAGTGCAGCATTCGCTCCTGAGGTAAGCCCTAGTAGTCCAGGATCCGCAAGAGGATTTCTTGTAATTCCTTGCATTATAGCTCCTGAAACAGCGAGTGCAGCACCTACAACTACTGCTCCTATTTCTCTAGGAAAACGAATTTCACGAAGTATATTTATCTGATCATTTTTCAAATTAGAAAATAAAGCATTCCACACATCTTGTAGGGAAGTTTCGGCTGCTCCGAAAATCATTGCAATAATAAATATAGCGAAAAGTAACAATAACCCGATTATGAACTTTATGCTAAAACGAATAGAAGATTTCATCGTTCGTTTCCTTTCTATCAATAAAGAGTGGAGGAATTCTAGACCAGAATTCCTCCACGACTATTATTTGCTGTTTAAAAAGTGTTCTTGGAAAAATTCAAGCTGATAATCTAATGTAATTGGATCATTAAAATAAAACTCTTCCATTGGTGCTTCAAACACTCGATTATTTTTTACGGCGGGTATATTTTTATAAGTATCTGTATTTTGGAATGAATTGTCTGCAGTTGTTGATTTACTTAAAATCACATAATCTCCTGCAAATTCAGGAAGTACTTCTAAAGATAAAGCATAGTATCCAGGCTCTAAAGCTGATTCTTCTACTTTTTTAGGCATTTTTAAGCCCATCTCTTGATAAAGAATCTCTGTTCCACGACCCCAGTTATTGCCGTATACATATAATTGTTTATCAAAGTTTTCAATTACTGATACTGTAGCATCTTCACCGATAGCAGCTTTGATTTCTTCGCCAGTAGATTTCGCACGTTTTTTAAAGTCATCGACCCAATCTTGTGCTTCTTTTTCTTTATTTAGTAGTTTACCAATCTCTACTTCTTGTGTTAAGTAATCTACTTTCCCGTAAGTAAAGGTTACAGTTGGTGCAATTTCTTTTAATTTATCTAAATTTTGTACTGTAGAATATCCGATAATTAAATCCGGATCTAATTCAATGATTTTCTCTAAGTTTTCCTCTGATACTTCTTCTACATCTTTGAAATACTTATCATATCGTGGGTTTTGTTTAGACCAAGGATCCACACCAACTACATTTACATCAAGCGCGGCAACGTGACCAGCATAAGCAAGAACCACTACACGTTTAGGATCAGCTGGTACTTCAATCGGACCTTCTTCTGATTGGTAGGTAATAGTAGAGGACTCTTCTTTTCCATCGTCAGATGAAGTACTTGTTTTTGTTTCAGTTGTTTCGTTATTGCAAGCAGTTAAAGCTAGTACGAATAAAAACAATAATGGCAATAAGAATTTTTTCATCATGTTATTCTCCCTTAAGTAAATTGTATGTAATACACATAGGTTTTTTTGTTCTTGGATCCACTCCAATTTCTGCATCTATTTGGAAAACGTCGCGCAGTACCTCTTTTGATATAACCTCTTCACAGCTACCTGCTTTTACAATTTGCCCAGCTTTTAAGGCGATAATATTGTCTGCAAAGCGTGCTGCTTGATTGAGATCATGTAAAACCATCACAATGGTACGTTTTTCTTCTTTGTTGAGTTTTTGTAAAAGCTCCAGAACTTCTAGTTGATGTGCCATATCTAAATAGGTAGTTGGCTCATCTAAAAAAATGATTTCTGTTTCTTGGGCTAGTGCCATGGCAATCCAAACACGTTGGCGCTGTCCACCCGATAATGCATCAACTGGAAAATATTTAAAATCTAGTGTTCCAGTAACTTGAAGCGCCCAATCGATCACTTCGTAATCTTTTGTCGTAAGTCGGCCAAACCCAGTTTGGTAGGGGAATCTGCCATAGGAAACAAGCTCTCCTACTGTGAGACCCGCGGCACTTTCAGGTGTTTGCGGTAAAATTGCCATTTTTTTTGCGAGTTGTTTTGTATTTTCTTTTGTCACACTTTTTCCATCTAATACAATCGAGCCAGACTGATGAGAGATGATTCGTGTAATAGCTTTTAAAAGGGTAGATTTTCCACAGCCGTTAGGTCCAATGATGGTTGTAATTTGTTGATCTGGAATTTGTACAGACAGATCTTTTACAATTAAACGCTCGCCGTAGCCAATAGATAAATCATCTGTGTAAAGACGGACCATGTCGAAACCTCCAAACTTAATCTTGCATTTATCAGTGATAACGATTATCATTATCACAATAGCAACTATATGTAAATTAAGGCATAATGTCAACAATAAATTTTAGGAGACTAAAAAATGAATGATATATTTGATGTGACAATCATTGGTGGAGGTCCAGCTGGACTATATTCTGCTTTCTATAGTGGGCTTCGAGAATTGAAAACAAAAATTATCGAGTTTCAACCTTATTTAGGTGGAAAAATACATGTCTATCCGGAGAAAATGATTTGGGATGTAGGAGGGCAGCCTCCAATTCAAGGAGAACGATTAATCGAGCAATTAGTACAGCAAGGCCTTACTTTTGATCCCGAAGTTGTTTTAAATGAGAAAGTGGAGTCTATCACTAGAGACGACCAACAAATTTTTTGTTTAAAAACGGCTTCCGGTCAAATGCATTATTCTAAAACTATAATTTTAGCTGTTGGCGGGGGAATCCTTAATCCTTTAAAGTTAGATATCGAAGGAGCAGAGCGATTCGAAGTAAGCAATTTAAATTACACCGTAAAATCAATTCAACGATTTAAAGATAAGACAGTTGTAATTTCTGGTGGAGGAAACTCAGCCGTGGATTGGGCAAATGAGCTAGAGCCAATTGCAAAGAAGGTTTATGTGACCTATCGAAGAGATGCTTTAAATGGTCATGAGGCACAAGTAAGTCAATTATTATCAAGCTCTGCGACAGTCTTTTTCAATACCTCCATTTCCAAACTAATCGCCTCCCAAAGTCATGATGTAGTTGAAAAGGTGGCTTTAACAAATCATGAAACGGGAGAAGTAACCTTCTTAGAAATCGATGAAGTGATTATTAATCATGGATATGAAAGAGAAGCGGAACTTCTCAAAAATAGTGATGTAGATATTGCAATGGTAGAAGACTTCTATGTGGACGGTTCTAGTATGAGCGAATCATCTGTGGAAGGTATTTATGCAGCAGGTGATATATTGGCACATCCGGGAAAATTACATCTAATAGCAGGAACTTTCCAGGATGCAGCAAATGCAGTAAACAGAGTGAAACAATTCCTACAACCAGATGCGACTAAAGTGGCAATGGTCTCTTCTCATAATGATATTTTTAAAGAAAAAAATAAAAAGTTGATCAAGCAGCTCGTTTAGATCTTCGCGAGAATAAAAAGAAAAAGTTGCCATCCAGTAGAAAAATACTGGATGGCAACTTTTGTTTCACCATTTTGCTTTGCGTTCTACGATACAACCTAACATTTCTCGGATATGTATGGGAGGACCTTCTTCTAATTGAATTTTACCATTATAGTAACCCATCATTTGATGGACTTCCGTAGTAGCGAGTTTTATATCGGTTTTTGAAGTTCGGTGGAAAAAAGGAGTAAATGTCAAATCTACTTCCTTTGAAAACTTGGTTTTCACTTTCCAAGGTAACATGAAATTATTCGTATCATACGTAAACAACAAGTCTTCATGGATTTTCATTAGTTTTCCATCTATGAAAATTGCATTTTCAGTCATGCCCGTACCATCTGTCCATTTACCACCAAAGTTTAAGCCGATGCGTCTAAAACCTACCCGTTGAGAAGCAAATCCCCAATTCCATGTCGCTGCTCGAGGGAGAATTCCTCTACTGTAATCGAGTACAGCAAAGTTATCCTCAGCTTGAAACGCATAACGAGCATCCCCCATTTTTACAAATCCAAAAGTAGGTAATATATGATGTTTTGCAGTAAATTGAAATTGTGTTCGATTCCAAGGGATGACGACATTCAATGACTCATCTTCTATAGGATGTGAAATATGTAAATCAGCATGCAAAAAGTCCCCATCAAAATCAGGTATCGTTATAGTCATATGCGTTTCGTTTTGGATATATAATAGTTGGATAGACATCTCCTTCGAATGAAGGGAAACACTTTCTAACACGTTTGAAGGCATTTTTACTTTATTGCCTAAAGGAATGGTAACTGTTTTTTCTACATACCGCTGTGTTTCATAATTTAAAAAATAGACAGTGCAAATGGCAGCATAATCTAAATGAGTAATAGTTGCAGAAAAGAGTATATCATCTCCAAAGACACACCAATAATTCCACTTTTTCTTCCGCATATAATGACCTTTTAAATTGCTCTCAATGATTGGTTTTTTTGCATATCCAATTGCCTTTGGATTCAAATTTCCTTTTTCATCGCATAGCAATGTCGACTCGGTAATTTCTTTTTCTGCATGCTGTATCACTAGCCATCTTCCCTTCTAAAAAGTAGGTTGCCATCAAAAAAATAAAATCAAATTCATTGACTCAATACTAGCATATAATTCCCGTGAAATCATATAAACAAATAGAAGGAGGTTTAAAATTGGCAACTTATAACCGCGATGCTGCGGTAGCTTATGCTCAAAAGTGGTGGAATAGCTACAACCCCAAGTTTCCTGTTTTTGATGTGGATTGTACCAATTATATTTCACAATGCTTATTTGCCGGTGGTGCCCCTATGAGAGGACAATTTAATCGAGAAAGGGGATGGTGGTTAGGGAATAACACTTGGAGCTTGAGTTGGAGTACTCCTCATTCTTTACGCTGGTATTTGGCGGGTTCGACAATCGGGTTACAGGCAACCCAAGTGGATTCACCGACAAAACTAATCCCAGGAGATCTAATTTTTTATGATTTTGAAGGGGACGGAAGATACGACCATTCGACGATTGTAACGAGCGTTCAAGATGGAATTCCTTATGTAAATGCGCATACGAATAATAGCCGTAACCGGCATTGGAACTATGCAGATTCCTATGCACATACTCCAAATACGAAGTATGTCTTTTTCCATGTAAAAGATCAGTTTTAAATGAAGAAGTGTAACTGAATGATCGTAAAGTTAGTTATCCTTTTTTAAAGCATAATTTATAGATAATGCGTAATAAGACAGAGCTATTAAGTGTCGGCTTGAATTTTCGCTACAGGGTGGGCGCTTTCCGCGGGCACGGCTTCAATCTCCTCGTCGCTTACGCTCCTGCGGGGCTTTCAGGTCGTGCTTTTCCCACTGGAGTCGCCACCCTTTCGCTTCAATCCAGTAGAATTTGCTAATTATTAAGAAATGATGCACTAGATCTAGTACTATATTGTTTTTCTATAAGGAAAACCTATAAATAATTTAAATAAGACTTACTTTTGTGATTATGTATTAGAAAATTCTATTGTTTGGAGCGCAAGGGGGCGACTCCTGTAGGATTAGCGGCAGGTGAGACCCCGCATGTAGCGCTAGTGGAGGAGGAGGCTCACCGCTTGCCCCACGGAAAGCGTCCGCTTGGAGCGGAAATCATGGCGGACATCTTAGTATCTTTACGAAGCATTGTCCCTACAATGCTTGCACAATCTATTGTTGATAAATACTATTATGAAACGTACCAAAGCACTGCTAGAGTGTCTTCGCCCGCGTGAACTGCTAAAACGGTACTGATTTCTCCGATTTCTATTTTAATATTAGGGGATTGTATTAAAATCGCGTCTCTTAAGCTTTCAGCCTGGGCCAGTGCATTAGAGTGCATAATATATACTAATTTAGCACCTTCTTGTTCTACCGAATCTACAACTCTATCGATCAAATATTGAACTGCTTTTTTCTGTGAGCGAACTTTATCTAGCTCCTGCAATTCACCATTATTATTAATCTGTATAATTGGTTTTATTTTCAATAAACTACCCAAATAAAATTGGGCACTACTCAATCTTCCACCTTTATATAACTGAGTTAAGTTGCCGATTAGAATGTAATTCCGAAATTTAGAAGTTTCAATTCTTAACAAAGCTGCAATTTCATCAAAAGGTAGACCTTGAGCTTGCAACGCAAGACCTTTTTCGACGAGCCCTGTTATACCAGCAGATAAAGAAAGGGAATCGACACATTCCATTGGTACTTCTGCTATCTCCGCACCGCTTATGGAAGAAGAAATCGTTCCACTTAAACTTTTGGAAACATGTATTGCAATGATGGACTCATATTCTTTACTTAGCTTTGTATAAACTTCTGCAAATTCTCCAGCGGATGGTTGAGAAGTTTTCACTGGATCTGTCCCGTTTCGAATACGTTCGTATAGCTGTTCAGAAGTTAAGTCTATTCCATCTATAAATTGCTGTTGGCCAAAATGAATATTAAGCGGAATTTCATAAACATCTGGATGATTTTTTAAAAAGGAATTCACATAAGCAGTACTATCTACAACCCAAGCAATTTTTTTCAAAGTCATGTTTGACATCCTATCTCATACATTATTTATTTTTAAGTAATTATAGCATAGGTATCCGTTTACAATACAGATGATTATAGAAAAATACTATCATACAAATAGTAATTATTTTATAGATTTCCACCAACGCGCGTTCCAAGATTCTAATATATCCAATCGGTGACGATATAGAATGATAATAATGGCAATAGCAAGTGGCCAGAGTTGGGAAAAAGCAGGAATTGTCCAACATAAAATAGCATATGCACTAAAGGCGATGGACATACTTAATGTTGCACTTCTTAATAATACGATTACTAGTACAAAGCATATGGCCATGATCCCAAATAACGATAGATCTAAAACGAGTGCTACTCCTATAAAAGTAGCGATTCCTTTACCGCCCTTAAAGTGGAGCCAGAAAGGAAACATATGACCGATAATCCCTAATAACCCCCCAATGGCAATAACCTCAAAAGAAAAATGATAATAAAAGCCAATATAGAGGATAAGTACACCTTTCAGCGCATCTCCTAAAAAAGTCAATAAAAATGCCGTTTTCCCAAGAACAGCACCTGCATTTCTTGCTCCTAAGTTGCCGCTACGCATTTTAGTTAAGTCAGTTTTTTTCCATTTTCCAATCCACCAAGCAGTAAGAAAGGTTCCTATAAAATAACTGGTTAACCAATAAAGAATCATATGATCACCTCGAAACTGTTTTTATGTAAAATAGCAAGCCTTTTAATATAACGTTTTAATTGGTATGATGTTAGTAATAATGGATGCTATAGAAAAGGGAGTTTTTCATACAATGATGCAACAATCATTAACTATTCGTGATGCAATTATTCAAAGAAGGTCGATCAAAGCATTTAATGGACAACCCGTCGAAAAAGATACTTTACTTTCTATTATGGAAGATTCTACTTGGGCACCGAATCATCAAAATAGACAGCCTTGGCGTTTTGTCGTTGCATGCGAGAAAGAGCTTTTAGATTTATATGAAGTGTTAAAAGAATTTGCAATCCCGAAGTGGAAAGAGCTGTCGGATGAAGACTTAGAAAAACAAATGAAAAAGTTTAAAAGTCCGGGAGGCTATATTTTTGTTATTGTCCCGGAAGATGCACGTCAAAAAGAACGTTTAGAAGATTATGCTGCTGCAAGTATGCTTATTCAAAATATCCAATTGCTTGCATGGGATCGCGGCGTTGGTTCTTGCTGGAAAACGCCAGGCTTTTTAGATAATCCTAAATTCCGTGAAGCACTTGGAGTAAAACCAGGTGAACGCATCATTAGTATGTTGCAGGTTGGCTACTTTGACGAAATGCCAAAACCGAAAGAACGAAAACATGTCGACGAATTAATTACGATATTTGGTGAATAAAATAGAGCTATCCTCTCAACGGGGGATAGCTCTATTTTATTTTGCTTTATTTTTTTAGTTGCTCTTTAGTTAGATCTGCTAGTTCATAGTAATAATCACCAATCACTCGTAAACCTTGGTCAAAGTTTTCTAAATGGAAATGCTCATTTGGTGCATGGAAATTTTCTGATGATAATCCGAAGCCCATTAATACTACAGGTAAGCCAAGAATTTCATCAAAAGCAGCTACGATTGGGATAGAACCGCCACCACGTGTGTATGCTGTTGGTACATGATACACTTTTTCGTAACTACGGCCAGCTGCTTGAATAGCAGGATGATCAAAAGGAGTGATAAATGGTTTTCCTTTATCAAATTCAGTGACTGTAACTGTAACACCAGTCGGTTTATTTTTTTCGATATGTTCTTTTAATTTCGCAACGATTTCATCCGGATCTTGGTCTGGTACTAAACGGCATGTAATTTTTGCTCCTGCTTCACTTGGTAATACTGTTTTAATGCCTTCTCCAGAAAATCCTCCGAATACACCATTCACTTCAAGCGTTGGGCGAGCCCAAACACGCTCTAAATGAGAGAAACCTTTCTCACCGAAAAGCTCATCGACTCCCACTTCTTTTTTCAACTCTTCTTCGTCGAAGCCAAGTGCTCTATACGCTTCACGCTCTTCATCAAGTAGGGGACGTACATTCTCATAAAATCCTTCTACTTGAATTGTACCTTCTGCATCCCGGAAAGAGTCTAGTACTGATACGAGTGCGTGAATAGAGTTTTGAACCCCGCCTCCGTATAGGCCAGAGTGTAGGTCACCTTTAGCCCCTTTTACGTCGATTTGAACGCCGCAAAGACCACGTAACCCGTAGCATACAGCAGGTTGTCCAGGGCCTTGCATGCCAGTATCTGAAATAACAATTACATCAGCAGCAAGCTTGGCTTTGTTTTCTTCAATATAGGCTTCTAAGTTTGGACTGCCAACTTCTTCTTCGCCTTCAATTAAAAACTTGACGTTCACAGGAAGGGATCCTTCTGTTTGAAGAAGTGCTTCTACTGCTTTTACATGCATAAACACTTGTCCTTTATCATCGCTGGCACCACGAGCGAATAGTTTGTTGTCACGCACTTCTGGTTCAAACGGCTCTGATTCCCAAAGATTTAGAGGATCAACAGGCTGTACATCGTAATGACCATATACAAGGATAGTTGGTTTGCCTTCAGCATGTAACCAATCCGCATATACGACAGGATGTCCCTTTGTTTTGTCGACGATTACATTTTCTAATCCCGCTTTTGTGCATGAGTCAGCTAGCCACTCAGCACCTTTTTGCATATCTGCTTTATGTTCGGATAAAGAAGAGATACTTGGTATGCGTAAAAACTGTTTTAATTCTTCTAAATGTGCTTCGCGTTTTTCTGTAAAGTAATTATTTAACGCTGTCAAATGGCTCACTTGAATCCCTCTTTTCATGAAATTTCGTGAATAGAAATAGTATAGCATAAGAATTGTGACAACTAAAAACGTAGTGTGCTATAGTAGTAAAAAGAAATACGGAACGATGTTATTATTTTAGGAGGATACAAAATTGTACATAGAATTTGTACTTTTAGCATTTGCATTACTTGTTTCATTCTTTTTATCGGGAAGTGAAACCGCTTTAATGACAGTAAATAGGATGAAGGTCCGACTGCGAGCAGAACAAGGTGACCGGGCTGCAGAAAGATTGCTCGTTCTTTTATTAAAGTCGGACCGAATGATTGTTACGATATTAATAGGGAACACGATCGCGAATGTGGCGATGACTGTTTTAGTAATTTTCATTGCTGAAAGTCATGGTTGGAATATTGTTTGGTCTGTCATTATACTGACAGTGATCATTATATTATTTGCAGAAGTATTACCAAAAACAATCGCCGCCACTTTTTCGGAAAGAATTGTGTATATTGTTGCGCCGATGATTCGATTGTTGATCGTTCTACTGCGACCGTTATCGTTTTTAGTTGCTGCATTTATCAATATGATGATCCGCATAGGTTCAAAAGGTGCCGTGAAGGAAACAATCATTACGAAAGAAGAACTGTTGAATATGGTTGACATAGCATCGACAGACGGCACATTTGAAGAAGAGGAATCCGAGCGAATAAAAGGTATACTCGATTTTCCAAATAAAGATGTCTCAGATGTATTATTTACACATCGTACCGAAATGGTGGCATTATCGATAGAATCTACATACGAAGAAGTGCGAGATACGATACTTGAGCATTCTTATACGAGATATCCTGTGTATGATGAAAACTTAGACACGGTAGTCGGGATGTTTTATTCTAAAAAACTGATCGAATGGTCGATGGACCCATCATTAAAGCTAGAAACGCTTATTGATAGAGAACCACTGTTTGTCGTACAAAATTTAAGTGTGGAAAAAGTATTTGAACTGATGCTCACGCATAAAAAGCATATGGCAATTGTGTTAGATGAATACGGCGGTACGCTTGGGATTGTAACCCATGAAGATTTAATCGAAGAAATGATTGGTCAAGAAATAGAAGACGAAACTGATGACGATGAAGAAATATTAATTCATGAAATGACGGAAAGTCGTCTGATCTGCGCGGGTCGCGTGGAAATAGAAGAAGTAAATTTACTATTTGATCTATCTATCGTAAACGAAAATGAAACAATCGGAGGATTCGTACTGGATCAGCTAGGGCATGTTCCAGAAGAAGGCGAACAGTTTACTTACGAGAATTTATTAATCGAGATTAATGAAATGGATCGTAGCCGAATTGTGACCTTAACGATTACAAAAAGAGAAGAACCGATAGTTGATGAAGCGCAAGAGGAGTAATACTTCCTTTTGCGCTTTTCTTTTGGCTTAGGGAATTATAAGCTCTATGGCTTGTCGATAAGTATAGATAAACAGCGACGTAGTGAGTTGTATGAAGTGTCCACTGGGATTTCCGCTACAGGGTGGACGCTTTCCGCGGGCACGGCTTCCATCTCCTCGGAGCTCTCGCTCCTGCGGGGCTTTCAGCTCGTACTGTTCCCACCGGAGTCGCCACCCCTTCGCTACAATCCAATAGAGTTTGCTATTTACTCCATAATAAGACACTAAATTTAGTACTATGCTGCATTTTCTATGGGTGAAAACCTATGATTAGTGGAATAAGATATACTATCTAGCGATTGTGATCAATTATTGGGAACTGCCATTGCTTGAATGGTTAATAGCAACCTTTCCTATAATTTATACTGTACATAAAATGATTCTAAATAAAAAACTGTTGGACAGTTGTAAATAAATTAAATAGCTTTTTTGCATTTAATTATGGATTAGTCAGCAAGTTCTAATGATTGAAGCGCAAGGCGGCGACACCTGCGGGAACAGCGGGACAGGTGAGACCCCGCAGGAGCATGCGACGAGGAGACTCACCGCCCGCCCCGCGGTAAGAGTCCGCCTGGAGCGGAAATCAATTGCCTTTGCCATATCTCTTTATGACACAGTTTCCCTATTATGCGCGACATGCCAATTTTATTACTCATTTTCATTTCCCATATCGAGACAGAATAGGCGCTTATAATTTTCTAACTTACACGATTGTAATTATATTGAAAGAGAATACGATAGAGGGTAAGGTTCGGATTTGGCATTATAGAGTTATAAAGAAAAGCCGAGCGGAGGAATAAACAATGCAAGTTCAAATTGAAAATATTTACGAAGAATATAACCGATACATATATTACTTATGCTTGAAACTAACTAAAAATCAAATAGATGCTGAAGATTTAATGCAAGAAGTGTGGATGAAAGTTGTACGATATGAATCGTATATGAAAGAAGTGGACCATGTTAAAGCTTGGTTAACGACTATTTGTATGAATACATTTCGCGATAGATACCGTAAACAAGTAAGACGCAGCAAATACGTTGCCAATCAACCAGAGCAACTAGATATATCCTTATTGGATTTAATTGCTGCAGATGTCTTATCTGTAGAAGAGCAATTAGAGAAAGAAGATGTAGGTGAAATTATTCGTTCCAAAGTAGCCGAATTAGATGGCATCTACCAAAAAACAGTAATGTATTTCTATGTACATCAATTTTCACTAATAGAAATTGCAGAAGTGATGAAAGTTTCCATCGGTACAGTAAAATCCCGATTATTTAGAGCGAAGCAACGTCTAAAAGAGCTTATTATGAGTGATGAAGTTGCAAAAGACTCATTAGTTTTAGTGTAATGTGAAAGAGCCTCCCCCTGTTCGAAAGTGACAGGGGGAGGCTTTTTTGTTTTGGGGAAGGGGCGGGGACGAGCAAAGAGTATCGCTACCCGAGCAATCCCCTCCATAACTCGCATATTACAGAGTGCTATCTTCCAGCATCATAAACAACTAAAAAATCCCAAGCACCAAATGCTTGGGATCACCAAAATACTATTCTTCTACAACCTCTTTACCAGTAGAGAACCATTCTTCCACGTTCCATACTTTCGTTACTAATCCTTCATAAAACTCAGGTTCATGGCTGACGAGGACGATTGTGCCTTTAAATTCTTTCATCGCACGTTTCAATTCTTCTTTTGCATGAATGTCTAAATGGTTCGTCGGCTCATCGAATATTAACCAGTTACTTTCTTCCATCATAAGCTTACATAAACGCACTTTCGCTTGTTCACCACCGCTTAATGAAGAAAGTGGGCGAGAGATATGCTCACTTTTCAAGCCAGTGCGAGCTAGAGCGGCACGAACTTGGTTTTGTTCCATACTAGGATAAGTTTCCCAAATGGATTCAATTGGTGTAATATTACCAGCTTTTACTTCTTGCTCGAAGTAAGAAGGGTATAAGAAATCCCCGCGGATTACTTTTCCGCCTAGTGCAGGAATCTTACCTAAAATTGTTTTAAGTAAGGTCGATTTACCGATACCATTCATGCCAACAAGTGCAATTTTTTCTCCACGCTCAATGGTAAATGTAAGTGGTGGGAGCAGTGGATTATCATAACCAATTTGTAAATGCTCTGCTTCGACTACGTAACGTCCAGAGCTACGTGATTCTTTAAAACCGAATTCTGGTTTAGCAGCAGTTTCTGGACGATCAATGCGTTCGATGCGGTCCAATTGTTTTTGACGGGATTTTGCACGACCAGTTGTAGAGTATCGCGCTTTGTTCTTGGCGATAAAATCTTCTTGTTTTTTAATGAATTCCTGCTGCTTTTCATAAGCATCGATATGCTGCCGTTTATTCAACTCAGCAAGCTCTAAAAACTTCTCATAAGAAGCTGTGTAGCGTGTAAGCTTAGAGAATTCTAAGTGGAAAATAACATCTACAATGCCATTCATAAATTCTGTATCATGTGAGATTAGTAAAAATGCATATGGATAGTTCTTCAAATAATTGGATAACCAATTTACATGCTCTTCGTCTAAATAGTTGGTAGGCTCATCCAATAAAAGTACTTTCGGCTTTTCTAATAATAGTTTTGCCAATAGTACTTTCGTACGCTGACCACCAGAAAGTGCTTCAACCGGGCGGTCTAAACCAATAGCATCTAGTCCAAGCCCGCGTGCAACTTCTTCTACTTTCATATCTAATGAATAAAAATCACCGGCATCTAATACATCTTGTATTTCGGCCATTTTTTCTAATAATACTTCTAATTCTTCTGGCGTTGCATCCGCCATTTTAGCAATGATTTCATTCAATTCTTCCTCTTTCTTATAAAGAGGTAAGAATGCATCACGTAATGTATCGAACATCGAGCGTCCTGGTTGCAGACGAGTATGCTGATCTAAATAGCCGTAATGTGTACCAGGAAGCCATTCCACACGACCTTCATCGTAAATGATTTCCCCGGTTAAAATATTCATTAATGTCGATTTTCCAACACCGTTTGCCCCAACAAGTCCAACATGTTCACCTTCCACCAAGCGAAACGAAACTTCTTTAAAAAGCGTACGATCTCCGAATGTATGTCCCAAATTTTCTACATTTAATAAGCTCATATATTATTTCCTCCAAAAAGAAAGCTCAACGGACTAAAGTGCCGCGAGCTGTTTGTTTAGTTCTGCAAGGTCTTCTTCCATTTTGGCTAATCTACGTTCGGCGTTTTCTACTTGAGTGGGGTGGCCATTCGACTCTAGTTTTTCCATGTCACCTTGTAATCGGATGTAATCCATTTTTAACTCAGCAATTTCCGCTTGTAGTTGATCTTTTGTCATGAATAATCACCTTCAGCTTTTTGCCCTATTGTAGCATAAAAATGGGTTTAACGTGCGATTTCTTCCTCAGCTTTTTTATTTGCAATCGTTTGTTCAATCAGTTCTACTACTTCTACTAAATTAGGTGTAAAATCAAAGTTTTTTTGTTTGTGGATATAAGCTTTTCTTCGATTATCATGCAGTATAATTTCCATAACGGCATTTTGTAAGTACGATTGTTTTATTTTCCGACCTAGTCCTAAATTTGCGAAGCCATGACCTTCCTGTGGAAAGGCGTAATTGACTTCCTCTTCGTGTGCACAAAGGATAATACTTGGAATTTGGAATTGTGCTACTAAGAAAGGCATGTAAGAACCGGAAGTTATGACGATATCACTAGTAGTAATAAAAGCATCCGGGGTGGTTGTCTGGATAACCTTAATCGATTTGCGAGTGAGTGCAAACCGTTTAAGATCCAGAATATCATGCTTGTAGTGTTCATCTACTAAAACACTAATCTGCAAAGGAATATGAAGTTGCACAAGATGTCGTAGTGTTCGATATGTTAAGTTTTCTGGATCCTCATGTGGAAACGCGACAACAATATGAGGTGGATTTTGGGTCGTATTATTATTTTTAGGAACAATTGCTTGTGATGGGATATATCCAGTTAGCCCATAAACAAAATGCTCTTTGGAAAGATCCTTTGGATTTTCATATAATGCTTGGAAAACAAGATCAGCTAGAGCACCGCCATCCCCGTGATCGTCAAAATGAATTAGAGGACAGTTCAAAGCTTTTAAACGGCGAATTAAATCCTTTTCAGAATTTCCGCTATCATGGATTATACAATTGGGGTTAAAAGAGTTCATTTCTTCTAGTAAATGTGCATTATTATTAAAAGCACATGTTTTAATATGTTTTTTTTCTAAATAGTTTAGAAGGCTTGTATTAGTGCTGGGCACAAAAACTTTATAATCGGATGTATTCAAAGCAGGTAACAGCGCATTCGCACGGTCAGCAGGGTATAAACCCCGGTGTGGTAATGTATTTAATAGATAAGCTAGTTTCATTATTCATCTTCCTTTCCTGTGCATATTCTTAATATTGTATGGAAAAGGACAGGTGTATATGACAAACTGAAATGCGAAAGCGCCTGTCACACTGCCCCGACAGGCAAATGTTCTTTTACAAAAGAAGTTGCACTATAACTTCGTTGTGGAAGGTTATTTGACCCTGAGGGGCAAGGCGCTGGAGCTAGACAACTAGAAATGCGAGGAGGGATTGAGGTGGCAAAAAGAACGGCCATCGTAGTTGGGGCAACGGGCTTTACCGGGCAACACTTAGTCAAACAGTTATGCGAAAGTGAAGAATATGTTGCAGTGACGATCATTGCTAGAAGAAATATTACATACACACATGCAAAATTAGATGTGAAGATTCGAGAATTCGATACACTAGAAGAAAGAGATTTGGAAATTGCAGATGATTTATTTTGCTGTTTAGGGACCACAATGAAAAAAGCGAAAACAAGAGAAAACTTCGAAAAAGTAGATTTAGAATACCCACTTAGAATTGCTTCTTTAGCTAAAAAGCGTGGTATTCCCAACTTTCATGTTATTTCTGCAGCTGGTTCTAGTAGCAAATCTCCTTTTTTCTATAGCCGTACAAAAGGAAGAATGGAGCAAGAACTGATTGACTTAAAGCTACCGCATCTTTCTATTTTCCGTCCTTCGTTATTGACGGGCGGACGGACAGAATTTCGATTAGGGGAGCGGTTAGCAGAAGGAATTTTTCAATTAATCAATCCCATATTAGTCGGTCCATTTAAAGGCTTGCGGGCAATTGAAGGGAAGCAATTAGCATTTGCTATGTATCATTTTGCTGTACATAACCATAAAAATAATGTTCAACTATATAAAGCGATAGATATCCTCGGTGCTAAACCGTGGGAAGTTGAAGAAGAAATACCGGTTGCCAGGGAAGAGTTATTTGACTGGAGTAAGCGAAAGGATATCTTTGTAGAAGAAAATAAACCGAAAGATTGAGGTGAACATTATTTTTGAGTCAATGATCTTTGTTTTGATGTTTATAGTACTGTTAGGGATATTTTCTCAGTGGTTAGCATGGCGCTTACGAATGCCTGCCATTGTTGTAATGTCCATCGCTGGTTTACTCGTGGGTCCGATTTTCGGTTTTGTTAACCCTCAGGAAAGTTTAGGAGAAATATTTAGTCCGCTCATTTCACTTGCAGTGGCTATCATATTGTTTGAAGGAAGTTTAAGCTTAGATTTCCGAGAAGTCCGTAGCTTTAATAAGCCACTCACTCGAATTGTGACATTAGGTGCTTTTATCGCTTGGATTGCAGGTTCTTTAGCTGCACATTATATTGCAGGTTTATCGGTAGCCGTATCTTTTGTTATTGGTGGACTGTTTATTGTTACTGGTCCAACGGTTATTTTGCCGTTACTAAGGCAAGCGAAGTTAAAGCCTCGTCCTGCAGCAATATTGAAATGGGAAGGAATAGTAGTTGATCCATTTGGAGCATTGCTTGCCGTATTCGCATTTGAATTTATTAAATTTATTAATGGGAACGTGACACTTACGTCCTTCCTGTTATTCTTTGCAGGTTCCATTTTCGCTGCATTTTTAGGCTGGTTATTTGGCTGGATAATTGGGAAAATGTTTGAAAAAGGACAGATTCCGGAATATTTAAAGGCTCCAGTTGTTTTTGCAATAGTACTAATGGTTTTCGTGTTTTCCGATGTAGTAATGCATGAAACTGGTTTGCTCGCAGTAACTGCAATGGGATTAACGATGGCCAATATGCATATTGCCTCCATCAATGATATGAGACATTTTAAAGAGAATATTTCTATCCTTTTAGTTTCCAGTATATTCATCATGTTAACCGCATCTTTAAATCCAACTACGCTAGTGGATATTTTCAATCCGCATATTATTTTATTTGTGCTGGCTATGTTATTTGTTGTTCGACCGTTATCTATTTGGTTATCCACTATCGGAACCGATTTGATGAATAACGAAAAATTGTTAATTTCATGGATTGCCCCTAGAGGTATAGTAGCATTGACGGTTTCCGGCTATTTTGCATCGATTCTTCAAGAAAGTGGATATAAGGATGCGGAAATGTTAACTGCATTAACATTTGCGTTGGTGTTCGCGACGGTAATCTTTCATGGATTCTCTATTGGTTGGGTAGCAAAGAAACTGAAGCTTTCTGCAACTGAGAAGCCAGGGGTACTTATAGTAGGGGGCAATGCATTCACTGCGGAATTGGCGAAATCATTGTTGGATGAACAGATGGATGTGCTTGTTGTGGATGACTCTTGGGAACAGCTGCGATATGCCCGGAAACTAGGGGTCCCTATTTATTCGGGAGACATCTTATCCGAGCAGACGGAGTATTCATTAGACTTAACTCCGTTCCCAAAAATGATTGCCGCAACGGAGGTAGATGCATATAATGCATTAATCTGTTCAAACTTTGTAATTGAATTAGGACGAGATCACCTCTACCAAACAGCTGCCAGTCAAACAAAAGAAGATGATTATCATCCTTCCTTAGGGGGGAAAACACTTTTCGATTCAACAGCGAATATCTATGAATTGACTGAGCGCGTCTTAAGAGGGCATGTGATTCGGAAAACAAATATTACAGAACAATATAATTATGAGCAATATATAAATGGAAGAGAAGAAGAAGTAGTGTTGCTTTATGTTATTCGAGCGGATGGGTCTTTAAAATTTTATACGACGAAGAGTGAATTGCAAGCAAACCCAGGTGATTTAGTTGTAAGTTTAACTCCTCCGACGAAATTACAAGATAAAATCAACGATAAGATTTCTCAGTCGAAAGAATGAACTTTTTTAGAACCATGCCAATTTTCTCACAAGAGAGCTCCTTCTTTGATACAATAAAGTACGGGTAAAGGAGGTTCTACAACGATGAAAATTCTACTCGTAGACGGAACAATTATCGGCACGAAAACAAGTGTCATTCTTGAAAAAGTGAAAGATTATATAGAGGAAATTAGCACAGAGCATACATTAGAAATTATTCGATTTGCCAATTATGAGCATCAGTTTGTAGATGGCAGACCAATGGATCAGTACAATGACGATATGCAGCTACTTGTCAGTAAGTTCGAGCAAGCAGATGGGTATATCATTGCAACGCCGATTTTCCAAGGATCCATTCCAGGTGTTCTAAAAAACGCTTTTGATTTTTTACATCCGAAAACGATGCGATATAAACCGGTATCTATTGTTGCGAACGGTGGGACATATCAGCACCATTTAGTCATTGAAAACCAGCTAAAACCTATTTTGGACTATTTTAGATGTTTGGTGACACCAAATTATGTCTATACACAGACTAGCCATTTCGACGAGAATAATATAATCGTGGACGAAGATGTGCATAATCGTCTCCGTGAATTAGCTCGTGTATTCGTCCAGTATGCGGAAATGAGCAAAGGCCTTTGCAAAGAGCCAATTGATACGCATTAGTTAAGTCAAAGGATATCCCATTCAGTTGGAGATATCCTTTTTTTATTTTAAATTTAATGAACTTTTTCCTGACTCAGATGTCTAATAAATAGCAACAAATGAAATGGGGTGATGGGTTGGAGGAAGTGGAGCTTGCAAGTAAGGCGATCAAGCGAGATGAACAAGCATTTTTACAACTTATGAAGCTACATAAAAACGCTCTCTACCGAACTGCTTTTGCATTTTTAAAAAATGAACATGAAGCAATCGAAGCAATGCAGGAAGTAACATTTAGAGCTTTTCAAAAAATACATACAGTAAAAGAGCCAGCGTATATGAAGACATGGCTTATTCGAATCATGATCAATTATTGCCAAGACCAACTGAAAAAGAAGAAGCGTATTACTTCGGTTGAATTGCTAGGGGAAATCGGAAACCATTCGGATAATTTGAAACTTGAAATAGAAGAAGCACTTGCATCCCTATCGAAAGCAGAGCAACAGCTAATTTATCTGAAATACTACCAGGATACGAAAATTAAAGAAATAGCCGCACTTGAAAAAATACCAGAAGGTACAGTCAAATCAAGACTCCATAAAGCACTGAAGTCACTGAGAAATTTCCTAGCGGAGAAAAAGGGGACATAGATCATGTATGAGAAAGAAGAAAAGATGCTAAACGAGTCAAAAGAGCAACTGGAGCAACTAGCAATACCTGACCAGCAGATAAATGATGCAATTCAGCAAGGTTTTTACAAAGCTAATAGTAAAAGAAGAAAGCGTAAAAAAACAATTTGGACTCTAGCAGTTGCTGCAATACTCATACTTACATTTATCACTTCCATTCGTGTATCCCCGGCATTTGCAAACGCGGTTGCATCAATACCAGGTATGGAAAGGTTTGTTGACTTAATACAGTTGGATAAAGGATTGGAAGCTATTATAGAAAATGATTATTATGAGCCAATTGGGGTTAGCCAGGTGAAAGATAATATGACGTTCACGATAGATGGAATTATATTAGATGAAACAGGAATGGAGATTTTCTACACGCTAGAAGCACCGTTTTCTATGGAAGATATTCAATATGGGAAACTCGAGGTATGGAATGATGGGAAAAATCTTAGTGAGGATTCAGCCTATTCGTTTGGACATATGAGTGAAAAAACAAATCGAATAGTCGAACGTTTTAGCTTTACGTTTGGAAAAGCAAAGCAATTTACTTCCCACCAATTTGAATTGAACTTTCAAATAGAGAATGATAAAGAAACGACCTTCACAGTTCCATTTACTCTAAAAAATAAAATACCACAAGGCAAAGTATATAGCTTAAATGAAGAAGTAGAGATGGACGGTCAAAAAATGTTGGTGAAAGATATTACTGTTCATCCTCTTCGAGTAGCAGTAAATATAGAATTTAACGAACAAAACGATATGGAAATTTTGCAATTTGAAGATATGCGTCTAGAAGATGAAAATGGGGAAGTATGGAGTTCCATTCAAAATGGAACAAGTGGCTTTGGGGGAATAGAAAATAAAGAAAGAACTTATTTCTTGCAAAGTAATTATTTTAAAAAACCTAAAGAACTTTATTTTAAAATGGATAAGGTGCAGGCGCTGCCTAAAGAGGAAAGTTATTTACTAGTTGACTTTGGAAAGAAGAAGATTCTCAAACAGCCTTCAATAGGCAAAGTAAAAGTGACAAATATCGAGAGCAATTCATTAACAGTAAAATATCTACCAATACGAGAAAACCATTCCTATTCCCTATTTTCCCAAGGTAAGAATAGAAATGGTGGAGTGGTTGATATACCAACTCAAAGTATGAGAAGCGATGGAGAATATGAGTATTCCGAAATAACTGTAAATGCAGCAGATATAATTAATCCGGTGAGAATTGACTATATTGCTTATCCAAATTACTTAGATGGTTCTGTCTTAATTCAGATTAAATGATACAAAAATAGCTTGCGGAAATGATAGGATTGCTTGATAAGTAGAAATCCCAAAACCACAAACCGCCAAGGTAATCTCCTTCCTTGGCGGTTGTTTTATGCTCTTAACGACTCTCTTCCTTATAAACGGCAATAAGTAGGACAGCGTTATCTTCTCCAATATTTTTGACAAAGTGCGGGACACAAGCGTTCCAACTGAATGAGTCGCCTTCATTTGCAATGACCGAGTCTTCCCCTTGTTCTGCAAGTACAGTTCCCTTAAGGACAATATGACTTTCTTCCCCTTCATGCGCATTAGCTTCTCCAGTTGATGCACCGGGTGCTAATTCCACATGCATCATGCGTAGCCCGCTTTGAGACGTCAGATGCTCTATTTTAATATTGTTATGTGTCGTATACACTCGTTCAGACTTCCTTACCACTTTCATATGTTCCTTTTTTTCGAGTAGTAAATAAGGCAACGGAACATCCAAATAGTTTGCGATCGTTTGAAGTGTATTGAGGGAAGGGGATGTATTATCGTTTTCGATATTACTGATAAACCCTTTGGACAAACCGATTTGATCACTCATTTGTGCAATAGTAATCTTTTTTCGTTTACGTATATCACGGATTTTGGAGCCGATTTCCATTTTCAACCCTCCAAAAATAATTTTGATTGGCTATATCGTAACACAAATTAATTGACGATATCTACAATGAAATGTTATCTTATAGAAAATAAATATTCTTAATAGATAACTATATTTAAGTTGAATGGGACCAAATCAAAAAAAGAATATTTTTTTAAATAAATAGTTCACTTATATGAATAAAATATTTTTAAGTGAATAAAATTATGATGAAAGAAGGAAAGCAAGATGGATAAACTAGGGATAGGTACACTGTTATTAAGACTTGTGTTAGGAATTAGCTTTTTTGTACACGGGCTTGTAAAATTTCAAGGTGGTATTGAAAATACTGTAGGATGGTTTGATAGTATTGGAATTTTAGGTTTCTTCGCATATGCAGTAGCTACATTGGAATTAGTAGGGGGACTTGCACTTATTTTAGGAATTGGAACTCGTGTCGTTTCTGCATTTTTTGTTGTGTTAATGGTGGGCGCAATTATAAAAGTTAAATTCGCAATCGGGTTTTTAGGTACACCTGAGATGGCTGGTTATGAACTAGATCTTGCATTTTTAGTGATTGCTCTGTTTTTAGTGATTAACGGAAGTAAGTTTTTATCTATTGACGAAGCATTTTTTAAATAAAAAATTGAATGATGGATTCTAGAATCTCTGCTTAAAGCAGCTTTGCGCAGGAGCAACCAAATAAAAACAAGCCGATTCGCGAAGTGAATTGGCTTGTTTTTATTTATAGTTTTAAGTTTTTCAAAGCTTCAGCTAGTGCATTGTTCACTGGCTCTTCTTCTTTATTTTGCTTTTTCATATACTTTTGTACATCGCGTTTATCTGCTTTTCCACCGGAAGTTTTTTTGCGACGTGCTTCAAAAGCGGATAGCTTTTCACGGTAACCACATGTACAAGTGAAAATTTGCCCATCACCTTCACCACGTAGCTCTAGTTTTTTCTTACATTGTGGACAGCGAGCGTTTGTCACTCTCGATACGTTTTTGCGATGTCCGCATTCACGATCTTGGCAAACGAGCATTTTGCCTTTTTTGCCGTTCACTTCAAGCATTGGCTTACCGCAATCTGGACAGCTCTTGGTGGAGATGTTATCATGTTTAAATTTTTTATCGCTGTTTTTAATGTCACTAACAATTGTTTTTGTATAGTTTTTCATTTCACCGATAAACAGGTTTTTGTTCAGTTTACCTTTTGCGATAGCCTCGAGTTTTTGTTCCCATTCTGCTGTAAGAGCAGGAGTTTTTAAATCAGCTGGAACTAAATCTAATAGTTGCTTTCCTTTAGAAGTAAGGTAAATATCTTTTCCTCTCTTCTCCAATAGGAAGGAGTTGAATAGTTTTTCGATAATATCAGCTCTTGTCGCAACTGTTCCTAAGCCACCTGTTTTATCGAGTGTTTTTGCTAATTCTTTATCCTGTGTACCCATATATTTTGCTGGGTTTTCCATGGCTGTTAATAGAGAAGCCTCATTAAATCTTGCCGGCGGCTTTGTTTGTCCAGATGTTTCGTTTACGAATTTGATGGAAAGTTTATCTCCTTTTTCGATACGAGGAAGTATTTGTTCCTTCATATCATCCGCATTTTCATCTTCGTCAAAACGATTTTCATATACTTCCTTCCATCCGGAGGAAAGGATCGTTTTTCCTCTTGCTACAAAAGTTTCGTCACCAATAGAAGCTTTCACTGTAATTTGCTCGTATTCAAAAGGAGGATAGAGAACTGCTAAAAAGCGTTTCACGACTAAATCATAAATTTTGCGTTCTTTATCTGTGAAGCTGGCTTGATTGACAATTTCCTCTGTTGGAATAATGGCATGATGATCTGATACTTTACTATCGTCGACAAATGCCTTATTTGCTTTAATTGGTTTTTGCAACACTTTGTTCGCAAGCTGTCTATATTGTCCGATCCCACAGGATTTTAGGCGCTCCGGTAGCGTTTCTACAATATCACTAGATAGGTATCTCGAATCTGTACGAGGGTAAGTTAATACTTTGTGTCGCTCATACAGTGTTTGCATAATGCCAAGTGTTTCTTTTGCGGAGAAGCCGAATATTTTATTGGCATCGCGTTGTAATTCTGTTAAATCATAAAGCTGTGGAGCAAAGTTCTTTTTTTGTTTTTTATCGACTTCGATAATCGTACCTTGCTTATTGTCTACTTTTGCAATGACTTGTTCAGCTTTTTCCTTGGAGAAAGTTCGCATATCATTTGTTTGGCGATCCTGCCAGGCTAGTTTTAGGTTGTTCGTTGTATGTGCTTCTACACCGTAAAATGTTTTCGGTTTAAAATTGCGTATTTCATCTTCTCTTTGTGCGATGATCGCAACTGTAGGAGTTTGCACGCGCCCGCATGATAATTGAGCATTGAATTTACTTGTCAGTGCACGAGTTGCGTTCAGTCCGATATACCAATCTGCTTCGGAGCGGGCAACAGCTGCATGGTATAAGTTTTCATACGCTTTACCAGACTTTAAGTTTTGAAAGCCCTCTTTAATCGCTTTATCTGTAACAGATGAAATCCAAAGGCGTTTAATCGGTTTGTTTACTTTTGCTTTTTCAATAATCCATCTGGCAACTAGCTCACCTTCACGTCCAGCGTCCGTTGCAATTATGATATCACTAACATCCGTACGAACTAGCTGACTTTTGACAGCATTATATTGCTTGCTAGTTTGTTTAATAACAACCAGTTTTAAATCATTTGGAAGCATCGGTAAGTCTTCCAAATTCCACGTTTTGTATTTAACATCATAGCTTTCCGGATCTGCTAGCGTTACAAGATGCCCGAGTGCCCAGGTGACAATATATTTATCGCCTTCTAAAAATCCATTTCCTTTTTTATGACAATTCAATACACGCGCAATATCGCGAGCTACTGAAGGTTTTTCTGCAATTACTACACTTTTCTTCATGTATAAACATCCTTTCCACGGTAACCATTGTACATAAATATAGCATAGAAAGGTATGTTTTTACTTGCTGATGATTTCAATCGTGTTTCTTGAAGGATCTTGCACGATAATCGAGTTATCTTTCTCTTCAAACAGAAAATCCAAGTCTGTAAGTCGAGTTTTCGCTTCCTCTAATTCTTCTTTTGAAAAAAGAAGGGTAAAGTTTTTTAGCCCTCTAGAATTATCTGGTGGAGCAGGTATTCCAGTACCTGACCAGGTGTTTAGCGCTATATGATGATGGTAATTATCTTTGGATAAAAATAAACTACCATCATCTTTACTGGTTACATTAAAGTCAAGCCCATCGACATAAAACTTTTCCGTCATCACAAGTTCTGTAGCCTGCAGATGCATATGTCCAATACGTGTATCATCCGGAAGTCCATTCCAATTAGGGTTCGCTTCAGCTGCTAATTTTTCAAAATCCATCGGGTAAGATCCACCTGCATAACCGCCGTTCTTGTCTCTTTCCCAAGTGTCAGGAGATAGATCCGCGTAAATTTCTATCCCATTGCCATCTGGATCTGCTAAGTAGAGTGCATCACTGTACTGATGATTAGCGGCGCCTTGCATCGGATATTTGGTTTGTGCAAAATGCAACATCATATTTCCTAAGCTAACATGATCAGGCATTATAATCGCAAAATGATAGAGACCTGTTGAGGGAAATGGCCTTTCCACAGAGTCCTCTTGCTCCTCTAGTATGAGTAGGGGAGTGCGCCCATCAGCAGTAAGTGTTACCCGTTTGGATTCTTTCGTTAAAATATCAAATCCTATTACTTGTTGATAAAACGCAGTAAGGTTATCCACATCAGAAACAACTAAGTGCACTTCTCCAATTCTAGTAGGAGAGTCTGTATTATATAATTCATAAGTTGAATCATTCTTTTTAAATAGCATAAATAGAGAAATGAATAATGTAATTGAGATAATACCTATGATGATTAATCGTTTGTTTTTCATTGCAAAATTCTCCTTTTTCAACTAAACTACATGTTGTAGTGTATCAAGAGAGCTTTACAAAATACAATTATTTTTTTCACAATTTCTTATATGAGTAAATATGTTTGACCGAAAAACCTGTTTAAACTACAATGTGTAATGTGAGGTGGTTAAGCTATGAAAATTCGAAAATTTAAAATGAATGAAAGTGGATTAAACCGCTTTTTTGGTCCTCTAGAGGCAAAAATTATGGACATCTTATGGAACGACGTGGAAATGACGATTAAAGATGTGCAACAAGTGCTGGATAAGGAAAAGGTTACGAATTTTAACACAGTGATGACCGTCATGAACAGACTAGTGGAAAAAGGAATTTTGCAAAAGAGAGCAGAAGGAAGATCCTCTCTTTTCAAACCGGTACAAACAAGGGACGAATTTTTAAGCGCGCAATCGAAAGAAATGACAAATGAGCTGATGGATGAATTCGGAAATGTTGTTGTCAGTCATATGTTGGATGCGTTAGAGGACGTAGACGATGACCTTGTAGCGAAACTAGAGTTAAAAATTAAAGAATTGAAAAAGGAACAATAGCCTATGTCCAAACGTCAATCATCGTTTTTATTTCTCGCTACACTCGTTATTTCTGGTACTATTTTTTTGCAAATGGTGATATATGCGATCTCTATGCTAGTAGGGTGGAATGCTAAATTTAATCTGGTGGTAGTATGCCATAGCTGGTTAAAGGCAGTTGGACTATCCTCTCTAGAATATGCTTTGGACGGACTCGTAATCTTTACGCTCCTTTTTGCCATTTGGCATATTAGCTCGCAATTAATTCATACTGCACGTATGAAAACACGATTAGAGCAATATAGAGCAAAAAAACTTACGACTGAGTTCAATCAAACATATAGCAATGAAAAAGAAGGTTTGATCATCATCTCGCATCCTACACCAATGGCAATTACAATGGGATTTGCGCAACCTAAAATCGTTATTTCAACAGGTTTGATAAACTTATTAACAAATGAGGAACTGGAAGCTGTCATTGCACATGAGATGTACCATAAGGAAAATCGTGATCCACTAAAGATATTCATATTATCGCTTTGTGCATCAACAATCGGGTACATCCCAATTTTAAAATGTTTTAGTCATCAATATAGAATAATTCAAGAAATCTTAGCAGATGAATTTGCTATTAAAAAACAAGAAACAACTGTGCACTTAGGCAGTGCACTTTTGAAAATGTTAAAGGTGGGAACGGCTAAAAAAATGCCTTTTTCCTATGCATCCTTTGCAGATACATCCGTCAACTACCGGATTGAATATATATTGAATCCATTACAAATTCAAATGAAAATTCCAGGAAAAGTCGCATGGCTATCATTCGTTATTTTTAGCATGATTTGTGGGATTTTTATGTACGCTTTAGCATAGTTAAATTATTTTTGTTTAGAGAAGCTTACCGCTCAACTTCTGTTAAAAAGTAAGCAGTGAGCTTCAAAAACAAGATATTTTCATTTTTTTATCCCACTACACTACATAATGTAGTTTTGATTAGGAGTGTTTTAATTGTCAAAAAAATTATTTTGGATCATTGGAATAATCGCTGTATGTATTATAGGGATTATCGTATTAACAGACGCAAAACAAGAATCAGTAGACATTGACTATGCAGGACAGCCGTTTATCGGGGAAGAATCAGCACCTGTTGAAATTATCGAGTTCGGGGATTATAAATGCCCGCATTGTGGAGATTTTGATAGTACATTATTTCCACTCATCCATGAACAATTTGTAGAAACAGGAAAAGCGAAGTTTTACTTTATGAACTACTCATTCATCGCACCAGATTCTACGACATCTGCGCAATTTGCGGAAACAGTGTATAAAGAGCTTGGCAATGAAAAGTTTTGGGAATTCCATCACTTGTTATTTGCCAATCAGACAACTGAATCAGGACAAGAAAATGTAATGACAGAAGCGTTTTTACAGGCAGTATTAGCTGAAGTGGCGACTGCTGAAGAAGTAGAAAAGGTAAGTCTTGCATATAGCGAAAGTTCTGGGAAAGAAGCTTGGCAGAAGGATATGAATATAGCAAACAATCTAGGAGTCGCTTCCACACCAACAATCTACATAGGCGGGAAGGAATTCACAGGTGCAACGATGGATGATT
Organism: Psychrobacillus lasiicapitis; assembly: GCF_006861795.1. Lineage (GTDB taxonomy): Bacteria > Bacillota > Bacilli > Bacillales_A > Planococcaceae > Psychrobacillus > Psychrobacillus lasiicapitis. The sequence goes on along the minus strand of NZ_VDGH01000003.1, from coordinate 221,247 downwards.
TTGCAAAAAAGGTAGAAGAGGCTGCCGATGGTAAATAAGCCACTCCTATTTGCGTGGATCACTTCTATTATTGCGATGGTAGGTAGTTTGTTCTTCAGCGAGCGCATGGGGTTTATCCCATGTACACTTTGCTGGTATCAGCGAATTTTAATGTATCCACTTGTTCTATTTCTAGGTATCGCTTTTTATCGAAATGATCGGGAGATTTATACATATATATTGCCCATTTCGATTATTGGCATCGTTATGTCTAGCTATCATTATGCGCTGCAAAAGATCCCTTCTATGCATGAATTCAGTAGCTGCACAAGTGGAGTTCCATGCACTGGACAATATATAAATTGGTTTGGATTCGTGACGATTCCATTTTTAGCGCTCATTGCTTTTATATTTATTACAATCATGATGCTCATACTTTGGAAACGGAAGTAAGAAAGGAGAATTGTGTCAATGGAAAAAAAGAAAAAACGATTTTACATCCGTACCAGTATTTTGACCTTATTAGTCGTGGCAATCGTTTTTACGATCTATTCGAATTTAACGAAAGAGAAAACAGCGATATTACAAGTAGGAGACAATGCACCGGATTTTGCGCTTATTGATATGAATGGTGAAAAGCATCAATTATCGGATTACAAAGGGCAAGGCGTCTTCTTAAACTTTTGGGGAACTTGGTGTAAACCATGTGAAAGAGAATTTCCACTCATGGACAAACACTATCAAGATTATAAAGATCAAGGTGTCCAAATCCTCGCGGTTAATATTGGAGAATCGGATTTCGCTGTTCAGAAATATGTAGATAGAAAAGGTTTAACATTTCCAGTTCTAATCGACGACAATAAAAGTGTCATGGAAACATATAATATCAATCCGTTGCCAACAACGATGCTTGTGAACTCAGAAGGTAAGATAGAGAAAATCATAACTGGGGAAATGAGCGAAGAAGCAATTAAAGGAAATATGGAACAAATTAAGCCGAACTAAAGAAGCCTTACAACAGCAGTACAAACCAACAGCATGGTTTGCACTGCTGTTGTTTTTTTCAGGAAGGATCTTTACGCATAGGCTATTCCTGCTAGAGAAACCGTCTGCCGCTAATAACAAAATGTTATATAAAATTTTTAAAGGTGTGCATCCAAGAAATGGCTAAGGGCAACCAATCGACCATTGAAAGCAATCAGTTTTCTCGGAAAGCAACCATAATGACAGGAGAGCAACCAAATTGCGTGTGAAAGCAATCAATTCTTATAATAACAAGTTTACTTGAAGTGAAACGCGTATTTATTAGTTGAGCATTTCAATCTTCTACGGATAACTTCGTTGTAGCGCGATGCACAGTGGCTATTCCTCTAAATAGTTATTTAGACATATTTTATCCGAATAAAGCTACACCTTATTTTGTATCATTTTTCATACATAAGCTTATGACTAAAGTTTGTTTGATTATTCTGTTAATGTGGTAAAATATTCTATAATAGAAATGCAGGAAAGAGGTGAATCATTTGAACTTAGTAAGATCCACTGGTAATGGCATGCTAGGACGATGGGCAGACGTTGAAGAAAGAAAACGAATGCACAAACGTCATAACGCTGGCGATGCATACCGTAAACAAGCGGAATATTTCCAACCTAAAATACCAACCTTATCCCAAATAGAAGAGTTGTTACTAGGAAATAAAGAAAGAGAAAATGATACGCCAAGCAGTCCAAAAACGAATATGCTTGAAATTAAAGGTCCTAGTATCCCGGTGCAAACAATCGATGGACCTACACTTGAAAAAACAGTAGAACTATTAGAGAAAGTAAGAAGCACCGCGCTTGCTCCTGCAGAGCCAACGCCTGAGGATCTACGTGTTGCGGCTAGTGCATCCGCTAAAATTCAGCGTGTGAATGCACAAATAACTTTAAATACGGAAGCGAACCGTCAAATTGCACTTGAAATAAAACAACAACTAGAAGACGAAGCATCTATTTCGAACCGCTCTGTTTCTTCGGATCTATCACCCCCGAAAATGTTACAAGAAGACCTACAGAAAAAACGATTAAAAGAACAAGCGATTGCAAAATATTCGTATCAAGTACATTTAAAGAGATACGGATTTGCTGATTTAGAACCAAGTTTCTTCCATATAGCTTAGGAGCAATAAGAAATGGCCAAAAAACCAAAAACGAATGCAGTTCGAATGTTAGAACAGCAAAAAATAGATTTTGAGCTAATTGAATATGAATTGACAGGTGACAAAGTAGACGGGGTGACTGTAGCAAACAAAATCGGCTACCCTGTTTTTGTTGTCTATAAAACGCTACTTGTTACAGCTGGAACAGGTAAATATTATGTGTGCATCATACCGGTTGACAATGAACTGAATCTAAAAGCAATCGCTAAGGTAGTAGGAGAGAAAAAGGTAGAATTGCTTCCTCTAAAAGATTTACTCCCGACTACTGGATACATAAGAGGGGGATGTTCTCCTATTGGGATGAAAAAACTATTTCCAACAGTAGTGGATGCAAGTGCGGAAAAGCATGATTTTATTATTGTAAGTGGAGGAAAAATTGGGCTTCAAGTAAAGCTTGCATTGCCTGATTTACTTCGGATGACAAAAGGTCAGGTAGCTGCAATTAGTAATAATGGATAGCTATATTTACTTGTTAGAACATTACAACATTGTTGTGAAGGTTATGTTTAGGGAAGAAGGAGTGAAATGAGCAAAGAATGTATGTGGCGCTGGGTGTTTTTTGTTAGTGGTATTCTTTTGATGTCTCTAGGCATTTCATTGACAATTAAAGGACAGCGGTTTGGAATTAGTCCATGGGATGTTTTGCATGTTGGACTGTATAATCATTTAGGATTGTCAATTGGTACGTGGGCTATTTTAACTGGCATTATTATCGTTGTTGCTACCGTGATTGGTACAAAAAAGTGGCCACAAGTAGGAACATGGCTGAATATACTTTTTATCGGTTTTTTTATTGATATGTTCAACTGGATGCTACCAGATTTTACAAGCTTTGCTTGGCAATCTATTAGTTTTTTATTGGGACTAATCGTTATGGGGATTGGTGTTGGGGTATATGTATCTCCTAATATTGGAGCTGGACCGAGAGATTCTTTGATGCTTTTAATAGTACAGAAGATGGGCTGGAGCATTAAAACTGTTCGTACTGGCATAGAAGTAATCGTAGGATTAGCCGGATGGATACTAGGAGGACCTGTAGGCATTGGAACCATTATAACAGCACTCCTTCTAGGGCAACTTGTTCATTACACTTTACCGATGTCTCAAAAAATTTTACTAAATTTAAGTGGCTATACACAGCCTTTTGCAAAACTGAGTGTGGAAGATCAGAAATGATTTTCTGCACTTTTTTTCATCTTTTTCAATTCGTTCGCATATAGTATCCATGGAACGAAGAGATTGAAAGGGTGATAATTTGGGCGGGACAGTTACGCATTATATGGGCAGATCTTATACAGGACAAGGCGTGAAAAATTTTTATAAAGAACTTATTCAGGAAGCTAAAAAAGTATATTTTTTTAAAGGACCGACTTCTTATCGACTAACAGAGGTATTGAAAGAAATAGGATATGCAGCTATTCGCAGAGGCAGAGATACGGAATGGTTCTATGATCCATTACACGAGGATGTTTTAGAAGCTGTATATATTACCGATTCGAAAACACTCTATTTACAAGCGGATACCATTGATCCTACCTACTATGGGGCAGGGCATATATGGGTTCCGTTTTATGAAACGTATGATGATCGAAAGCTGCATGAATTAGCTTCTTTAATTCGCGATAAACAAATTGCAAATGAAGGTTGGTTGACGAAAGGGCTACAAACTTTATCACGGGCTAAGATTATTCATGATGAATGGGAGCAGCTAATCCTTCCGGCAATCGATTGGGATGGCATCAACGCATTGCTAGAAACAGTCAAAAAGAAATGTCTTGGTAATGTGCAACTTCAAAAAAAGTCAGACGTGACGCATCGATTAATGGGATCACTCACTCCTACAGGCGCACAAGACACGTTAAAGTCTATTTCTAAAAACTTAAAATCTCGTTTATATATAAAAGGTTTACCTGGAAGCGGAAAATCATCCTTTATGAAGAAATTTGGAGAAGCCGCAAAACTACAAGGATTAGACATTCGCTTCATCTGGTGTGGGCTAGATGCCAATAGTGTGGATGGAATTATTATTCCTGAGTTGCAGCTTTGTATGGTAGACGCAACAAGCCCTCATGTATACGACCCTGAACGTGAAGGAGACGAGATTGTCGATTTCATGTCTCATATCAACCAAGAATTATTAGAGGATAAAAAGATTGCAGAGGTAAGACAACGATATTCTAACGAAATGGAGCTTGCTCAAGATTATATTTCCACGTATGCAGGTGACTCTAGAACGATCAGAATGCTCTATGATTCTACAATAGATGAAGAGAAATGGACAACTTTCCAAAATGAAATGATGGCAACAATCGAATGAGCAGGGATATTTCCTGCTTATTTTTTTCGTATTTTTCTAGGAACATGTTAAACTAGAGAAGAATATTTCGCTTGAAAGGAAAGATGACCTTGTCAAACGTACTAAACAACTTTTTAACAGAAAACTTAGATGCACTAAAAAACCAAGGATTATACAACGAGATTGATCCAGTAGAGGGAGCAAATGGTGCGAAGATTCTAGTTCGTGGTTCAGAACTTATTAACTTATCTTCTAATAACTATTTAGGACTAGCAACTAATCCAGAGCTTAAACAAATCGCAAAAGACGCCATCGACAAATATGGTGTCGGAGCAGGAGCGGTCCGTACAATCAACGGAACACTAGACCTTCACGTAAAACTAGAACAAAAACTAGCTGAATTTAAAGGGACAGAAGCTACAATTTCTTATCAATCGGGCTTCAACTGTAATATGGCAGCAATCTCAGCGGTAATGGATAAAAACGATGCAATTCTATCGGACCAATTAAACCATGCATCCATTATCGACGGTTGCCGACTATCCAAAGCGAAAATCATCCCATTCAACCACTCAGACATGGAAGATTTACGTGCAAAAGCAAAACAAGCTACAGAATCAGGCCAATACAATAAAGTAATGGTTATAACGGATGGCGTATTCTCGATGGATGGCGATATCGCAAAACTACCAGAAATCGTAGAAATCGCAAAAGAATTTGATCTAATCACTTACGTAGATGACGCTCACGGTTCAGGTGTTACTGGTAAAGGAAAAGGAACAGTAAAACACTTCGGTTTAGAAAAAGAAATCGACTTCCAAATCGGTACTTTATCCAAAGCAATCGGTGTCGTAGGTGGATACGTTGCCGGTAAAAAGAACTTAATCGACTGGCTAAAAGTCCGTTCTCGTCCATTCCTATTCTCAACAGCACTACCACCAGGCGACGTAGCAGCAATCACTGCAGCAGTTCAAATGATCATCGATTCAACAGAATTGCATGACAAGCTATGGGAAAATGGTGACTATTTAAAAGCAGGTCTATCCAAGCTTGGATTCGATATAGGAGAATCGGAAACACCGATCACTCCATGTATCATCGGAGACGAAAAACTTACACAGGAATTCTCTAAACGACTATTCGAAGAAGGCGTCTACGCTAAATCCATTGTCTTCCCAACTGTACCAAAAGGCACAGGCCGTGTACGCAACATGCCAACAGCAGCCCATACGAAAGAGATGCTTGATGAGGCGCTTGCGATTTATGAAAGAGTTGGGAAAGAGCTTGGGGTAATTAAATAATGAAATCATCATGGGTAACTCTTAGAGGGGCCTGTAATCCAAATTAAATTATTGTCCAAAACAAAAAGCAGCCACGTAGGCTGCTTTTTCTTACTATTACTATATGTCTCATTCAAATCTCTTAAATGAATAAAGTAGACTAAACTTCTGAATGCCCCTAGCACTCTCAATACTAGAATCCACTTCTTTCCGGAACGTCTCCATATCCCCTTGTTCTTTTGCAATAATCGCTTCGATTGAATGCTTCATCCAAGAGGCTTGTAAACTCTCTTTTAATGCTCGAGCTTCCACGAATTTTCCTTGTAATGCTTCGGCATATGCTTTGTAATATGTACGAAGTGGCTCTTTACTTATTTGTCTAGCAAGTGTATTGAACTTAGAAATATTGTTTTCATATAGCGCTAGATTCGCTTTGTACACTTCTTGCATATACGGTTGTTTATATTTCTTTAAGATATCATTAATTGCTTGAATAATAGCAGTCCGATCGCCAGCTTTTACTGCAAGTGGGTATGCAAACAGCGGTTTCTTTTTATTTCCCTCTAAATAGCGCTCGATTCTAGCTAGGTTATTCGATTTGTACACGAGATACATCGGGGGAACAACTAGTAAAAGAATATACAAAACGATGATACTTAAATAAATAATCCACAAGGATACTTCTAAAAAGCTCATCACAACAGTTAATGCCATGCCGAGTAAAATAATCAAAACATATCTAAGAATTTTCATGTTTACCTCTTTTTTCTTTTATTATATCAAATCCCCATTCAAATCTCTTATTGTATTTTCCAAAAGAACAGCATATAATAATAAAAAATAAACGCTATTAAAACAACGTCAATAAACATAAAGTGTTCTTTCCAAAAATACAATTGTTTTCGAGAGGGAGTAGACAGCATGAAAAAAATTATGGTCACCGGAGCTTTAGGGCAAATTGGTTCAGAATTAATCACCAAACTTCGAAAAGAATATGGTGCAGAAAACGTACTTGCAACCGATATTAGAGAAATCACGTCTGAAACAACGAAAAGTGGCCCATTCGAAATCCTTGATGTAACAGACGGAGAAAAAATGCATCAAATTGCCAAGAACTTTGGAGCAGATACCATTATGCATATGGCTGCACTATTATCGGCGACTGCGGAAGCGAAACCACTATTTGCATGGAACTTAAACATGGGTGGATTGATGAACGCGCTCGAGACTGCACGTGATTTAAACATGCAATTTTTCACGCCAAGCTCAATTGGAGCATTTGGACCATCTACTCCTAAACAAAACACACCTCAAGACACACTTCAACGTCCAACTACGATGTATGGTGTGAACAAAGTTGCTGGGGAACTTCTTTGCGATTATTACTTCCATAAATTTGGATTGGATACACGTGGTGTACGTTTCCCAGGACTGATTTCAAACGAGACATTACCTGGCGGCGGAACGACTGATTATGCAGTAGATATTTATTACAAAGCGTTAGCAGAAGGTAAGTACACTTCTTATATTGCTGAAGGTACTTACATGGATATGATGTATATGCCGGATGCACTGCAGGCAATAGTAGATCTTATGGAAGCAGACGCGTCGAAGTTAATTCACCGCAATGCTTTTAATGTCACAGCGATGAGTTTTGAGCCAGAGCAAATTGCTGCATCGATCAAAAAAGTAATCCCAACGTTTACAATGGAGTATGATGTAGATCCTGTACGCCAAGCGATTGCAGACAGCTGGCCGGATTCAATTGACGCAAATGCTGCAAAAGAAGAGTGGGGCTTTACGTATAAATATGATTTAGATGCAATGACGAAAGATATGCTTGAAAAGCTAGCAACTAAAAAAACAGCGAACTCCTTGTAAAAGGGTTCGCTGTTTTTTTCATTTCATTAGAATAAAATATGTGCTGCTGCTGCAATAATCGGAAATGCAATAAGTGTACGTAGTAGGAAAATAAAGATTAAATCTTTAAAGTTAACTGGAATTTTCGAACCAAGTAACAACCCACCAACCTCAGACATATAAATAAGCTGCGTCACAGACATTGCGGCGATGAAGAATAAAGTAACCTCTGACTCGATGCCACCACTAAGTAGTGTTGGAAGAAACATATCCGCGAATCCTACAACCATGGTCTGAGCCGCCTCGGCAGCTTCAGGTATACCAAAAAGCATTAATAATGGTTCAAAAGGTTTTCCTAAAATCGTAAAAATTGGTGTGAACTCTGCAAGCATTAATGCGACCGTACCAAAAGCAAGTACGACAGGTGCAACACCGATGTATAAATCGACAACGTTTTTAATACCATCTGAGAAGAACTTCTTAATAGAGCGATTATCATTCGCTTTCACAAGTGCATTTTCTAAACCATGTGTAAAAGCATTATAGCCTTCAGGAAAGTCTTCAGCTTTTAAATCTAGCGGACGACCATCAATGTACTCATTTGGCTTCCCCCGTAGTGGATAAATTCGAGGCATGATGAATGCTAATATTAGACCGCAAAGCAGAACGGTAAAGTAAAATGGCAAGAAATAGTTAGAAAGACCAACCTCATCAAGTACGACGATACAAAAAGTGATGGATACAACCGAAAATGTAGAACCAATAATAGCTGCTTCTTTTTTCGTATAGTAGCCCTCTTCATATTGTCTTGCTGTCAATAAAACTCCAATTGTTCCGTCACCAACCCAAGAAGTCAGGGCATCTACTGCAGAACGCCCTGGAAGCTTGAAAAGCGGACGCATAATTTTTACTGCCATTGTACCGAAAAACTCTAGTAATCCAAAGTTCAATAAAAACGGTAATAATAACCCTGCGAATAAGAAAATCGTAAATAAGAACGATACTAAACCGTCTGGGCTAAGTAACATCCCACCAGTATTTTCATTCCAAACCGCTTGTGGCCCAATTTGGAAAATGATTAGTACAGCAAAAACAGCACCAACCACACGAGTAATGGTCCAAAATAACGATACCTTAAATAATTGGTTAATAAATGTATTTTGCTTAGGCAAAAATAGAAATACAACCGATCCAATTGCGGCAATCCATATCATTACTAATGCAATCCATTGCACAAATGGAGCAATGGCATTAGATAACATATTAGAAAACAACGCAATCGGAATTTTAAAGCCTTCCGAAGTAGGAAGGGGAATCATAAACAATATAATACCTGCAATCGATGGAAGCAGAAACAAAATCCATGTAGATAAAGAGAATTTCTTCAATGTTATTGACCAACTTTCTATAAATGAATAATTATGCGTAGTGTCAAGTCATTTATACATACTAATTCATTTACATAGAGAAGTCTATATAAACAAGTGATGTTCTATTATTCGAAATCTTTGTTGAAATCGTACGTATAGAATCGTTCGAAATGTAGCCAATTTTCTGCTTCTGGCTCCCCGTCCGCTAAGCGTTTATCCATTTCTTCTAGCATCCATGCCGTTTGCGAAATATGTGCGCGCATTGCACCCATTTTTTCTTCGCGAGATTCTTTAATATTATGCACAATATCCGGTTCTCCTAAAACTTCCTTGGAATCATTTGAAAAGGCAAGTGCATAAATAGTAGGGCGAGTCTCTTTTGGCATGCGGCGAATCGCGCGAATCATGGCACGTCCTGTTGCATCATGATCAGGGTGAACCGCGTAGTTTGGGTAGAACGTGATGACAAGTGATGGATTAGTATCTTCAATGAGGTTCTCCATCATTTCCACCATTTTTTCATCGTCTTCAAACTCCACTGTTTTATCACGAAGCCCCATCATTCGAAGATCCGTTACGCCCATTGCCTTGGCAGAAGCGAGTAGCTCCTCTTTACGAATTTGTGGAAGGGTTTCACGTGTCGCAAAAGGTGGGTTTCCCAAGTTTCTTCCCATTTCGCCTAAAGTTAGACACGCATATGTAACCGGAATTCCTTGTTTTACGTAAGTTGCAATCGTTCCGGAAACGCCGAAAGCTTCGTCATCTGGGTGAGGGAATACAACAAGTACATGTCGTTCCATTGGTAAAGTCATTTGTTTGTCCTCCTTAATAAGTGAATGGTGTTTTACTAATTTGTAATGCTACAGCAAGCTTCCCATTTTGGTCATGTCCTGCCATTAGTAAACGATCATGTTCGTCTAATTCAAAATGCGTAATGCCTTGAGCGTATACCCAACCATGTGGTAATTTAAGGCCGACACGATGTGGTGCTTCTCCTGCTACTTTTCCAAGCTCATATCGAAGCATGACATTGCGGATAAAAGCCCCTGCATTGAATACCTTTTCATCAAAATGGGATGCATATGCACCATTTGTTGTTTCTAGATGAATATATACATCTTCGTTTGCAAATTTATTCAAAAGTACTTGTAGTTGTTCTACATTAACAAGTTCCATTTATATATAGCCTCCTAACATAACGTCTTTTATAAGTATAATGAAAATAAGTTTGGGAAGCGAATGATTGAGATGAAAAACTCGCAAAGTCAGTGAGACTTTGCGAGTGAATCATTTCTTATACAGTAGTTGTCGTTACTTCTGGTGCACCGTATTTCCCTTTTGCTCCGTGAAGAACTGGTCCTACATATTGGTTTAGTTTCCAACCATGCGCAATAGCGGCTGAAACGAATTCTTTCGCTTCAAAAACAGCATCCGCAACTGATAAACCATTTGCCAAGTTAGCAGTCACCGCTGCAGCAAAAGTACAGCCAGCTCCGTGGTTATAAGTTGTATCTGTTTTTTCTGTCTCTAACAATGTGTGCGCTTGTCCATCATAGAAAAGATCGACCGCTTTATCATGTGCTAATTGTTTGCCGCCTTTAATAACAACGTTTTTAGCGCCAAGTGCATGAATTTTCTCCGCAGCAGCTTTCATATCCTCAATTGTTTTAAGTGTTCCCAGACCTGAAAGTTGTCCAGCTTCAAAAAGATTTGGAGTAACTACTAAAGCAAGTGGCAGTAGGTTAGTAATCATCGCATCCACTGTGCCTGGGTTTAATACTTCATCTTCTCCCTTGCACACCATAACAGGGTCGATTACGACATTGTTTGTACCAGACGCTTCTATGATGTTTCCAGCTGTTTCGATAATTTCTTCTGTACTTAGCATACCCGTTTTAATCGCATCGACATTTGTCGATAAAGCGGTTTTAGCTTGTCGTTTTATCTCTTCTACTGGAAGAGAAAATACACCATGGCTCCAACCGTTATCAGGATCCATCGTAGCGACAACCGTTAGAACGTTCATGCCATATGTACCATGCTCTTGGAATGTTTTTAAATCTGCTTGTATACCAGCTCCGCCTGAAGTGTCAGAGCCTGCAATTGTTAGTGTTTTTTTAATCGACATTTTAGCGTTTCCCCTTTTGGTAAAAAGTTAATATTTTTCATTATATCAGACAATAGTCGAAACTTACATTATGGAAGTTTCGGTGCAGTTAATAATTTCAGCAGAATGAAAATGAAAAGAGCTGCGACGAAAAAAGTGATAACGGATCCGAATATAATATCATTAATAAATAAGGAGATTGCTAAAAATAGAAGAAAGCCAATGAATAGTAGCATGCCCACTGTAAAGCAACCAAGTCCAAAACTTTTCACACCGTTAGAAACTTCATTTGTACGAGCAGCTTGTTCAATTTTTCTTAGTTTCTCTCGATAATGTAAATCAGCCATACACAGATCACCCTTTTTCATCGTAACAGATATAGAATAGTTGTGAAACGGACAATTTTTTTGTACTGTTAACGTAGTAGATTAAGAGGAAAAGAGAGATGAAATGCGAAAAGATGACAAAATTCGAGAAATGGAGAAACTACTAGCAGAATTGAAAGCACAAAAAAACGAAACAACTGCAACAATCGCAGAAAACCCTTCTAGACAAGGGTTTGGCTTTGGGAAAATTCCACGTGCTTTATATAGATTTAGAACGAAATCGATTATCCTTATTGTAATAATTGTACTCCTCTTGTTAGCTGCATTACCATTTGCCGCTTATTGGGCGATTCAAGGTAGTACGTTTACGGAGAACAAAGGTTCAATTGTTGAACGAGTACAGGCACTAAATGAATTGTCGACCGCTGAAGCCTATACAAAAGTAATTATCGAACGACAGGATAATCAGTTATTCGGCAAAGAAATCGGCATAGATTTACCAGGGACAAAAAGGCAGATTCTTGTTGTGGTGCCTGGAGCTGTTCGTGCAGGAGTAGATTTCTCTCAAGTAACGGAATCAGATATTAAAGTGGACGACGAGAGTAAGACGGCGACGCTTACATTGCCTATGCCAAAATTTCTAGGTGGACCTGAAATTTTCTTCGACCAAGTAGAAGTATTTTCATATGAAGGATTATTTCGTGAAAAAGCGGATATAACAGAGGCATACGAGCTTGCAGAAACAGCGAAAGAAATGATGATTGAAGAAACGACGGGACAAGGCATTTTACAGTTAGCGGAAGAAAATGCGGAGAAATCTGTAAAAGAGATGTTCCAATTAGTAGAATACGATGTACAAGTTCAGTTTAAGGAGTGATGCACATTGCCAAGCTGGAAAGAAGTTTTAGCAGATGAATGGGAAAAGCCATATTTTTTGGAACTGCAATCTTTTTTAGATAATGAATACGCAGAACAAACAATTTATCCAAAGCGAGAGGATATTGGCAACGCATTTCGTGCAACGCCTTTTGATGAAGTAAAAGTAGTAATATTAGGGCAAGATCCCTATCACGGGGAAGGACAAGCGCATGGGATGAGTTTTTCTGTAAACCCTGGGGTTAGGGTACCACCGAGCTTACGCAATATGTTTAAGGAGCTAGCGGATGATATAGGGTGTCCAGTTCCTTCGAACGGCTATTTATTGAAATGGGCACAGCAGGGGGTTCTATTGCTTAATACGGTAATGACCGTGCGAGCAGGGCAAGCTAATTCCCATAAAGGGATGGGCTGGGAAACGTTTACGGATGAAGTGATTAAGCGTCTATCGGAAAGAGAACAGCCGATTATTTTTGTCCTCTGGGGAAGACCAGCGCAAATGAAGAAAAAGCTAATTGAGACAAAAAAACATATGATTTTAGAATCTCCACATCCAAGTCCGCTAAGTGTACATCGAGGATTTTTTGGGAGTAAGCCGTATTCTAAGATAAATGCGCAGCTCGAAGCATGGGGAGAGACACCAATCGATTTTTGCTTATGACTATGCTATTATATGGACGGGAAAGCGAGGGAGTAATTTGGCAGTAAACTGTTTTAAATGCCGCTTCTTTTTTACTACATGGGATGCAAGACATCCACGTGGGTGCAAAGCTTACGGATTTAAAACGAAAGAGCTCCCATCTGCATTAGTAAAGCGTACCTCGGGCATGGAATGCTTGAAATTCGAACGAAAGCAAGAAGAGGGGCAAAGACGATGATTTCAAATGAACATATTTTCATGCAAATAGATAAACAGCTTACGCTAGCCAAAACAACTGGTAATGAACAAACGAAAAGAGAAGCACTCGCTGCAATACGAGCATTATGCGATTTAGCGTTAGAATCCGGGGGAACATCGCAAGCTTCACCAGTTGTCCAAGCGGTAGCCATAGCCCCAGCATTACAACAGCCGGTTGCATTAAAAGAAGACGATGCAAACGGAGAGTCATTATTTGATTTCTAAATAGAAAGATAGAAAGTAGGAATGATTGTGAAATTATTTATCATTGCAGGAGCTATCAATGGATTTTTGGCAGTAGCATTTGGCGCTTTTGGCGCACACGCTTTAAAGGAAAAACTATCTGAAAAGTATTTAGCGATTTGGGAAACGGCTGTACAATATCAAATGTTCCATGCACTTGCATTAATCGCAATCGGTATTTTGATGAGTAGCAAGATACTTGGACCTGTTTCATCATTAAATACAGCAGGCTATTTAATACTAGCAGGAATCATCTTATTCTCTGGTAGTTTGTATGTATTGAGTTTAACTGGTATTGGCATTTTAGGAGCTATTACTCCGATTGGCGGCGTAGCATTTTTAGTTGGATGGATTATGATTATTGTTGCTGCAGCAAAGTTTGCAAGTTAATGAAGTGAAGGGCGTAACAGTGACAACAAAGAGACTTATCCTTTAAATTCGGATAAGTCTCTTTGTTTATAAGTTATAGTTAATTTCTTCATCGAATGTTACATAGTCTAGATAAATCATTAACATTAAGTATCTCTTCCCATTTGGATCACTAATGATCACATGATCGCGGCCTGCTGCTTCTACATAGCCTTTAATCACTTTAGCATTCCATTCTTTGTTGTTTTCGAAGGTGAAATAGAATGTACCTAGCTTACCTCTGTTCATTCGTAAAATGTTCTCGATATACGATTCTTCTTGTCGGCCTGGGCTTGGCGGTTGAGCAGGAGGAGTCATCGGTTGTTGCTGTTGTGGTGGAAAAGCTCCAGGATACCAATAATATTGAACCATTCATACATCCTTTCTAGAAATAGAATTATACACTTGGGCAATCGGCAACGGTTGGAGAGTAAAAACAATGCGTTTTAAAACGTCCGGTGTTCCATTGGTTATACCACTGAGGAGGACAATCGCCACCCGGATCAAAAAACCATAAGGAGCGTTCGCCGGGACTAAAACGTTCCCCATTAATAACGCGTCTTGCTAAATTTCGATCCTGTTCACGGGCACGTTGATAAAAATAAGATTGGGTTGTTGCCACAAACCCACCTGGTTTTTGGAATACCATCTCTTCCAAATTACGAATATTACGAAAATCTAAGCAATCGGCAAGAACCCGGTTCACTCCAACATTACCAACCAATAACATACCGAGCTGACCATCCCCCTCAGCTTCCGCACGCATTAGCCTTGCTAGTAAATCTAGTTGCCTTGAAGTGGACTTAACTACTGCCAACGCATCACCTCCTATATATACACTATGTTCGGAACGGAGAAATGATACATATCGCGAGGAGAGAGGAAAAGAAAGAAGACCGCAGTGGTGCAGTCTTTCTTAAGCAATAAGGAAGTGATTACTGAGAAAAGAGAGGCTGGTCGTGACGTCAGTCACGGCCCAGCCTCTCCCAAAAATTAAACGGTAATAATATATAGCAACAGTTTTTTTACCTTAAAGGGCATTCGTTCTTTTCATTAATCTTTAAATGTTGAAAAATTCTACTCGTTTTTCGCCTGCTAAAATGGTACCAATAAAGAATGAACCAAATTCCGCATAACGAGCACTTACTTCATCAAAACGCATTTCGTACACTAACTTTTTAAATTGAAGCACATCATCCGAGAATAATGTTACGCCCCACTCGAAATCATCAAATCCGACAGAGCCAGAAATGATTTGTTTTACTTTACCAGCATAACCGCGACCGATTTTTCCGTGGCTCGCCATAAGAGCGCGACGATCTTCCATAGAAAGCATATACCAGTTGTCTTCACCGTTACGACGCTTGTCCATTGGATAGAAGCAGATATATTGTGAACGTTGAAGTTCCGGATATAAACGAGCTCGTACATGTGGATTTTGATATGGATCTTCCGTAGATTCTCCAGCTAGGTAGTTAGATAATTCTACAACTGATACATAAGAATAAGCAGGAATTGTAAAGTCTGCAATCGTTAATTTATTGAATTTCGCTTCGATTTCTTGAAGTTCGTCTATTGTTGGACGTAGAGTCATTAACATGAAATCTGCTTTTTGACCGACAATCGTGTAAAAAGCATGTGCGCCTGTTTTTGCGTCATCTGCTTGTTGAAGTTCGTCTAAAAATGCCACAAATTCATCTGTTGCTTCTTTGCGAAGTTCTGGATCTACTTGCTTCCAAGATGCCCAGTCCATTTGGCGAAAATCATGTAAAACGTACCAGCCGTCTAGTGTAATTGCTGCTTCATTCATTTTATCAGACACTCCTTTTATATAAGAAATTTACATCTTTAGTTTATCACAAGAAAAGATTCTTATCTCGTAATGACTTCGATATTGCATGACAATATGTGACAAAGTCGTGTATGCTTGAACTAATGAAAACAGTAGAGCAATCGTTAGATTAAGGAGTAAGAAGTATGTCACATATAGAATCATTACTACAGCACAAAGTTTGGCGATTTTGGGATCAATCGCTAAGTGGTAAAAGTCGCTCCGCATTGGAGTCATTTGCAGCGGACGATCTTCTTTGCCATTTAGTTGGACAAGGTTTGTCGCCGGCAACTGTTCGAACATGGGTGCATGATCAGACAGTTGTGTTAGGTATTCAAGATCACCGATTACCATTCGTAGAAGAAGCACAAGATTTTCTACGTACACAAGGCTACATACCAATTGTACGAAATTCGGGGGGCCTTGCAGTTGTATTGGATGAAGGAGTGCTGAATATTTCCATCGTATTGTCTGAACAAGCGCAGTCGGTTGATATTTCCGCGGGTTATGACGTAATGCTTACTTTCATCCGGCTCCTATTTCCAGAAGCAGAAGGAAAAATAGAAGCTTATGAAATTGTCGGTTCCTATTGTCCAGGTTCATATGATTTAAGTATTGATGGCAAGAAATTTGCTGGCATATCACAGCGTAGACTTCGTCAAGGAATTGCTGTGCAAATATACTTATGTGTAGAAGGTAGTGGGAGTGAGCGTGCTGAATTGATTCGCCAGTTTTATGAAATCGGTGTGCAAGGGGAAGAAACGAAATTCAGCTACCCAGTCATAAAACCAGAAGTAATGGCGTCGTTAAACGAACTTTTAAATGCCTCTCTTACAGTTCAGGATATCGTCATACGGGTTCAACAGGTGCTACAACAGCTATCTACAAAAATAGTATCGCAATCCGTCACGCAAGATGAAATGGAGCTTTATCAATTTTATATGCAACGTGTTGTCGATAGGAATAAAAAGATGCTTACAAAGGAATAAGAAAAACCACCAACTGCATTACATAGTTGGTGGTTCTTTTGAAACTAGGTTTCCGTTTTTCTCCATTTGGAAAACAGGTACAGCTGGTACTTCTTCATCATTCAATGTAACAAGTCGTCGTGCGCGGTTCATAATTTGTACAAACTGCTCGTAATCTTGTTTAATCGCTGCATTTTCTTTTTCAAGTTTGGCAAGTTCAGTTTCTAGTTTGCGAATTTTCTCGTTTGATATAGAAGCTAAATGACGATATCTAGAAATATCTGAATCGCTATGCTGTAAACGAACGAGATAGGCAATAATAATATCGATTGATAAAGCAGAAACCGGAACTGATGTGGTGCGTTCGCCTTCTTCTTGAGGCTTGGCAAGATAAATACCGTTTCCTCTACGTCGATAATCTTTTCCTAATATACGTAGCTTTTCTTTTCTTTCTTTTTTTGCTTCCTTTAGTTCACTTTCATATTGATGGCGGACAACTGCATTCCAGCGAAATCCACATGCAGCAGCAGTTCGGTTTAATTCGTCACCTGCTTCTTCAAATGCATTTAGTTGTGTACTGCCTTCGCGGACGTGTCGTAACACCATTTCCGCTAACATTTCATCATTTTCTGTCATCCATGCGTCTTGTCTTATTTTTACCATATTGCTCCTCCTACCATGTTCATAGTTTCGTTACTCTATTAACATCATGGACAACATAGCGCTCTTTTATTCACGTAAAATACACTTGATAGCAATATATATTTTAAGATACAATGGCGTGTAGACTATTATCTAATCTAATTTAGTTGGTATAAGGACACCAACTAAATTAGATTAATGCCTCCGGCGGATGTCACAGATTTTTAAAAGGAGTGAATTGTGCGTGCACAATTCAAAATCTGGACGCAATTACGTCGAGACGTAATTGATGAAAGGGGTTGTGGACGAATGGCAAACCATTTCCGAGTTTGCGATGAGTGTCAGGCCGTCAATATAAAAACATTAATTCCAAAGCTTAAAATAATAGATCCAGAAGCAGAAATTGAAATTAAAGAATGTCAATCCTACTGCGGACCGGGACGAAAAAAGACATTCGCATTCGTGAATAACCGTCCTGTTGCAGCTTTGACAGAAGATGAATTAATGGAAAAAGTACGCGCCAAACTAGAAGACTAAACAGAACTTTTGCCGCCTTACCACAAGCGGTTTTTTTCTTTATAATGAAGGATAAATAACATTTAACTTCACGGAGGTGGGCAAATGAGCTATGCAACGCAGAAACTAGCAGAAGAGAAAGTGTTTAAGGATCCGGTTCACAGATACATTCATGTTCGGGACCAAGTCATTTGGGACGTCATCGGCGCAAAGGAATTTCAACGACTTCGCCGCGTTAAACAACTTGGAACTACATATCTAGTTTTTCACGGGGCAGAACATAGTCGCTTTAGTCACTCTCTAGGAGTTTACGAAATTGTCCGTCGTATTGTGGATGATAGTTTCAATGGCCGACCCGAATGGGATGCCTCTGAAAGACTTTTAGTTTTATGTGCAGCACTTTTACATGATTTAGGACATGGACCGTTCTCACATGCTTTCGAAAATGTGTTCAATCTAGATCATGAGGAATTTACAAGAAAAATATTACTTGGGGAAACCGAAGTAAATGAAATATTAAAGAGGGTAAGCAAAGACTTCCCGCAAAAAGTAGCAGACGTTATTGCAAAAACCTATGGAAATAAACAAGTCGTTAGCTTAATATCCAGTCAAATCGACGCCGATCGTATGGATTATTTACAGCGAGATGCCTACTTTACAGGTGTAAGCTATGGCCATTTTGATATGGAGCGAATTCTGCGTGTCATGCGTCCTAGGGAAGATCAAATCGTCATCAAATCTAGCGGTATGCATGCAGTGGAAGACTATATTATGAGTCGCTATCAAATGTACTGGCAAGTATATTTTCATCCTGTTTCCAGAAGTGCAGAAGTGATTTTAACGAAAATCTTACATCGTGCAAAAGCTTTAAGCAAAAGTGGGTATGATTTCGCACAGCAGCCAACTCATTTCCAAGGCTTTTTCGATGGCACATTCACGTTAAATGAATATTTAGCTTTAGATGAAGGTGTCTTAATGACCTATTTTCAGCTTTGGGTAAACGAGAAGGATCCAATCTTAGCTGATTTAAGCTATCGTTTTGTCAATCGTAAGCTATTCCAATATATTGAGTTTGACCTGGCAAAAGATTATATGAAGATGAAAGAGTTGGAGTTATTATTTAAAAAAGCGGGTATAGACCCAGAGTATTATTTAGTATTTGATTCGTCATCGGACTTACCATACGATTTTTATCGTCCAGGGGAAGAGGGAGAACGAATTCCTATCCATTTACTCATGCCATCCGGAGAAATTAGAGAGCTTTCCCGTGAATCGGAAGTAGTAGAAGCGATTTCAGGAAAACGTCGAACTGATCATAAATTATATTTTCCAGAAGACTTTTTAACAGAAGACGGAAAGAAAAAAGCGTTAAAAAAACAAATATTAGATCTGTTGAAATAAAGGTGGGGGCTAGAATTGCTAGAAGAACATGCTAAAATCATACAATTTATCGGAGCAGCAGACGGAATAACTGGCAGAAAAAAACTGCAAAAAATGGTGTACATCGCTAAAAAGTTAGACTATCCATATAAAGAAAAGTACGAGTTTCATGTATATGGTCCATATTCGCATGAGCTCACATTGCGAGTGGAAGAGCTTTGCAATATGGGATTTTTACAAGAAGACAGACAGGATAAAGGGTCATACGTCCAATACAAATACCAAATGACGGACGCAGGGGAACATTTCACGCAAATGGCACAAGTGGAAGAAGCAGCACCAGCGCTAGTCGAATGTATTTCGCAAATGAAAAACAAAAGCTCTCGCTTCCTAGAACTCGTCTCAACTCTATTGTTTTTCGACCATCTTCCAAAAGAAGAACAAATCGAAAAGCTCCACGCTGTGAAAGGGAAGTTAAACTTCACAGAGGAAGAAATTGCAGACGCATACGAATTTGTCATGCATTTAATGAACATGAGAACTATCCACTAGGGGATGGTTCTTTTTTTGTGGAAGAATAATCCTAAACGAGACAAAACAAGCACCGAACGCGACAAACCACTTACCTAATACGACAAAGCCAAAAAGGCCCTTTGCTAAAGCAAAGAGCCAACTCCAAAATTATTTATCACTAAATAACTTCCCAGCAACACCGTAATGATTTTTGGGCATGTCCTCGATAAACACGACAACATTTTCAGCTGGTGCGTTCACTGTTTCTGAAACTGCAGCTGTTACTTTTTCTACTAAAGCTCTTTTTTGCTCTTCTGTGCGACCTTCTAGCATTTTTACTGTTACATATGGCATTTCATTTCCTCCTTTAGTGAAATTTTCTGTATAGTAGTATCATAACATAGTGATTTGTAAAATAAATCAGATATATTCAAAATGAAATAGTGGATTATATACTTCATTCTCTTGAAAAACCAAAGTGAAAATGGAAATGCTGACATTAAAGAAAGGATGATTATAAATGAAATACTTCGCTGTTTTTTTACCAATGTTGAATCAGGAGAAGAGCATAGAATATCGCGCACAGCATCTTCAGTATTTAGAGCAAAAGCGTAATGAAGGCAAAATCATTGCCAATGGCCGATTTGCTGATGGTACTGGGGGATTAGTTATTTATCGAGTTGACTCAATAGAAGAAGTGGAACAACTCGCAAAACAAGACCCTTATGTGATTCAAGGAGCGAGAGGCTGTGAAATCCACGAATGGGATATGGACAGTGACTCAGCATTACTTCGGTAACGTGAAAAGTACAAGGGATTCGGGTATATAGATAAAAAGGCATCAAAAAATGAGCTTGGACTCACATTTCTCAGCTCATTTTTATATGCATTATTAGTCAACTTTTACCTGTTAAATAGCCTATAAGTGTATGAAGAGTAAAGATATTAAACCTTCCTTATTAACGCGCTCGATTTAGATACTTTTCACTCGACAACTTTCTGGACATGCGCGGCAACTTAGCCTGCTTTTCTATGCATTAACTTACGTTTATGATAAGATTAAGAAAAGTTTCAATCCTTGATGTATCAAGGGTTCAAGAAATATAATTCACTTTATGTAAGATGAAAATACTACATATCATAACAGAACGGAGGGAACTTTTGGATGGCAAATGAAGAAAAACCAAAACAAAAAATCGGCTTCACCATTATAAAAAATGATCCAACTGATGGACACAAAGGCTTCGGAATTGGTTCTCTATCTTTAGAAAATGTGTCTCCGGTTATTATCGACGTCGAAGAAGACGTTGCGAGAATTGAAATTGGTGCGATGCATGCGCGCAGCGACACTGAAAGAGGCATCAAGTTTACGACGAACCGCGAAGACTCAGAAGGCGGAAAACCGTATTGGCTAGTTTGGGTAACAATCGATTATAAGGCAGAAGGTCCTTACTATGCAGGGGTTACTGCATGCGAAATGGTTGTAAACCGTGAAAAACGCCGCGGCTACAAATTACTTGCAGATCACGTAAATCGAATGGATAAATCGATGAAACGCCACATTATGGTAGATTTTATGGATAATCGTTCCAAAAATATTTTAAGCGATTTTTTACAAACACATAACCGCGAAATGTGGGAACGTAGCGATGAAAAGCTACATAATGACTTGTCTGTAACTTCCAATTAAACAGTAACAATTTGGTATAATTTCGTAATGAGGTTGAATTCAAATCGAAAAGACAGTACAATTTACTTAAAGCTTACTTCACAGTAATGCTAGGACACTTAGGAGTCGTAAGTAGGCTAGGAAAGTGTAATCATTGTGAAACCCAATCCTGTAATTACATAATTTTGGCAGAACGCAACACTAAGAAAAAGCTTTCCATTACCTTTTATAGGTAATGGAAAGCTTTTTATTTTTGTTTTGGTTGCTCTAGGGAGAGAATTGGTTGCTTTGGTCATGAAACTGCTTGCTTTCATTCGCAAATGGTTGCCCTTATCCAATTACTTCCAATTAAGCATATTTCCTAACCAAGTTAACTCGTTATAAAGAGAACTGGTTGCTCTCACTCTTGCCCTAATCCATCCATTCCGACTCACTTCATTCTCCAAAAAACGAAAATGGGAATATGGACCATGGCGTTGTATCCTCACTATCAGATGCTTCGAATGTTTGCTGCTTCAATGTCGGATCTGTACATAGTTTAGTTGGAACATCTTCCTCTTTTAAATAGACAAGTCGTTGTTTTTCACAAGCGGAAGTAGCAATTCCACCAGTCTCAATATCCACAATAACTCCTCGAACTCCTTGGGGAGCAATAAACGGTTCTGATGGTAATCCTTGATGTGCTTTTTCCATAAATTCAATCCACACTTGCTTCGTTACTTGCCTTGCTTCTGCTTCACTCACCTGTTTTCCTTGGTCATAGCCATTCCAAACACCAGCAGTCAATTGAGGGGAGAAACCGATTAAATATTGATCGGAAATCGTCGTCCCGGATTTTGCTGCATATGGTCTCGTTTGTTTCGCACGAATAGCTAAGCCAGTTGCAGGAGAGTAATCATTAAAAGTGGGATCGAACATACCAGTTAGTAAATGAGACAGCAAAAAGGCATCTTGTTCAAGCAACACTTTTTTATCTTTCCTTTTATCTTTCTCTAAATCATAAATGACCTTGCCATTGTTATCAGTTATTTTCGTAATATAAGTTGGCTCTCTCAAAATACCTTTAGCCGAAATCGCGTTATATGCTTTGGTCATGTCCAACAAAGAAGCTTCCGATGTACCGAGTGCAGTTGCAGGCGTTTCATCGATGTCCATTTTGATATTAAACCGGTCAATCAGTTGTTCAAAAGGTTTATATCCAATTTGTTCAAGGGTTTTTACGGCATAAATGTTATCCGAGATAGCAAGTGCTTGTGCCATCGATATAGGATGCTCTGCAAACTTATCATTGACGTTTTTCGGCTCATATTCTTGTCGCCCGTTATCATAGGTGAAAATAGTTCGTTCACTTTTCATATAAGTCAAAGGAGTGAATCCATTTTCTAATGCCGAAGCAAATAATAATGGTTTTATCGTCGAACCTGGCTGCCTTTTCGCTTGTGTTACTCGGTTAAATGGACTTTCGCCGAAATCACGTCCACCGACCATTGCTGTCACGTATCCCGTTTTTGGCTCCAGGCTTACAAAACCAATTTGTAGCTCTCCTTCTGGCATCCACTTTTCGATCACCTCTTCGGCTGCTTGTTGGTGACTTCTATTCAAAGTGGTCTCGATGGTCCATCCACCTTCTTCAATTCGTCGACCTTTTTTCTGAAGAATTCCTGTCGCTTCCTTCCAAACCTCTTCTAAAAAGTAAGGAGCCGCTTTTTTCTTCACAAGCGAATCTTCCGTCTTTAACACATAATGCTCACTGACAGCACGTTCCCGTTGCTCGGCAGTTATAAATTGCTCGTTTTCCATTAATTTCAAAATTAGTTGTTGTCTGTTTACCGCTTTTTCCTCATCGACTAATGGGGAATAATAGGTAGGTCCTTTTGGGATTCCCATCAACAAAGCCGATTCTGCAAGTGTTAATTCTTTTGCACTTTTTCCAAAATAATATCGGCTAGCGGCTTCTACACCGTACATACCATGGCCAAAATAAACGGTATTTAAAAATCCTTCCAACAATTCATCTTTTTCATAGAAAACTTCTAAACGGTATGCATACAAAGCTTCATTAATCTTCCGAGTCCAAGACTTTTCATGCGTCAAAAATAGATTTCTAGCATATTGCTGAGTAATCGTACTTGCACCTTCCACTTTTCGCATCGCTTTTATATCCTTCAAAAGAGCAGAAGCAATTCGAGTATAATCAAACCCGTGATGCTTATAAAATTCCTGATCTTCTACAGCAATAATCGCGTCAGGAATAAATGGTGACATGTCCTCGAGGGAAACCCAGTAACGCCTTTGATCTTCAAATCGATCCCCAATCACATTTCCTTGGTCATCTAAAAAGACAGACGAAATAGGTACTTGGATAATAGGTGCACCAACGATTTGAGCGTAAACCCGGAGCGTAACAAGTGCACCAATTAATGCAAAGCTAGCAACGATACTTAGTAAGAAAACTCTTTTCATGCGTTTAGATCGAGTGGCTTTTTTCCGGTATTGTGCACGCCCCAATAAAATCTCCTCCGTCCTGTTTGGATGTTTTTTATTAGTATGAGAACAATAGATTCAAATTAAACGGAAAAAGAAAAAAGTATTGCACTTTTGTGAAAAAGCTCTATACTTTCTTTGTATTATTTTTTTGATACAATAAATACAAATGTATACTCAAAGGAGATAGATAGATGAGCGGATTTTGGTTTACTGAAAAACAAACCGAGAATTTTGGAATTACGATGAAGGTAAAACGTACACTTCACACGGAACAAACAGATTTTCAATTATTGGAAATGGCAGAAACAGAAGAGTGGGGCAATATGCTCTTTTTAGATGGCATGGTTATGACATCTCAAAAAGATGAGTTTGTGTACCATGAGATGGTTGCGCATGTTCCTTTGTTCACACATCCAAACCCTGAAAACGTATTAGTTGTTGGTGGCGGAGACGGTGGAGTAATTCGTGAAATTATGAAGCACCCGAAAGTAAAAAAAGCAACTCTTGTTGATATAGATGGAAAAGTTATCGAGTATTCGAAGAAATATTTACCGGAAATTGCATGTGAATTAGAAAACCCACGTGTTGAAGTTCAAGTAGGAGACGGCTTTATGCATATTGCAGAATCTGAAAACGAATACGATGTAATTATGGTAGATTCTACTGAGCCAGTAGGTCCTGCAGTAAACTTATTCACAAAAGGATTCTATGCTGGAATTTCAAAAGCTCTAAAAGAAGACGGGTTATTTGTTGCACAATCGGACAACCCTTGGTTCAAAGCGGATCTTATCCGACAAGTACAAAAAGATGTAAAAGAAATTTTCCCTATTACAAATATGTACTTAGCGAATATCCCGACGTATCCAAGTGGACTTTGGTGCTTTACGATCGGATCAAAAAAATACGATCCACTTCAAGTACCGGACGAGCAGTTCCACGAAATCGACACAAAATACTATACAAAAGAGCTTCACAAAGCAGCATTCGTATTGCCTAAATTTGTGAAGGACTTAGCAGGAGAGTAAGCCGATGCGATTTGATGAAGCTTATTCTGGCAATGTATTTATTAAAAGCAAGCAAAATTATGATGAAGCGCAAGCGGTTATTTACGGCATGCCAATGGACTGGACAGTAAGCTATCGTCCAGGTTCACGCTTTGGTCCGCAGCGTATTCGTGAGGTTTCGATTGGTTTAGAGGAGTATAGCCCATACTTAGACCGTGAGCTAGATGAAGTAAACTATTTTGATGCAGGAGATATTCCGCTTCCTTTTGGAAATGCATCAAAAAGCTTAGATTTGATCGCAGGTTTTATTCGCCAACTTATGCAAGATGGGAAAGTCCCTGTTGGCATGGGCGGCGAGCATTTAGTGTCATGGCCGGTTATGAAAACAGTAGCGGACAATTACAAAGATTTAGCGATCATTCATATGGATGCACATACGGATTTACGTGTGGAATATGAAGGAGAGCCACTTTCTCACTCGACACCGATTCGTAAAATTGCGGAATACATCGGTCCAAAAAACGTTTATTCATTTGGAATCCGTTCCGGAATGAAAGAAGAGTTCGATTGGGCAAAAGAAAATGGCATGCATATTTCGAAATTTGAAGTATTAGAACCATTAAAAGAAGTATTGCCAACGCTAGAAGGTCGTCCTGTCTATGTCACTATTGACATCGACGTATTAGACCCTGCACACGCACCTGGTACAGGAACAGTAGATTGCGGTGGTATTACTAGCCGTGAGTTACTCGCTTCTATCCATGCAATCGCAAACTCAGGCGTCAATGTAGTTGGTTTCGATTTAGTAGAAGTTGCTCCTATTTATGATTCATCGGAACAAACTGCAAACACTGCGTCGAAATTATTACGTGAAATGATTTTAGGTTGGGTGAAATAATTTAAAAACGTGATGTCCTTTTGGGCACACGTTTTTTTATGTTTTACCCATGTTTAGTTGTCATTATCATGCTTTTAGCTTTATAATAAAAAGGTTACATTAAAAATGTTAAGGATGAACGCAATGTCTCAACCAATTAAAAAAATAGTTAATATCCACATACAATCTACGATTCAACACCCAGCTGCCGCATTAGAAACATTTGATATCCAAACAATAGGCGAACTTACGATAAAAGGGAATCAACCTTATTTAGTTTACGAGGAAACGCAAAATGACAAAGCTGTTAAAACTACCGTAAAATTAAATGGAGATTCTGCATTAATTATGCGAAGTGGCGGCGTAAAAATGAGACTGCCATTCGTAAAAGAAGAGCTTCAAACAGGAAGCTATGATCCGGGTTACGGAACTATAATGATCACAACAAATACAAAACAGCTACAATTTGGAGATGGTAATTTCAGAGTGGAATATGAACTCTTGATAAACGAAGAAGTAGTTGGTACATATACATTAGAACTAATTTACACGGAGGCGAATTAAATGAACGCAGTAGAACAAGTACAACAATCGATTAAAAACGCATTACAACAAGCAATTGTGAAAGCAGATCTTGTAACAGAGGAACAAATTCCTTCGATCCATTTAGAAACACCCAAAGACAAAGCAAATGGAGATTACGCAACAAATATTGCCATGCAATTAACGAAACTTGCTAAAAAAAATCCGCGTCAAATTGCGGATGCAATCGTTGAAAACTTAGATATGTCAGGAACGATAATGGAAAAAATCGACATCGCTGGTCCAGGATTTATGAATATTACGGTGCGTAAAGATTATTTACAGGAAGTAGTAAAAGCAGTGCTTGTAGAAAAAGCTGATTATGGTCGTACTAAATCTGGTGCTGGCGAAAAAATCCAAGTCGAGTTCGTCTCTGCTAATCCAACTGGTGACTTGCATTTAGGACACGCGCGTGGTGCATCTGTTGGAGATTCCCTATGTAACGTACTTGATTTTGCTGGATATGATGTTTCCCGTGAATATTATATAAATGATGCTGGAAATCAAATCCATAACTTAGCAGTTTCTATTGAAGTACGTTATTTCGAAGCATTAGGTTTAGAAAAAGAAATGCCAGAAGACGGATACCGCGGACAAGATATTATCGATATTGCAGCGGATCTAGTAAAAGAGCATGGTGATAAATTTGTGAACATGTCCGACGAAGAGCGCTATAAAGCTTTCCGTGCACACGGTTTAAAAGTAGAGCTTGCGAAACTACAAAAAGACTTATCAGACTTCCGCGTAGGCTTTGATAATTGGTTCTCTGAAACATCTTTATACACAGATGGAAAAATTGAAGTAGCATTAGATAAATTAAAAGCAAATGGTCATATTTTCGAAGAAGAGGGAGCAACTTGGTTCCGCTCTACAACGTTTGGCGATGACAAAGACCGCGTATTGATTAAAAGCGACGGTTCTTTCACGTATTTATTACCAGATATCGCTTACCATGAAGATAAGCTAGTACGCGGCTTCGACCAACTGATCAACATTTGGGGAGCAGACCACCACGGTTATATTCCACGTATGAAAGCAGCGATTGAAGCACTTGGGTACGAGCGTGAAAAACTAGAAGTTTCCGTTATCCAAATGGTTCAACTGTATAAAGACGGCGAGAAAATGAAAATGAGTAAGCGTACTGGTAAAGCAGTTACAATGCGTGAACTAGTAGAAGAGGTAGGACTTGATGCAGTTCGTTACTTCTTCGGCATGCGTTCAGGTGATTCACATATGGACTTCGATTTAGACTTAGCAGTTTCTCAGTCAAATGAAAACCCAGTGTATTATGCACAGTATGCACATGCACGTATTTGCTCCATCTTACGAGCAGCTGAAACTCAACAATTAAAAGCTTCAACAGATTCACTTGATTTATTACAAAGTGAAAAAGAATTAGATCTATTGAAAAAAATCGGTGACTTCCCACAAGTGGTAGCAGATGCTGCAAAACTTCGTGCACCTCACCGCGTCGCAACCTATATCCAAGAACTAGCAGCAACATTCCACAGCTTCTACAATGCGGATAAAGTACTCGATGCAGAAAATGTCGCATTAACTGGTGCTCGTCTAGCTCTAGTAACATCTGCTCGCCAAACAATTGCGAACGCGCTCCGCTTAATCGGCGTTGCTGCTCCAGAAAAAATGTAATATCGAACACTTCGACCTCGGTCGGAGTGTTTTTTTAATTAGAGGGAAAGGAGTACTAAATGGGGTAAAAGTAAAAAAGAGGAGAAATATATTCAAATTGTCGTTATTATCTCCATAGAGCTTTGGAAAGCACATTAGTCTTACTTTATTGTGAGAATCCAAGAACCAATAGTAAAGTTATGATCGAACGGCTCTTTTCATGGGTAATTCTATGAAGACACATTTGACCAATGTTCTTCTTGAGTCTGTACACTTCTCCATTCAGCCCGATTGTTCAAAAAGTCACAGACAGAGCACTATTCCTCATCGATCTATTCTCGGTCGACTCTTGACGACAGGTGTCTCATCTAACTTCACATCGAACATGTTCTGTAGAATCTGATTGTTGGAAAACTCATATTTGGAGTTTGTTATTATGTCATGCATATAACGAATAGCACCCAAATCATTTTTATTGTCTTACTGGAGATGCAAAGTATTAATTATCCAATATGATTCTATTTGTTAAGAAAAAGTTAAAAATATCACAAATTCAAGTCAAAATACTAAAAAAATAATATCTGAATAATCCGTATAATTAAAAAAACAGTATTAAGGGGAGGTTCAGATGAGATTGAAGAAACATTGGCTTGGTTTGGCTATTACTGGACTGTTGCTTTTAACAGGATGCTCTACACAGCTTTCGGCAGATGATGGATCATCTAGTAACGCGCAAGCGTCAGATGCAGATACGTTAATCATTGCACGTCTGTCAGATGCAGAAAACTTAGATCATCAATTTATGTCGACTATTAATGCGGCGAGTGTTACACATGGGAAGGTATACGAAGGATTAGTGGGGCGTGATAAAAGTTCTGAATTTGTGCCGCTTCTAGCTGAAAGTTGGAAACAAATCAGTGATACCGTTTGGGAATTTTCCCTTCGAGAAGATGTAACATTTCACGATGGAGAACCGTTTACGGCAGAGGCAGTGAAGAAAACATTCGAACGATTGTTAGATCCAAATGTAGGGTCGCCACGAGCGGGTGCTCTTTCTATGGTTCAAGAAATTAAAGCTGTTGATGACCATACTGTACAATTTATTCTTACTGAACCATATGCTCCTTTACTTTCTATTCTGGCGGGTCACGAAAGTGGAATCATCAGCCCTAAAGCAATTGAACGCTTTGGGAAGGAACTAATCAATGAACCTGTCGGTACTGGCCCATTCCGTTTTGAGCATTGGAAACCAGGGCAAGAAATCGTTTTAGTACGAAATGAAGAATATTGGGGCTCGGCTAGTAAATTAGCGAAAGTCATCTTTAAAGTAGTACCTGAAGAAACGACTCGTGTATCCATGATTGAGACCGGGGAGGCGCACGTTACAGAACCATTGTCAGTTACAATGATGGAGACAGTTGAAAATTCGCAGTCTAGTAATCTTTATAGAAGTGAAAGCTATGGTACGGAGTATCTTGGATTTAATGTTTCAAAGCAACCATTCGATAATGTACTTTTACGAAAAGCAGTTGCTCATGCAATTGAGGTTGATTCCATTCGAAAAGGAGTATTTAACAACGTTGGTGGAGTTGCTAATTCGCTTCTCGGATCTAAAGTGTTCGGATACGATGATACGATGCAGCCGTATAGCTATAATTTGGATGAAGCGAAACGTTTGATGGCTGAAGCTGGATATAAAGATGGATTGACGATTAAACTTACAACGATGGATAGCAAAGAACGTATTAACCTTGCTGAGGTGGTTCAATCTCAACTAAAAGGTATTGGTATTACAGTTGAAATAGAAGTTTTAGAATATGGTACGTTTGTAGATACGACGAATTCCGGTAATACAGAAATGTATATTTTGAGTTGGAGAAATGCCACTGGAGATGCCGATTATAACCAGTTTAATCTCTTGCATTCTAGTACACATGGACCGGGTGGAAATAGATTCTTCTACGCAGATCCACAAGTTGATGAATGGATTGAACAGGCAAGACAAGAGATGGATAGTGACAAGCGAGGCGAGCTTTATTCCAAAGCGCAACACAAACAAATGGAAGATGCTCTCTACATTCCAGTCCGTGTGATTGAAAACATGGCTGCGGTGCATAAAGATGTTAAAGGTTTCGATATCACCCCAGCGGGATATATCGATCTCTCAACAACTCGTATCAACAATTAACTACAGACAGGCTTCCTTGAAGCCTCTTTTCCATTTAGAGGAGGGTATTTTATGAAAGGTCTAAGAAATGTAAGAATAGAAAAAGGATGGAGTCAAGTTGATCACCAACGCGTAGAAACAGTTACAGAACTAGTGGATATTGAGTGGAAGAATGGTAAGATTGTCAAGATTAGCGAGACAACAGGAGATTCTTTAGCGGAAGGATGGCTAGATGCTGGTGGGAGATTGGCGTTACCAGGAATTTCTGAAAAACACGTACATTTAGACAAAACTTATTTCGGTATGCCATGGAAAGCGTGTATCCCAGCCTCCTCCGTATTGGAGAGAAGCTATATTGAAAAGTCAATACTAAAGAAAGCTGAACATACGTCAGAAAAAAGGGCAGAGAACTTATTTAAACATTTAATTTCGATGGGTGCCACTTCTATACGAACCCATGTGGACATCTATCCTGAAGTTGGTCTCTCTTTTTATAGAGAAGTAAAAAAAGTAACTGAGAAGTATCCTGAAATACAAACAGAAATCGTGGCATTTGCCCAACATGGTTTTCTTAACGACGATACAATCTCTGCCATGCGTCAGGCAATTGTAGAAGGGGCTGACTTTATCGGTTCTGTTGATCCGGCTACCGTGGATCAAGATATCGAAAAGTCCCTACGTACACTACTAGAAATGGCAGTAGAAGGTAACGTCGGTGTGGACATACATTTGCACGATCCTGGACACCTTGGAACGTATACTATTGAAAGGCTAGCAAAATTGACTTGCGAGTACGGACTTCAAGGGCGTGTTTATGTGAGTCATGCATTTGGGCTTGGAGATGTGCCGACAGAAGCTCTAGGTTCTGTTATACAGGCAATGAAAGAGGCGGAAATTCAAATTATTACAACAGTTCCTATTGGTCGAAACGCACCTCCAGTCGATTGGCTAGATAAACAAGGGATAGGTGTGTATCTAGGTAGCGACAATATTTATGATTCTTGGTGGCCGACAGGAAATGGGGATTTGGTAGAAAGATTAGGGAGATTGCTAGAAAAAAATCGCTGGACCAATGAAAAAGCATTGGCTGCGTCTCTCAAATTTATCACAGACGGTATTACTCCTCTCTCCGAACAAGGTGAGAGACTTTGGCCCTGTGTAGGTCAAGATGCTTCGATGATTTTAACTTCTGCTCAGTGTTCTGCAGAATTTATAGCACGACGCACACCTAGAGAGGTAGTAATCGCTAAAGGAGTACGTATGTATTAAGGAAAAGCCTTCTATCTTAAGAAGGCTTTTTTCTGTGAAATCAGGTGGTATTGAGAAATGCAAAGAAATCATAGAGAAAATAAGGGTCAAAAGAACCTACCAAGTACACAAAATAATCCCACAACCAATGAGACGATGGACATTTGAGATGTTCTGGAATGTCTTGTCATTTCGGAGTAACTGACGAAAGGAGCAATCCGAGTGGCAGTTAGTAAGGTTTATCGGATGCAGGTCAGGAGGAACATCATTGTACGTGCCATTATGTCAATCTTCTATTTCATCGGTTTCTTGTATTTTTGTAAGTTAAATAAATAAAACGCTATAAAAAGTAAGCATGCTGACAAAAAGCTTGCCCATATTGAAAAGAAGGAATGAAGTGATAGATGACTCACAATTCCTATGACAGAACCTATCGCAACAATTATGGTAGGTGCAGGTCCCGTGCGATGCTCTGTTATCAATATATACATCACAGCTGGAATCAAAGAAGCGTACAGATTCCCAAAAAAGAAGAGTAAGGAAAAAGACGAAGGGAAAACAATTGCAACGATTACGAAAAGGATAAATGCCAAAAGCCAAACAGATAGGTGACGATACTGTGTAATCTGTTTATCCGTCAATGATTTTTCTAGCCATACGTTTTTGATGAGAAGAGATGTCCAACCATGCAATTCACTACTCGAAGCTGTAAGCATTGCTATCAAACAAAAAAACACAAAGATAATCATTAAGAAAGATGCATCTAGTGCTTGCAACATTGTTTGGATGAGAAGGTATACATGATCAAATGATTTCCCAGATATTGCGAACAACAACAGTGCTAATAGTGCCATAGGAACGGTGGCCCAAATAAGCCCAGTAGATTGAAAAGCTAAACCAATTTTTTCTGGTTTTGTTACAAAAATTCGCATCCAAGTAGCGCTATCCGTTAGAATTTGCCCTGTGAATACAAGGATGGCAGCCGACACAAACCAAACCGTCTCATGACTTCCCATGAAAAAAAGATACGGATGATATAGTTTGACCCCATCATAGATGGGGCTTATACCGTTTTGAAGATACGAATAAATAGGGAGCAGGATAGTCGTCAGAAATATCATTACGACACTATAGAACGACAGGGAGGTTAATTTTTTCAACCCACCATACCCGCCAAAATAGATAACCAAAAGCAAAAATCCTCCAAAACCAATGAGTGGTAACTGAGGAATTGCATAATAAAACAGTGTTCCAGCTGCATAAAATTGCACCATAAGAGCATATGCACCCATGAAGAGCAGCATCAGAATAAAAGTGTGATAATAAGAAGGCAAAAGCTTTTCTTTTAACACGTCACCAATCGTTATTGCTTCAGGAAAACTACGTCGGACTCGTTTAGCCACAAGGCCAAGAAAAAAGAAAGCGAGTCCGCCTGCAATAGCGTACCCGATACTACCAGCAATTCCATATTGAATTAGCGTCTGAGGAGAAGAAAGGATGGTGTTTCCGGTTACCCACCGTGCAAGTAATGTAATAATTGCTAATCCTAATCCAAAGGTAACCGACCCACGCATATAGAGCATCCATTTGTCGTTCATGCCATGTACAGCTCCTTGGCTCTGTAATCTCGTGGGGTGGTGTTAAATTCTTTGCGAAACATTTGGCTAAAGTAATGCTGGCTGTTGAAGCCGCAACATTCAGCAATAGATGAAATTGTGGCATCTGGCTTTTCGCATAACATTCGCTTGGCAGCGACGAGACGATAATGGTTCACGTATTCAGCAAACCCCGTTCCGACTTCTTCTTGAAACTTTCGACTTAAGTAGGCCGGATTGATATGTATACGGGACGCTAAACTGCTAAGTGTTAGACGCTCACCAAATTCTTCATGAATAATTTGAAGCGTACGGCGTATCGTCTCGGAATAGTGAGAATGAGCTGTATAATGATTTAGTACACGCACTAGATCTTCTTCTATAATCGGTTTAGTCAAATAATCCAATACTCCGACTTTGATAGCCTGTTGTGCATATTCAAAACTTTGAAATGCAGTGACCATAACCAGATCAGCTTTTGTTTCTGTTCTAAGTTCCTGAGCAAGGTCCAATCCACTTTTACCAGGCATCTGTATATCCAAAAAGGCAAGACGAATAGAAGTCTTTCGGGCAAGACGAATAGCTTGCGATGCGTCTTGGGCTTTCCACACTGTAGCGGTAGGGAAATGCTTTTCAATGAGATACACCATCTGTTCAATCTCGAGAGGTTCGTCATCTACTACTAAAATGTTCATTTTTATTTCCCCTTTCTTCCCAATATTGGAATGGATATGAGATAGATACGGTGATCCATTCCCCATTTATCTGGCTTTCAATAGATATTTCGTCTTTCGAAAACAAGAGTGAAAGACGATTCTCTAAGTTTGATAACCCTATTCCTGTAGTATCTTCTTTATCTGTTGAAGAAACGACAAGATTGTTGGTGACAGCTATTTGTACTTGCGACCCTTTACGAATTGCAGAAATGATTAAATGAGCTCGCCCTGGATTTTTTTCAAATGCATGTTTAAATGCATTTTCAATTAATGTTTGGACTAAATATGGAATAGTAAGAGCAGACGATACCTGCTGTTCTGTTTGCCAATCGATTTCAAGGCGTTCACGGAACCTGATTCGTTGTATTGCCAAGTAGTATTCGACATATTCAAGTTCCTTTTGCAAGGTTAGGGTTCTATCAGTAGTAATATATTTGTGTTTTAGTAACTTTGAGAAGTTTTCAATTCCTGAAATTAACTCTTCTTTTCGTCCAAGTCTTGCTAAACTCAGCAAGGAGTTTAGCGTGTTAAAAAAGAAATGAGGTTGTATTTCTTGATTGAGTTGATTGTAGAGTGCTTCCTGTAAATCACGTTCTAAAGCCATTTCTTTTTTTTGTTTTTCTAGTAAATCAATTCGATTTTCGTAAGCTAATAAAAACAATAGGGCAAGCGCTCCTAAGATAGGAGCCAGAATGCAGAGGGCGATGAATATCGTAAAAGCCTCAATTGTTAACATATGCTCTGACTCCTTTTTAATAATCGGTTAAGCAGAGAAGAAATCGTTCGCGTAGTGACACGCAACGTAGTGTCCATTTTGCACTTCTACTGTCTCCGGTTCCTTACTACTACATAATTCTGTCGCAAAAGGACAGCGAGTATGAAAGCGACAACCAGATGGCGGATTGATTGGTGAGGGGACATCCCCTGATAAAAGAATACGTTCCGTTTGTACCTTAGGATTGGGTACAGGTATTGATGAGAGTAATGCTCGAGTATACGGGTGTGTTGGTTGATCAAACAGTGCGTGTTTAGGCGCAATTTCTACTACTTTACCAAGGTACATTACCATGACACGATCAGAGATATGACGAACAACGCTCAAATCATGTGATATAAACAAAAATGTCAAATTCAATTGACGTTGTAGTCGTTTTAATAAATTTAAGATTTGTGCTTGAATTGATACATCTAAGGCAGATACGGCTTCGTCACAAATTATCAATTTAGGGTTCACAGCCAATGCTCGTGCAATTCCGATACGCTGTCGCTGTCCGCCACTAAATTCATGAGGATGACGAGACAATGCTTCTTCAGGCAGTCCTACGAGATGCATAAGTTCTCTCATTCGATCTTTTCTTAACTCTTTCTGAACGGAGTTTTGAATCGACATCGCTTCGGAAAGGATCTGTTGAATCGTTTGTCGTGGATTTAAAGATGCGAAAGGGTCTTGGAAAATTACTTGTAAGTCACCTCGTAATGTCCGCAAATCCTTTTTTGACAATTCTAATATATTCTTACCATTATACACTACTTTTCCCGCTGTCGGTTCGTCTAATCTTAGGATCGCTCGACCGGTTGTAGATTTACCACAACCGCTTTCTCCTACAATACTTAACGTTTCTCCTTCGCGCAGTGTGAAACTAATATCATCCACAGCCTTCACAGAAAGCTTAGGTTGCAATAGCTTTTCTCGTTTTACAGGGAAGTACTGTTTAAGATTTTGTACTTCTAGGAGAACCTTTTGTTCTTGAACATTTATCATTACACAACTACCTCCTGTTCTTGCCACTTATTACTGTAAACCCAGCATCGTACCTTTGAGCCGCTTTCATGTTCAATTAATTCAGGTTTATACTCTCGACATAGGTTTGTTGCCAACGGACATCGGGAAGCAAAACGGCAACCGGATGGCATATTGAATGCACTTGGTACATTTCCTTCAATTGTATAAAGCTCTTCTTGATCCTCATCAATTTTTGGCAATGAAGCTAATAGTCCTTGCGTGTATGGGTGCAAGGGAGTTTCAAATAACGTTTCTGTAGTTGCATGTTCTACGATGTTTCCTGCATACATAACGGCCACTTTATCGCATGTTTCAGCGACCACTCCCAAATCGTGTGTAATGAGTATTACACCCATCCCTAATCGTTCTTGCAGTTCTTTCATCAATCTTAAGATTTGAGCTTGAATAGTTACATCTAATGCCGTTGTTGGTTCATCTGCAATAAGAACTTCAGGATTACATGATAGTGCCATCGCGATCATCACACGTTGTCGCATGCCGCCACTCAATTGAAACGGCTCTTGTTTGGCGCGTTTTTCGGGAGATGGGATACCTACAAGACGTAACATTTCTACTGCTTTTTTAGCAGCCTCTTTTTTATTTAGTTTCTGATGAAGGCGGATAGCTTCTGCAATCTGTTCACCAACAGGAAGTACTGGGTTCAGCGACGTCATTGGTTCCTGAAAAATCATCGAGATCTCATTTCCCCGTAATTTTCTCATCTCAGATTCAGGAAGTTCCACTAAGTTCCTTCCTTTGAAGAGAACCTCTCCTCCGGCAATTTTTCCTGGAGGAGAGGGAATTAGACGTAAGATTGAAAGCGACGTGATACTCTTACCACATCCAGATTCCCCTACAATTCCAAGGGTTTCCCCTTTGTGAAGTGTAAAATCAATCCCATCCACGGCCTTACTTGTACCTCGTTTAGTTGTGAAATGAGTCTGCAGATTTTTAACTTCTAATATGACCTCTTTTGACATGAAAATCACCTACTTTCTTGAATTAATTAAGTTCGATACGTTTATTGAATAGACGATATAGAATATCTACGATTAGGTTTACTACAACGAATACAAGAGAAGCGACAAGAACACCGCCTTGGACAACAGGCAGGTCACGCATACGAATTGCGTCGACAATCATACGACCTAATCCATTGATTGCAAAGATGGACTCTACTAGAACAGTTCCACCTAAAAGAGCGCCGAATTGCAATCCGACAACAGTAATAACAGGAATTAGGGCATTTCTTAATGCGTGCTTGTAGATGATTACACGCTCTTTAACACCCTTTGCACGTGCTGTTCGAATATAATCTTGGCGAATAACTTCTAGCATGCTCGAACGTGTCATTCGAGCCACGATTGCAGCACCACCTGCTCCAAGCGTGAATGCGGGAAGAACAACGTGTAACATGCTATCCCACCCTGCAACAGGGAAAATATGAAGTTTGACTGAAAAGGAATACATTAACATCAAACCGAACCAAAAGCTTGGTAATGAGATACCTAGTAATGCAACAACCATAACAACTGTATCTAAGATGGAATATGGTCTAATCGCAGAGATGATACCTGCAAGCATTCCAAGGACGATTGTGATAAGCGTACTGAAAATAGCAAGCTCTAATGTAATCGGTAGACGAGTCATAATTTCTTGCAACACAGGCTGGTTATTTTTGAGTGAGAAGCCCATATCGCCCCGTAGTAGATTGCTAACATAATCGAAGTATTGTACATAAAGAGGTTGATGAAGACCGAGTTGTTCACGAAGTGCTTCAATCGTCTCTTTTGTTGCCCCTTCACCAGCAAGTAGGACAGCCGGATCTCCAGGAACAAGTTGCATAATGACAAATACTACAATAGTTACTCCAATAATGACCGGTACGGTCTGCATTAAACGTTTTATGATGAACCAAATCATGTAAGCACCTCCTAATTTTTCATACGCGGATCCAGTGCATCGCGCAATCCGTCGCCAAAGATATTAAAGCCAAGAACTAGAATGGCGATGGCCATTCCTGGGAAAATAGCAATGTAAGGTGCAGAGAATAAGAAATCACGTCCACCGCTTAACATAGTTCCCCATTCAGACGAAGGAGGCTGGGCTCCTAGACCTAGGAAGGATAAACCAGCAGCAGACAAAATAGCTGTAGCAATCCTTAATGTCCCTTGCACGATAATCGGTGATAGAATATTCGGTAAGATGTGGCGAAAGATGATTGTCCTGTCTTTGGCCCCTAATGACCGAATGGCATCTACATACTCTAATTTCTTTACTTCTAAAGTAGAACCGCGTACGATTCGAGCAAATAGAGGTACTGAAAATGCTCCTACTGCTATCGTTACATTAATCATTCCTGGTCCTAATGCACTGATGATAGCAAGTGCTAAGAGAATACCTGGAAATGCAAGAAGTACATCCATACACCGCATAATGAGGGAATCTACCCATTTTCCGTAATAACCTGCAATCAAGCCAAAAAGAATTCCAAAGAATGCACCAAAGGCTACAGCAGCAAATCCAACTCCCATAGAGAGACGAGAGCCATAAAGAATTCTGCTTAATATGTCTCGTCCTTTGTCGTCAGTACCCATCCAGTGTTCAATAGAAGGAGATTGAAGCTTGTTCTCCAATTGAATCTCGTAAGGATCATAGGGAGCAAGTAGTGGAGCAAAGATAGCAATAAAAACATAGAAGGCAATGATAATAGCTCCAACAACAGCCGCTTTATTTCGGAAAAACTGAGAAATAAAATTGCGCCAAGCGGACTCTTTGGGAGCGCCTAATACTTGAGTGACAGCAAGTGTATCTGTCTCTTGGATCGTAGACATAATGTTCTCTCCTTTTTCAATTTAAAATCAGTAAGCTAGCTTAAAATTATCAAATTATATAGAAAAGTAAATGTGTTTTGAATATATAGTCGAAATAGTAAAACAACTTGTAAAAATAATGCAAAACGCATGGGGAACATTTAAGTACGATAGGTACTGTAACCAATAGATGCTGTGCATCAATTTCAAAGGGAAGGGAAATGAGAGTGATGAAAAAGATGAAACATTTGTTCCTTGCTGGGAGTATCGCGCTACT
The DNA here is from genome assembly GCF_006861795.1 of Psychrobacillus lasiicapitis. Classification (GTDB taxonomy): domain Bacteria; phylum Bacillota; class Bacilli; order Bacillales_A; family Planococcaceae; genus Psychrobacillus; species Psychrobacillus lasiicapitis. The sequence goes on along the minus strand of NZ_VDGH01000003.1, from coordinate 182,709 downwards.
ATTAGCAGCATGTTCGACTAGCGGCTCGTCAGGGACAGAGAAACAAACTGATGGAGTAGAAAATACGGCAGAAGAGTTGATTGTAGTCCGTCTGTCGGATGCTACAAATCTTGATCCCCATTTTATTACGGATATCCCATCGGCAAATATTTTGTACCAAAAAGTCTATGAAACGTTAGTAAGGCCTGATGAGAACTTTGAGATTCAACCCGGTTTGGCAAAAGAATGGAATGTAATCGATGATACTACTTGGGAATTCAAACTTCAGGAGGGCGTGACTTTCCATGACGGGACTCCATTCAACGCTGATGCAGTGAAAGCGACTATGGATCGTCTTTTAGATCCAGCTGTAGGGTCACCACAACGTGAAAAGTTTTCAATGATCGAAGAAATAGAGATCGTTGATGAACTGACGGTTCGTTTCCATCTCTCTTATCCATACGCTCCGTTGCTTTCCATTTTGGCAAGTCAAGAGGGAAGTATGATCAGTCCAACAGCTATCACAGAAAATCCAGAAGCCCTTAAAGAAAATCCGATAGGTACCGGACCATATACATTTGAAAAGTGGATCTCAGGGCAAGAGGTATCTATTGTGAAGAATCCAGACTATTGGGGAGAGGAAGCTGCTGTTGAACGTGTAGTCTTTAAAGTGGTGCCAGAAGACGCTACACGTCTGGCGATGATTGAGACTGGTGAGGCGCATATTAACGACCAAGTACCAGTAACAGAGATAGAACGAATTGAAGCTTCGGATACGATGGAACTTTATCGAACAGAAGGTCTTGCAGTTGAATACCTAGGATTCAACGTTGAAAAGGAACCATTTGATGATTTGCGTGTACGCCAAGCAATCAGCCACGCAATTGAAAGGGAAGCTATTATTTCTGGGGTCTACAATGATGTCGGTACATTAGCGAACTCTGCAATGAGTCCAAAGGTCTTCGGTTATAGCGAATCTTCTAAACCACTTGCCTACGATCTAAATGCAGCGAAAAAATTACTAAAAGAAGCTGGTATTGAAGAAGGCTACAAAATTTCCTTGCTGACTAGTGACCGTAAAGAACGTATTAATATGGCTGAAGTCATCCAGTCCCAATTAAAAGGGATTGGCATTGATGTTGAGATTCAAGTGATGGAATATGGAGCTTTTATTGAGATGACGAACAACGGCGAACATGAGATGTTTATCTCAGGTTGGGGTAATGCAACAGGAGACGGAGACTACAATCAATATAATCTGTTCCATTCCTCATCACATGGACCTGCCGGAAACTCATTCTATTACACTAATCCGGAAGTCGACCAATTAATTGAACAAGCGAGACAAGAAACAGACCAAGAAGAGCGCAAAGCACTTTACGAAAAAGTGTTACAAATTGAGTTAGACGAAGCAGTATATGTACCAATCCGTAACTATGAACACTTGGCTGTATCCAACAAAAATGTGACTGGTTATTGGTTAAACGCATCGAACTACCTCATGATTGAGAATGTAAAGATTACTGAATAATCATCATATCTTGGCATCATCTATTAAGGTATTGCCACTGACTATTAAAGGAGGAAGAAATAAATGAATAATTATTGGATTACAAACGTTCGAATTGAAAAAGGATACGAAAAACCTGAAAATACAGTCGCTAAAACATTGACAGAACTAGTGAATATTCAAATTGAAAAAGGGCGAATTGCCAATGTCACAACAGAAGCACCTCCATCTGAAAGTGAAATGATAGATGCAAATGGAGCGTTGATGATTCCTGCATTCCGCGAGATGCACATTCACATTGATAAAACATACTACGGGGGACCTTGGAAGGCAGTCAGACCAGCAACTAATGGAATATTTACTCGAATTGAAGAAGAACAAAAGGTGTTAAAAGACCAATTGCCAACGGTGGAAGAACGTGCAAAGAAAATGCTCGAATTGTTGATTCAGAATGGACATACACACATACGTACACATTGTAATATCGACCCAGTCGTCGGAATTGAGAATTTGAAAGCTACAGTCAGCGCATTAAAAGCCTATGAAGACTTAATCACCTATGAAATTGTAGCTTTCCCACAACACGGACTATTACGTAGTGATTCAGTCGAACTTGTTCGTCAAGCGATGGCAAATGGAGCAACGCATGTTGGGGGTGTCGATCCAGCAACTGTTGATAGGAACATCGAAAAAAGCTTAGAAACTGTATTCTCCATTGCACAAGAATTTGATGCACCGATTGATATTCACTTGCATGATTCGGATTCTCTTGGAGCCTTCCAAATGGAACAAATTGCAGAATTGACAGAAGCATCAGGAAATCAGGGCAAGGTAACAATCAGCCATGCTTTGGCTCTAGGAGATCTTGTGGAGCCGCGATTACAGACAGTAACTGAAAAACTTGCTGAGGTTGGTATTGACGTAACAACTACAGTACCTGTCAATAGACCGACTATACCTATTCCATACCTCTGGGAAAACAATGTTCCGGTCTCAGTTGGACATGACAGTATCACAGATCACTGGTCTCCATTTGGAACAGGGGATTCCATTCAGAAACTAGCATTATTGGGAGAGCGTTTTCGTATTAGCGATGAAATTGGTCTAAGCCAATTACTTCGTTTCGCTACTGGTGGGGTGACGCCACTATCACCAACTGGAGACCTACAGTGGCCGAAGGTGGGAGATGATGCTTCATTTTTATTAGTTGATGCTACCTGCAGCGCAGAAGCGATTGCAAGACGAAAACCAATTCGCGCTGTGTATGGAAAGGGAAATATATTCGTTCCTAAACAAGTTGTGGAAGAAGGCGTTCATTCATGACGCTTTGGTTAACCGATGTAAAGATTGAGACAGGACGAAAAACAGATGCAAATGGAACAATGTATACCATTACAGAACTTGTTTCCCTTGAGATAGTTGAAGGAAAGATACAGTCCGTTCAACCTGCTGAAGTTCCTCTCCCGACTTATGGTCGGTCTCAATCGATGAATGGTTTGTTATTAATGCCCGGATTTCGAGAAATGCACAATCATTTGGACAAAACATACCTATCGTTGGATTGGAAATCAATTCAGCCAGCAGCAAATTTAAAAGAACGACTGAGATTGGAAGCACTCGAACTTGCAGAGCTAGCACAGTCAGGAAAGCAACGCGCATTGGCGATGATCGATCTGCTTGCTTCACAAGGCGCAACACATATTCGGACACATGTAAATATTGATCCGTACATCGGTCTCCAGAATTTAATTTCAGTTCGAGAAGCGTTAGAGGAATCTAAGGATAAATTGAGTTATGAAATCGTTGCTTTTCCGCAACATGGGATGCTAAACACAGGAGTCGTTGAACTAATGCATGAGGCTATGCGTGAAGGTGCTACCCATATCGGTGGATTAGACCCTGCAGGTATTGATGGAAAAATTGAAACTTCACTGCGTACGATGATGCAACTTGCAGAGCGATACAATGCGGATGTTGATATTCATTTGCATGATGAAGGACATATAGGTGCATATACAATATCTAAACTCTTAGAGATTGTTCGGAGTCAGGGGTGGGAAGGTCGAACAGCTGTCAGCCATGCTTTTGCATTGGGTAGTATTCCGGAAGTTCAACAACGTACATTAATCGAAGAACTTGTACAGACAGAAACTGCAATTATGTCTACCGTACCTTTAACTCGTTCAATTCCCCCAATTGATCTATTAGATCATTCAGGTGTAAAGGTACATTTTGGTTGCGATGGATTCTATGATTCCTGGTCCTCCTTTGGAACAGGGAGTTTACTTGAAAAATCAACGAAATATAGTCTTGTCTATCGCCAGGCTCAAGAAGACCAATTAGCACGTAATTTAAAGTTTATTACAGGAGGGGTTACCCCTTTATCTACTTCGGGAGAACAGCAATGGCCAAAAGTAGGAGATGAAGCAACGTTTGTATTCATCAATGCTACCTCTAGCGCAGAGGCTGTAGCTCGAACAGCTACAACTGAAGCCATCTTTTATAAAGGCAATCAGACATATGGAGAAGTGAGTTGGAATGCAGAAAACTCAAATCATGCACGAACTGTTTGAGGCAATTACTCAATTTGACGATTTGGTGTTGACGAAATGTCTTGCAATGGGTATAGATTCAAATCGTACCAACGAAGTAGGGTTACCGCCAATTGTTGCAGCTGCAGCAATTGGTTTTACAAAAGGCATGCAGATTCTTTATAGAGCTGGAGCAGACCCAAACGCGTTAAATCGATTTGGAGGTACTATTCTCTTGCCTTCTAGTGAAAAAGGGCATGTATCAGTAGTGCGAGAAGGAGTCTATTGGGGAGTAAATGTAAATCACGCCAATTATTTAGGATGGACAGCTCTCCAGGAAGCATTGATTCTTGGTGATGATAGTGAACTTTATCAACTTGTCGTCTATATTTTGAATCGTAGTGGAGCAGATTGGAGCAAGAGAGATTTTAATGGAAAATCAGCAGAAGACTGGTTGAGTAAGAAAGAAGAGAGTTTTGTGCAGATTCAGTCGGACAGTCTACCTGTTATAAAGCAAATGTACTTTGAAGCATATTTCTTAAAGCTAGAAATTGAAGATAAGCTCCCTGCTGATAAATTCAGCTGGAAGAGCCTTGATTATTTTATGGCTTTTATCGATGCATATGATAGAGGCAATCACCAAACCGCTCTAACTCTCTGTCGACATGCTCGAAATCGCTTGTCGGTGGAAGAGCAAAGCTCTTTTATTTATTATGAATTTCTAGCGAGAAAGCGATTTATAGGATGGGAAGACGCTAACTTGTTTATTAAGCGTTTTCACGGAGAAATTCACGAAAACCTATTCTTTAAATACCAATATTCTAACTTTCTTAGAGAAGGTAATCAGCACGATGAAGCCATACAGATAATGAGAGAGCTATTAGAACAATCTCCAACTAGAACAGATTATCTTTTCCATCTAGCAAATAGCTTATCAAGTCTAGGAAAGAAGAGCGAAGCGCTTGATGTGATGAAACGAGCATCTACTATACAGCCAAACAATGCCTTGTTTCAGAATTAATGAGGTGTAAGCATGGACACACAATTTGTCCATGCTTTTTTATGTATTGTATTCAATGAATATAAGGTTGAAAACTTTTCTTTATCTACAATATTCGCTATACAGTTACTGAAAAAGAGAACCAGGGAAGTGAAGTAGTCACTCCCCTGATTCTCCAAAATTTCCACGATAAGAGTGTAGCAAATTGTCTAGCCAAAAGCACTCTTCAAAAAATTCGACAATTACCTATTCTCTAAAAATCATTGTCGACAACACTATCATTTCATGTATAATGAAGTCGATGCATACAAAATTATACTTTGAACATAAAGGTGCTTGCTATGAAACTAGTAAGTTAAAAGGGAAGCTGGTTAAAGTCCAGCACGGTCCCGCCACTGTGTGTGATAGTCCGCTATCATGAGTCAGAAAACCTGCCTTTATGTGTAAACACTTTAATGCCTACGAGGATAGGTAACGTGTGAGTCGGCTTGGCATTTGGAAAACCTTGCAGATTTATACCTATTCTATCTCTCGTTCATTGGACGAGAGTTTTTTATTTGCACAGAAGAAAATGGGGGAAAGTAACATGAAGAAATTATGGCAATTATGGATGACATCCGCTTTAGCAGTATTGCTTTTAGTAGGATGTGGCCAAAAAGAAGAAACACCAGTCGAAAATAACGACAATGTACAACAACAAGAACAACCAACAGAGGTAGATGAAGCAGCATTTCCGATAACAATGACGGATGCGGTTGGCAATGAAATAACGTTAGAAGAAGCTCCAAAAACAATCGTTTCCATGATTCCAAGTAATACGGAAATTTTATTTGCACTTGGATTAAATGAGGAAATCGTTGGAGTCAATGACTACGATAACTATCCAGAAGAAGCGTTAGAAAAAGAGAAAATCGGCGGACAGGAATTCAACGTAGAGAAAATCGTATCGATGAATCCAGATATCGTCTTTGCGCATGAATCAGGTTTAGGCGTGGGTGAAGCAGGATTACAACAAATTCGCGATGCTGGTGTGAAAGTATTCGTTGTGAAAAATGCAGCAGATTTCAATGAAACATATACAACAATCGAACAAATTGGTCGTGCTACAGGTAAATTAGAAGAAGCACAAACAATTGTAGAAGATATGAAAGCAAAAGTAGAAGAAGTAAAAGAAAAAGTAGCAAAAGTAGAAACAAAGAAAACAGTGTTTGTAGAAAACTCGGATGTTCCTGATATTTATACAGCTGGTAAAGGAACATTCATCCAAGAAGTTTTAGACATGGTGAATGCAGAAAATATCGCAGCAGATCAAGAAGGCTGGTTTATAATGTCGCCAGAAGAGATAGTTAGTCGTAACCCAGACGTAATTATTATTATGTATAGCTATGTAGATGGAATTGTAGATAGCGTCAAAGCACGTGATGGTTTCGATACGGTTACTGCGGTTCAAAATGATGCTGTAGTACAAGTGGATGAAAACTTAACAAGTCGTACAGGTCCACGTCTTGCAGATGGCTTAGAAGAAATCGCGAAAGCAATTTACCCAGAGGCATTTAGTGAGTAAAGCCATGATCGGCTACATCTTGTCGATTGCAGCGCTACTTGTTGCAATTTGGCTTGGTGTATCGGTCGGATCCGTAAAGGTACCGATCAGCACTTTATGGGATACGGGAGCAGATGCAATCGCATCGAATATTGTTTGGAAAATTCGCATGCCGCGTGTTGTGCTTGCAGGGCTAGTTGGTGCATCACTAGCTATTGCAGGCGCTGCGTTTCAAGGATTGTTAAAAAATCCGCTTGCCGATCCTTATACGTTAGGAGTGTCGTCCGGTGCCTCGGTAGGTGCCGTGACTACGCTCTTTTTCGGTATTTCGGTACCATTTTTAGGAATATTCACGTTGCCGGTTTTCAGTATGATCGGTGCATTAGTAACGATGTTTCTTGTTATTTCTTTTGCAAAACTAGTAGATCGTGCGATGAAAATGGAAACGATTATTTTAACTGGTATTATTTTCAGCTCTTTTTTAGGCTCCGTTATTTCACTAATGATTGCACTCACTGGGGAAGAGCTACGCCAAATTATTAGCTGGCTTCTCGGTAGTGTATCGATGCGCGGCTGGAGTTTTGTGCAAATGGCTATCCCTTTTGTGCTCATTGGTACGCTGTTATTATGGTTAAACAGAAGAGAGCTAAATGCGATGCTATTTGGGGAAGAGCGAGCACAGCATTTAGGGGTAAATGTGAAAAAGAGAAAAATGATGATTTTGATCGGTGGGTCCATGCTTACCGGCACAGCAGTTGCAGTATCTGGAACAATTGGGTTTGTCGGGCTTGTCGTTCCCCATATGACAAGACTACTATTTGGCTCGGACAATCGGCATGTGTTGCCACTTAGCTTTATAAACGGAGCGGCATTATTAATCATCTGTGATTTAGTATCTCGTACGATTATTGCACCAACCGAATTGCCGATCGGTGTCATTACGGCATTTATCGGAGCTCCTGTTTTTGCATTTATTTTCTTTAGACAACGAAAAAAAGGAGGCATTTAATATGTTAAAAGTGGAAAAGCTCTCGGGTGGATATGATCGCCAATTGATCGTCAAAAATGTCACCTTTCAAGTTGAAAAAGGAGAAATGCTAGGAATTTTAGGACCTAATGGGAGTGGCAAATCCACCTTGTTAAAAGTGATTAGTGGCATCCTACATAAGGAGTCCGGAGATGTGCTTATTGATGGGAAATTGTTAACGACGTATTCGTCGAAAGAGCTAGCGAAAAAAATGGCAGTTCTCCCACAATTACATAGTCATGCCTTTTCCCATACCGTAAGAGATACAATTGCACTCGGGCGTTATCCTCACCAAAGTGGGTTGTTTTCCTCGTGGTCGGACGAAGATGAAGCGGCTGTTGTAGGGGCGATGAAGCAAATGGGGATAGAAAAATATGAGCATCATATGTTAGATCTATTATCCGGTGGGGAGCAACAGCGTGTATTTGTGGCACAAGCACTCGCACAACAAGCGCCAATCCTGTTACTCGATGAACCAACAAATCATTTGGATATTGCACACCAAAAACAATTGCTAGATACGATCAAAACGCAAGCAAATGAAAACGCGATGACTATCATCAGTATATTTCATGATATCAATCTTGCATCTCTTTACTGTGACCGGCTCTTATTAATGGATCAAGGCGAAGTAAAAGTCATCGGTGAACCGCATGAAGTCGTTATGAAAGAAAAAATCGAAACAGTGTATAAAGCTAGAATTAGCACAAATCCGCATCCCGAGCGGCCAAAACCTCAAATCACGATACTGCCAGATATAAAAGAGCGATGTGAGGAGAAACTCATTACGATTGAAAACTTTCAAGTGACCGATGAGTTAGTCGTATTCCAAGCGGAACATCAATTAAAAACTTGGTCATCCGCAGTTATAAACGCTGGGACGGGCTGGTACCGAACATTTGTGAATAGAAGAGTAGACGCTTTTTATAATATTGATAACGCCCAAACAGAAATGCAACAATTCCTAACCAATCGCGGATATTCTGAAACAGAAACAGTAGGAATGATGACTGCTGTTTATACGAAAGATGCGGTTATTAAACAATACGATGGAGATTTTGGCTCCGTCATTATTATGGTGACCGCAGGAGTTGGAAATGCAGTAGATGTAGCAAAAGCTTATGAAGTAGAAGCATTACCTGCAATCGGTACCATTAACACATGGATCATTATAAACGGGGAATTAGCAGAGGAAGCTTTTATACAAGCGGTCATTACTGCAACCGAAGCGAAAACAAAAGCACTAGCGTACGAACAAGTTAAGGATCCTCGTACTGGCACGATTGCGACTGGAACATCAACAGATAGCGTGCTCGTTGCAGCAACACAACAAGGAGCATATATTCCATATGCAGGTCCAATTACGGAAGTAGGAAAGAAAATCGGACTTGGTGTGTATGAATGCACAGTCGAGGCAATCCAAACTTACAAAAAAGCTAAAGGCTGGGAATAGAAATGGGTCCACATATAATCGCAATTGCAATAGGGCTCATGCTCGATCGAATAATTGGTGACCCGCCGAATTGGCCGCATCCCGTTCGCTTTATTGGGACGCTTATTTCAAAGCTAACCACATGGTTGAATAAAGGGAGAGCGAAGAAAGCAAAAGGATTTCTCCTCGTTTTTATCGTTGTAGGAATTACATTTTCTGTAACGATTGCGCTTTTAATAAGTGCGTATTCCATCCATATGTGGGTTGGGATTATAGTGGAAAGTATGTTAATAGCTTCGGGACTTGCGCAAAAAAGCCTAAGAGAAGCAGCGTTGGATGTATACAAACCACTAGTTGCAAATGATTTACCTGCTGCTAGGCAAAAGCTATCGTGGATAGTCGGAAGAGATACGGAAACGTTAGATGAACAAGAAATTACACGAGGTGTCGTGGAAACAGTTTCCGAGAATATTAGTGATGGAATTACTGCTCCGCTTTTTTATGCGTTTTTGTTTGCAGGTGCACCTGGGCTTTGGGTTTATAAAGCGATCAATACACTCGATTCGATGGTCGGTTATAAAAATGAGCAATACGAAGAGTTCGGATACGCTGCGGCTAAGCTTGATGATATAGCAAACTATATACCAAGTCGTTTGACAGGCTATCTTATTATGCTGTGGGGTAAAAAAGAAAGTAAGCTACCTTTTAACAAGCGCATGAAGGGGTGGTGGCTTGATGCGAAAAAACATCCAAGCCCAAATAGTGGTTATTTAGAAGCAGCGACTGCTTACCAGCTAGGCATTCAACTGGGAGGAATTAATACATATAAAGGAATCATTTCGAATCGTGCCCGCATGGGAGTTGTAGAGGTTCCTTTATCACCAAACCATATATTAAGTACCATCTCGCATTTGAATACAGCGGTATTTCTATTTTGGCTTTGGATGATGGTTATTGGAGGAATTTTATATGGCATTACCTAATCATGGAGCAAATGCACATCACGTATATGAACGGCTAGGAATCGAGATGCCAGAGAAGATAATGGATTTTAGTGAAAATGTAAATCCTTTAGGTCCACCAGCATTTGTAATGGAAAGATGGTCGACCTATGCTGAATTAATCACAAAGTACCCAGATCCTGCTGGAGAGCCTTTTTTATCTGCAGCTGCTAAGTATCACGACGTATCCGTTAGTAACATCATCGTTGGAAATGGAGCAGCAGAGCTATTTGCAAGCATTGCGAAACGATATGAAAACAAGCGTGTCGTCTTGATTCATCCAACTTTTTCAGAATACGCGGCGACCCTTGCCCCTTATCATGTATACATAAAAGAAATAATTGCAATAGGACAGCTTCCTTTAGAGGAAGTGTTCGATGAAATCGAGTTTGCAGAGGCCATCTATATTTGCAGACCAAACAATCCAACCGGCTATCTAATACCTTTAGAGGAAATTATCCAAATTGTACGCTACGCAAAAAGATATAAATGTGAAGTGATTTTAGACGAAGCGTTTCTCGACTTTATTGATGAAAAAGAATCATTTATCCCGTATTTGAAGGATTTTCCGAACGTGGTTGTCGTGCGCTCGATGACGAAAATGTATGCGATTCCGGGGTTGCGCCTTGGATATGCAGTAGGAAGCGAAGCCTTTATAAAGGATATTCGTTCCCGATTGTCGCATTGGAATAGTAATGCAATTGCTACAACGATCGGAGCTGACTGTTTGCAGGAAGAGGAGTACCGAATACAGGCGATTACTTTTGCAAAAGAAATGCGGGAGGGCTTTTCGGACTTCCTAGAGAAATGGCATTGCATTGTATTGCCATCCACAACTAATTTCCTTTGTTTCCAACTGCCTGATCATGCACGTTCGAAAGCGTTTTTCGATTATTTATTGGCAAAAGGTTGTGTCCTTCGCCATACAGAAAACTTTAAAGGCTTGGATGGAAAATGGTTCCGTGTTGGCATGAAGGAAAAGGCGCAAATGGAGCATTTGCAAAGGGAGATGACCACATGGTTCGAGGAAAACTTATCTTCATAACAGGGGGCGTGCGGAGTGGAAAAAGCAGCTTCGCTGAACACTTTGTCATGAACGAGCAAGCAAAACGAAATGTGTACGTTGCTTCTGGTATTGCAGTCGACGAGGAAATGAAAGCACGTATTAACAGACACCAAGACGATCGTCGAAATTATTCGGTTGAATGGGTGACAATCGAGCAGCCAAGACATTTGGAGCAAATTATCCCTAAAATTGAAAAAGGGGATGCCATTCTTTGGGATTGTGTTACGACTTGGCTTGCAAATGAGCTTTACGAAGGTCAAATGGAAGAAGTAGAAAAGCAGTTATTCACGACAATTGAAAAGCTATTAGAAAAAGTGCAAGTATTGGTCATTGTTTCAAATGAAGTGCTGGATGAACCAGTATCAAAATATGAATATACAGCTCTCTATCAAGAGTGGATTGGTCGACTCCATCAAAAGCTTGTAGCAAAAGCAGATCATGCCTTCGAAATGGAATATGGTGAAGATCGTCAGTGGAAATGAGGGATGCAGATGAAAGGCTTAATGGTGCAAGGGACCGCTTCTAGCGTAGGGAAAAGCTTAGTATGTACAGCGATTTGCAGGCTCCTAGCAAATGAAGGAAAGCAAGTGGCTCCATTTAAATCACAAAATATGTCATCGTTAAGTATCCGAACAGAGGAAGGCTTGGAAATAAGTGTTTCGCAATCCTTACAAGCAAGAGCCGCAAAAACCCCTTATAGAGCAGAAATGAACCCAATCCTGCTCAAACCCGCGGGAAATATGGAATCGAACATCATTATTTTAGGGGAAAAGCTGAATAAAATGAATGGAATGCATTACCGGGAGCAGTTTTTTGAAGAAGGTCAACTATTGATAAAAAATAGCTTGAAGAAGCTTTCCACATCTTATGAATATTTAATTTTAGAAGGGGCCGGTAGCCCTGTGGAAGTGAATTTAAGAGATCGAGAATTAGTAAATATGCGGATTGCTGATTTGGCAGATGTCCCGGTTTTATTGGTAGCAAATATTGAGTATGGAGGGGTATTTGCATCTATCGTCGGCACGCTTGCACTGTTACCAGAAGCGCAAAGAGCTCGGGTAAAAGGAATCATTATCAATAAGTTCCGAGGGGATACTTCTTTATTCCAAGATGGAATAGACTTTATCGAGTCATTTACGGGAATCGATGTGATCGGAATCGTTCCTTATTTTCCTAATGAACTAGAGGAAGAAGACGGCGAAGCGAAAAATGGCGGGAATGCATCTGAAGAACAAATAGACGAGTGGGCAAACCATTTTAAAAAGCATGTAAAATGGGAAAAAATCATCTCCGTGTTAAACGGGGTGCAAAAGTGAATAGCTTGTTATTAGCACTTCAATTTTTCACTATTATACCAGTGAACAAAAATTTACCGATGGAAAGACGTCAGATTACGGGGATGTATAGTGTTTTTCCTTGGATAGGAGCTGGGATCGGGGCAATTGCCTGTATCGTGCTCTACGCCCAATGGAGTCCATTAATGACAGGATTTAGCATTGTACTGCTTGGCATTTTCTTTTCTGGCGGCCTTCATATGGACGGGTTTATCGATACATCGGATGCATTTTTTTCTTATAGAGACCGTATGAAGCGATTCGAAATATTAGATGATCCGCGAGTCGGAGCATTTGGTGTAATGGCCGTTGTATTGCTGGTCGTTGGCAAAGTAATTATTGTTTCGGAAGTACTTGCGGCAACGTCTTTTCATTGGATTTTACTCATACTAATCCCTTATTTTTCTAGGGTGATACTTATCACATTATTCTCTCTCACAAATAATGCGAAAACGAGTGGACTCGCTCATTTTTTCAAGCAAAAAATGAATGAGAGGGCTGTGTGGTTTGCAGCTGTATGTCACTTTTTACTGGGTCTTGCTGTTTTAGGATTGCTGACGGATTGGCTTGTGGCGGTCACAATTGCAGTCGTGTTGATTGGTTTTATTTGTTTATTTCGCAATTGGGCTCTTAGGAACTTCGGTGGGGTTACCGGTGATTTGCTTGGAGCGAGTGTAGAAGTTTCGGAGGTGGTATTATGGCTGACACTTTTACTATTACTCTCTTAAGGCATTTGCCAACGCAAGGGAATCGCGATAAAAAATACATCGGTTGGACCGATGAACCGATTATCGATGATATCCTAACGAAAAAACTATCTAGTACAACCAAACAAGTGATTGGCAGCGATTTAATGCGATGTAAACAAACTGCAGCGAAAGTATTTAGGGGAATTTCTTATACGGAAAATGCAAATTTCAGGGAATGCTCCTTTGGTGATTGGGAGCAAAAAACATATAATGAATTAAAAGAAGATACTTTATATAGAAATTGGCTGGATAATCCGAGGGAAGTTGCTCCTCCAAATGGAGAGTCGTTAGAACAAATGGAAGACCGAGTATTGCAAGCTTTCTATGGAGTAGTGGAAGAAGTAAACCATCCCATTATTATTACACATGGTGGTCCCATTCGCTTTTTGTTGATGAAATTTGCACCAGTTAAAAAAAGCTTTTGGGAATGGGAAGTACCACATGGGTGTAGCTACGAGTTGCAATGGACACGTAAAAAAGACGTACTGGAGGGAAAGCGATGCATGTCATTTTCGGTGGAGCATTTAATGGAAAACGAGCGTACGTAGAGAACCGGATTCAAGGAAGAAGCGTGCAATGGATGAATGCAGAGGAGGATATTCCAGTATTATTGTCAAATACAGAAGTAGTCGTTGTTTATGGGGTAGAAAATTTGGAACAAACAAAGTTGGAAGATTGGCTCGAACACTTGGATCGATGGAATACGAAAGTCGAGGTTATTGTAATCGCAACTGAAATTGGTCGAGGAATTGTACCGATGGAAGCAACTGCCCGTAGATTAAGAGATGACGTCGGTCGATTTTATCAAAAACTTTTTACAAAGGCGGAAAGTGTTACACGTATTTGGTATGGAATTGCACAAACAATAAAGGGAGATGTGTGGAGATGAAAATTTATACAAAAACTGGCGACAAAGGGAAAACAGGCTTAATCGGAGGAAGAACCGATAAGGATAATATTCGTGTAGAAGCATACGGAACAATCGATGAGCTAAATTCATTTATCGGAAAAGCGGTGACAGAACTAGATCCCGCTGTATTTGCGGATATTCTAGAAGATCTAGAAACTATTCAGCATGAGCTATTCGATTGTGGCGGAGATCTTGCAAATGTATCGAATCGTCGCGTATATAAAATGACAGACGAACCAATCGAAGCAATGGAAAAACGAATTGATGTACTTGTGGATGAAAGCCCGGAGTTAGAGCGTTTTATATTACCAGGCGGAACACCAGCAGCGGCAACGCTTCATATTGCACGCACTGTTACGAGACGTGCGGAACGACAAGTAGTCACTTTGACAAAAGCAGAAGAAGATGTACCAACAGTTGTGCAACGCTATTTAAATCGACTATCTGACTATTTATTTGCAGCAGCTCGAGTAGCTAATGCGCGAATGAAAGTTTCGGATGTAGAATATATTCGAAGTGCAAAAGTATTCAAGAACGTAGGAAGCGTTAAAAAAGAAGGGGAGTAAATAAGGTGAAGCTTCGTTTACTTACACTTGCAGCAATGTTTGCAGCACTATCCGCAATAGGAGCATTTATTAAAATTCCAATAGGGATTAATAGCGCGGCACTCGACACAGTGCCAGCGCTTATATCGGCTGCATTTTTGCCTCCTGTTTATGCAGGAGCAGCATCTTTAATCGGACATTTATCATCTTCTTTATACGCAGGATTTCCTCTGGGGCCACTACATTTAATAATAGCTGTTGAAATGTTTTTGATTTTATTCGTATTTACAAAGCTTCATCAAGCAGGACGAAATGTATGGAAATGGATATTTTTTATCGTCGCAAACAGTGTGCTTGCGACGCTACCGTTTTACTGGATCATTTCCCCGGCATTTTTTGTGATGGCATTGCCTGGAATAACAATTGCGACTGTACTAAACGCTGGAATCGCAATAGTTGTGTCTCCGGTCGTAGAGCGAGTAATGGAAAGAGTGAGAACACATGCGTAATGCGGTTTTATTGCCAAATGGATTTGTTTTGACGACCGATAATTCTGCAGGAATCGGTGAAAAAGAAGCCGATTTAGTGCATGTTTCTGACGAAGTAGTAGCTTATTTTGCAACGCGAGTCGCACTGATGGAGCAATGGGCGGCAGGAGCACATCCGATTTCGATCGTACTGCATAACTTTTCTGGCAATAAAAACTGGGATAAATATGTAGAGGGTATTAAGAAACTCTTTGGGGAGATAGCCCAGCCTTGTCCGGAGATTACCGGCAGCACAGAGTCAAATATGGAAACGTTGCAATCCGCCATCGCTGTCACGCTGATTGGCAAACAGAAAACGGACAGTGCTGAAAAATATACTTGGTATGTGTACGGCAAGCCATGTGTAGGTCAAGAGGTTATGACAGAGTCGGACAAAATTGCAGACCTGAAAAAGATTTGGGAAAGCATCAAGAGTGGTCTGGTAGAAAGCGTATGGCCAGTCGGTTCCACTGGAATAGCAGAAGAATGCAAGCGACTTGGTTTGCGTTGTGAATTGCAAGGTTGGGATATAGTGAAATCAGCAGGGCCAGCGACTACTGTACTACTTGGAATAGCGAAAAACCGAATCGAGGAAGCGAAATTACATTTTGGAAAGTATTTTGAAGAAATAAATTGATCGAAGAAGGCTATCTCGCATAGAGATAGCCTTTGTTATAGGTTTTGGTTGCGTTCACTGCTGAATTGGTTGCTCTTCGATATGATTCTGTTGCTTTGCCAAGCAAACTGGTTGCTTAAACAGTCCTATTGGTTGCCCTTATCTATTTTCTGGAAATAATTAAGGGCTACATCAAGCCGACTTAAGAAAGCTGTTTTCTAAAAATGAAAATTTTCAATAAATAACTGTTGACTGAATGCTCATTCAGTTTTAATATTAAATTAATTCTTTATTAATCTATTAGCCTAATGGTATTCTATGCATAACATCATTTTACGTCTTTAAGGGGGAGAATAAGATGAATCCATTGTTAATCGCAAACTGGGTACTGTTTATCGCAGTTACTTTGTATGCAATTGGTTTGTTCGCATATTTGTTAAAAACAAGATATGCATATATCAAACTTGGGAAAAAAGTGGAGTTTGAAGATAATGTGAAAGAACGACTCCAGAAAATTTGGGTGTATGTATTTGGACAAAAGAAACTGTTAAAGGATAAGAAAAGTGGAGCGATCCATGTCATGTTCTTTTATGGGTTTTTACTTGTTCAATTTGGCGCAATTGATTTTATTTGGAAAGGATTAGCGCCGGGGTCACATTTGCCATTAGGACCGTTGTATCCTGCGTTTACATTTTTCCAAGAAATCGTGACATTTGTTATTTTAATAGCAGTCGTTTGGGCATTCTATCGACGCTATATTGAAAAGTTAGTTCGTTTAAAACGCGGATGGAAAAGTGGACTAGTTCTTATTTTCATCGGTGGGTTAATGGTTTCTGTATTAGTTGGTAATGGTATGGGGATGATCTGGCATGGACACGAAGCGACTTGGTCAGAGCCGATCGCATCAACTGTAGCGACAATTTTTGGAATATTGCCAACTGCGGCTGCTACAACTATTTTCTATGCAATGTGGTGGATTCACCTATTATTCTTACTAACATTCTTAGTATACGTACCACAATCGAAGCATTTCCATTTAATCACTGGTCCTGCAAACGTTTACTTCCATCGTTTAGATAATGTGGGGAAATTACGTCCGATCAATTTCGAAGAGGAAGAGGATGAAGAGGCGGACGAAGAAGAAATGCCATCGTTTGGTGTTGGAAATATCCATGAGTTTACCCAAGCACAAATGATCGACTTCTACGCATGTGTAGAATGTGGTCGTTGTACAAATATGTGTCCTGCGACGGGAACAGGT
Source organism: Psychrobacillus lasiicapitis (assembly GCF_006861795.1). Taxonomy (GTDB): domain Bacteria; phylum Bacillota; class Bacilli; order Bacillales_A; family Planococcaceae; genus Psychrobacillus; species Psychrobacillus lasiicapitis. The sequence continues at coordinate 165,678 of NZ_VDGH01000003.1, read as the reverse complement.
AAAATGCTGTCTCCAATGGACTTGATCACAAAGCTCCGTGATCACTTAACATTTACTGGGGCTGTAGAAACAAAAGCAAAACCTTGGGTACCTGCACTTGCTTTCCAAGGAACAAGAGGTAACCAACTTGCAATGGCTGCGGGAGCAGAAGGTGCAATCATCGAAGATATTTATAGTCCTTCTTTAATTGGCGATGTTATTACCGAAGAAGAAATTTGGGCATGTACGACTTGCCGTAACTGTGAAGACCAATGTCCAGTTATGAATGAGCATGTTGATAAAATTATCGACCTTCGCCGTTATTTAGTCATGACAGAAGGAAAAATGGATCCAGATGCACAACGCGCTATGACGAATATTGAGCGTCAAGGAAATCCGTGGGGCTTAAACCGTAAAGAAAAAGAAAATTGGAGAGATGCTCGTCCAGAAATTCATATTCCAACGGTGAAAGAAGTATCTAAAGCTGGCGAAGAATTTGAATACTTATTTTGGGTAGGTTCTATGGGATCCTTCGATAATCGCTCGCAAAAAATTGCCTTAGCATTTGCTCACTTGATGAACGAAGCGGGAGTGAAATTTGCGATTCTCGGCAATAAAGAAAAGAACTCTGGAGACACACCACGTCGTCTAGGAAACGAATTTTTATTCCAAGAGCTAGCAACATCCAATATTTCTGAATTTGAAAAAGCTGGTGTCACAAAAATTGTCACTATTGATCCGCATGCATATAATATCTTTAAAAATGAATACAGCGATTTCGGTTGGAACGGGGAAGTGCTTCACCATACAGAAATGCTGTACGACTTAGTAAAAGCGGGTCGCTTAAAGCCGCAATACGCAGTGGAAGAAACGATTACATTCCATGACTCTTGTTATTTAGGACGATACAACGATGTATATGACGCACCACGAGAAGTGTTAAAGGCAATTCCTGGAGTGAAACTAGTGGAAATGGATCGTAACCGTGAAACAGGCATGTGCTGTGGAGCAGGTGGCGGACTAATGTGGATGGAAGAACATGTAGGAAATCGCATTAACGTTGCTCGAACTGAACAAGCGCTTGAAGTGAATCCAACGATTATTTCATCTGGTTGCCCTTACTGCTTAACGATGTTATCTGATGGTACGAAAGCGAAAGAAGTAGAAGAAAACGTAGGCACATATGATATTGCTGAATTACTGGAGAAATCTATTTTCGGAGAATTCACTCCATCATCCGAAGAGGAAGAGAAAGAAGAAGCAATTGTTTGATAAATATATTGCAAATAGTTTAACAGTTTCGTAAACTAGAAGTAACAGTAGAGGGAGTAGTTGATACTCCCTTTTTCTAACAAGTCAAATTGAGCGAGCGTTCAGTCAACTAAATTTTTTATTTTATTAGTAGTGAAAGCGCATACAAAAGGGGTGGCTATGTTGACAAAAACAGTAATTTTGGATGGGGCACGTACAGCATTTGGTAAGTTCGGGGGAGCACTTAGTAGTTTAACAGCTTCAGATCTTGGAGGAATTGCGATAAAAGAAGCATTGGCTCGCGCAGGGGTAGACGGAGTAGATGTGGATGAAGTAATTATGGGATCTGTATTGCAAGCTGGGCAAGGGCAAATTCCTTCTAGACAAGCGGCGACAAAAGCGGGAATTCCATGGTCAGTGAAAACGGAAACAATCAATAAAGTATGTGCTTCCGGTATGAGAAGTGTGACGCTAGCTGATCAATTGATTCGACTGGGTGACGAGGAAATAATCGTCGCAGGTGGAATGGAATCGATGTCAAATGCTCCTTACTATTTGCCAAAAGGACGTTTTGGTCTTCGTATGGGAGATGGTCAGATGGTAGATGGCATGATTTATGATGGACTTTCTTGTTCATTCCATCCCAAAAATGTGCATATGGGAACATACGGAAACTCTACTGCCGAGATGTTTGAATTATCACGGGAGAAACAGGATGAATGGTCCTATAGAAGTCATAACCTTGCACTAAAAGCGATGGACAATGGAATTTTAGGAGAGGAAATCGTTGCAGTAGAAATACCTCAGCGAAAAGGTGATCCAGTTGTTGTAAAAGAAGACGAAGCGCCAAGACGCGATACATCCATCGATTCGCTTGCTAAATTGAAACCAGCGTTTGGGAAAGATGGAACAATCACAGCAGGAAACGCACCAGGGGTTAATGACGGAGCTTGTGCAATCGTTTTGACCAATGAAGAAAAAGCAAAAGAGCTTGGTAAAGAGCCACTTGCATACGTTATTGGACACGCGGAAATCTCGATTGAGCCAGAAAACTTTCCGCAAACACCAGGAATCGTCATCAATAAATTGCTCGACAAAACTGGAAAGAGACTAGAAGATATTGATCTATTTGAAATAAATGAAGCATTTGCAGCAGTAGCCCTAGTTAGTAGCCAAATTGCAGGCTTAGATGAGGAAAAAGTGAATGTAAATGGTGGAGCGGTAGCACTTGGTCACCCTATTGGAGCCTCTGGTGCAAGAATCATCTTAACACTTGCGTATGAATTAAAACGTCGTGGCGGTGGAATTGGTGTCGCGGCAATTTGTTCAGGCGGCGGGCAAGGCGATGCAATAATGATCGAAGTTCCAAAAACAGGGAGAAATAACGCATGACAATTCAAAAAATAATGGTAATTGGTGCAGGGCAAATGGGATCAGGAATTGCACAAGTTTGTGCACAGGCTGGTTTTGAAGTGAAGCTGAATGATCGGGAAGAACAATACTACGAGCGTGGACTTCAAACAATTACAAAAAACCTTTCCCGTAATGTGGAAAAAGGTCGCATGTCAGAAGAGGAAAAACAAGCAGTACTAAATAATATTACTAAATCGCTGTCAATCGAAGATGCAAGTGACGTAGATATTGTGGTCGAGGCGGCAGTTGAAAATATGGAAATCAAGCAATCTATCTTCAAACAGCTAGATGAAATCACACCAAAGCACACAATTTTAGCAACAAACACTTCATCGCTACCAATTACGGAAATAGCTGCTGTAACGAATCGCCCGGAGCAGGTGATTGGAATGCATTTTATGAACCCGGTTCCTGTAATGAAGCTAGTGGAAATTATTCGTGGTCTGGCAACTTCAGATGAAGTCTATACAGCAATCGAAGATATGACAAAGAAGCTAGGCAAAGTACCAGTCGAAGTAAATGATTTTCCAGGCTTCGTCTCTAATCGAATTTTAATGCCGATGATCAACGAAGCAATTTACACGCTTTATGAAGGGGTTGCTTCCAAGGAAGCGATAGACGATGTGATGAAACTCGGGATGAATCATCCAATGGGTCCACTTCAACTAGCAGACTTTATCGGCTTGGATACTTGCTTATACATTATGGAAATCTTACACGAAGGGTTCGGAGACAGTAAATATCGTCCATGTCCACTTCTTAGAAAATACGTAAAAGCTGGTTGGCTAGGGAAGAAGTCTGGTAGAGGTTTTTACATTTACGAATAAAAGTGAAACTTCATTCAGTGGGTATGTTTATCACCCGCTGAATGTTAGTTGAGGCTCATAGGAAGAGAGCCACAAAGGCGTTGCCGCACGATGCGGCGTACTTAGTCTTTGTTCATAAAATGGAGGTTTTTATGGGCAGTTAATCTCCCACGGTTAGCTCCTCAAATTGACAAAATACTTGAAGTGTGAATTTACTGCCCGTTAATACGGGAAAAAGGGGAAAATAAGATGGAGCTAAAGTTTACTGAAGAACAACTTATGATGCGCAACATGGTCAGAGATTTTGCTAAAACGGAAATTGAACCTTTTATCGACCGCATGGAGCAGGGGGAATTTCCTCGTGAAATCATCCGGAAAATGGGAGAGCTTGGGTTAATGGGTATTACGGTACCAGAGGAATACGGCGGCTCAGGGATGGATTTTACAAGCTATGTCCTTGCTATTAATGAACTTTCAAAAGTAAGCGCAGTAGTTGGGGTAATTCTTTCTGTGCACACTTCTGTTGGAACAAATCCAATCCTCTATTTTGGCAATGAAGAACAAAAAAATAAATACATTCCAAAGCTTGCAACTGGTGAATACTTAGGAGCATTTTGCCTAACAGAACCATCTGCTGGATCTGATGCGGGTGCATTGAAAACAAAAGCTGTAAAGAAAGACGACCACTATGTACTGAATGGTTCTAAAGTCTTTATAACAAATGGTGGAGAAGCAGATGTAAACATCGTTTTTGCTTCGACAGATTCTTCCCAAGGCTCAAAAGGGATTACAGCATTTATCGTAGAAAAAGATACGCCAGGTTTCATTGTCGGAAAAGACGAAGAAAAAATGGGCTTGCACGGCTCTAGAACAGTTCAGCTTACGTTTGAAGATATGAAAATTCCTGTAGCAAATAGACTTGGTGAAGAAGGCGATGGATTTAAAATCGCCATGGCGAACTTAAACACAGGACGCATCGGAATCGCAACGCAAGCGCTAGGCATCGCAGAAGCGGCCTTCGAAGCGGCAATTGCGTATTCGAAAGAGCGCATTCAATTCGGCAAGCCAATTGCTGCGAACCAAGGAGTAGGCTTCAAACTAGCAGATATGGGGACTGCGGTAGAAGCAGCAAAACTTCTTGTTTACCGAGCAGCAAGTCTTCGCGATCAAGGACTGCCATGCGGTAAAGAAGCATCAATGGCAAAACTTTTTGCTTCGAAAACAGCGGTAGAAGTAGCAATCGAAGCAGTGCAGGTGTTTGGCGGTTACGGCTACACCGAAGATTATCCAGTAGAACGCTATTTCCGTGACGCAAAAGTAACGGAAATATACGAAGGCACAAGCGAAATTCAACGAATTGTTATTAGTAAGCACATAACTAATTAATATACTTTCCAATAAATGGTCAAACGCGACAAACTCACAATTGAACGCGAGAATACAAAAAAGGGGCGGGATACACAATGAACTTTCAACTTTCAGAAGAACATGAAATGATTCGTAAAATGGTACGTGATTTTGCAGAAAACGAAGTAGCACCAACAGCGGCAGAGCGTGACGAAGAAGAACGTTTTGACCGTGAAATCTTCGACAAAATGGCAGAGCTTGGCTTAACGGGTATCCCTTGGCCAGAAGAATACGGCGGAATAGGTTCTGACTATCTTGCTTATTGTATCGCTGTCGAAGAGCTATCTCGTGTTTGTGCTTCCACTGGTGTCACGCTTTCTGCCCATACCTCACTTGCAGGATGGCCGATCTTCAAATATGGCAATGAAGAGCAAAAGCAAAAGTATCTTCGTCCAATGGCAGAAGGTACTAAAATCGGTGGTTATGGTTTAACAGAGGCTGGCTCTGGTTCAGATGCTGGAGGCATGAAAACGACTGCTAAACTAGATGGCGACCACTATGTTCTAAACGGCTCTAAAATCTTTATTACCAATGGTGGAATTGCAGACATTTATGTTGTATTTGCGGTAACTGATCCAGAATCGAAGCATAAAGGAACGAGCGCATTTATCGTAGAAGCAGATTTCCTAGGATTCTCGGTAGGGAAAAAAGAAAAGAAACTAGGCATTCGTTCTTCACCTACAACGGAAATTATTTTCGATAATTGCCGCATACCAAAAGAAAACCTTCTTGGGGAAGAGGGAGAAGGCTTTATCATCGCGATGAAAACTTTAGATGGTGGACGAAACGGGATTGCTGCTCAAGCAGTTGGAATCGCACAAGGCGCATTAGATGCAGCAGTCGGATATGCAAAAGAGCGCGTGCAATTTGGTAAGCCAATCGTTGCAAACCAAGGGGTATCCTTTAAACTAGCGGATATGGCGACAGCAACAGAAGCATCAAGACTTCTTACGTATCAAGCGGCATGGCTGGAATCGAATGGGCTTCCTTATGGAAAAGAATCCGCGATGGCAAAGTTAATGGCTGGAGATACAGCGATGAAAGTAACAACAGAAGCTGTGCAAGTTTTCGGTGGATACGGCTATACAAAGGATTATCCAGTCGAGCGCTATATGCGCGATGCGAAAATTACTCAAATATACGAGGGAACGCAAGAAATTCAACGACTTGTTATTTCTCGTATGTTGACGAAGTGATCGATGCCTATGGAAAAAAAGCATGAAGTACTGACATCTATAAAAGATGAAAGTCTCATCGAAAAAAGACGCCACCAAATGATCCGTGCAGGTGTAACGTTATTCAAACAAAAAGGCTTTCACCGAACGACAACAAGAGAAATTGCAAAAGAAGCCGGCTTTAGTATCGGAACACTATACGAGTACATTCGGACAAAGGAAGATTTGCTCTATTTAGTTTGCGACAGTATTTACAACGAAGTGAATAACAAACTATCGGAAATTCCGCTGCAAAAAGGCACGACGCAAGGACTTAAAACAGCGATACGTCAATATTATGGAGTCATTGATGATATGCAAGATGAATTCGTCGTGATGTATCAAGAGACAAAATCCTTACCTAAAAGTGCATTGCAATACGTACTCACCAAAGAGTTGGAAATGGTTGAAATTTTTCGTAGTATTCTGATTGGCTGTCAACAAGCAGGGGAACTTGAGCTAACAGATACACAAATCAATCTGTATGCGCATACACTTGTCGTTCAAGGGCAAATGTGGGCATTTAGAAGATGGGCGCTCGGCAAAGAATATTCGCTCGAACAATTTACTGAATTACAAATACAGTATGTACTGAAGGGGATGGGACAGTAAATGGTTACTAAACAAAGGGGGAGCAACATGTCTTCTGTAGAAGTATATCGTCCAAAAAATCATATTCGTTTTGTCACAGCATCAAGTCTTTTTGACGGGCATGACGCATCGATTAATATTATGCGCCGTATTTTACAAGGGAGCGGGGCAGAGGTCATTCACTTAGGCCATAATCGTTCCGTAGAAGAAGTCGTGAATGCTGCGATTCAAGAAGATGTTCAAGGGATTGCGATATCTTCCTACCAAGGAGGACATGTAGAGTATTTTAAATATATGAAGGATTTACTCGTAGAACGTGGTGCACCACATATTCAAATATTTGGTGGAGGCGGCGGAGTAATCATCCCAAAAGAAATAAAAGAGTTGCAAGAATACGGCATATCCGGTATTTTCTCACCAGAAGATGGTCGGAAATTAGGTCTCCAAGGGATGATCAATAAAATACTGGAAGCATGTGATGTACCTACTAAATCGACAGGTGCCACCCTGGAAGTGGAAGCTGTTTCGACGGAAAAACCGGAATTGCTTGCCCACTTAATCACTGTTGCTGAAGAAGCGCACCAAACAGGAGATGCCGAAGCAAAAGCGATGATTGAGCGTGCGAAAAATATTACAAAAGGTACACCAGTGCTCGGTATTACTGGGACGGGGGGAGCAGGGAAAAGTTCACTAACTGACGAATTAATTCGCCGTTTCCTTCATGATTTGCCAAACAAAAAAATTGCGGTCCTTTCTATTGATCCAACAAAGCAAAAAACAGGTGGCGCGTTACTTGGAGACCGTATTCGCATGAATGCTATTTTCAATAAACGAGTATTTATGCGAAGTTTAGCAACACGCGGATCTCGTACAGAATTATCCGGTGCAATCTCGGATGTGCTAGATGTCGTAAAAGCAGCGGGATTCGATTTAATCATTGTGGAAACGAGTGGTATTGGACAAGGGGACGCTGAAATTGCCAATGTATCGGATGTTTCGATGTATGTAATGACAAGCGAGTTCGGTGCACCGTCTCAACTTGAAAAAATCGACATGATTGACTACGCAGACTTAATCGTCATCAATAAATTCGAACGAAAAGGCTCCGAAGATGCGCTTCGCCAAGTGCAAAAGCAATATCAACGAAGCCGTGAATTATGGCATGATGATTTAGATACAATGCCAGTTTACGGTACGATAGCGAGCCAATTTAATGATAAAGGAACAAATTCTTTATTTGCAGCATTAATTGGGGTATTAAATGATAAAGCGGGTACAGACTGGGAGACATCCTATGAGCAGTTTGTGAAAACACAAAAACAAAACGTCATCATTCCAAACGAGCGCCGTTACTATCTTCGTGAAATTACCGATGCAGTTCGTGGTTATCACAAAAAGTCGGAAGAGCAAGTAGCTTTTGCACGAAGACTATTTCAATTAGAAGGTGCCCTTGAAGCGGTAAAAGAAAAAGCAGCAGATGACGCGCTAGTAAGTTCCCTAGAATCACTTGCTTCCGGTGTACGTGACGAATTAACGGCAGAATCCAAACGTATACTAGAAAACTGGGCCGCTTTAAAAGCGGCGTATGCTGGAGATGAATTCGTCACAAAAGTTCGCGATAAAGAAATTCGTACTATCCTTCGGACTGAAAGCTTATCGGGACTTAAAATACCAAAAGTAGTCCTTCCGAAATTCGCTGATTACGGAGAGATTTTAAGATGGGTGTATAAGGAAAATGTACCAGGATCGTTCCCATATACTGCTGGAGTTTTCCCTTTCAAACGAGAAGGAGAAGACCCGAAACGTCAATTTGCGGGAGAAGGTACACCAGTACGTACGAATCGTCGTTTCCACTATTTATCAAAAGATGATGATGCTAAACGATTGTCTACTGCATTTGACTCTGTAACTTTGTATGGAGAAGATCCGGATCACCGTCCAGATATCTTCGGAAAAGTGGGAGAATCAGGCGTAAGTGTTTGTACGCTAGATGATATGAAAAAGCTATATGATGGCTTTGATTTATGTGCACCATCGACATCTGTATCGATGACGATAAATGGCCCTGCTCCAATTATTTTAGCGATGTTCATGAATACGGCAATCGATCAGCAAGTGAAGAATCGAGAAGCAGAACTAGGACGCACTTTGACTTTAGAAGAATTCACAGAAGTAAAAACAAACACATTGCAAGTCGTTCGTGGAACGGTGCAAGCAGATATTTTAAAAGAAGACCAAGGACAAAATACCTGCATTTTCTCCACAGAATTTGCCCTTCGTATGATGGGGGATATTCAACAATATTTTATTGACCAAAAGGTTCGTAATTATTATTCGGTATCGATTTCTGGATATCATATCGCAGAAGCTGGTGCCAACCCAATTTCGCAGCTGGCATTCACGCTTTCCAATGGTTTCACGTACGTGGAGTACTATTTAAGTCGCGGGATGCATATAGATGATTTTGCGCCAAACCTATCGTTCTTTTTCTCAAATGGCCTAGATCCTGAATATACGGTAATTGGCCGGGTCGCTCGTCGAATTTGGGCAGTCGTAATGCGTGACAAATATGGTGCGAATGAACGAAGTCAAAAACTTAAATATCATGTGCAAACATCTGGTCGAAGCTTACATGCACAAGAAATCGATTTTAATGATATTCGCACGACACTTCAAGCATTAATGGCATTGCAAGACAACTGTAATTCACTTCATACAAACGCGTATGATGAAGCGATTACCACACCAACAGAGGAATCGGTTCGAAGAGCAATGGCCATTCAAATGATTATTACAAAAGAACATGGTCTATCGAAAAACGAAAATCCACTGCAAGGTGCTTTCATTATCGAAGAACTGACAGACATAGTGGAAGAAGCTGTACTTGCAGAGTTCGACCGTATTAACGATCGCGGCGGCGTACTTGGTGCAATGGAAACGCAATATCAACGAGGCAAAATCCAAGAAGAATCCATGTACTACGAGATGAAAAAACATACAGGTGAATTACCTATTATTGGGGTTAATACGTACTTAAATCCTAATCCAGCAAGTGCTGAGGACATCGATAATATGGAAATTGCCCGTGCAACAACAGAAGAAAAAGAATCACAAATCACCAATCTTCGCACATTCCAAACAAAGCATGCAGAAGAAGCAAACCTAGCGCTTAACAAGCTAAAGCAAGTAGCAGTATCTGGTGGTAACATTTTCGAAGAGCTGATGTACACAGTCCAAAAAGCAAGCTTAGGACAAATCACCAACGCACTATACGAAGTAGGCGGACAGTACCGAAGAAATATGTAAAAAGAATTAGTGTCTCGATGTATTATCGGGACACTTTTTTGTATAATGAAGTAAGTAGATTATGTAGTAGAGGAGAAGAAGCGTGAAAAAACCAATTCAAATAATGCTAATTATTATACTCCTACTACTTACTATTTTTTTGTATAATAGAAGACTGGCATCTATTCCATTACTCTTGCTCTCTTTTTATTTGTTTTTAATGGCAGGTGAAAAGTTTTCTCTTTTCAAAAAGAATAAATGACGGTAGCATATAACATAATGGTTTGTATATAATGGAAAGTATGCAAACGGACATAGAAAGGACGTGCACGATTTGAATTTTCGTGAAATGACAACAGCACAACTACAAGAAGAATCGCTAATAGATTTAGGATTTGCGATTTTAGAAGATAAGAAAAATGCATTAACACTAACAGATCTATTTGATGAAATACAAAAATTAAATGGATTCACGGATGAAGAAATGGCTGCTCGTAAACCACAATTCTACACAGATATGAATATCGACGGTCGCTTTTTAGCAATTGCTGAAAACCAATGGGGACTACGTGAATGGTACCCAGTAGAACAAATTGAAGAAGAAACTGCTCCTACTGTTAAAGTACGTAAAAAGAAAGCAAAAGCAGTGGATGATGAAGATTTAGAAGATTTAGATGAAGATGAAATCGTATTCGAGGAAGAATTCGATGAGTTTATTGAAGATGAAGAAGAAGACGATGAGGACGATGTAGTAGTTGACTTTGAAGAAGAGATCGATGAAGAAATCGAAGAGGATCTAATCGATGAGGACGAAGAAGACTTTGACATTATCGATGACGAAGAATTAGATGAAGAAGAAGAGGAAGACGAAGAATAATTCTTGACATCTTCTTAGAATCGCTATAAGATTCTATTGGGCTCTTTTTAAAGAGACGTTACTCATGTGCATATAGCGCTCCCCTGCCAAATTAGCAGGCGGGGCGCTTTTTTGTTATTGTAGAACTAATTAACATTCTAGGAGGAACACATTTTGACTAAATTTATTTTTGTTACTGGTGGGGTTGTATCTTCATTAGGTAAAGGAATCACTGCAGCATCACTCGGTCGTTTATTGAAAAATAGAGGATTAAATGTAACGGTTCAAAAGTTTGATCCATATATCAACTTAGATCCAGGGACAATGAGCCCATATCAGCACGGGGAAGTTTTTGTTACCGATGATGGCGCAGAAACGGACTTAGACTTAGGTCATTACGAGCGTTTTATGGATATTAATTTGAATAAATATTCCAATATTACAACAGGGAAAGTGTATTCTTCCGTATTAAGAAAAGAGCGTCGTGGAGATTATAACGGTGCAACTGTACAAGTAATCCCACATATTACAAATGAAATTAAACAACGTCTATTCTTAGCTGCAAAAGAAACACAAGCTGATATCGTTATCACAGAAATCGGTGGAACAGTTGGAGACATCGAATCTCTTCCATTCCTAGAAACAATCCGTCAAATGAAACGTGACGTAGGTAGCAATAATGTGATGTATATTCACTGTACATTAGTACCATTTATTAAAGCTGCTGGTGAGATGAAAACAAAGCCAACACAACATAGTGTAAAAGAATTACGTAGCCTTGGTATTCAACCAAACGTAATTGTTCTTCGTTCAGAAGCACCAGTTCCTCAAGATATGAAAGACAAAATCGGGCTTTTCTGTGATATTAAACCTGAAGAAGTAATTGAATGTATCGATGCGGATTCATTATATGAAATCCCATTAAATCTTCAAGCGCAGCATTTAGATCAAATCGTTGTAGATCACTTCCAACTTACTACAAAAGAAGCAGATATGACGGACTGGAAAGAATTAGTAGATCAAGTAAAATCTTTATCGAAAAAAGTACGTATTGGTCTAGTGGGTAAATACGTTGAACTTCAAGATGCTTACATTTCTGTTGTAGAAGCAATGAAACATGCAGGGTACCAATTCGATGCAGATGTAGAAGTAAAATGGGTGAACGCAGAAGAAGTAAACGATGCAAATGTAGCAGAAGCTCTTTCAGATGTAGACGGAATCCTTGTTCCAGGTGGATTCGGAGACCGCGGTGTAGAAGGGAAAATCTCTGCAACTAAATACGCTCGTGAAAACAATGTGCCTTTCCTAGGTATTTGTTTAGGAATGCAATTGGCAACAGTGGAATTTGCACGTTCTATTTTAGAATTACAAGATGCGCATTCTTCTGAATTGGATCCAACTACAACACATCCAATCATTGACCTATTGCCAGAACAAAAAGATGTTGAAGACTTAGGTGGTACACTTCGTCTTGGATTATATCCATGTAAACTAACTCCTGGCTCTAAAGCTTTCGAAGCTTACGGAGAAGGACTTGTATATGAGCGCCACCGTCACCGTTATGAATTCAACAACGAATACCGTGAACAATTCGAAGCAGCAGGCTTTGTGTTCTCTGGTACAAGCCCAGATGGTCGTCTAATTGAAATCATCGAGCTTCCAGATCACCCATTCTTCCTAGCTTCTCAGTTCCATCCGGAGTTTGTGTCTCGTCCACGACGTCCACAACCATTATTCCGTGAATTCATCAAAGCATCTGTAGGTGAATAATATAAAACAAGCAGTTCGACATCGTCGAGCTGCTTTTTTAGTGTGGATAAAGGAAAAAAAGGCAAAGGGCAACCAAATAGTGTGGGAGAGCAACCAAATAGTATGTGAAAGCAACCAAATGGAGCATGAGAGCAACCAAGTCTTCTCGTAATAAGCCGACTTGGATTGAGATAGCATAAAAGAAAAGCTGTATTGGAGATAAATGGCAAAGAGCAACCAACTCCGTGGTCAAAGCACCAAATCAGCATGAGAGCAACCAAATAGTAAGTGAAAGCAACCAAATCCCCGACGAGAGCAACCAAGCCAAAAAAGTGCCCAAAGAAATGTCTTTGGGCACTCTCCATCATTATTCACCTAATAGCATTTCATCCAGCTTCATCTTCACTGCTTCGTACACAAACATCGCCGCTAGTGCATATGGCAAAACAATGCGGGAACCATCTTCTGCAGGTAGTAGGCCTTTCGATAACTTCAATGAAATATATGTATAGGCAAGATCCGCTAGCTTATTTTCTTCGCTTGCAGGCTCTGCAGCAAGTACGCTAAATGGGATAAATTCCTCGCTTAGACGTTCGGCAAGAGAGATTACTTCCTCATTTTCAGAAGATCGGGCGATAATCCAAACGCGGTCTGCACTAGTAAGCTGAACGGTTGGTGTCCAAGCTTTCATGCTTGGGAAAGGCTCTGCAGCAAATTGTGCATTTACCGCAATACTTGTCATTTCTCCAAACGCTGCAAAATAAATATTGCCTTCTCTTGCAGCGGCTTGTGCCAATAGTCGAGCAGTTTCTTCTATGTTCTCTTCCTCCGAAGTTGCTATACGCTGAAAAAGTCCAGTGAGTTGTGTTGTTAACATTTTCATTCTTTATTCACCTCTTTGTTATTATATCGGAAAGTCAAAAAAACGTCGCCTTTATGCCTAGCAAATGAGAATTTGAAAAATAATTAGGAAAAAAGGAGGAATAGCAAGCTATGTATCGAATAGTAGTATAAAAGTGGGAAATTCAAAAAAGGGGTTTGTTCATCATGAAACACATTTTAATTGTAGACGATCAGCTCGGAATACGAATGCTCTTGAAAGAAGTTTTTTCACAAGTACAATACGAAGTAAGTTTAGCTGCAAATGGTTTTGAAGCATTAGAAATTGCAAGTGCGCAGGAAATTGACGGTGTACTATTAGATATGAAGATTCCGGGGATGGATGGAATTCAAATCTTAAAAAAACTGAAGGATAAATGGCCCAATCTACCTGTAATGATGATGACTGCTTATGGGGAATTGAACTTAATTCAAGAAGCGATGGATTTAGGAGCATCTCTCTACTTCACAAAGCCCTTTGATATATTTGAAGTACGAGATGCTGTAACTAATTTATTGAAATAAGGAGCTTTCCTAGCAGGCAGTGGAAAACATCGCCTTTTTTTGTTATGATGAAAAGGATATAGGGTAAAAACACATTATGAAATAGTGAATAGAGGAGGCCCATTTAAATGGCTTTAGTATCGATGAAAGAAATGCTGGAAAAAGGGAAAAAAGAAGGCTATGCAGTAGGACAATTCAATATAAACAATTTAGAATTTACACAAGCTATATTACAAGCTGCTGAAGAAGAAAAGTCTCCAGTTATTTTAGGCGTTTCCGAAGGTGCAGCAAAATATATGGGTGGCTTTACTACAGTAGTGCATATGGTAAAGGGATTAATGGAAGACTACCAAACAACAGTACCAGTAGCTATTCACTTAGACCATGGTTCTAGCTTTGAAAAATGTAAAGCGGCAATTGACGCAGGATTTACATCCGTTATGATAGATGCATCTCATCATCCTTTTGAAGAGAACGTAGAAATTACATCAAAAGTGGTAGACTATGCACATGCACACAACGTTTCTGTAGAAGCAGAGCTTGGTACAGTTGGAGGTCAAGAAGACGATGTAATAGCTGATGGTGTTATTTATGCAGACCCAGCAGAATGTGCAGAGCTTGTAAAACGTACTGCAATTGATTGTTTAGCTCCAGCGTTAGGTTCTGTTCACGGACCATACAAAGGAGAACCAAATTTAGGATTCAAGGAAATGGAAGAAATTTCTCAGCTTGCAGACCTTCCATTAGTATTGCACGGTGGAACAGGAATCCCAACACATGATATCACACGCGCTATTTCACTTGGAACAGCGAAGATTAATGTGAACACGGAAAACCAAATTGCTGCGACAAAAGCAATTCGTGCATACTTAGCGGAAAATGAAGCGCAATATGATCCACGTAAATACTTGACTCCAGCACGCGATGCGATTAAAACAACTGTAATCGGCAAAATGCGTGAATTTGGAAGCTCAAACAAAGCGTAAACGAGTCAACACAAACTACTATAAGGGAGAAGTGTTCATCAAAAGGACCTTCTCCTATTTGTCCATCATGAGGAGGAAATACTACTATGAAATTTTTTATCGATACAGCAAATTTTGAAGAAATAAAAGAAGCACACGCATGGGGAATTCTATCTGGTGTTACAACGAACCCATCGCTAGTTGCAAAAGAAAACATTTCTTTTCATGATCGACTTCGTGAAATTACAGCGCTTGTGGATGGCTCAGTTAGTGCTGAAGTAATTGCACTAGATGCAGAAGGAATGATTAAAGAAGGTAGAGAGCTTGCTGCAATTGCACCAAATATTACAGTGAAGCTACCGATGACACCAGAAGGATTAAAAGCTTGTGCGGTATTCACAAAAGAAAATATTAAAACAAACGTAACGCTAATTTTCAGCGCAAACCAAGCATTGCTTGCAGCTCGTGCTGGTGCCACGTATGTATCTCCATTTTTAGGCCGTTTAGATGATATTGGGCATGATGGTATGGAGTTAATCGCTAAAATTGCACAAATCTTCGAAATCCATCAAATCGATACTGAAATCATTGCGGCTTCTATTAGACATCCACAGCATATTACAGATGCTGCGTTAAATGGCGCGCATATTTCAACAACTCCATTTAAAGTTTTAAAACAATTATTTAACCATCCTTTAACAGACAAAGGGATTGAAGGGTTTCTAGCGGATTGGAACAATCGTAAAAGCGAGTAACAAGTCGAAGGAGAAACGTATGGAAGTTTATAAGATAAAAGGTGCAAAACGCCTAAAAGGTACGATCAAAGTAAATGGAGCGAAAAATAGTGCTGTCGCATTAATTCCTGCTTCGCTACTAGCAAATTCACCTGTTACAATAGAAGGCTTACCAGAAATATTAGACGTATGGACGCTAAAAGAAATTTTAGAAGAACTAGGAGCAGATGTTACATTTGAGAACGGAACGATGACGATCGATCCCACAAAAGTAGTGGATTTACCGCTTCCAAATGGCAATATTAAAAAGCTACGCGCCTCCTACTATTTAATGGGTGTCCTACTTGGGAAATTTAACAAAGCAGCAATCGGATTGCCGGGTGGATGTCATCTCGGCCCACGTCCGATTGATCAGCATATTAAAGGTTTTGAAGCTTTAGGAGCCACTGTTTCCAATGAGCATGGTGCAATTTATCTGCGTACAGATGGATTAGTAGGCTCGAAAATCTATTTAGACGTCGTAAGTGTTGGAGCGACGATTAATATTATGCTTGCCGCAGTACTTGCAAAAGGAAGAACCATCATTGAAAACGCAGCGAAAGAACCGGAAATCATTGATGTTGCAACACTCCTATCTAATATGGGAGCAAACATAAAAGGTGCCGGAACGAATGTCATTCGTATTGATGGTGTAAAAGAGCTACATGGTACAAAGCATACAATTATTCCAGATCGTATTGAAGCAGGGACGTTTATGATTATGGCAGCGGTTGCAGGAGATGGTGTCACCATCGATAATGTCATCCCATTCCATGTGGAAGCATTAACGGCGAAGCTAAGGGAAATGGGCGTAAAAGTAGAAGAATATGAAGAGAAAATATTCATTCCAAAGACAACTCGCTTACATGCAGTTGACGTGAAGACGCTTGTTTATCCAGGATTTCCAACTGATTTACAACAACCATTCTCGGTTTTAATGACGCAAGCAACTGGTACATCGGTTATTACAGATAGTATATATTCTGCCAGATTTAAACAAATTGATGAGCTTCGACGTATGAATGCAAATGGTCGTGTCGATGGTAGAACGGCAATCATTACGGGACCAGCTAAGCTAGAAGCGGCAACAGTTCGTGCCAGTGATTTGCGAGCAGGAGCAGCACTCGTTATTGCCGGTTTGCTTGCAGAAGGAGAAACTGAGATTCAAGATATTTTTCATATTGAACGCGGGTACAGTTCTATTATTGAAAGACTTCAAGGACTCGGAGCAGATATTCGTCGAGTAACTGTAAAAGAAGTAGAAGTCAACAACGAGTAGGTCTTGCTACCTTGGCATGACATAGGTGCTTCCGTTTTTCTTATAAAATATGCTACAATAAAGCAGGAAGAAACACAGACCGGATTTTATTTACCGTAAAACGGGAGGCATATAATTAGATGGAACGTAGTTTATCAATGGAATTAGTCCGAGTAACAGAAGCAGCAGCAATCGCATCAGCACGTTGGATGGGACGCGGATTAAAAAATGAAGCAGATGACGCAGCAACTACAGCAATGCGTACAGTTTTTGACACAATCCCAATGGAAGGTGTCGTTGTAATTGGGGAAGGGGAAATGGACGAAGCACCGATGTTATATATCGGAGAAAAGCTTGGACATGGAACTGGAGGACCTCAAGTGGACGTAGCTGTAGACCCTTTAGAAGGTACGAATATCGTAGCTTCTGGTGGCTGGAATGCACTAGCAGTACTTGCTATTGCTGATCGCGGAAATCTGCTTCACGCTCCAGATATGTATATGGACAAACTAGCTGTAGGTCCTGAAGCAGTAGGGCAAGTAGATATCAATGCACCAGTAATTGATAACCTAAGAGCAGTAGCACGTGCAAAAAACAAAGATATTCAAGATGTCGTGGCAACGATTTTAGGACGTCCACGTCACCAAAAAATTATCGATGAAATTAGAGCTGCTGGTGCTCGCATCAAGTTAATCAATGACGGGGATGTAGCAGGAGCTATTAATACAGCATTTGATAACACTGGTGTAGATATATTATTTGGTATGGGAGGAGCTCCAGAAGGAGTAATCTCAGCAGTTGGATTAAAATGTTTAGGCGGGGAAATTCAAGGTAAACTTGTACCACAGGATGAAGCAGAGCTAGCTCGTTGTATCAAAATGGGTCTTGATGTAGACAAAGTTCTACGTATGGAAGACTTAGTAAAAGGTGACGATGCGATTTTTGCTGCTACTGGGGTAACAGATGGAGAACTTCTTCGTGGTGTACAATTTAAAGGAGCATTTGGTTCTACACACTCAATCGTTATGCGTGCAAAATCAGGTACGATTCGTTTTGTAGAAGGACGCCATAGCTTAAACAAAAAACCGAATTTAGTTCTATAAGTGAAACTTCTCTTAAGTATACCCGGTCAATATGAACCGGGTATCCTCATAATAAAGTGAAACTTCCATTAGTGGGGGTTTTTCTTCACCCTTACCTGATGGTTAGTTGAACCAATCGGGGATTTACAGGCTATTTCCCCTCTATTTTTCTCTTTTAAAAGTTGGGGAGAGGAATTACAGCCTGTTAAACCGGGGTAAACTTCATTCCTATTAAATCCGAAAAAAGACTTCACAACAAAATATAATAAAGAGTGGTGCGTTGCCGATGACACAAACGACAATTAATGAATTAGAAAACATGACGCTTAAAGAGCTTTATGCACTTGCGCGTAAATACAAAGTGACTGCTTATAGTAAACTTACAAAAAAAGAACTTATTTTTGCTATATTAAAATCACGTGCGGAACAAGAAGGCTTCTTCTTTATGGAAGGAGTATTAGAAATTATTCAACAGGAAGGTTTCGGATTCTTACGTCCGATTAACTATTCTCCAAGTTCTGAGGATATTTATATTTCTGCTTCTCAAATTAGAAGATTTGATCTGCGTAACGGTGATAAAGTTACAGGAAAAGTGCGTCCTCCAAAGGAAAGTGAGCGCTACTATGGTCTATTGCATGTAGAACTAGTAAACGGAGAAGATCCGGAAATCGCGAAAGAACGTGTACATTTCCCTGGGCTTACACCACTATACCCGGATCGTCATATTAAATTAGAAACCGTTCCTGAAAAGCTATCCACTCGCATAATGGACTTAGTAGCACCGGTTGGATACGGTCAACGTGGATTAATCGTTGCTCCTCCAAAAGCAGGGAAAACATTATTAATAAAAGAAATCGCAAATGCTATTACGACTAATCATCCAAACGCAGAACTAATTGTTCTATTAATAGATGAACGTCCTGAGGAAGTAACCGATATCGAGCGTTCTGTAAAAGCGGATGTCGTGAGCTCTACATTTGATGAAGTACCAGAAAATCATGTAAAAGTTGCTGAATTAGTTTTAGAAAGAGCGATGCGTATGGTGGAACATAAGCGTGACGTAATCATTCTAATGGATTCAATTACACGTCTTGCTCGTGCATACAATTTAGTAATCCCGCCAAGTGGACGTACATTATCCGGTGGTATTGACCCAGCTGCTTTCCATCGTCCGAAACGATTTTTCGGAGCAGCACGTAATATCGAAGAAGGCGGTAGCTTAACGATTCTTGCTACAGCTTTAGTAGATACAGGTTCCCGCATGGATGAAGTAATTTATGAGGAATTTAAAGGAACAGGTAACTTAGAACTTCACCTAGATAGAAGCCTCGCAGAACGTAGAATTTTCCCAGCCATCGATATTCGTAGATCTGGAACTAGAAAAGAAGAGCTACTTATCCCTAAAGAGCAGCTTGATAAATTGTGGGCAATCCGCAAAACATTCTCCGACTCATCCGATTTTGCAGAGCGTTTCTTGAAAAAACTTCGCCAAACAAAAACAAACGAAGCATTTTTTGAACAACTAGCAGAAGAAATGAAAGCACATCGAAGTGGGAAAGTAACGCTTTAAACTAATACTGAGTTAGATTTATAATTAATCTTAACTCATTTAATTGATTGAAGTAGAAGGTGGCGACTCCGGCGGGAAAAGCGAGAAAGTCGAGACCCCACAGGAAGCGTAGCGACCAAGGAGGCTCGACCTCGCCCGCGGAAAGCGTCCACCTGAAACGGAAATCCACATTGTATTTTAATGAGCCTAAAATAAAATAGTTGCAAGTGCATGCTAAAGATGATACTATATGTAACGTAACATCATACATTTCTGCTACATATGCGGTTGACATCAATCGGATCGTGTAAGGTATCAGTTTTCATAACCAACTCTGTTCCAGATGGTTCAGGGCGAGAGGAGAGATAGAGATGAAAGCAGGAATTCATCCCGATTACAAAGAAGCAACAGTAACATGTTCATGTGGTAACACATTCACAACAGGTTCTGTTAAATCAGACATTAAAGTCGAGTTCTGTAACGAATGTCACCCATTCTATACTGGACGTCAAAAATTCGCAGCTGCGGATGGCCGTGTTGATCGTTTCAACAAAAAATACGGTATTAAAGAAGAAAACTAATAACAAAATACCTGTAAGGCACATGGTGCTTTACAGGTATTTTTATTTGTGTGATACATAAGTGAAAAATGAAAACATTTCTTTAAATGTAGATGAACAGCATTGTATGTTATAAATAGATAGTGAAAAAATCATAAACGATGAATGATGAAGTGGCTGTGCTTGGAGACAGATTTCCCTAAAGCACATTTTTACGATAAATAAAAGACAGGATTTTTAATTTGTTTTTCGGTATGATGAGTAAAGACTGTTTGAAAGGGAGTATTTAAATGTTTATTACATCCCAAATGGGCTGGATAGAAGTTATATGTGGAAGTATGTTCTCTGGTAAATCAGAAGAACTAATTCGTCGTATTAGACGTGTGCAATTTGCAAAACAGAAAATTGCCGTGTTTAAGCCGATGATTGATAATAGGTATAGTGAAGAGGCGGTCGTGAGTCACGATGGAACGTCTACAATTGCAATACCGATTCAACGATCCGAGGAAATATGGCAGCATATTTCAGATGAAATCGACGTAATAGCAGTAGATGAAACGCAATTTTTCGATGAAGGAATAGTGGATGTTGTTACAAAACTTGCAGATCATGGTTATCGTGTAATTGTAGCGGGTCTAGACCAAGATTTTCGTGGCAAGCCATTCGGACCTATGGCTGCTATTTTATGTATGGCGGAGGATGTAACGAAACTCCACGCTGTTTGCGCAGTATGTGGATCTGAAGCAAGTAGAACGCAAAGGCTTATTAATGGACAACCTGCTGGTGCAGATGATCCGATTATTCTAGTAGGAGCATCAGAAGCGTACGAACCTAGATGCCGCCACCACCATGAAGTGCCTGTAGGAACAACAACTTTACAGAAATAACAATCCCAGGAGTAGCTATAGCTGCTCTTTTTTCTTGCAGCTTAATTGCTGGTGTTTAGAACCAGCAACTAAGCTGTAAGAAACCGTTGATAGAAAAAGTAGCGGAACCGATGTTTTTTCTTTATAATAGGAATGATATAGACTTAAACGAACGAGGTGAGGTCGATGTTTGATCGATTACAGTCGGTGGAAGATCGTTATGATAAATTAAATGAATTACTCAGCGACCCGGATGTCGTAAATGATACAAAAAAATTAAGACAATATTCAAAAGAACAATCCGATTTACAAGATACAGTTGATGTATATCGCGAATACAAAGAAGTAAAGAGTCAGCTTCAGGATGCGAAGCTTATGCTAGAAGATAAGTTAGATGCAGATATGAAGGAAATGGTAAAAGAAGAAGTGAACGAACTGGAGTCACAAATCGTGGAATTAGAAGAGCGACTCCGAGTTTTGTTGATACCGAAAGATCCGAATGACGATAAAAACGTTATTATGGAAATTCGCGGAGCAGCAGGTGGAGACGAGGCAGCGCTATTTGCGGGTAATCTATTCCGCATGTATAGTCGCTATGCGGAAACTCAAAATTGGAAAATTGATGTAATGGATTCTTCCCCTACTGGACTTGGTGGTTTTAAAGAGATTATTTTCATGATTAATGGAAACAATGCCTATTCGAAGATGAAATATGAAAATGGCGCGCATCGAGTACAGCGTGTCCCAGAAACAGAGTCTGGTGGTCGTATTCACACTTCAACCGCAACAGTTGCAGTACTTCCAGAAGTAGAGGAAGTAGATGTAGAAATTCATGAAAAAGATATACGAGTTGATACCTTTGCATCTTCAGGTGCAGGTGGACAATCGGTTAATACAACGATGTCTGCTGTTCGTATGACCCATTTACCAACCGGTATTACTGTATCGATGCAAGATGAAAAATCCCAAATCAAAAATAGAGAAAAAGCGATGAAAATACTTCGTGCTCGTGTTGCAGATAAATTCTTACAAGAAGCGCAAGCGGAATATGATGCAGTTCGAAAATCTGCAGTAGGTACAGGGGATCGCTCTGAACGAATTCGCACATACAACTATCCACAAAACCGAGTGACGGATCATCGTATTGGATTGACGATTCAAAAACTTGACCAAATTTTAGAAGGTAAATTGGATGAGATTGTTAATGCATTAATCGTAGAAGATCAAGCGGAAAAACTAGAAAGAATGAATGATACAAATGTGTAAAACAAATTATGAGGCCCTTACCCGGGCTTCTTCTTTTTTAGAGGAGAATAATCGGGAAAAAGGAGTTGCTCGTTTTCTACTACAACATGTCCTAGGAAAAAGTTATTCCCAACTTATGCAAGACTTATATGAAGACATATCCGCAGATGATTTTCAAATCTTTTGGTCATATGTGGAAGAACATAAAACGGGTCGACCATTCCAATATATTATTGGGCAAGAAACTTTTTATGACCGAAGCTTTCTAGTGAATGAACATGTCTTGATACCTCGACCTGAAACAGAAGAGTTAATAGTAGAAGTAAAAAATCGAACGAAAAAGCTATTCGGCGCACAATTCGCACCAAAAGTTGCGGATATTGGGACTGGTAGCGGCGCCATTGCCATTACGATAAAAAAAGAAATGCCTACCGCAAGCGTTACAGCAACGGATATTTCACCTGAAGCATTGGAAGTAGCTAAACAAAATGCAAAAATGCTAGAAGCGGAAGTTAAATTCAAGCAGGGCGATTTACTTGCCCCCATTGCAAATGAAAAATGGGATATCATCTTATCAAATCCTCCTTATATAGGAAATGATGAAGCGAAAGAGATGTCGGATACAGTGCTAGACTATGAGCCACATCTTGCTTTATTTGCAGAGGAAAATGGCTTGCAATTATATCGAAAAATGGCGGAGCAGCTCCCGCAAATGATGAAAATCCCTAGTTTCATAGGTTTTGAGATAGGTTATGCCCAAGGGCCTGCTGTACAAAGTATGCTTCAAACTGCTTTTCCAACTGCAACTGTAGAAATTGTAAAAGATATTAATCAAAAAAATAGATTTGTTTTTTGCACAATCGATGTATAAGTTATGAATCTACTGGTAACAATGTTCCTAAGGGAGGAATGTTACATGTTACCAGATTACGAGATTAAAAAAGCACCGAAACTTGGCGGGCAAATAGATGCAGTTATTTTCTTTATATGGATGTTGCTACTTATTCAGTTTTGTTTATTTTTTCTTTTCCAACAAGGAGAAGAAGCAGAAGGGTTACGCTTTCGCTTAATTGCCAATAGCAATACAGTACAAGATCAACAAGTAAAAGAAGAGGTCAAAAGCATAATTGAACCAATCTTATTGAAATATAATTTAGATCAGCAACAAGCATATAGCGAATTAGAGCAAGCTGTGGATAAGTTATCAGAAAAGTTAAATGAAGAAATCCATCTATCCACAGGTATGGCTCTATTTCCACCGAAAGTTTGGAATGAAGGAATTACTTCCCAAACAAATGTCGAATCAATTGTCATATCTATCGGAAATGCACGTGGAGATAACTGGTGGTGCTCGCTATTTCCTAAGGTTTGTTATAAAGAAGAAGTAGAAAAAGAAGAAAAGCCGAAATTTTGGGTATGGGAATGGTTAAAAAAGAAGTTTTCCACATAATTACCCACAAAATTCAGAAAGTTATCAACAAATTGTGGACAAAGTAGAGGGAAAGGAGAAAATACGACATGAAAACTGAAATAATGAGTGTGGATAACTTTTTAACGAGAGATCTTAGTTATACACAGGCTGTGGACTTATTAAGTACGGGAGAAACAGTTGCGTTTCCAACTGAAACTGTTTATGGCTTAGGTGCTATTGCCACGAGTGAAAATGCTGTGTCTAAAATTTTCAAAGCAAAAGGTAGACCGCAGGATAATCCACTTATTGTTCATATTGGATCAAAAGAAGAGCTATCCACATTTACAAAAAATGTTCCGAATCTAGCCAAAATATGTATGAATGCATTTTGGCCAGGACCGCTTACACTAGTATTACCTATAAAAGCTGACTCTCTTGCTAAAAATGTGACAGCTGGATTAAGTACAGTTGGTATTCGCATGCCGGATCATCCTGTAGCGCTAGAATTACTTAGACGTTTAAAACAACCAGTCGCTGCACCAAGTGCAAATAAAAGCGGAAAACCTAGCCCTACTAAAGCTGCACATGTGTATCATGACCTAAACGGGAAAATCCCGCTTATATTAGATGGAGGAGCAACTGGAATTGGATTAGAGTCAACTGTATTAGATTTTACAACGGAAGTACCAACGATCTTACGCCCAGGTGGGGTAACGAAAGAAATGCTAGAAAAAGTAATAGGTCCGGTAAATGAGTCTAAACTTACAGACGAAGCAGAAGCACCTCGCGCACCAGGGATGAAGTATGCGCATTATTCGCCTGATGCTCCTGTCTATTTAATCGAAGCCTCCGTCCCAAAAGTACAACAGGCGATTGAACAAATACATACGGATGAAAAAAAAGTAGCGCTAATAGCAACTGAACAGTTCACTCTAACAAAAGCGGACTATTATTTTTCATTAGGACAAGAACATCAACTAGAAGATGCTGCTCACTTACTTTACGAAGCGCTAAGAAATTGTGATGAAACAGATGCCCACATTATCTTAGTCCCAATATTTGCGAAGCAGGGTGTTGGAACAGCTATTATGAATAGACTGGAAAAAGCGGCTAATGGGAATTGGTTTGAGAGTTAACTACTTTATGTATAGGTTCTTTTGGAGAGCTTTGAACGGAACGAGTTCTACACCATTATCGAGAATCCTTGATGTGAAAGAGATGCGACAAAGTCATCTCTTTCACATTTTTTCGATAATCGTGTGGTAGTCGTTCGTCCGTCGCTCTTTAAAAGCACTAGTAATCAAATTGTTAAAGCTTTTCGGAACGAAAGAATAATTACTTTCCTATCGAAGAAAAACAGCCAAAGATACAATTTTGGCTGCTCTGTACTTCTCTATTGTATTTCGGCCTTTTCAATTAGAAGGAATTATCCATTTTTAATATAGTGTCAACAGATTGCTAGCATTTCACTTTTCAAAAGTATGTAAGGAAAGCATGATAGAAAGCGCTAGAACTCCCGAAATTGCATCGCATCTTCGGAGGTCCGCACGATGCGGGTCAGGCAGTCATTGCGACACTTGAACATATTTTGGAAAGCAGCTTTTCACTTATTATCCCAAAAGGTTAAACTGTTTTTTTATGACTTCAAAAGGGCGAAGGACAGACGCCAGTCACGAACTGCCTCTCTCGAAATCATTCGGTAATGATATAGCAACATGTTTGTCCAAAGTCCTTAGAAACCAATAGAAAAAGATTTAAAATTTAAAGTACACCCTTTGCTTTTATGATCTAGGTGTATTCTCTTCCATTCTTTTGCATACATTTAATTATGCAAAAGGACGGGGGAGATTTTTTTGTGGCGTGAAATTGTAGCGGGTGGATTAATGTCAGTAGATGTTCTGATTTTGTTTTCACTCGTGTTATATCGGAAGCAAATTTTTACACTGGCAGCGTGGGTCGCATCTTTACATATGCTTTTTCCGTTAATCGGCTACTACGCGGGAGCAATCGTGCAAAATTACTTGAAATTTGCAAGTCCGTATTTGTCTTCATTTTTGCTGATACTTGTTGGCTTGCAGATGATTTTAGCAAGGTCTCCTAAACAAGCACCGCTCCTATCACCTTATTTACTAGCGGTTGTTGCGAGCATTGATACCTTTTCAGTAAGTATTTCATTTGGTATGCTTAAAGTAGAAAAGTTTCTCTTCATATTAAGTTCGGGCATATTTTCTTATTTGGCTGTATTTATTGCCCAAAAAGTTATTTTTAAGCATGCTTTTCTCAATCGAGGGCTTATAATGAAGCTGGCGGGAGTTGGGATTTTAATATTAGGGATTATAATTTTACGAAATATTTAACAATTTACAACAATATTTGTGGCTAATTATTATATACTAGAGATGAGGAAATAGTACGATGAATATTTTGTTTGTGTGTACAGGTAATACGTGTCGAAGTCCAATGGCAGAAGCAATCTTAAAGGCTCGAGAGATAGGGAATATCCAGGTCCGTTCCGCAGGTATTTATGCGATGGATGGCGGCGAAATGTCTCTTAATGGGCAAAAAGTCTTAGAGAATGAAAATATACCTTTTATCCATGAGTCCGCTGCAATGAACGAAGCATTAGTGGATTGGGCGGATCTCGTTCTAACAATGACTGCATCCCATAAGCAAGCGATTATTTATTCATTTCCACAGGCTATTTCCAAAGTGTATATGTACAAAGAGTTTGTGACACCTGAAAATGCACAAGATGTTTCCGATCCTTATGGAGGCGATTTACGTACATATGAGTACACATTTCAAGAACTAAACACACTTACAGACGGACTAGTGAAAAAACTCCAGGGGGATTAGGATGACAACTGAAAAAAAGCGTTACTCATTTGGAATTCAAAAGAAAATTGTTTTATTTGTTACAGTTCTAGCGTTGGTTACATATACAACGAGTGCATTGTTCATCAATTTTGTACAGCCTTTACTTTTTGAAAATGCGACAAATTCGCTTGGGTTTGAGATTGCTATGTATGCATTAGGTATAATTTGGTCCGGTATACTAGCCTATTTTTTCAGCGGACTAATTATTAAACCTTTATTTAATTTGGAAAAGGTAGCAACACTGGCATCAGAAGGTAAAATTGGTGTGGACGTGGAAGTACCGAAATCGAAGGATGAAATCCAATCTGTTTCAATCGCTTTTCAATCAATGCTTGTCAATTTAAGAGAAATGGTTCAAAGCATTGAAGATAACTTTGAGAAAACGAATAATACGGTGCAACAATTATCCCAGCAATCCTCTGTAGCTGCTGATCAGGCAGAGGCGATTGCACAAACGATTGCACAAATTTCCGAAGGGGCAGAGCATTCGGCTGTTGCTGTACAAGAAACGGTGGAGTCTGTGGAAGACGTTCGAGTTCTTGCCTCTGAAGTCAATATGCGTGCAGAAAAGTCAAACGGACAGTCTAAGGAAATGATTCAAGGATTGGCGCAAACAACCGAAGTCATTCAATCGCTTGTAAATGGTATCCAACAAGTTGCTACTGGTAGCGAAGCGGCTTTAGTCAATGTAAAACAGCTCGAAGTAAATGCCGGGAAAGTGGAAAATATTATTCAACTAGTAGGTGATATTGCGGCTCAAACGAATTTACTTGCATTAAATGCATCGATCGAAGCTGCGCGTGCTGGAGAACATGGAAAAGGTTTTGCGGTAGTGGCAGAGGAAGTTCGTAAACTAGCAGATGAGAGCGGCAAAGCTGTTCAAGGGATTTCTTCATTAATCAACGCCATTCAAACCGATGTACAAACGGTTGTTCATCAGATGACCAATCAAGTAAACTTTGCAGTGGGAGAAGCGAAACGTGTTTCTGAAACGAATGAGGCGGTAGAAGGAATGTCGGATAAAATCCATCATATGGCGGAATCCGTGGCCGAAATTTCTTCATTAGTAGAAAAACAATTAACGAATATCGAAAATACTGCTCGTCAATCTCAAGAGGTAGCTGCTATTGCTGAAGAAACATCTGCAGGAGCAGAAGAAGTAAGAAGTGCAACAGATGAACAAGCACGATCAATCGAACAAATTGACCGCTTATCGTTCGGATTAAAGCAACAATCGGAAGAATTATTCAAGGTAATTTCGCAATTTGACAGAAATTCGTCAAAATAGATACTTTAAATACAATTCACTTTGCGTGAATTGTATTTTTTTTCGCAGATAAATGGTATGATGAAGTGGAGTACTAAAACAGAAAAGAGGGAACAAATTGAAAATTGCAATTTCTTCTGATCATGGTGGAAATAATCTTCGCAAGGAAATTATACAACAACTAGAAGAGCTCGGACTTTCTTATGAAGATTTTGGTCCAACGAGTGACGATTCTGTTGACTATCCTGACTATGCAATACCGGTAACAGAAGGTGTAGTAAGTGGGGAGTTTGATCGTGGTATTTTAATTTGCGGTACAGGCATTGGTATGTCGATTGCGGCAAACAAAGTAAAAGGTATTAGATGTGCGTTAGTGCATGATGTATTTTCGGCAAAGGCAACAAGATGCCATAATGACTCCAACGTACTTGCAATGGGAGAACGAGTAATTGGTCCAGGA
The DNA here is from genome assembly GCF_006861795.1 of Psychrobacillus lasiicapitis. GTDB lineage: Bacteria > Bacillota > Bacilli > Bacillales_A > Planococcaceae > Psychrobacillus > Psychrobacillus lasiicapitis. The sequence goes on along the minus strand of NZ_VDGH01000003.1, from coordinate 137,431 downwards.
CTTGCAAGAGAAATCGTTGCGACTTGGCTTGCACAAGATTTCGAAGGCGGACGCCATACGCGCCGCGTAGAAAAAATAACAGCTTTAGAAAACTGAGGAAGAAGGGGATTTTCAGATGGAAGCAAAAGATTTGTGGAAAGAGCAAATAGAACAGCTTCTGCTGGAAGTAGAGCAGCAAATTGACTTTCACGAAGATGATCTTTTTGTTATCGGCTGTTCAACCTCAGAAATTATAGGGAAAAAAATAGGAACTGCCGGTGGTTTAGAAGTGGCGGAAATCTTATATGGACCATTGCAAGCATTTGCAAAGCGTAACAAGGTGCATTTAGCTTTTCAAGGCTGCGAGCATATCAATCGCGCTATAACAATGGAAAGAAAAACGCAAAAGCTTTATAGATTACCGGAAGTTTCTGTTATTCCAGTTGTTCGTGCAGGCGGCTCCATGTCTGCTTATGCGTACACAAAATTCCAAGACCCAGTCGTAGTCGAGCAGGTCCAAGCACGTGCCGGCATTGATATAGGACAAACCCTTATTGGTATGCAGCTGCAGCCTGTAGCTGTTCCAATTCGCGTGTCCACAAAACAAATTGGGGGAGCAGTCGTGACGATTGCAAACACACGTCCGAAACTAATTGGTGGAGAACGTGCATTTTACGGTTGATATTAGAGGAGGAAATGAGAAATGCAGAAAATTTTAGCACAAGATCCAGCAGTATACGAAGCGATGCTTGCGGAGAAAAAACGTCAACAAACCAATATCGAGTTAATCGCGTCTGAAAACTTTGTATCCGAAGCAGTTATGGAAGCACAAGGTTCAGTATTGACTAATAAATATGCAGAAGGCTACCCAGGTAAACGCTACTATGGTGGCTGTGAGCACGTGGACGTAGTAGAAAATATTGCTCGTGATCGTTTGAAAGAAATTTTCGGAGCAGAGCATGCCAATGTACAACCCCATTCCGGTTCACAAGCGAATATGGCGGTTTACATGACAGCTTTGCAACCAGGTGACACAATTTTAGGTATGAATTTATCACATGGTGGGCATTTAACACATGGTTCCCCTGTAAACTTTAGTGGAATTCAATATAACTTCATCGAGTACGGTGTAAGTAAAGAGACAGAACTAATCGATTACGAAGAAGTTCGAGTAATTGCATTAGAGCACAAACCAAAAATGATCGTTGCAGGAGCAAGTGCATACTCACGTACAATTGACTTCGCTAAATTCCGTGAAATTGCAGATGAAATCGGCGCATACCTATTTGTAGATATGGCTCATATTGCAGGACTAGTTGCTGCAGGTCTTCATCCAAATCCAGTTCCGCATGCACATTTTGTAACGTCAACAACCCATAAAACATTACGTGGACCACGCGGAGGATTAATCCTAACAACAGATGAATTCGCGAAGAAAATTGATAAAACAATCTTCCCTGGAATTCAAGGTGGTCCACTAATGCATGTGATTGCAGCGAAAGCAGTTGCATTTGGAGAAGCACAACAACCTGCCTTCAAAGAATACCAAGCGCAAGTAATCGCAAACGCTAAGACACTAGCAGATAGTTTAGTAGCAGAAGGTCTTCGTATCGTATCTGGTGGTACAGACAATCACGTAATGCTAGTAGACGTTTCTGCACTTGATCTTACAGGTAAAGTTGCTGAACACGTTCTGGACGAAGTAGGAATCACTGTTAACAAAAATACAATTCCTTATGAAACACAAAGTCCATTCATTACTTCAGGCGTTCGTCTAGGAACACCAGCAGTAACTTCTCGCGGATTCAAAGAAGAAGAGATGAAGGAAATTGCAGCAATCATCGCAAAACTATTGAAAAATCACGAAGACGCAGAAGTAATTCAAGAAGCAAAAGACCGCGTTGCAGCTTTAACAAATAAATATCCATTGTATAATTAATACAATAATTTGAAAGTAGGCTACCTTTTTTAGTATAGAAAGGTAGCTTTTTTGTGAGAAAAAATGGAAATACCAATTATTTGCATCTTACTATTACCAGTAAGTGGTTCTAGGCGACCAAATCCAGCGCGAACATGACAAAACTAACTCCGAACGCGAGAAAGCTACCCCTGAGTACGACAAACTGGACCAACTGATCTCTTCCAGCTAATTCGGCATGCTCTACGCCCCCATTTCTCTCTCATCTGCTCCATTCCTTTAATCATTTAGCCGTATTCAGGTTGGAATATTGCCATTTTGGAAAAGCTACATAAATAGTAAGATTAAGAGAGACGATTAGCTAGTAACTTTTCTGCATAAAGAAGAAATCATAGACAACATTTAATCGAGCTATATTTAGGATCTAAGGTCAAGAAATACTTTATTACAAACCAATGACGCCAGTGTGAATAGACGCAATATTAAGATATGCTATTAGTAGTATGTTACCTGCGTTTTTTGTTATAATTAATAGAATTTTAAATAAAACCGTGAAGGAGACGAAAATATGCCAAAAGTATTTGTATTTGATCACCCCCTTATTCAACACAAACTAACATATATCCGCAATATCGAAACGGGAACGAAAGAATTCCGCGAGCTTGTTGATGAAGTAGCTACACTAATGGCTTTTGAAATCACACGTGATTTGCCATTAGAAGAAACAGAAGTTAGAACTCCAGTACAAACAACAAAATCAAAAGTGTTAGCAGGGAAGAAAATAGGAATCGTGCCTATTTTACGTGCAGGAATTGGGATGGTTGACGGGATCTTAAAACTAATCCCAGCAGCAAAAGTTGGACATGTCGGCCTTTACAGAGACCCAGAAACATTACAACCAGTGGAATATTATGTGAAGCTTCCAGCAGATGTAGCAGAGCGCGATTTCATTTTAGTGGATCCGATGCTTGCAACAGGTGGTTCTGCAATTGAGGCAGTTAATTCTCTTAAAACCCGCGGCGCAACGAGCATTAAATTTATGTGTTTAATCGCAGCTCCAGAAGGTGTAGAAGCATTACAAAAAGCTCATCCAGATGTAGATATTTACATAGCTGCACTTGATGAAAAATTAAATGACCATGGTTACATCGTACCAGGTTTAGGTGATGCTGGAGACCGTCTGTTCGGAACAAAATAAAAACTCTACCCTATTTAAGTGAAAAACTAGTAGTGAAAGTAGCTTGGCCATAAAAATGGTCTGCTGACAAGCAAGTAGTTTCCACATTTCTTTTAAATTTGTCAAACCGATGTCAAATAAGAAGTATTTGTGAAGTTTTTCACTCTTACCAATTGACATCAAATTGCCCCTATTGTATGCTTACAAAGGATGTCAATGATAGGGGTTTCATGCGCGAAACACCTTGTCACATCTACTTTCTACTAGATTCACAGTTTTTACTTAATGCAGGAAAACATGAGGATTCTATTTATGCGTCACGCAAGACGTCCGTTACAAGGGATAGCATTATATTCAGCGATTCTCTCACAGCTTGTAGGTTCTATATTAATAGGAATATTCACAGGAATGTGGATAGATAAAACATATGGAACTACTCCAATTTTTTTAATAATTTGCTTACTACTAGGTCTTATGTCTGGTGTGTTAGCGCTTATTACTACCATTCGAAAATATAATTCAGGAGACTAATGAACAATGCTAGAAATGCAACGTATTTTTACTAAGCAGAAGAAATACATATTTTTTTTGCTCGCAGTATGTGCGCTAGGTTGGGGATTCACCCCATATTCGACAATTTTTGCAGGCTTAGCACTAGGTTCGTTGTTTGGTTTGTATAATTTCTGGATTCTAACTCGTAGAATGGAGAAATTTGATCGAGTGTTATCTGGTGAAAAAGGACGAGCAGGTTTAGGAACAGTATTCCGCTTTGGATCTGGAATTGCAGCTGTTGCCATTGCCCTTGCCCTTCCACAGTATATTCATCTTATTAGCACGGTAATTGGTTTAATGATTCCCTATGTTCTGCTTTTAGTAGAACGAGTTATGTTTCATTCAAAAAATCAGTAATGAGTATGTGAAAGAGAGGTGAACAAATCGTGGAACATGCAAATCCCACATTTAAGTTTCTCGGGATGTACGGTAACTGGTCCAACATTTTAATGCTTGCTGTTACTACACTCATCGTATTTTTGATCGCTTACATAGCGACAAGAAACTTGAAACTTAAGCCAACTGGTATGCAAAATTTCATGGAGTGGATTATGGACTTCGTGAAAGGCATTATTAAAAGTAACTTCGATTGGCAAACTGGTGGACGATTCCATATTCTTGGTATTACATTAATCATGTTTATCGCTGTAGCGAACGTACTAGGACTTCCGTTTTCTATCTCGTATGATGGAGTACTTTGGTGGAAATCTCCAACAGCAGATCCAACAGTAACAATGACACTAGCAGTAATGATTCTTCTATTAACGCACTATTATGGTATAAAAATGAAGGGCTTGTCGGAATATGGGAAAGACTTCTTAAAGCCACTACCATTCCTATTACCTTTAAAAATTATTGAAGAATTTGCAAACACGTTGACACTCGGTCTTCGTCTTTACGGTAACATCTATGCAGGAGAAGTTCTATTAGGACTACTTGCAGGTTTAGCAACAGGTTATGGCTTTTTCGGCTTTGTTGGTGCAATTATCCCAGCAATGGCATGGCAAGGTTTCTCTCTATTCATAGGCGGAATCCAAGCGTTCATTTTCGTTATGTTAACAATGGTATATATGTCGCACAAAGTGTCGGCGGACCATTAATATAATTGCTTGATTTTTAAGCAAAAATAAAACAAAACAACATTCCAAGGAGGAAATTAAACAATGGTAGGTTCAGTTGGTCTTTTAGCAGCAGCTATAGCAATCGGTTTAGGTGCACTTGGTGCAGGTATTGGTAACGGTCTAATCGTTTCAAAAACAGTAGAAGGTATCGCTCGTCAACCAGAAGCACGTGGAGCTTTACAAACAGTTATGTTCATCGGGGTAGCATTAGTTGAGGCGATTCCAATCATCGCTGCAGTTATCGCGTTCATCGTATTAAACCAATAGTATATTAGACAAGTCTATAATGGCGGAAACCAATCCGCCATTCTCTTTATGAATTAGAAAACAATAATAAATTATTTACATGATAAAAGCAAGATTTTAAAAGCAAGTTCTCTTAATAGCGTTTGAAAGGAGTGAAACAATCGTGTCTTTTGATTACCTAGTCCTTGGTGCTAGTGGCCATGACGGATTAAACATTTGGGATATCATCGCTACACTATTCTTCTTCTTATTACTTATGGCTCTTTTGAAGAAAGTAGCATGGGGTCCACTTATGGGAATTATGACTCAACGTGAAGAGTTGATCGCAAGTGAAATCGAAGCAGCTGAAAATAGTCGCCAAGAATCACAGCGTTTACTTGAAGAACAACGTGACTTACTAAAAGAAGCGCGTACAGAAGCATTAGCGATTGTAGAAAATGCGAAGAAGCAAGGAGAAGCATCTCGTGAAGATATTATCACGACTGCTCGTACAGAAGCTGCGCGTTTGAAAGAATCAGCTGTTCGTGAAATCGAGACAGAAAAAGAAAGAGCGATTGCAGCAGTACGACAAGAAGTAGTTTCACTTTCTGTACTTGCAGCGTCGAAAGTTCTTGAAAAAGAAGTTTCGGAAGAAGATAATCGTGCGCTAATCGAGGCAACGATTGCGAAGGCAGGGGAAGCTAATTGAGTAATTCAACTGCAGCAAAACGATACGCAATCGCATTATTCGAGCTAGCACAACAAAAAAACGAAATTCCATCTGTTGAGAATGATTTACGTGAACTTAAACTTGTTTGGAACGGCAACAAAGAAGTGAAGACATTATTCACTTCACCGAAGCTATCACTAGATAAGAAAAAAGCGTTAATCCGTGAGATTTTCAAAGATGCTAATCCAATCGTCATTAATACACTTTTAGTATTGATCGATAAGAAAAGATTAGGAGAAGTATCAGATATTATTACTGAATTTATGGTACTTTCGAACGATGCACAAGGTATTGCAGACGCGAAAGTGTATACGACTCGCGAGTTATCAGAACAAGAGCGTGCAAACGTTTCAGCTGTATTTGCGAAAAATGTCGGAAAACAATCTTTACGTATTCAAAACATTGTAGATCCATCCATTATTGGTGGAATGCGTGTTCAAATCGGAAACCGCATTTACGACAGCAGTCTTAGCACAAAGCTAGATCGTTTAAAACGTAATTTGATCGGTTAATATTATGAATTTTGAGAGGTGACATACATGAGCATCAAAGCTGAAGAAATCAGTGTCTTGATTAAACAGCAGATTGAGAATTATGAATCTGAGATGAAAGTTAGCGATGTTGGTACAGTTATCAAAATTGGTGACGGTATTGCCCTTGCTCATGGCCTCGACAACGTCATGGCTGGAGAACTTTTAGAATTCTCAACTGGTGTATTAGGTATGGCACAAAACTTGGAAGCGAACAACGTTGGTATCGTTATCCTTGGACCATACACTGACATCAAAGAAGGCGATGAAGTACGTCGTACTGGCCGTATTATGGAAGTTCCTGTTGGTAAAGAATTGATTGGCCGCGTTGTCAATCCACTTGGTCAACCAGTTGACGGACTAGGTCCTATTGCAACTACAAAAACTCGTCCAATCGAAAGTCCTGCACAAGGGGTTATGGCACGTAAATCTGTTCATGAACCACTTCAAACAGGTATTAAAGCGATTGACGCACTTGTTCCTATCGGTCGTGGTCAACGTGAGTTAATCATCGGTGACCGTCAAACAGGTAAAACAACTGTAGCAATCGATACAATTCTTAACCAAGCAGACCAAAACATGATCTGTGTTTACGTTGCAATCGGTCAAAAAGAATCGACTGTACGTAATGTAGTTGAAACACTTCGTAAAAAAGGTGCGTTAGACTATACAATCGTTGTTACTGCATCAGCATCTCAACCAGCTCCATTATTATACTTAGCTCCTTATGCTGGTGTAACTATGGCCGAAGAGTTTATGTTCGAAGGCAAGCACGTGTTAATCGTTTATGATGATTTATCTAAACAAGCTGCTGCTTACCGTGAACTTTCATTACTTCTTCGTCGTCCTCCAGGTCGTGAAGCATATCCAGGGGATGTATTCTACTTACACAGCCGTTTATTAGAGCGCGCTGCGAAGTTAAATGAAACACTTGGTGCAGGTTCAATCACTGCATTACCGTTCGTTGAAACGCAAGCTGGGGACATCTCTGCTTACATTCCAACAAACGTTATCTCAATTACAGATGGTCAAATCTTCTTACAATCTGACTTATTCTTCTCGGGCGTACGTCCAGCGATCAATGCTGGTTTATCCGTATCTCGTGTAGGTGGTTCAGCTCAAATTAAGGCAATGAAAAAAGTTGCGGGTACACTACGTCTAGACTTAGCTGCATACCGTGAACTAGAAGCATTCTCTCAATTTGGATCAGATCTTGACGCTGCAACTCAAGCAAAACTTAACCGTGGTATGCGTACAGTAGAAGTATTAAAACAAGACTTGAATAACCCGATTAAAGTGGAAAAACAAGTTATGATTTTATACGCTCTAACTCGTGGCCATTTAGATGATATTCCAGTAAAAGACGTTACTCGTTTCGAAACAGAACTTAATAGCTGGTTAGATTCAAACCACACAAACGTTTTAGATCATATTCGTACGACTAAAGACCTTCCTTCAGATGAAGATATGTCAAATGCAATCAATGCATTTAAAAAGACTTTCGCTAAATCTGAGTAATTCTAAAGTCTAAGTGAAAAAAAACGATAAGGTGGTGAAATACCAGTGGCATCATTACGCGATATTAAAGGTAAAATTACGTCAACAAAGAAAACAAGTCAAATTACGAAAGCTATGCAAATGGTTTCAGCTTCTAAATTGAATCGTGCGGAAGAAAATGCGAAAGCATATGTTCCTTACATGACGAAAATTCAAGAAGTAGTAGGTGCAATTGCAACAGGAACAAGCGACGGAGCGCATCCAATGCTAACTTCTCGTCCTGTGAAAAAGACTGCATATCTTGTTATTACGGCGGATCGTGGCTTAGCTGGTGCGTATAATAGTAATATTATTCGTGCAGCATCTAACGCAATAGCGGAGCGACATTCTTCCAAAGATGAGTATGTTATCTTTGCAATTGGTCGTATGGGACGTGACTTCTTCGTGAAACGTGGTTCGAATGTAATCGGAGATGTAATAGGTTTACCAGACCAACCTGCTTTTTCTGATATTAAAGAAATAGCGCGCAGAGCTGTTGGTATGTTCACGGATGGTACATATGATGAACTTTATATGTACTATAACCACTTTGTCAGTGCCATCTCTAGTGAAGTTACAGAGAAAAAGGTACTGCCACTTACGGATATTGCAGTAGAAAAAGGCACAACGGCTTCTTATGAATTCGATCCTTCAGCCGAAGCGATTCTAGAAGTGTTACTTCCACAATATGCGGAAAGCCTAATTTTTGGTGCATTACTCGATGGTAAAGCAAGTGAACATGCTATGCGTATGTCCGCGATGAAATCTGCAACAGACAACGCAACTGACTTAATTGGTAACTTAACATTAGTTTATAACCGAGCACGACAAGCGGCAATTACGCAAGAAATTACGGAAATTGTCGGCGGTGCAGCGGCTCTTGAATAGTCTATGAAAGAAAAGTAAGACAGGAGGGAACAGTAGTGAACAAAGGACAAGTACTACAAGTAATGGGTCCAGTTGTTGACGTTAAGTTTGACAACGGACAATTACCAGCTATTTATAACGCTTTAACTGTAGCGATTGAACGTCCAAACGAAGCGCCTACTACGTTAACGCTAGAAGTAGCTTTACACTTAGGAGATGACGCTGTTCGTACTATTGCAATGGCATCAACTGATGGTCTTAAGCGCGGTACGGAAGTAATTGATGCTGGTGCAGCGATTTCTGTTCCTGTTGGTGACGTAACACTAGGACGTGTATTCAACGTATTAGGTGAAGTTATCGACTTAGGAGAAGAAATTTCAGTGAATGATCGTCGTGATCCAATTCACCGTGCAGCTCCAACATTTGAAAATCTTTCAACAGAAGTTGAAATTCTTGAAACAGGTATTAAAGTAGTAGACCTACTTGCTCCATATATTAAAGGTGGTAAAATCGGTCTATTCGGTGGTGCCGGAGTAGGGAAAACAGTTCTTATCCAAGAACTGATCAACAATATTGCACAAGAACACGGTGGTATTTCGGTATTCGCTGGTGTTGGTGAGCGTACACGTGAAGGAAACGACTTATTCCATGAGATGAGCGATTCTGGCGTTATTAAGAAAACAGCAATGGTATTCGGTCAAATGAACGAGCCACCTGGAGCACGTATGCGAGTTGCATTAACTGGTCTTACAATGGCTGAATATTTCCGTGATGAACAAGGTGCAGACGTACTATTATTCATCGATAACATTTTCCGTTTTACACAAGCTGGTTCGGAAGTATCCGCACTATTAGGTCGTATGCCTTCTGCTGCTGGTTACCAACCAACACTTGCAACGGAAATGGGTCAATTACAAGAGCGTATCACGTCTACAAATACTGGTTCGGTTACATCTATCCAAGCGATCTATGTACCAGCCGATGACTATACGGATCCGGCTCCAGCAACAACATTTGCTCACTTAGATGCAACAACTAACCTAGAGCGTAAACTATCCGAGATGGGTATCTACCCAGCGGTGGATCCTTTAGCTTCTTCTTCTCGTGCGCTTTCACCAGAAATCGTAGGACAAGAGCATTATGAAGTAGCACGCCAAGTGCAATATACTTTACAGCGCTACAGAGAGCTTCAAGATATCATTGCAATCTTAGGTATGGATGAATTAGGGGACGATGACAAATTAACGGTTAACCGTGCACGTCGTATTCAGTTCTACCTATCTCAAAACTTCCACGTTGCGGAACAATTTACTGGTCAAAAAGGTTCATACGTTCCTGTTAAAGAAACAGTTCAAGGATTTAAACAAATTCTTGAAGGAAAATATGACCACCTTCCAGAAGATGCTTTCCGTCTAGTTGGACGCATTGAAGAAGTAGTTGAAAAAGCGAAAAGCATGGGCGTAGAAGTATAATAAATCGGACCAGGAGGTAAAAATATGAAGACACTTACAGTCAATATTGTCACTCCCGACGGCCCGGTATACGATTCTCAAGTCGACATGATCATCGCTAAAACAGCATCCGGTGAAATCGGTATTTTACCTGGACATATACCAACAGTTGCGCCACTTGTTATAGGTGCCGTTAAACTGAAAAAAGATGGGAAATCCGAGTACGTAGCAGTAAACGGCGGATTTGTTGAAGTTCGTCCTGAAAAGGTTTCGATTCTAACACAATCAGCTGAAGTTGCTTCCAATATCGATGTAGCTCGTGCGAAAGAATCGATGAAACGTGCAGAACAACGTCTTCAAGGAAAAGCAGATGCAACAGATTTTAATCGTGCAGAACTTTCATTGAAACGTGCGATGAATCGTATCAACGTTTATGAGGGTAACATTTAACTATATTTTGCATTATGGAACGGGCAGATAAAGTTCTGCCCGTTTTTTCTTGAATACATAGTTTGTGATGTTATAATACTAATCTAGCGTTTTTTTTATAACTAACTAGTAAGGAAAGGAAAATAAAATGGAGGACGATGAAAAATGGGTTTATTAAATAGCGAACAAGCAGTACTAGCGATTTTAGCAAATATTTTTTTTATCGGAATTTCTTTCTATGCATTACAGGCACTTATGCTGGACAGAATAATTAAAAAGAATCATGTGTTTCAAGCACAGCTTTTATTCATTTTGGGAAGCATTACAATAGGATCAATTGTCGCCAATTTTTTCTTGAACCTAACTGCATGGTCAGATCAATTACAATTTTTCTTTAATTAAAAACAGATCCTATATGCTCATGCAAATATTGGACAAGTTTGTATGAGCATGTAGAATCTGCTCGTATTTCCTGGGAAATAGTTTGTCGAATAGGTTTTGTTTAAAGCTATAGAGGGTAATAAAAATTATCTACACGAAAAGCCTGGGTATTACGTATAATACAACAAGAAAATATACTGAATTAGACATTGAAAATAGTGTTTTTGATGCTTGTATATAGTCGAATTACGTTGTATGATGAATATTGTTTTGAATACCTAAATATGACATCATACATATTTCTTTTATATAAAGCAAATGAGGATAAGAACGCGGAGGGAACGAAGTGGATAAAATCATTGTTAAAGGTGGCCAAACGTTAAACGGGAAGGTTCGAGTAGAAGGTGCAAAAAACGCCGTTCTACCAGTACTTGCTGCGGCATTGCTCGCTACAAACGGGAAAAACGTTATTAAAGATGTGCCTACACTTGCAGATGTTTTGACAATAAACGAGGTTTTAAAAAGTTTAAATACAGAAGTAGTATACAATCCTGAAAAAAATGAAGTGATTATTGATTCACAAGATAGACTTTCAAGTGAAGCTCAATTTGAGTATGTGCGCAAAATGCGTGCATCTATTCTTGTCATGGGTCCTATTTTGGCGCGCAACGGTTTTGCTCGTGTTGCGCTACCGGGTGGCTGTGCGATTGGATCACGTCCGATTGATCAACATTTAAAAGGGTTTGAAGCAATGGGTGCAGAAATTTCTTTTGGTAATGGCTTTGTTGAAGCAAAAACGAATGGTCGTTTACAAGGTGCCAAAATTTATCTCGATGTACCGAGCGTCGGCGCAACTGAAAATATTATGACAGCAGCAGCTCTTGCAAAAGGCACGACTGTTATCGAAAATGCTGCAAAAGAACCGGAAATTGTCGATTTAGCTAACTTCATCAACGAAATGGGCGGTAAAGTCAAAGGTGCTGGTACAGATACAATTCGTATCGAAGGAGTAAATGAACTTCACGGCACAGAACACCATATCATCCCAGATCGTATAGAAGCAGGCACTTTTATGGTAGCAGCAGCTATTACAAAAGGTGATGTAATTATCGAAAATGCGGTACCTGAGCATATGACTGCTCTAATTTCAAAAATGCAAGAAATGGGTGTAGAAATCACAGAAGAGGAACAAGGCCTTCGGGTAAAAGCTAGTGGCGATTTAAAATCAGTAGATATTAAAACAATGCCACATCCTGGTTTCCCAACTGATATGCAATCACAAATGATGGCATTAATGATGACGGCACACGGTACTGGCATTATTACAGAAACGGTTTTTGAAAATCGTTTCATGCACGTAGAAGAATTCCGCCGTATGAATGGCAACATGAAAATTGAAGGTCGCTCCGTTATAATGGAGTCTCCATCTGATCTTCAAGGCGCAGAAGTTGGTGCAACAGACTTACGTGCAGCAGCAGCATTAATCATCGCAGGCTTAGTTGCCAAAGGTATCACACGCGTAACTGAACTATATCATTTAGATCGCGGTTATGTGGACTTCGACAAGAAGCTTGCAGCACTTGGTGCAGACATTGAACGTATTGGAACAGAGAACCCTGAAAAAGCAATACAATTTGTGTAATATTATATGTAAAGCATTATTCATGTATTCGTGAATAGTGCTTTTTTGTGTTGGAGGAGGAGTTGGTTGCTTTCAGGCGAAGACTGGTTGCTCTTACTATGGGTTTGGTTTCCCTTAGCCATTTTCAGGTAGAAGGGCATTCGATTACGGAGTCATTTCTTATTCCATTGCTGTTTGGTTTCCACCAAGGCCACGTTAATTATTAAGTTTCATCGTATATTTTCTACCTCGAGACTGTCCGACTTTGCTTCATGCTTGTTGTTCAACTGTAAAAATTGTTGGCATTCTAGATTAGATATTGTGCTCTTTTAGATAAGAAAATAATCTTTTAGTGCGGATTCGTGTGCATAAGGATGAGAGGATTCGCATCTTGGGCAATACCAATTTCCTCTTGAATCTTAAAGAATTTTAAATGATTTTTAGGCATTCTTTTATAAAGAGCATGCAAAGCTTCTGTATATAGCGAAGCCGAATAGTTTTTGGCTATCATCATATCACCTCGCAAATAGCTTAGCATAATCTATGGGAAAATTAGAAACGGCAGAAATAGCGTTTTAGCATGTTATTAACAAGGGAATGAGATAGAAATGGCATTCTGAATGGAAACTAAGTATCAAAAATCAATTTTACTATAAATTTTTTTATATTCGTTGCTTTCACGCGTAAAATAGTTGCCCTTCGCCATATACCGTTATAATAATTCCTTTCAACCTTCTCTGCGTCAGAAAAAATCCACTCATGAGAACTCCCTCCTTCGCATATAGTTGTCCCATGAAACAAAATATCCTACTACTAATCCTATGCATCGGTCTCTTGTTATTACCTTTTTTATTGATCAAAGAAAAGCATGACGCAAAACCTGCACCAGTAGTCGATAAAGTATTAGAAGTAGACTGCCCAATACTAATAGATGTGGAAGGGGTCAAGGAGAAAATTCCTCTTGAAACATACGTACTAGGTGTCGTGGCTGCAGAAATGCCTGTTTCCTTCCATGAAGAAGCGTTAAAGGCGCAATCCATTGCGGCAAGGACGTATGTGCTAAGAGAAACAAACTATGGGGAAAAGTCGATCGACAAAACAGTGCAAAAACAAGTATACGCAACAATCGAGGATCGCAAGAAGAAATGGGGGGCCTCCTTCGAAGCATATGAGGACAAGCTTCAAAAAGTCATCGTAGCGACAGAAGGAGAAATTATTGTTTACAAAGATCAGCTGATCACTGCTATGTTCTTTTCTTCTAGTAACGGCCAAACAGAAAGCGCGGAAAATTACAGTGGATATGCGATACCTTATTTAGTCTCCGTACAAAGCGAGGCGGAAGAACAATATGCTCCAAATGTAAAAAAGCAATTTGAGTTCTCCCATAGAGAGTGGGCAAAAGCTTTTGGTATAAAGTGGTCTTCTAACATAGCAACTAGTTTTCAAGTTACAAAGACAGATACAAATCGTGTTGAGTCGATTCAAATGAATGGCAAGACATGGACTGGTAGAGAAGTTCGAACTCTACTTGGGCTACCCTCCACCGATTTCACAGTAACTTTTCAGAATGATAAAGTGGTAGTAAACACTGTGGGATATGGGCATGGGGTAGGGATGAGTCAGTACGGGGCTGAGGTGCTTGCGAACAATAATGCAAGCGCGCACGATATTTTATTGCACTATTATAAAGGAACAGAAATAAAAAGTTTTTCAGCATGTTTAAAATCTCCTTGATTTGCCAACAATGCAATTGAGGTGATGAAAATGAGAGAAGAACAATCAAACAAGACTTCTCAGAAGAAGAAAAACAATCCGAAAAAGCCATGGTTTTGGCCACTAGTGTATACTGGTTTTTCGGTAGCATTCGTAGGAATGATTTGGGGGTACAATGTCTATGTGAGCAATGATTCAGCAGAAGATGCTGAATGGAGCAAAACTGGTAACGAACCTGATAAAGTAGCAATTGAAACAAACGCTCAAACAGAAACGCTGAAATATCCATTTGAAGAAGCACTGTTTGATAAAGTGGAAGTTGTACAACATTATTACGACATGGAAGCTGATGAAACGACACGTGAAAAATCATTGCTCGTATTCAATCAAACTTACAGAACAAGCACAGGTGTCTCCCTATCTATGAATAGCGAACCTTTCGAAGTAGTAGCTGCAATGAGTGGGAAAGTAGAAGAAGTAAATTTGGATCCATTTGTAGGAGATGAAATTGTCTTAACGCATGCAAATGGTATGCAAACAAAATATCGCTCAGTCACTGGCATTCTAGTAAAAGTTGGAGACGAAGTAGAACAAGGGCAGCCTCTTGCATCTACATCAGAGAATGAATGGAATCCAACTGCAGGTAACCACTTGCAATTTGAAGTACTTGAAAACGGCGTTCTCGTAAATCCGGAATCATTACTAGCTTTTTAATTCATAATACCTGATACGTATGCATAAAGTGATGAAAAGTGTTCCTTTACTAACGAAAGGAAGAGTTGGTGCACGAAACGATTCGTCATAGATGTATACGTTTAGGTGAAATGGTCATTGAAACGAAAAAAACTGTCCGTGCCATCGCGAGCACAACCGGTCATTCCAAAAGTACTGTTCATAAGGACTTAACGGAAAGACTTCATTTAGTAGATCCGCAGCTAGCAAAAGAAGTGAAAGAAATTCTTGCGTATCATAAATCGGTCAGGCATTTGCGAGGTGGAGAAGCTACGAAAAGAAAATGGAAGTCAAAAAAGGAAGATAGAAAAGGTCGTGATTTGTAAAATCACGGCTTTTTCTTATGGATCAACTAGAGAGAACCCTAGATTGGTTGCTTTCGGAACGAATTGGTTGCCCTGCCCGAAGATTTGGTTGTTCATCCAGTCTAATTGGTTGCCTTAGCCACTTTCCCCAGTCAAATCGGTTCTCTAGCGTTAGCGTGAAAGTTGCTCTCACCCAAATCCAATCACCGCCAATCCTTCCTCCTCCATAAATTTATTTCCACCAGTCATACCTCGCAAATTCTACCTAATACGTTTCTAAAAAAAGTGTAATTCTGACAAAACTATGATAAAATAATAAGTTAGAGACGTATGGAAATTTACATATAAAAGGTTCTGACAGGGAAGGAGAAACACTGTTAATGTTTGCGAAGGATATTGGAATAGATTTAGGTACTGCGAACGTACTAATTCATGTAAAAGGAAAAGGGATTGTATTAAACGAACCTTCCGTTGTTGCCATAGATAGAAACACCAAAAAAGTGCTTGCAGTAGGCGAAGAAGCTCGTCAAATGGTCGGGAGAACTCCAGGTAACATCGTAGCGATTAGACCCCTTAAAGACGGTGTAATTGCCGATTTTGATATAACCGAAGCCATGCTCAAGTATTTCATTAATAGTTTGAATGTAAAAGGATTTTTGTCCAAACCACGCATTCTAATTTGTTGTCCCACAAACATTACAAGTGTCGAACAAAAAGCAATCCGTGAAGCAGCAGAGAAATCTGGCGGTAAAAAGATTTACTTAGAAGAAGAACCAAAAGTGGCGGCAATCGGTGCCGGCATGGATATATTCCAACCGAGCGGAAATATGGTTGTGGATATAGGAGGCGGTACAACAGATGTTGCGGTGCTATCAATGGGCGATATTGTAACTTCCGAATCCATTAAAATTGCTGGGGACGTTTTTGACAACGATATTCTTCAATATATTAAAAAAGAATATAAACTTTTAATCGGAGAACGTACAGCAGAAGATATTAAAATGACGATTGGCACAGTTTTCCCAGATAGCCGTAAGGAAGAAATGGATATTCGCGGGCGCGATATGGTGACAGGACTTCCGAGAACGATAACGATTCATTCAGACGAAATTGAAAAAGCATTACGAGAATCAGTTTCTGTTATTGTACAAGCTGCCAAAAATGTGCTTGAAAAAACGCCTCCTGAATTATCGGCAGATATTATTGACCGCGGTGTCATTATAACGGGCGGTGGAGCGCTGCTTCATGGAATGGACCACCTACTCATGGAAGAATTGAAAGTACCAGTATTTGTTGCAGAAGCACCAATGGATTGTGTCGCAATTGGAACCGGGATTATGTTAGATAATATTGATAAAATAACTAGACGCTAGTTAGAAAAGTGGAAGCGCCTATCTCTGCCACGACAGGCAAATGAGGATGGGGTAGGTCTGCAAAGTGCGCCACATCCTGTGGCAAAGCAGATATAACCCGCATCGTGCGGGCCAAGGAGGCAACTCTTCAGCCCACAGCTTTTTCACATTTGACCCCGAGGGGCAACGTTCTTCTGCGACGAGCTGTGCGCAGGAGCAAGGCGCTGCAACTAGACATTTGAATTAAACAACTTAGAGTGGAGGCTTTCTCATGTTTCGTGGATTTCATACAGTTGCATCGGGAATGATTGCGCAACAACGTAGAACAGAGTTGCTGACTAATAATATGGCAAATGCCAATACACCAGGATATAAAGCAGATCAAACAACGATTCGTTCTTTTCCGGACATGCTTATGTCTAGGCTTGGGCCTACTAAAATACCAACTGAAAATGCTATACATGGAAAGTATGCAGCAGAAATTGGTGGACTTGGAACCGGTGTATATATGCAAGAAACGATTGCACTATTAACACAAGGTCAATTGCAACAAACAGAGTTAAATACGGATATTGCCTTGATCGATGGAGCACTTCCGGTAGACGAGGAAACTGGTCAAACTGGTGCAGTATTTTATCGTTTGCAACATCCTGAAGAAGGAGAAGCCTACACTCGGAATGGTAATTTTACGCTAGATGCTGCAGGCTTTTTAACAAATGCGCAAGGATTATATGTGCTGGATAATAACGGGGAGCGAATTCAACTGCAAAATGATGATTTTCGATTAGCAGAAGATGGGCAAATTTTTGTAAATGATGCTTCCGTTGCACAAATAGATGTTTCATTTGCAGCACAGCCAGATACGTTATTAAAACAAGACAATGGTCTATTCCAAACAGCAGACGGTACAAACTTGCCATCTGCTTTCGATACAGCAAACGTGAGCTTCTCTATGCAGCAAGGGTATATTGAACGTTCAAACGTCGACGCACAAAAAACGATGACGGAACTTTTAACGGCGTACCGAGCATTTGAAGCCAACCAAAAAGTACTGCAAGCATACGACCAAAGCATGCAAAAAGCAGTGAACGAAGTAGGAAGAGTAAACTAATGAAGAAAGGAGGTCCACTTACATGTTACGTACAATGATCACTGCAACTAACACGATGTCGCAGCTCCAAAGCCAACTAGATATTATCGGAAATAATCTTTCCAACTCGGGCACCCATGGTTACAAAACAAAAGACGTGAAATTCCAAGAATTACTTTATCAGCAATACAATAACGACAAATTGGATAAAGCGGAAAGACAATCGCCTGTAGGAATTCGTTATGGAGTAGGAGCTTCTCTTGCCCAAACGCAGATGAATTGGAAACAAGGAAGCTTGCAATCTACTGGAAGAGACCTAGATTTTGCTTTTCAGGAACCGAAACAATACTTTAATGTGCTAATGCCAGATGGCGAAAATGGACAACAAACGGCATACACACGTCAAGGGGCATTTTATGTTTCACCACTTGAAAATGGTCAATTAATGCTCGTTAATGGCGATGGCTATCCAATAGCAGATAGTGCTGGACAAGTAATTACAATCCCAGAAAACGTTTCAAGCTTTTCGGTCAATGAAACAGGAATCCTTACAGCGACCTATCCAGACGGTGCAACAGTTCAGCGCGAACTAGTCGTGTCTGTTTTGCAAAAACCACAGTTAATGGAACAAATCTCTTCAACCTATATTGGGATGCCTACTAATCTGGATGAACTAGGCGTAAATGCAGAAGACGTAATGACGGATCTCCAAGGTGCAGAGCGAAGCGAAATTGCATTAACAAACCAAGTACTTGAAATGTCAAATGTGGATATATCAAAGGAAATGACCGATTTAATGACAGCGCAACGATCGTATCAATTCAATGCGCGTTCCATTACAATAGCAGACCAAATGATGGGTCTCATCAATGGAATAAGATAATCATTTCCGTAAGGAGTTAAACTTATGACACAAGAAGTAAAAATCTCTGGCAGACGACAGCGACGATTAGAAAAAGAGCAAGAGCAAACAGCGGAACCTAAAAAAACATATTGGGTACAAATTCGTATGTTTCCTATTTGGCTGCGTATACTACTTTGCATCATACTTTTTGCTGGAGCAGCCGCTACTGGATTAATGGTAGGATATGGCGTTTTAGGTGACGGTAAGCCAACAGATGCACTGAAATGGGAAACATACCAACATATTTTAGATATAAAAGATGGGAAATAGGAGGACGTTTCTATGTTAACAACAGAGCAAGTACAAGCACTTTTACCTCATCGTTATCCATTTTTAATGATAGATCGTATTCTGGAATTAGAAGAAGGAAAACGAGCTGTAGGTTTGAAGAATGTAACGATTAACGAAGATTTTTTTAATGGTCATTTTCCTGGATACCCAGTAATGCCAGGCGTATTGATCGTTGAGGCTCTTGCACAAGTAGGAGCAGTAGCTGTTTTACAAATTCCTGAAAACAAAGGAAGACTCGCGTTCTTTACAGGCATTGATAATTGCCGTTTCAAACGACAAGTAAAACCAGGCGATCAATTAAAATTAGAAGTGGAACTGACAAGATTACGTGGAGCAATGGGCAAAGGTCACGGCATTGCAACAGTAGACGGTGAGCTTGTTTGTGAAGCAGACATCCTATTTGCATTAGGTCCAGTAGTAGAGAATGCTTAATAATAGTATTCCTTTATTCGCTTAAAAATACAGTTAGTTAACATGTAAAAACAGGCAAGTTTGCCATGGCATAGTTCCTTCTTTTCCTGGACAACCTATCGTAAGTCACAAAAATGTGATGAACAAAATCCAGGAAGGAGGAATTTTTTAATGCTAAAAAAAGCTTTGCCGGTAGTGGCTCTTAGTTCTGTTTTGTTAGTTGGGTGTAATATGAACGATGATAACGTTCCAAATAATAACGAAACGCCGATGGAAGATGTTCGGGAAGGTGTGGACAAAATAGTTCCAGATCCTAACGTGAATACACCATCGCCAACTAATGAAAATGGAAATGATAATTTCAACAATAACTTTGATAACGATGGTTATAACGGCGGAGCAAACGGAGCTAACAACGGTATTAATGATGCACAGCCGAATATGCAAAATGAGAACGTTCCTAATGTAAGTGACGGTCCAATTGCACAACCGGATACGGGGAATAATGCAGATATGAATACCAATGAAGGCGTAATCCGAAAAGACGAAAACAACAAATAATGATTAAAAAGCTGATTCCTTTTGGGAGTCAGCTTTTTTTAGTATAGACAAAATGTTCTTGACTACGCATTATTCATCCCTTTTTAAAGTAGGTCTCGTTTTCATATCATGTTCAAACTTCGCTAAAAGTTCTTCGCCGGTCAATCCTTCTTCGATTAAATCAGAAAGCAGAGACTCTGCATATTTTCTTCTCGCACGTTTCAACGTACCACGCAATAATACCGATAAATGATCTCCGATTTGTTTCACTGAATAAGTTACTACTTCAAAATGTGCAGGTTCGTTTTCTGGGTAAGAAATAACCACCTTTGCTTTAAATAATTCACCGGAAGTTTTCAATTCATTAAAAAAGTCCTCATATTTTTGATCGATAAACAATTCTAATATCCATGAACGACTTGTATTCTCCTGGTTGATGACAATTCCATCTTCCAGTGCAATTTGCATTTCTTTACTTTCTCGAATAATATCAACGGAAATCATTTTGAATGTTTTCATAGACAGTCCATCCACCTTTACAGGGTTTATTACTACCTATTATAGCATAGCAGTGTTCCCTATAAAAAAACTTACGGAAATACCAAAATTGTATTTTGGATTTTCCTTTTATAGAGTCTATTAGCATCGGGGAGTAATGAAGAAATACAAAATACCATTTCTAACAAGAAAAGCCCTGGTAAATGAAATTGTTGACTTTTGCTAACAATTTAATGAGACGTTATGATGTTGCCATTGAGACAAAAGGAGGTGACAAAAGTGAACACGGTTTCGATAATCGGACGAATGACAAAAGCTCCACAGCTCAAGTATTTATCGGAAGGAAGGTTACAAACAAGCTTTGTCCTTGCCGTAAATAAAGGATATAAAAGTGATGATGCGGACTTTGTGCTATGCACGATTTGGGGTAAGCTCGCAGAAACGACGGTCAAGTATTGTGGGAAAGGCTCACTTGTTGGGATATCAGGTAGGCTAAATACGAGATCATATGATAAAGGCGATGGAACAAGAGTATTTGTGACAGAGGTAGTTGTGGAGGATATCCGATTTCTAGTGACTAAAAAACGAGACGAAGAAGAACAAAATGGTATGCAATCGATTGCTACACAGGAACACTCCAAGAATGAAGAAACAGATTTTGAGTTTCCAGCAACACAATCCAATCAACTTCCAGTATAGAAAGCGAAGACCGCAAAACTTTGCTGTTACAAAAGAGGAAAACCTGACCGGTGAAGCTCGGTCAGGTTTTAATATCAAATCGACAATGTTAATAAATCTTTTATATCCGCATCTGACATTTCCGTGATCCACTGACTTGAATGAATCAATTCTTCCGATAATGCCTGTTTTTCCTCTAGTAGCTTATCGATTTTTTCTTCAATAGTACCAATAGTAATAAATTTATGGACATGCACAAAGTTTGTCTGACCAATCCGATATGCCCGATCGGTTGCCTGATTTTCGACAGCTGGATTCCACCAGCGGTCGGCATGCAATACATGGCTTGCAGCTGTTAAATTTAAGCCAGTTCCACCAGCTTTTAATGATAAAAGGAATACAGGAAATTCCTTCGCCTGGAAAGCAGCTACTAAATGATCACGCTGATTTTTCGGCATGCTTCCAGTTAAAAATGGGGCGTCGACTTCATATAGTTCGGTCAAGCAATGCTGCAGTAAATGTCCCATTCCAATATATTGAGTGAAAATCAGACATTGTTCACCGCGAGCTGCAATTTCACCTGCCAGTGTCACGATTTGCGCCAGTTTTTCAGAACGTTCAAGCATATCTTCGGCATCATCGAACGGCTCTTTCAAATAAAGCGCGGGATGATTACAGAGCTGTTTTAGTTTACTTAGCATTTTTAAAATGAGTCCCTTTTTCTCAAAACCAGAAAGTGTATCAAGTTTACTCACTGTTTCTTGAATAAGCGATTCATATAAGGCAGCCTGCTCGGTAGTCAACGCACAATATTCACGTTGTTCTAGTTTTTCAGGTAAGTTGAGCAGAAGCTCTGGATCTTGTTTCGTTCTTCTTAATAAGAAAGGCTGAATTTTTACCCGTAGCTTATGCTTAGTCGCATTTGAATTATCTCGTTCAATAGGCACAATATAGTTTTCCTGAAATTTACCGAACGAGCCTAAATAGCCTTTATGGATAAAATCGAAAATAGACCAAAGCTCTGATAATCTGTTCTCGACAGGCGTTCCAGTTAATGCGATATGATGTGCGCCTTTTAGCTTTCGAATGGCACGAGACTGCTTCGTATGCATGTTTTTAATATTTTGTGCCTCATCAAGTGTAATACTAGACCAAACAATTTCTTCAAGTGATTCTGCATCTTGCATGGCAGTTCCGAATGTGGTGATGACAACATCTGCAGTCAAATCTATTTCTTTTGTACGAGTAGAGCCATAATGCGTCTGAACTTTCAAAGAAGGTGCAAATTTTGCCAGCTCTTTTTGCCAATTTCCTAAAACGGAAGTCGGACAAATGATAAGCGAAGGTGTTTCTCGCTTTTCATTTTCGTGAACATGCAATAAGTAGGAGATTAATTGCACCGTTTTTCCAAGCCCCATATCATCCGCTAAACAAGCCCCGAATTGTTCGTTACGCATGAAGGCAAGCCATTCCAGACCAAGCTGTTGATAAGGACGTAGCGTAGTCAATAAATTAGGAGAAACGGCGACTGCAGGAAATCCTTTTTTCTCGGAAAGCTGTTCCATGAGTGTTTGAAGGGATTTTTGCATTTCAAATTGGAATAATGGATCCTCATCTGACTCTTCGTCATCATCTAGCATCAGGGCCATTTCTTCGGGTATCTCTCGGAATAGTAGCTCTTTCACTGTCCAATTTTCGTCCTCTGATTTTTTCATTAGCTCGCGTATTTCATGCATCCATGCAGCATCTATGCGGAACCATTCATTGCCGGCTTGAATATAAGATCGGTTTTCGCTTACAAGACGCTGGAAATCCTCCGTTGAAATTTCTTGGCCGTTTAAAGAGAAACTCCAGTTAAATTGCAAAATTTCATTGAGACCAGCAGTAGTTTTATACGTATTCGCAGTTTTGGCAATTGTTTTGACGCGCATTTTTGTATCTTTTACCGCTTTTAACCATGCAGGAAGTACAATTTCAAATCCGAGCGCTTGTAGTTTGACTAAGTCATCTCGCAAGAATATGCGAACTTCTTCATCCGATAATGTAGAGGAGAAGAATATGTCCGGATTCAAGCTATCAATCGAAGAGATAAGGGAAAACATTTTCGATTGTATTTCTTCTATGAAGCTGCTAAATTCGCTCCATTTATCAGGTAAAGCTTCTTTGATTGGTAGCATTTTTTTACGATATGCCGGTGTCCAGTATACGCTGCTTTTCTTCCCGCGAACGACTGTTTCGAGTAGCCACGTGTCATCAAGTGCTTCTGGTTCGGATAATCGCAGGGCAACGAGTATATTTGGATGCTTCGTTTGCGATTTGATCGGCCAGCCGCCTTGTTGGAAAAATGGGATAAGTGCAGGTATATCTTCCAACGTAAGACCAGCTTGATACAGCTTTTGTGTGACAGCATTCGAAATTAGCGCCCTCGCTTTTTCATCAATTGGCGCTTTCACTTCAAATCTATTGTCTTTTAATTGGAGCTGGTCCCATAAGTTTGGACTTGCCCAAACGTTTGCTGCTTCTTTAAATGTTTGCAACCAATTGTTAGAGTCCTCGTTTACACCGGAAAAAGTAACAAAAGGATGTTTTTTTCCGGAAAAAAGTTCAACTAATTCAACTGGCGAAGCAATAAGTGCATTGTCTTCCACTTGTGTGTTAAGTCCAAAATAACTTTCCCGATGGTCTATATATAAATAGGGAACCCATTGTTCTGCAGGGCTGATTGCCGTTGTTAAATGGAAGTTCCCATTTTCAGTGGCGTGAATATGGAGTGAAAAATCTTTTGTAATAGATAAAGGCTGGGTCATAATGGCAAGTTTCCTTTCTCTATTTCTTGTTGTAATGCACGAAGTCGTTTGTATTTTTCACGTACGTTTTCTACATATGCATTCCAATAATCGGTGTCATTTGATTTCTTGGCTACTTGTTTCATCTTCTTCCAAATGCGGACTGCTTGTTTATAGCTATATCGATTTTTTTCTTGGATAAAACGCATCGCATAATGATGATAAAGCGGAAGCAATACTTCTGGAGCTTCTTCCTTTACGACAGGCAAGCCGCAAGCCTCTGCATATTCGAGTGATGAATTTGCCGACTGATGCAGTGCCATCCAATCACGGTAACGTTTCTCTTTTAATAACAAAGTCGAATAAGACTGTATTCCATACAGCCCAAATGATTGATATAGCTTTTCAAGTTCTTCTGATTCCAACTGGATTGTTGCAAATAACAACTCCAACCGGCGAATGAGCATGACGCGTGATGGATTGGTAACCACTTCATTTAGATAGTGGGAAATATGCGGCAATAACTTCCTTGCAAGATTATTCACCATATCTTTATTGGTCATGTGAAGTGCTTTTTCGCAAACTTCCAGCCATTCTAATAGTTGCTCCGTTTCCATCTTCTCAGCTGCTGCAAGCAATTCATAAGTCATAGATAACGTAAGATAGAAGTATGGCAATACGATATTCAAAGGAATATCTTCATCTGTTTTATCCAGTTGCTCTAAATACTCTACCTCTTCTAGACGAGTCTTTTTATCCGTTACAAGAGCGTCCCAAAATGCTAAATATACATGCTTTCGAAAACGAAAAAGGGACTCGGATTCGAAGTAAAAAGAGCGAACACGTTTCATCATGTCATCGTAAAATGGATCTGCAGCGAACATTCTTGGCTTGGAAGCTAGTTGTGCCAAAGAGTCATCCAGTTCATCTACATACTCATGTAAAAAATGAAAAACGCGATTGCGCATATTCGAATCGGCAAATGGCTCTAAATAAGGCCAAAGTTTGACTAGGATCGACAGATTTACATACACATCATAAATCGGCTGCCATTCTCTTTCAAAAGGACGAGATTTTTTAATTTGCGCTTTCAAATCATGCACGGCAAATTCTAATAAATAAAAACTCGTAGGCGGATATTGAGAAATGAACTTTCGGAAGAAGTTTTCGACGATTAGCTCCCAACTTCTAGGACTACGTTCATCCTTTAACAAAGTTAGCTGAGTCATATCATCATTGGCACGCCACTCCGAAATCCATGTCGATAACGAATCATTTTGTTGATACAAATAAAAAACAGCTGCCACAATATGCCGACAAGGTTTCTGCATCGGGCAAGGACAGTTAAAACGATTGTGTAATAGGTCATAAGATACGTCAATATTGCTAACATCACGAACCGTGAAATCGATTTTGTGATCCTGCGGATAGTAATTAGAAATAGAAACTGCCCCATTGCGCACAAAAAAAGTGGCACGTCGAACAAGCTCTTCGTCCTCTAAAATAGCAGGATGTAGCTTCTTTTCAATCATGTCCATTGATTGGTAAATATACTTTTTATAATGCGCGGCAAGTTTTTGGTAAGAAGTAAGGTTCAAGGGAATCTCTCCTAAGAAAAAAGGCTTTCCTTCCATTATACGTATAATCGAACGAGAATAAAAGCCGCACCTATTATTTAATAAAGAAAAGCTAAAATGAATGGCAGGTTTATTTGGAAGGTGATTTCTATGTTATTTAATAGTCCTTTAGTAAAATCAGTTTTCTTTCAAAGGAACAAGGTATCATTTTCTACTAATGAATGAAAATTTACAATAATTAACCTAATCTTTGTATTATTTAGGAAATAGTATGTTACTATAATTAGGAGGGAATTGGGGTTAAATTGATAAAAAGGAAGTGTAGGAAATAGAGAGAATACAGTTGCATATACCTAATTTATTGGGTATTCTAACTCACCAACCGACGATGGAGCCAGGAAAATTAAAATTGGTTGGTGCGAAGGCCAATAATTTAAGGTATTTGAATAATGATCCCTCAAGAGTAGAAACAAGTATTAAACAAATTGTAGCGGAAGATTTCACCGTTTATGATTTGGAGTTAGATTTTGAAACAGAAACCTTTACATTCTATTTAGAAAACGACAGTGAACTAAACGAATCGGAAATTCTACAAAAAGTATTTAAGACGTTTGCAATCAGATATGGTCCTTCAAAGGTCGGTTTTTTCTCTTATGCAAAAGGAAGAAATGAACCAACTGCTTTATTAGTAAAAAGATAAAATCCAAAAAGCAAATGCGACCTGCATTTGCTTTTTTACGCTTGAAACTTCGCTAAACACGGGAGATGCACTACACGAAAAATGTAAAATATGATAAACTAATAGTAATCAGAAAATTCTAATATAAGGAGGGGATGACATGCTACTCGTACAATTAATGAAACCATTTTACACAAAGCAAGAAGGCAATCGAATAAAATTAGTTTTTGCATACCAATACTTCTCCATCCGCAAAGATGATGAATTATTTCATTTTATACCAGTCGAAGGGAAGGAAATCATAGTTAATGCAGAAACATTGCAAGTGGAGAACCTAGCAGAAATTTTTGTTTTTCAAAAAGGAAACCGATATATCCGTCTACCACTCTATCAACTATTAGTCGTTTCAGATGTCCATAAGCATTTACAGGCAATCATTGAAACAAATGTCCATATGAATTTAAGTTCTTCATCTCTAGAAAATGCTGCTACAGTTATACAGGAGCTAGAAGAAAAAAACTATGAACGCATGATTGATTATGCATTATTGCATAGAGACATTAGCCTATTCAACAAATTACAACAATATAAAGAATTTAATGGGGGTTTTCCCAATTGAATAATACGAACACATAGAAACACCTAACACACAAAAACTGATAGGTGTTTTTATGATTCTAAAACGAAATGAAAAAGGGAAGAAAGAAAACAAAACCACTTGATCCAAGCCCCCCCAACAAAATATCCCCCAACTGAAACCTGGTCATTTGTCGATTTTCCTATCGATTCGACTCCTTTATACGTAAATTTCCCGGGAAATATCCCGATTTACGTCTAAGTCGAAAATTATTTGAAAAGCAATAAACAACATCTCCTATAACCTAACAAATTATACGAAACTCCTAGCACCATATTACAAAGGGGTTACATGTACCAAGTACCTGTAACCCCTGCAACAAAATTCTCTTAAAAATGTACGGAAATTGCCGATATAAAAAGAAAGACAAGCGTGGAGGGAGCTAAATTCGATGCTAGGTAAATGGAATGCTACTGGGATGTCTATTTTAAGAAATATGAATACACATTGGGCGCTGGCAAATAAGTCTATGGAACGTATATCCACTGGCTATCGCATTAACCGTGCTGCAGATGATCCCGCAGGACTTGCTATTTCAGAGAAAATGCGTGCACAGATTCGCGGTCTTGGCCAAGCAGCTCGTAATATTCAAGACGGTATTTCCCTCCTCCAAACAGCAGAAGGCGGACTAAGCGAAACCCACTCCATCTTACAGCGCATGAGGGAGTTAAGCGTACAATCTGCCAACGACACCTTAACAGATAATGATCGGAACCAACTGGCAATCGAATTTGATGAATTAAAGAAAGAAATTTCAAGAATTTCCACGGATACAGAATTTAATACAAAAACCTTACTCGATGGTTCTCAGACTTCGATAAAAATTCAAGCCGGTGCAAATGCAGGACAACATATCGACTTGCTAATTGGCGATATGGGGGCCGGGGCAATTGGGATCGAGAATCTATCTATTTCTACAAAAGAAGCAGCTGACAATGCAATTGGTGAATTAGATAAAGCGATCACTAAAGTATCAAGTGAGCGCTCTAGAATCGGCGCGTATACAAATCGGTTAGAGCATGCTTACAATAATGCAGTGAACATGGAAGAGAATTTGACCGCTGCGGAATCTAGAATTCGAGATGCGGATATCGCAAAAGAGATGATGGCACTTACAAAAGCGAAGATACTTGCACAAGCAGGACAGTATGTCCTAAGCATGCATATGCAACAAGCTCAATCTATACTACAACTATTAAAATAAACTGTTCTATATTAACTTTTCCGAGACAATCGTGAATGCGTCCTGTTCACGATTGTTTTGTTTGAAAACAATGAAAATGTCATTTTCATCTTTTTTCATAACTAGTATGAGAGCTACAAATTATTCCCAACTTATTGTTCGTAGAAAGTTCTGCAAAATGGTAGGTTTTGGGGTAATATAGGTTTATAGAGTACGAGAGGGGGAATAGGTATGAAGAGGTTTTCTGCGTTTGGTGCACTTATGATGACGATTGGTTTGTTGTTGGCTCCAATGGCAGCAGCGGCTGCGCCGATTGATGAGGTGAAGCAACTAGTTAGTGAACATTATATGGGAGAGCTTCCTTCGAATTTACAGAGCATGGCTTCGATTGATGACATTATTGTAAAACTGGATCCGTATTCTTCTTATTTTACTAAAGAAGAATTTGAGGCATACACAGGCTCTATCAACAATTCAGCGACTGGTATCGGTGTTATTATCGAAGAACATGAAAAAGGAATCCAAATAGTGAGCACGTTCGATGGAGCGGCTGCGGCACTTGCTGGAATAGAGCCAGGAGATATTATTTTGTCGGTTGACGGTGAGACGACAAAAGGTATGTCGATTCAACAGGCATCTTCCCTTATTACTGGCAAGGAAGGGTCGACGGTGCAACTAGTAGTGTTGAAATCTTCTAATCTAACCCAAACATACAAAATAACACGCAACAAATTCACCGTTCCCGCCGTGACGAAGCAACTTTTGTATGGAAATATCGGATATATTGGACTCAATACATTTTCAGATGATGGGGCAACACGTGTATTAAAAGCAAAAGAGGAGCTTCAAAAGCAAGGAGCAACTTCATTTATCGTGGATCTCACGAATAATGGGGGCGGCTTTGTACATACCGCAGAGGAACTCGTTGGTTTATTTCCGAAAAGCCCTTATGCCTATGCACTCCATATGAAAAAGCAAAATGGACTTGTGAAATCTGTGCAGCAACCATCCCTTTTCCCTGCAAACACCAAAGTACTAATAAATGGATATAGTGCCAGTGCCTCAGAAATGGTTGCTGGAGCATTACTCGATCAAAAATCGGCAACATTATACGGCCAAACGACGTATGGTAAAGGCTCGATGCAAACGTTTTACGAGTTGACGGATGGTTCCTATTTAAAACTGACGGTCGCAAACTTCACAGGACCAAAAGGAACGGTTATCCATAAAACCGGCGTCAAGCCACAAATTACGACAACGGTCGGGCAAGAACTAGCAAAAGCACATCTAGACGCCATTCTCGAAGCAAATAAAACCTACAAAAAAATGCCAGCACTACAAAATGTACCAACAACCAAAGAATTTACGGTTACATTCTCCAAGACTGTAGCATCAAACAAACAACAAAAAATAGAGTTAGTCAAACTGGGAACTGCGAGCAATGTACAAGTAAATATCAAGCAAAAATCGCATAATCAGTTCGTGTTATCACCAACAGCACCGCTTGAAAAAGGAGTAGCATACATACTGCTCATTCATCCAACATTCCAAACAGAAACAGGAGAAATGATGAAAAACGGTGCTTATGTGGAAGTAACTGTCCAGCCATAAGAGGGGGAACAATGGAATGTTTTTTGAATTTCGATTTTGGAAATACCTTTTTAACCGAAATGAGTTAATTGGGTCACTAGAAGATACAAAGATGCGCGGCTTTGAAAAGCGTGTCTGGCTAATCGCAATACTGGGAGTCCTCCTTTTTGCACTTCGTGATATTTGGGGGATGCACACAGAAGCACTCACCTCCCTATTTGTAGGTGGATTTGAAGATACATTCGTCATTGCACGAGCGACGTCTTTAATAGGAGCAATTATTTGGTCCTTTCTTTACATGGCGTTCCATTTCTTTGGAATTGCCTTTCTATTACATAAGATAACAAATATTGAATTGTCGAAAGTGGCGATCATTCAGCTATTTGTTGTAGCGCTACTGTTAATGGAAAAAGCATTTACTTTTTTCTTATATGCAATCGTAGGGTATACAACGGACTTTTCCATTTTGTCATTCGGACCGCTTGCTGCAACATTTTTAAACAATGAGTTTTTCACTTACTTTTTCAATGAATTAACGTTAATTACCGGATTAATCATTGCTATTCAGTTTCACTTCTTACGAGCATTTACCGAAATGTCGGCTCGCAATCTATTTATTATATTGCTAGTGATCCAGCTGGTTCTTGCTTTATTCGTAGCAGGGATCCAAGTGCTTCCACTTGAAGCATGGTTCGAAGGGGGGCAATCCGTATGAACAAAGTGATAACAATCGGTATTGCCATTGTCGTTTCTACATTTATTGCTTCCAACGCTATTCTTTTATTTTCGGATAAAAGCGAGATAAAGAGAACGTATTACGTCCATGAATACGACCGCGTACATGAAAGTACATACACAAAAGAACTGGAAAAAGAATCTGTCGTCGTACCAACAAATGAAATGACCGTAACTGTTGCTGTACATGCTATTTCTGACATCGTAGTAGCAGAAGGAGATATAGTACAAGAAGGAACGGAGCTTGCTACTTTAAATACACAGTCTGCCGATGCACAACGAGCACAATGGGAATCTGAGCAACAGGCATACACGGAAGAACAATCGCGACTCCGTGAAATTATGGACAACCTCGAATCGGAGCGCTACGGAGCAGGCTCTAATTCGACTAGCAATCAATCAGCAGGGAACGAAGAAACGACCGTAAATGTGCAAGTCGACGTAAACGTTTCACCTGAAGGGAATTTCTCCCAAGCAATTGCTGAAACAGAACAAAAAATTGCCGAAATAGACCGCAAGCTACAAATTGTCAGCACCCAACTTAGCCAAAACTCCGGCGAAACAGCCCTGCTAAGCCCAATAGAAGGGAATATTGCTACAATCGAAGAACGAAATGGCAGCTATTTCATCACCATTTATGCAAATGAAAAATCGGTCATCACCTATGCAAAAGAAGAGGAATGGCACCAAATCAATGAAGGCCAACGAGTAAATAACTACTCCGCCCACCGAGAGGGCGTAGTAGAGGGAACCGTTTTTGCCAAAACACAAGTACCAGCAAACAAATCCAAGTGGCTAAAAGCATACGAGCAATTTGGCGAGCATCCGAATGAACCCGTATACGAAGTACAAATTCAACTAGCAGAACAACTAGAATCATTACCGTTTTCAGCAAACATCAATTCCGTCTTCATCACAAATGAAGCCGAAAACGCCGTTCGCGTGAAAGCAAACTGGCTCCTAAACAGAGCAGATAATACTGCCGAAGTATACACCCTTTCAGCAGATGGAAAAATCATGCGAGCACAAGTAACCGTCCCATTTGACTTGAAAAAGCACGCTATTCTATCGGAAGGCTTACAAAACGATAGCATCGTACTGAACGCAGATCCAAAAACCGAAGAAGCACCAGCTTTCCTGCCATTCCCACGTGACCTCCCGTCTTGGAATAGCATCAAAGCAATCGGATGGAAAGACTACGCTAGATATTTAACTTACAAATAAAAGAAACCAGCTGTTGCACTTAACGCAATAGCTGGTTTCTTTGCTTTTGGATTGATACTTGTACTTGGTGTCAGTGACATCACTTTGGACAATCATTTGCTTTTTCTGGACAATAACTCAATAATCTTGGACAATAAAGCCCGAAAGGTGGACAATCATTTAGAACTTGGACAATCTCTTCCCAAAGGTGGACAATCCTATGCAAGACTTGGACAATCTTCTCAAATAGTTGGACAATCATTTAGAACTTGGACAAACTCTCCCCGAAGTTGGACAATCCTATGCAAAACCTGGACAATCAGCCCAAATAGTTGGACAATCTCCGTCTATTTCTGGACAATAAACCAATATTCTTGGAAAATCTCCAAGTCTTCCTAGACAAACAATCAATCTCCCTTAAGCGATACCTCTCAATCTCACAACAAAATCTCCCCTTAACAACTCAAAACAACTTCGCTATACTAAAGTAATAATATAAACGCAAGAGGTGGATATATAATGGATCCAAGATTTAAAATTGCCCATCGTGAAGCATGGATTGGCGTGGGACTGGCGGTTGTTCATTTTATATGGTGGTTCGGTTTTGCATATGGGCTTGGTTCACGGCCAGTAGAGGAGTACACGTATATCCTTGGTTTCCCAGATTGGTTTTTTTATAGCTGTATCGTCGGGTTCATCCTCATATCAATTACGGTGATTATTCTCGCAAAGTATATTTTGAAAGATGTGTCTTTTGAGGAAGAGGGGGATGAGTCATGAATACTGAAGTGATCATTCCACTTATTATTTTTCTTGGAGTCATTTTTTTCATAGGATTTTGGTCGAGCAAGAAAATAGAATCATCCACTGGTGGATTTCTACAGGAATACTTTCTAGGTGGGCGCGAACTAGGTGGCTTTGTGCTTGCAATGACAATGGTAGCAACTTATGGAAGTGCATCGAGTTTCCTTGGGGGACCGGGAACTGCCTATACGATGGGCTTCGGATGGGTGCTACTTTCTATGACACAGGTCGTAACTGGCTATTTCGTGCTTCTTGTTTTAGGGAAGAAATTTGCCATTTTAGCTCGGAAGTACAATGCGATTACGTTAATTGATTTCTTAAAAGTGCGCTATAACAGTACGGCAGTTGTATTACTCGCGGCGATCAGCATGATTATCTTTCTATTCTCCGCGATGACCGCACAATGGGTCGGCGGTAGTCGCTTAATCGAATCGTTAACTGGTATGAAGTATACAACGGCTTTATTTATTTTTGCTGTCTCGGTACTTGTATATGTCGTAATTGGCGGATTCCGCGCAGTTGCGGTGACGGATGCTGTGCAAGGTGGCGTGATGGTCATCGGAACGCTTATTTTATTGATCGCCGTTATTATCGCTGGCGGTGGAGTGCCGAATATTATGCAAGATTTACTTGCAGAAAACCCAAGACTGTTGACGCCTTACGGCAATGAAGGAAATCTATCCGCTGCATATGTATCATCCTTTTGGATACTTGTTGGTGTAGGTGTCGTCGGGCTACCGCAAATGGCAGTCCGTGCAATGTCCTATAAAAACACACGCTCGATGCACCGAGCACTGGTGATCGGAACGATTGTTACTGGATTTATCATGCTGAATATGCATTTAATCGGGATATTTGCTCGTCCTATTTTACCAGGAGTAGAAATCGCGGATACGGTCATCCCGCTTGTTACATTGAAGGTGCTACCTGCTTGGCTTGCAGGAATAGTGCTAGCTGCCCCGCTTGCAGCTATAATGTCGACAGTCGATTCGCTACTTATTTTGGTGAGTTCTTCTATTGTAAAAGATGTATATATTAACTATATAAAGCCGGATGCAAGCGAGAAATCCATTAAACGGCTGAGCTTCGGGGTAACGACTCTATTAGGATCCATTGTCTTTTTATTGGCATTAAATCCTCCTGACTTGCTGATATTCTTGAATTTATTTGCCTTCGGTGGACTAGAAGCGGCATTTATCTGGCCAGTCGTGCTAGGTCTATACTGGTCGTATGGCAATAAATACGGAGCCATCGCATCCATGATTACTGGAATTATTTCCTATATTGCGTTACACTTTTATAATGAAGCGTACGGCAATCTATTCGGCGTGCACACAGTCGTGCTGCCGATCATTTTATCACTACTTGCTTATGTGGCATTTAGTTTAACTATCAGGAAAACAAAATATCAATTTTAACAAGGAGGCCCTCAAGTGAAAGAATGGAAAATTTACGCCATGCTCGTGTTCGTCATGTTCGTTTGGGGAGCCAACCTTCCTATACTGAAATACTTAGTAACGGTAGTACCACCCGTTTCTTTAACAGCTATTCGAATATTAAGCGCTAGTTTAGCAGTATTTATCATCCTATGGAAAATGAAACTCCTCCGTAAACCGACAAAGCAAGAGTGGAAATATATATTACTAGGCTCTTTAACAAATGTCGTCTTGCACCACTATTTCCTAAATATCGGTTTATCCATCACAAGTGGAACCCACGGAGGACTCATTTTAGGTACGGGACCAATGCTCACTGCCATTTCTGCAGCTATTATATTAAAATACTTTCCAACGAAATTTCAGTGGCTCGGTCTAGTATTCGGACTTGCGGGAGTAAGTGTATCTATTTTAGTTGGCGGAGGCGAGTCGAACGGAGCAAATATTGGAGACTTCTACGTATTCCTAGCTATATTAGCACAAGTACTCAGCTATATGGTCGTAAGTAAAGCTGCAGCAACGCTTGACCCACGTCTGCTCACTGCATATATGATGATGATCGGTGCAGTCGTATTAGTCATCATAAGCTTAATACAAGAACCTGGAGGCATCGCCGTATTCGCAGAAACGACTCCGACGTTTTGGGTACTATTCCTAACTTCGGCCATTATCTGCACTGCCGTCGGTCACATGATGTACAACTACGCAGTAGGCAAAGCTGGCGCAACGAAATCAGCGATATTTATGAACTTAAATCCGCTATTCTCATTAATTCTATCGGCCATTTTCCTAGGCGAAATATTAACAGGACGCCATTTCATTGGCCTATTTCTCATTATAATAGGAGTAATGCTTGGATCCGGAGCGGCAGAAGATATGTGGAAAAAATATAGAGGAAAAAGAGCGGCTTCCTAAAAGTCGTTCTTTTTTTGTGCTTGCTTTTGTCAAAGCAATAACCAAAAAAAAACCTGTAATATATCTGTAATATTAATTTTTCTAGCATGACCCCCAGAAACCAAAAAGTGCGTACGAATAATAGAGTGTCCGAACAAAGCAGCATGGACAAATTCTATTCGAGGTGATTGGATTATGAAGATGAAATTTAAGAAAACTAGTGCAGCTCTATTAGTTGCAACGATAACAGTAACAGGTAGTGGATATGCATGGGCAAATGAAAACTTGTTCGATACGGTTGATTTAAACAATGTACCAAAAACAAGTGAACAAACAACTGAAACTACTAAAACAACAGAAGATTCCAAGGAAGTGACAACTGGAGATACTGTAGGATTTGATATTCAAATCCCAGAAGATTACCCAGCAGGAAACTTAGAAGCACTCTCAAAAGCATATGAAAATGCTGGAAGTGAAACTGCTAAAGCTGCAATCAAACGAAATGCAGAACGTGCAATCGCAAAATTTGAAGCATCACAAAAAGAGGAAACAGAAGCTACTGAAAGTGAAGAGCCAAAAACAGAACAACCAGAAGTTGAAAAACCAGTAGTGGAAGAACCAAAAACAGAAGCACCAAAAACAGAAGAACCAAAAGTTGAACAACCAGTAGTGGAAGCACCAAAAGCAGAAGAGCCAACTGAGGAAAAACCTGCTGAGGAAGTTCCAGCTAAAAAAGTAGAAAAAGAAGAACGTAAAGCAATTCAAGAAGCACAAAAAGCAGAGCGTAAAGCCCTTCAAGAAGAGCATAAAGAAGAACGCAAAGCATTACAAGCAGAACATAAAGCTGAAAAACAAGAAAACAAAAAGAACAAAAAAGACGAAGATTAATCATTTCGCAAAATAACCGCTTTTCATTTACCGATCTGGCCATTACAATAAGGGTCGACCGGTCAAGGTGAGAACGGAGGGTATGTATGCTTTTGTCCATTATTCAGGGATTATTCAAAACAAAAACAAAACAAACAATGAACGAGCTTGCTTATAAGGCGAAAGCAGGCGATGAGGAGGTTCTTAGTGACCTCCTTTTCGCCTTTACCCCTTTTATAAAAAAAACGGCGACCTTTATTTGCAAAAGACCGATTGATGAGCATGATGAGGAGTTCAGTATAGCGATGAATGGGTTTCATGAAGCGTTGAAGGCTTTTGATTCAACTAAAGATGCCTCTCTCCAAACATTTGCACATCTTATCATCAAAAGACGAATGGTCGATTTCATACGAAAAGAAGCAATAAGAAACGAGAAAGAGCTCTTCATGCAAACGAATGAAGAAGCGGCTACAACGGAACAACACTTTCTATTAGATAAGCAATCTATTGATACACACATAGAAGAACAACGGTCAGCTACAAGAAGAGAAGAGCTGATCCGTTACAGTGAATTATTAGCGACATTTAATTTATCATTTGATGAACTAACAAAAGTAGCACCAAAGCATGCGGATGCAAGAAAAACGGCATTTCAAATAGCGCAAATAGTCGCGGAAACTGAAGAATTCTATGATCATTTAATGAAAACCAAACAACTACCATTGAAAGAAATCGAAGCAATTGTCGAGGTATCTCGAAAAACATTGGAACGGCATCGCAAATATATGATTGCCGTTGTCTTACTGTTAAACAGTGACTTCGTTTATATAAAAGAGTACGTAAAAGGAGAAATCATATGATGCGCACATACACGGGCATTGTTTGCGAGAAGAAAAGTAAATACTCGGTTTTCCTAACGAATGAAGGCAAGTTTCTACGTGGTATTCCAGTCATTTCAAATCCCGAAATTGGAGAGGAAGTGGAGTTTCGGTTAGTGACCGCGACTCTTCAACAGAAGCGAATAAAACCTTTTTTCATCGGACCAGCGCTTGTCGCAGCGGTGCTACTTGTATTTTTGGTGGCATCATTCATTCCTAATACGAGTAGTGCGCTAGCAGCTTACGTGCAGCTGGAAGGAGAAACGGCACTTGAACTAGGTGTAAATCACGAAGGTAACGTCGTCTCCCTAAGATCTCTAGTCAATGATCCGATAACAATCGATGAATGGGAACAACTTCCTTTAGCGATTGTCCTCGATAAAGCTGTAAGCCAGATGAATCCGAAAGTAGAAAAACTAGAAATAATTATGATATACGAAAACGAAGAACAAGCAGAAACAAAGAAAATCGTCGAAGAAGCAGTCCGCACCGTCCAAAACGAACACACTAATCGGGTCTGGAAAGTATCAGAAAGCACAGAAGAAGAACGAGCGAAAGCAAACAAAACTAACCAAACGATCAAACAGCTAAGAAAAACAGAACAAGCACCAGCAATAAAGAATGAACAAAAACAAGCGCCAGTTCAACCGTCTACTCCAGAAACCAAGAAAGAGAAACAACAGGCTCCGCCTAAAGAAATTCCGCAACCGAAAGTAGAGAAACAACAAATAAAGCAAGGGAAACAAGAAGAAAAATCACAAAAGAAAAACGAAAAAGAAGAACAAAAGGCAGAGAAGAAAAATGACGGCAATCAGGGAAATGAGCACAATAATAATCAAGGAAATGAAAACAGCAATAAAGAAAATAAGCCTCATAACAATCAAGGAAATAATAATACCAACAATCAGGAGAACAAAAACTCCAATAATCAAGGTAACAAGAATAAAGAAGGAAACAATAACAACAAGCAATAGAACACAAAAAGAGGGCGACTCCCAAACGGGTCGTCCTCTTTTTTGAATAATTTTTCTAAATAAGACAAAACAAAGCGTGTCATGACCCGCCTCTAACACGATAAACCCTCAAAAACTACGAATTTCGAAATATATAAAAATACAATTGACTTTATAAATATGCAGTATTATACTTATCTCTAACATTAACGAAGAGGTGAACGAAAATGAAGGTAGGTATTATTGGTGCAACTGGGTATGGAGGAATAGAGCTGATTCGGCTTCTTCATAACCACCAAGAAGTTGAACGCATTGATTTGTTCACTTCTTCGGAAGAGGGAATGCAGTTTTCGAATAAATATACACATTTATTGAATATTCACGATCAGCCATTACAAAAAATTGAAAATGATAAACTAGCAAACTACGATGTTATTTTCACGAGCACACCATCAGGAGTTTCCACTGAACTTTTGCCTCCATTAATCGGAGCAGGACCAAAACTCATCGATCTGTCAGGGGACTTCCGCCTAAAAGATGCAACGGAATACGAGCAATGGTATAAAAAAACACCACCTCCAGCTGAAGCAGTCGCACAAAGCGTATACGGGCTAACTGAATGGAACGAAGAAGCAATCCAACAAGCGCAACTGATCGCAAACCCAGGCTGTTATCCAACGGCTGTCCTTCTTTCTGTATTGCCACTTATTAAAGAAAACCTAATCGATGCATCAGGACTCGTGATCGACGCGAAAAGTGGAATTTCTGGTGCGGGCAACAAGCCGAACCAAATGACGCATTTCAGTGAGACAAATGAAAACACAGCTATTTACAAAATTCATGAACACCAGCATATTCCAGAAATCGAGCAAGCAATCTGCAACTTTGCAGGTCAAACAGCGCCAGTCACATTTACTACCCATCTAGTACCGATGACAAGAGGGATTATTACAACTAGTTATGCACCAGTAACTTCCGGGGTGACAGAAGAGCAGCTCATAAACGCACTAGAAGAAACATACGCCAACCACCCGTTTGTCCGTATCATCAAAAAGTCAAACAAATTTGGCACAAACCAAGTGTACGGCTCCAACTTCTGTGATGTACATGTGAGACTAGACCCCAGAACGAACCGAGCGACTATCGTTTCGGTTATCGATAACTTAGTAAAAGGAGCAGCCGGGCAAGCGATTCAAAACATGAACGTCCAGTTCGGTTTGGATCAAACGTCAGGCCTCCAGCAAGTCCCACTATTCATTTAAAACTAGGAGGAATTTCATTTGACTACAGTAACTACTATGAAATCAATTTCATATAAAAATATTGCTTCACCTAAAGGCTTCAAAGCAACCGGCATCCACTGTGGACTTAAACACAAGAAAAAAGATTTAGCTTTACTAGTAAGCGATGTTCCAGCAAGCGTTGCGGGCGTCTTTACAACAAACGTGTTCCAAGCGGCACCACTACTTGTCTCAAAAGAAGTTGTGCAAAAAACTCGCAAGATGCAAGCAATCATCGTCAATTCAGGAAATGCCAATTCATGTACCGGCAAACAAGGGATGGCTGATGCCTACACGATGCAACAAAAAACTGCTGAAAAACTAGGCATCGAAGCGAACCTCGTAGGTGTAGCATCCACAGGAGTAATCGGTGAAATGATGAAAATGGAGCCTCTATTAGAAGGCATTCAAAAACTACATCCGATTGACGAACTAGAAGGGGCAATTGGGTTTGCACAAGCAATCATGACGACAGATACAGTAACTAAAAATACTTCGTACAAAACAACGATCGACGGAAAAGAAGTTATCTTTGCTGGAACCGCAAAAGGCTCTGGAATGATCGAACCAAACATGGCGACGATGCTTGGATTTATCACAACCGATGCAAACATCGAATCGAATCATCTACAAGCGGCACTTAAATCGATTACCGATGTAACGTTCAACTCCATCACAGTGGACGGCGACACATCGACAAACGACATGGTTCTTGTTATGGCAAACGGGCTAGCGGAAAATAACACCCTTACACCTGAACATCCAGACTGGGAAAACTTTATCCAAGCGCTCCATGCAGTCTCTCAAGATTTAGCGAAAATGATTGCAAAAGACGGAGAAGGCGCTACAAAACTGATCGAAGTGGAAGTGAATGGTGCAGCATCCGATGAGGAGGCACGCAAAATTGCCAAAACGGTAGTAGGCTCACCACTTGTTAAAACCGCTATTTTTGGAAGCGATGCAAACTGGGGAAGAATCATTGCTGCAGTAGGGCGTAGTGGTGCACATATCGATCCAACGGCGATCAAGATCAAAATTGGAGATGCCGATGTTGTAGAAAAAGGTGAACCAGTACCATTCTCAGAAGAAGATTTATTTAATTATTTAAAGCAGCATGAAGTGAAAATTACCGTCGAACTAAACAATGGCGATGGTCAAGGAATAGCATGGGGGTGCGATTTAACATATGACTATGTCCAAATCAACGCAACCTATCGCTCCTAAACGCATCGTTATCAAGCTCGGTGGAAGTATGCTTGAACGGTTAAATGAAGGACATATTGCAAACTTCAAAAGTCTGCAAGAGCAAGGGATTGATGTCATTATCGTGCACGGCGGAGGTCCTGCCATCAACAAACAGCTAGAAAAAAACAACGTCACTTCTACTACAGTAGGTGGAATCCGAGTAACGTCAGAAGAATCAGTAAGCATCGTACAGTCAACCTTGATCGGTCAAGTGAACCCTACACTAGTTCACCAGCTTAATAAAGGCGGGATAACAGCGATTGGGTTAAGCGGCTATGACAATCTACTAACCTGCACTTTTCTAGACAAAGAAACATATGGCTTCGTCGGGGAAATAAAAGAAGTAAACAGCCAATTACTCGATACCCTGCTCGCAAACGGCATCATGCCGGTCATTTCCTGCTTCGGCTGCGCAAATGACGGCATACCGCTGAACATAAACGGAGACATCGTAGCGAACAAAATCGCATTGGCAATCAAAGCAGAAAGCCTACTACTAGTAACTGACACACCAGGCATCAAAATCGCTGGAGAAGTGCAGCAAGTCGTCACCGTAAAAGCAATAAACAACTGGATCACATCCGAAGACATATACGGTGGAATGATTCCAAAAGTAACTGCAGCACTAGACTGTCTTGCAGAAGGTATCCCATCCGTCAAAATCGTCGGCGAAACATTAGAAGGAACGACCATTTTACAGCAGGAGGTTTACGCATGAGTGCATTATTCCAAAACTACGCCCGTCGACCCGTTCATCTCGTGCAAGGCAAAGGCACAATCGTTACAGATGACACAGGAAAAGAATATCTCGATTTCACAAGCGGCATCGCAGTACTAAGCCTTGGCCATGCCAATCCTGCGGTCGTGCAAGCCATTCAACAACAAAGTGAAAAACTGTGGCACACTTCAAATCTATTCGAAAGTCCAGAACAAGAAAAACTAGCGGCAACGCTTGTAAAAGAAACGCATCTTTCACATGCATTTTTCTGCAACAGTGGAGCAGAAGCAAACGAAGCTGCCATCAAAATGGCGCGTAAACATACAGGCAAAAACATTATCATCACATTCGAAAAATCATTCCATGGCCGAACATTTGGCGCTATGTCCGCAACCGGTCAAGACAAAATACGCCAAGGCTTCGGACCGTTACTAGAAACGTTTCGCACAATCCCTTTCAATGATATTCAGGCACTAGACGCTGCAATAGACAGTGATGTAGCGGCAATCATGCTAGAAGTCATCCAAGGTGAAGGTGGTATAAACAAAATTTCACCTGAATTCGCACAAGCAGTTGCGGACATTTGCGAATCAAAAGATATTCTACTGATCATCGATGAAGTGCAAACAGGTATCGCACGCACCGGAACTCGCTACGCATACGAGCAAACCGTCCTAAAACCGGACATCATGACACTCGCGAAAGGTCTCGGCGGCGGCTTTCCAATCGGAGCTATGCTTGGCACAAGTGCACTCTATGACACATTCAGTCCCGGCACACACGGCACAACATTCGGTGGAAACCCACTAGCAGTAGCTGTCGCGCAAACCGTACTAGACAATGTGTTCACGACTAAATTTTTAAATGCAGTCAATGAAAAATCTGCCTACTTTTTGGATAAACTAAAAACAGCACTACCGAACCATCAAATCGTCGGCTCCGGCTTACTACTAGGAATCAAATGCGAAGAAGAAGTAGCGCCAACCATCGAAAAAGCAGAACAGAATGGCCTATTACTAGTATCAGCAGGTCCAAACGTCATCCGACTTCTGCCACCGCTAACTGTAAAGAAAGAAGAAATCGACCAAGCTGTAAACATACTTTCTTCTATATTAATGTAGAACAAAAAAACTTGAATTAAAGCGCTCAGAGAACCGCTATTCACAACCGGATCGTCCTATTCCATAGGCCGGTCTTTTTTCAATTACCAAAATGAGTGGCAACCCTCAATTTATATCCTAATATAAAGTAGTTTGCCGATAAAACAATCCATAAAATGGTTAAGGGCAACCAACCGACCATGGAGAGCAACTAAAACTATCGGGAGAGCAACCAAATCGATTCTATAAGCAACCATTTCAAAGTCGAAAGCAACCATTTTTCTAAGTAAAAAACTTTTAGCCAAGATTTACTCATGTTTGTGCTTACTAACGAAACAATCCTCGATACTCTACATTCAGCACCTCGATCCACTAAAAAAACAAGCATTGTAATCAACCAATAATATGGTACACTATAGTGAAATTCGCAAACTATTCGGAATACTAAAAAGGAGCGCACACATGCTAACTTGGCACAAAGAAACCACGATTCAAGCACCAATCGAAACAATTTGGAACCTATTTGACCTCGACAACATCCAAAGAATCATGCCAAACATAGTAGAACACAAACCTTTAGAAATAAAAGAAGGCGTCGTGGGTTCCACCTATCAGCAAACCTACAGAGAAGGAAAAAGAACGGAAACGTACATCGTAACAGACATCGAATATGAAAACACAGCCCACAAA
Organism: Psychrobacillus lasiicapitis; assembly: GCF_006861795.1. Lineage (GTDB taxonomy): Bacteria > Bacillota > Bacilli > Bacillales_A > Planococcaceae > Psychrobacillus > Psychrobacillus lasiicapitis. The sequence goes on along the minus strand of NZ_VDGH01000003.1, from coordinate 95,145 downwards.
AAACACAATAAAATCGAGTTCACATTAGCAAAACTCTTTAAAATCCAAGCAGGCTTTACCTTAATAAAAATAGACGAACAAACAACTAGATTTATATACACCGGTCAAAATGAAGGGATCAATTTCATTGGACGTATTTTATCAAAAATGGGCAGTCAAAAACAAAATGAAAAAGTAGTAAATGACTTTGTGGAGCTTGTTCGTACCGAAGCATTAAAAGATACAAGTAAAGTGGTATAAAGTCCATTCATTAGCTGCTGTTGGCAGAGGAACTATTATAAATAATATAGGAAGGGATATATTAGTTGCTCTCCGTTCAAAAAGGTTAACGCTAATCATGATCTACTCTTTGAAATAAGACGCAAAAAAATGCCTTTTGCCAAAGCAAAGGGCATTTTTTAAACGGACGTAAATTAATCCTCTAAAAACTAGAAGTCATCGTCCAAATCGCCACCGCATCCTCGTCCCCTTCATTAAAAAAACGATGCGGCTGCGAACTATCGAAGTAAATACTATCCCCCTGACAAAGCGTGTGGCACTCACCCTCTAGCTCCACACGCAAGCAACCGGAAAGAATCATCCCACACTCCTCGCCCCCATGAAATACAAAAGGAGTATCCAAATCCTGTCCAGGTTCCACAGTCATCTTAAAAAAACTCATCTGCTTGCCGTTGCTTGGCGACAACAACTCATAACTCACAGTAGGACGTACTCGCTTCACCACTTTAGCCTCTCCGGCACGTGTAATCGAAACAGCATTCGTCTCCTCCGTTTCGAAAAACGAAAAGATTGGCACCTTCAAACTATGGCTCAACTTCCATAGTGTCTCCAAAGAAGGGGATACAAGTCCTCTCTCTATTTGGGAAATCATACTTTGACTCACTCCTGCTAGTCTAGCAAGCTCTTCTGACGTCAATCCTTGAAACCTACGTAAATAGCGTATTCGCTTACCAATCTCTCCTTTTGGAAACTCCATAACAAAACCCCTTTTCGAATAAATATACAATTACCAGAATAATAAAACATATAATATGATGAAGATAGATCACATATAATCTATTGGTAATTCTATTTTGCACCTTTTTGCAAATAGAATCAATAATAATAATATTATAACTATTTATTTTTTATGTAGACATGTGAATAATAATAATCTATACTACTAATAATTCACTAGTTTCAACAGGGGAACTGAATTAATTAGAGAAAAATGGGGGACACAAACATGAAAAAATGGTTAGCAGCAGTATTAATGATTACCATGTTAATCATTGCAGGGTGTAGCAATGATTCAGGTGGGGGAGTATCAACAGAAAACTCAACCATTCAAAAAGCATTAAAAAACAAAAAGTTAGTAATCGGGATGTCTACAGGATATTTCCCATTTGATATGAAAGATCCAAATGGTACTTTCGTAGGCTATGACGCAGACACTGCAGAAGCGCTTGCAAAGGCACTTGGCGTAGAAGTTGAGTACAAACAATTTACTTTTGACGGATTAATTCCTGCTCTACAAACAGGTGAAGTAGACATGGTTTTTGCTGGTATGACTATTCGCGGGGACCGCGCATTAGCAGTAAGCTTTGCTGATCCATACTTCCAAACTGGTCAAGCAGTAATGCTACCTGGTTCAGATACAGCGACTAAAACATGGCAAGACCTTGATGTAGCAGGTAAGAAAATTGCAGTAGGTATCGGAACGACTGGTGCGTTACTTGCAAAAGACGTATTTAAAAATGCACAAGTAGTGGACTATGAAAATTTCCCAGATGCAGCAGCAGCATTAGCACAAGGGCAAGCAGATGGTATCGTATATGACGAGCCGGCAATTGCAGTTTGGAAACTACAAAATGGTGATAATGTAAGACAGTTAGAAGGCTTAATTTCTACAGAAAATCTTGGAATCGCACTTAAGAAAAACGACTTCGAAACAATTCAATGGGTTAATTCATTCTTAAACAGCTACCTTGGAAGCCCAGCAGAGCTTGCATCTCGCGAAAAATGGTTCGAATCTTCTGACTGGTTAGATGAAGTAGTAGAAGAGTAGGACACTCTGGCAATCTAGAGGAGGAACAACTATGTATATGTATGACTGGAGTGTTATTACCCGCAATATGGATGTATTCATCTATGGAGCGTTGAAAACGCTGGAAATTTCAGCGATTTCTATCTTACTTGCTATTCCAATAGGGATTATTTTTGGAATGGGGCGTATCTCGAAAAATAAATTTTTTAGATTAATATCTTCTATATATGTAGAGATAATCCGCGGTGTTCCACTGCTTGTATTACTTATTTGGATTTTCTTCGTCCTCGGACAATTCTTGAAGCTGGGCTCCTATTGGGGCTCGATCTGGGGACTAGCCATTTTTGCTGGGGCATTTATTGCCGAAATCGTTCGTGCAGGTATCCAAGGTGTGCCAAAAGGACAAATGGAAGCTGCGCGATCACTTGGGATGTCTCACGCAAAGGCAATGACACACATTATTTTACCGCAAGCATTTAGAAGAGTATTACCACCGCTTGCATCGCAATTTATCATGCTAATAAAAGACTCGTCCCTGATATCTATCATCGGAGCGACTGAGTTAACCTTGGACGCAAAAAATCTAGTAGCAACATCATTCCGTTCTATTGAAGTGTGGACATTTGTTGCAGTTGTCTATTTCATCATGACATTCAGCTTATCACTAATCATTCGATACTTCGAAACAAGATTATCGAAAAGCGAAGCATAACGGCAAGGAGGGTGTACCCAAATGATCTCTATTAAAAATGTCAATAAAAGCTTCGGTGCCCACCACGTCCTAACCGACGTTTCGCTCGAAGTACCAAAATCGAATGTAGTCGCACTAATCGGTCCGAGTGGAGCAGGCAAATCAACCCTCATCCGAACGATCAATGCACTAGAACCTATCGATAATGGAGAAATTATCGTTGACGGAATCTCTATCCATGACAAAAAAACGGATATCAACAAAGCCCGTCTAAACATCGGCTTTGTTTTCCAAAGCTTTAACCTATTTCCGTTTCTAACGGCACTAGAAAACGTTACGATTTCACCAATGAAAGTAAAAGGTCTATCAAAAGAAGCGGCTGAAAAAAGAGGAAAAGAACTACTAGCATCGCTTGGGCTAGCGGATAAATGCGATGCTTACCCAAGTAGACTATCCGGCGGTCAACAACAACGTGTAGCTATCGCGCGAGCACTTGCAATGGATCCACACGTAATGCTATTTGACGAACCAACATCCGCACTCGACCCAGAAATGGTAACCGAAGTGCTCGATGCCATCCGTAAACTAGCAAAAGACGGTATGACCATGGTCGTCGTAACACATGAAATGGGCTTCGCCAAAGAAATCTGCGACGAAATCGTCTTCATGGCAGATGGCAAAATAGTCGAACGCGCAGCACCAAACAAATTCTTCACCAACCCAGATACACAACGCGCGCAAGACTTTTTATCCAAAGTATTAAACCACTAGAGGGATCTAGTGGTTTTTCTTTTGTAATAGATAAATAACAATAACTTATTTTATCTTCTATATAAACGAACACGTTTATATAGAAGAAACTCCCACTAAATATAAATAGTAATCAATTTCTCTAGGTGAACTTTATAGATAACAGTAGCCACCTAGCAGGCAAACTAAAAGGAGTTTTAGGACTATATGACATTACTATTCGTTTACGATAGTAATAAAAGTTTAATATTACTGAAAAGTTCGAATAGGTAAACAGTAAGTCGATTTAACTATCATATACAACTTTTATACTCTAGATTTATTTCTAAATAACTCCAATCAATCAGCTCTATTGGATTCGAGTGGCATAAAACGTTCTTAAATACTATCGAGTTCAAACACAAGACGGCTACGCTTGCCGCCCAACCTATACCGATAAAAAAACGACTTTCCGACCATAAGTAGAAGTACTTGCAGATCTGTTCAGAGGGGCTGTATTTGCGGCACGAATATAAAAAAGGCCCTTTGCATGAGCAAAAGGCGTAAAAATAAGAAAAGAAGCATCCGATGTTCAGATGCTTCTTTTCTTGAGCGATAAAACGAAGGAAGTAGAAGGCTGCACACTAATGAATGTACAAACAAGTTTACGGCGTTACACATCTATAAGTAACCTTCTATACTGTACATCATAACATAAATTTTGAAAAATGCACGCATTTAAACAAAGAAATTTTAAATAAAATAATTCACTAAAAAGAAGCTACTATAAATTGGCCGTAGAAAATAGAAAGAAAAATCAATTAAACTAATAAAAACAATGTTAGGTAATCTATCATTATAAAAATGGTAATAATTATTCAGAAAAAAAGGTGGCATAAATTTTAATAATCCTGTAATATGGAACATGTAATAGAGTCCTTGGTGCTTTCAAAACATCATCCTCAAAAATAAACTGGTAATCTTTGAGGTTTCTAGTTGATTTTAGCATAAGAGTTTTGTATACTCATATATTAGTTAGGGTGATGATATTGGACGCTATCAAGCGACCGGCGTTACACACTACAAAATTGCAACACACAAGCGAAGGGAGATCACAAGTTTATGAAGAAAAAAGCTATCAAAATTGCAGCTTCAACTGCAGTAGCAGCTTCAGCATTCGTTGCAGCAGCACCAGTAAACCAAGCTGATGCAGCAACAAATGTAAACCAATTAGTAACAGACGCACAAAACGCAGGTACAGTATTAAAATGGGCTATCTCAGTAGAAGGTTCTGCTGACTATGTAACACGTCCATATGACCAATACAACGCTGCTAAAAAAGCAATCGCAAATGCAGAAGCAGCAGCTAAAAAAGCTACTGCATCTGAACAATTAAGCATCAACGCTAAACTTGTAGAACCAAAATTACAAGTTAAACGCGCTCAAGCTTACATTGATGCAATTACTTCAAGTGAAAAAATTAAAGAATTAACTGCTGGATTAGATGCAGCAATTAAAACTGACGATATCGAAAAAGTAGAAACTGCTTACCACAAAGCAACTGCTGAGTACCGTAAACAAGCGGCTCTTTTAGACCGCGTATATGGTCAATCAACTCGTGACGGTATCCGTGGCGCAGTTAAACCAGCAATCGAAAAATTAGTTGCTTCAGTTAAAAACGAAGTAACTGTAAACATGTTATCTAAAGCAGCAGCAGCAGACGTTAAAGCAGGTAAAACTGCAGACGCTTCTAAAAAGATCGCTGAAGCACAAGCAATCCTTGATGCAAACGTTCTTACATGGGAAACTTCTTTACAAAAATCAGTTGATGATGTAGTTGCTTCTCTTCCATTAGCAGTTCAATCTGTTACTTATGTTGATAACAAAACTGTTATCTTAACTTTAACTAAACCAGTAGTTGCAGTATCAGAATCTGAATTTGTTTTAGATAATGGCGCTGTTGTAACAAAAACTGCATTTGGTTCAGACAATAAAACTGTAACTTTAACAACTACAGCTTTAGATGCTGCAACTAAATACTCTGTAACTTACAAAAACTCTACAGTTTCATTTGAAACACCTGCGGCTCCAGTTGGAAACGTTAATGTAGATGCAACAGCATTACATGCTGAAGTAGGTCAATCACTTGCTGTATCTTCTTCATTCAAGACTACACAAGGTACTACTCATAATGGTCCTGTAAAAGTTACATTAACTGATGATACTAACTATGTATTAGCAACTGTTAACGGTGCAGCTGCAGATGCTGCTGATGATATCTACTACCCAGTTAATGGACAATTAGTAGTAACTGTTAAAGCAGCTGGAAATACTGCTGCAACAGCTGGTAAAGTTAAATTCCAATCTTTAACAGGAGTAGAAGGATCTGTTATTGAAACAAAAACTTCTGGTTCATTAAACTTCTATACTGTACCTGAAACATTAACATTAGAAAACAATGCAACTGGAACTGTTAAATATGTAGATGCAGCTAATAACTATTTTGTTAATGATGCTAACCAAAAGATTCTATTGAAAGCAACTGGTAATGTATATCAAGATACAAACAATGCAGTTATTTCTTTAGATGCTTTAAAAGCTAAATTATCTAAAGGTGACGTAGTTACAGGTTCATACGTTAAAACTGGTGGTTCTACACTTCAATTAGCACTTGATAAAGTTGCAGGAGTAGACTTCTCATTAGATCAAGAATACTTAGGGGATACTACAGCTTTCCGTGTAGAAGGTAATACTATTACTTTAACTGGAACTGGTGAAGCAGGTAAAGTAGTGTCAATCTATAACACTTCTTTAACTCGTCCAGTAGCATCAACTACTGTAAAATCTAACGGTACTTGGTCTGTAGCTCTAAACGTAGACCCAACTGTAGCGGTAACTTTCCAAGCACGCCAAGCAGCTAACGTTAATGAAGTAGCTCCTGACTATGCTAACAATTTAGCTGGATTAAGCGATGAATTAAAAGTAGTAGCTGGTAAGTATAATGTAGCAGCTGTAACTGCTGGAAATGGTACTAATGAAACAATCACAGGAAAAACTGTAGCATTTAATGCTGCAAAAGATGAAGATAAAGATAATGTTAAAATTGCTTCAAAAGCACAAATTACATTATTAGACGGTGACTTAACTAAAGCTACTTATGTTGATGGAGTTAATAATACTTCAATCGTTGAAACTGCTACTGGTTTCAATATCACTTTTGGTGCTCCATCTTCTATCTCTGGTGGAGATGGTAAAATTAACGGTACTGTAACTGTTAATGGAGTAACAGGTGTAACTAACGAATACGGCTTAAAAGTTAATGTAACAAACTCTATTACTGGTTATTAATATTAATTAGAAATAATCTTTCTAACAATATTATCTAGTATTTATAAAAGCACTATTCCATTTATGATGGAATAGTGCTTTTTTGTTTCTTGACCGCTATTTGTAAAAAATCTGTCAATCGCCTCGATTCAAAATGAAGATTAAGCATAGAGTTCAATGAAGTAAGAGATAGCTAAATTAAAACTTTTGCTGTTTTTCTATGATATCATTTCTTTTAATTTATTATAATCGTTCAAAATTTGAATTGGTTAAATAATTGTAGAATTAACATGAGTAAAAAAAAATGTAATAATTTTTATTTTATAGTAAGTTTGTTTGTAAAAAATTGAAACCTTTACTATGAGAAGACGTACATATATATGGTAGAGTAATAATTCTGTAAAAAGGAAAGTAAGTAGTGTACATAGAATACATAAATACAACAAAATAAGTGTATGTTGAACATAGTAATTTAGTATAATCATATAATAAACAATATGAGTTTTGTAGAAGGGGATTATAAAATGAATAACAAGACAATGAAATTAGCAATTTCCACTGCAATTGCATCTTCTGTATTTATCGCAGCTACACCAAGTAACCAGACAAATGCAGCGGCAGCGACAAATATAGACAAATTAATGACCAATGTCCAAAATGCAAGTACTGTTTTAAAGTGGGCAATTTCAGTTGAAGGTTCAGCAGATGGGGTAACTCAACCATGGACTCAATACAACGAAGCAAAAAATGCGATTGCTCAAGCAGAAGCGGAAATAAAGAAATTGAGTTTTTCGGATCAATTGACATATGAAGCACGATTGTCAGATCCTAAAATACAATTGAAACGAACGCAAGGATATCTTGATGCAATTACAGCAAGTACAAAGATTAATGAAAAAACGAGTGCCCTTTCAACAGCAGTGGATGAAAATAATTTAGAAAAAGTTGAAAAAGCATATCATGAGATGACTGCAGAATTTCGGAAACAGACAATTTTATTGGACCGTGTATATGGTCAATCAACTCGAGATAAAATTCGCAATGCTGTTAAAGGACCGGCAGAAAAGTTAATTAAAGAATTGAAAAATGATGTTACAGTTCATATGTTAACAAAAGCAGCAGTTGAAGATATGCGAGTATCTAAACAAGCAGAAGCGACTAGAAAAATTAATGAAGCACAAGCAATTCTTGATGCAAATATATTGATGTGGGAAACTACGTTACAGAAGAGTTTAGATACTGTTACTAATGCAGTGCCAGTTCAAATTTCTTCTATTTCACGTGCAGATAATACGACAGTAATTGTAAAATTTAACCGTGCAGTTTCTACTATTAAAGCAACTGACTTTACAATTGATAACGCTTTATCTGTAATAAATGCAGTATTAAGTAAAGATGGGTTATCCGCAACGTTAACTACGTCAGCTCAAACGCCAAGTATTAAATACACAGTTAAATATAAGGGTAGTTCTTCTAGCTATACTGTGCCAGGAAGTATTGTGCCTATTCAAATAGGGGACACTACGACTCAACATAGAGAAACATCGGAAGTTCTTGCATTATCGGCTACCTTTGCAGGTTCGTATGGAAATAATACAGTAAGAGTGGATATTCCGGCCGGTGTTAAGCTATTAACTATTAATGGTATTGAGAATGTGATCTCTGGAGCGAAAAATGTAAATGTGTTACCGGACAAAAATGGGAAGGTGACAATTACCTTTACTGCAAAAGATGTGAATACTGCGGCATTAGATAAGACGATTTCTTTTAATCAAATGGTAAATAGTACTGTAGTAGATACGCTAACTTCAGCAAAAATAAACTTTTATGCTCTTGCTAAAGCAGGAACTATGACAAATAAAAAAATACATTATGTAGACATCAATAATAACTACTTTGTTACTTCTGATGGACTTAAATATAAACTAAAAGGTTCTAGTGACTCATACCGAAACGAAGGAATAGCAATTTCTTCTGATAGCTTCAAATCTGCTTTAGATATTGAAGATACCATCAGTGGAACATATCAATTAACATCTGCTTCGTCATTCAATATTACAGAAAATCATTATTCTGTTGGTTTATCTGTTGATTCGAAGTTTGCACGTAAATCAGGAACTACTGGATATCGCATGATTGGAAAAGATATAGAATTGATAGGAACGGGTCAACCGAACTATGAAGTGTTCTTTTTCAAAAATGGTGCTTATCTTTCAAAAGTTAAAATGAATTCTACTGGTACATGGAAATATAAAACTACCGTTACGCAAAACGACATAACGGATTTTACCATGATACAACAACCAGCTGGAAAAGCTACTCCATCGATTAGTGATTGGAATGGAACAACATTAAGAGTAGTAGAAGGTCCATTTAATTTATCTTCGATAACTGCCGGCAATGATAATGAGGAAGACATATCGAATAAAGTAGTAGCATTTAACATCGCTCCAATAACGCGTGCAAATGGAACAACAGTGGCTCAAGATCAGGCTGTAATTTCTAAAACATCCTCCATCACAGTGCAGGATTCAGATGGAACACAAGTTCAATTTACAAACAATGAAAGTGGTACACTCTTCACCAACACTACTAAGGGCTTTAATATTAAGTTCGGTCCAACAGTCGAAGATAAACTTGCTGGTAAGATTCTTAAAGATGGAGAGGATGGAACATTATCTGGCCCGCTAGATGTCATTTCAGTTGACGGTGTTTCCAATGCGTATGGTTTTATCTTAAAGGTAAATACAGGATTCCAAATCAAAGGGTACTAACTAAATAGAATTAACAAAGCCGTTAAGGGATACTCCTTTAACGGCTTAACTAATGGGAAAATCTTTTCTAAAAACTATTAAAGATGCTAATGTAGAAAATCTACAACAGGATGATTTTAGCAACTCACTCCTTATTTGGATAAATGGAAAGAACCTATTCATGATAGACTTATTTATAGTAGGACTCCACTTATTAAAACTTAGAGATATATTAGTAAAGGAAGAACAAAAATTATGAGAAATAAAGTCTTGAAAATAGCATGTTCAATTGCCATTGCGACATTTATAACATCGCCAGCTCTACAAGCCAGAGCAACTACGAATACAAGCCAATTAGTAACGGATGCACAGAATGCAGGCACCATTTTAAAATGGGCAATCTCAGTTGAAGGTTCTGCTGATTTTGTAACTCGTCCATACGATCAGTATAATACTGCAAAAATGAATATCCAAGCAGCAGAGACAGCTGCAACAAAGCTTTCAACTTCTGAAAAATTAAGTATTCAAGCTAAACTCGTAGAACCTAAGACTCATGTAAGACGTGCTCAGGCATATATCGATGCCCTTACATCCAGTGATAAAATCATCAATCTCACAAAAAACCTACAACAAGCAATAGATTCTAAGGACCTTGATAAAATAAACGTTGCATACCACAAAGCAACTGCTGAATATCGTAAGCAAGTAATACTTTTAGATCGTGTCTATGGGCAATCTACTAGAAATGGAATTCGTAATGCAGTAAAACCTGCTATGGAGAAGTTAATAGAGAAAGTGAAATATGATTTAACGGTCGAAATGTATCTAGAAAAGGCTTCTCAATTTATTAAAGAGAATAAGCTAGCAGAAGCAGCTACTGAATTAGAAAAGGCTCATTACTACTTAACTTTTAATGCTGCGAAAATTTCTTTCAAAAATCAATTACAGAAAAGCTATACGAAAATAGAAGAATCTTTACCATTACAACCTCTTGCCGTTACATCTGACGGACAGAATACAGTAATTGTGCATTTTTCAAAAGAATATTCTATACCACTAGCAGGATTAGAAGCTGGACAATTTAAAATTTCAGGTGAAACTGTGCAAAGTGCTAAATTATCAGAAGACAAAAAGGTAGTAATACTGACAACTTCCGATCTAAATCCTTCTACAGATTACACAGTCACTTGGAAAGACTATAAAAAGAATTTTAAAACAGAAGCGGTTGCTGATACTACAGGTATTTTATTATATGATACAGATGTTTCTTACTTGGAAACTTCTAATAATCATATATATCGAGCTAATATAACCAACTCTGATGGTTCTCCATATGTAGGTCGTGTCCGGATCACTTTAACTGAAGCAAACCCTGCTACTGAAACTACTTCTACTACTGCGGTGATTACTTCTGCAAATGGTCATATAGGAAATGCGGAACAAGAATTGACTGTGTACACCGATCAAAACGGGAACTTAACTTTTATAATTGCAACTGCTGACGATGCTTCAGCTACCTATGTGCAGCCGATAATTCAAAAGCTTGATGGAAACCAAAAAAGTAAAAGAGCTCCACTTACTCATTTTTTCCAGTTACAAAATACTAGTGATGTTTATGAGTTAAATATCGTATCTCCATATATATTTATGGAGGAAAACTATTTATTTTCTGATGGATTCAAATTTAAATGGGATTCTAATGATTTGTTTTTCATTCACGGCCAACAAGTATCACAGGAAGTATTTGAAACAGCACTATCTAATGGGGATTCAGTGACATCTGTTTATGAAACAGATGTAGAGAACATTTCTACTTGGAATATAACCAGTGATGTAACAGAAGCGGCTAAATTGGAAATTACAAACCCGGCGCATACACCGGTGACATATGATGGTTCTAGCTATATCATAAGTGGAACTGCTCAAGCAGGATATTCAGTAAAGGTTTACCGGAATAGTGTGTTCATTGGTACAGCGAAGGTAGATGAACAGGGAGATTGGACGCTAGGTTCGATTAGTTTATTGCAAAACGAAGCGAATACATTTGAAGCATATCAATACGCTCCTGGTAAAGACGGCAATAATGGGGAAGGATCTGAAAATCCGACTAAACCAGCCACTGCGACAATCAAAGAAGGTGCCTTTGCTTCATCTAAAGTTACTCTAAATGATAACAATGATAATGGATTATCTATTTTCGATACGTTAGATTTTACATTCATTAATCCTTCATATGAAAATGAATTTAAAAAAGATTTAACAGGTACGCTAACTATCAATGATGGATTTGGTAGAAATGCGGTTGTTAAAGTGGAGTATTTAGATGGTCATACACTCAAAGTTATTGATTTTGTTTCGATGGATCCTGATTTTACTCATCATTCATCTACATTTGTTATCGTAGCTGCTTCAGGAATAGTAAATCAAGATCAGCTTGCATATAATGTAGCTGAATCGAATTCGCTACTAGTAAAATAGAAATTTAGAAAAGTTCTTCGGAGAGAAATCTCTGGAGAGCTTTTTTCATTGCTTAAGTAAAATAAAAAGGAAGTTAGAGGGAAGGATTCCTCTCAACTTCCAAAGTTATTAATTCAATTCATCTAGTATATCTTCAAATGAAGATATATCTACTTTGGCCTTCTTCAACTTATCGATTAAAAGGGGGACAAATTGTTTAATAACAGTTGGGCTATCTAAACCGAGGAAAAGTTCTTTTGCATATTCTTTTAAGGATGCTGGTGATACTTGTTGCTTTTCGGCTGCTTTTAAGAACAATGCAGTCAATTCAACAACTTTATTAATATTATTTTCTATTACTAAAATAGAAATCGCCACTTCGAAATTTGCTATTCCTTTTGCATCAAATTTTAGTGAAGTTGTATTCATCTCTTTTAGATTTAATTCCACAGAAGCAATAAGTTTTTCATTGTCCTCTTTTGTTTTGAGGCTTTGTTGTACGTCATTTTTTAGGGCATTTACTTCTGCACGTGTAATAGAAGTATCTAATATAGTTTTTTCGATTACTTCACTAGATTGAATTTGTTCTTTTTCTCCGTAAGGTGGTAAAGCTGGAACTATAATGAGGAAGTTTTGTTCAAAGTTTGCAGGGGGATCTATTATTTCACCATTGTTGATTTCATCGATGTGCTCCTTAAAGTAATCTACCATTTCGTCTCTCACTAGTATGTCTGCTAAACTCAATACATGATTAGGATCAGTGACAAGTGTCCATGTTCCAAAGTAATCATTCGATTGATTCGTATATAAGGCAATTTGGTTCCATTGCCAATCATTAGAAAGCTTCTTCGTTAATTCACCATACTTAAGTTCTTCACTAACAAAGAGAATACCAACAGGTACCCCTTCTTCTTCCACTAAAACATATGGTTTGGATGGATCGTATCCAGGTATTTCATCCAAGAACTCATCAGGGAATCCAGGTATTTCACCTTCATTTTCTGCAATTTGTACGTTTTGATCTGCGTTAGCTGGTTGGCTATCATTTTGTGTAACTTCTATTACCACGTTATTATCGGAAGGAGCCTCCTCGCTAGTATTGCTAGCTGCCGAAACTCCACCAGCTAACAAATTAGTGGAAAGAACTCCTGAAACAATGGTACAAGCTATTATTTTATTTAACCTCTTTTTTCTTTCCTTTTGATCTTTGAAGTACATAGAATGATTCCTCCCTGAAGTAATTAGTAAGACCTATGCAGTATATGAACTTCCATTTATTAATATGATGTGCTTACAAATTAATTCAAAAAACCACTCAAGTATTCAACACTTGAGTGGTATCCTTTGCTATTTCACCGGAAGCATTTGAACATAAGAACGATGAATATAAACTTCATCATATGAAGTGGAGTCAGAAATCACTTTAATCCAATCAGATGCTGGTAAGTTATCATCTAAAATAGTAACTGGCATTCCAGCATTTGAATATTTATAGGCTACAGCATAATTGGTTCCAGGACCTGTACGAACATTGAGCCCCGAAGTAGTTGTGATTCCGATCTTGTATGGTGTTGCAGAATCTTTGCCGCCCATCGTTTGGTCGATTCGATACATATGACCAGCTGCTTTGGCACCCCAATATGGATCGGATGCATATCTTACGTTTAGTCCAATCGCTTTATTTCCAAAAACACTTCCATTTGCATAGCCTGCATTAGGAGGTAAATAGTTTTTATTCAAGAACGCATTTATCAGCTCATTAATATTTTGCTCAACTGTGATGAAATTTTTAGCAAGTGGATTGTTGTCGGTTACATATAGTCCAAACAAGTTATTGTATTGTTGAGCTCTATCACTTAATCCATAAGCACTTTCATGTTGTGCTAAGGCAAGGATATGTAGGGCATTGATATGATATGTTGCTTCCACTTGTTTTAAATAAGAGCCAAGCCCGATTAGTTTACTTTTTTGAGCTGCTTGTTGGTACATAGGGATGCTTGGATAATCGCTTTCTAGCTTTTGAAGCATAGACATTATATAGGCATCGATCTCTGCAGCTGAATAATTTGTTTTGCTTCTAGCAGATAAGTATTGAAAGTAAGGGTAGCTTGTCCCGACTTCTTGTCCAGTTGCATTTGTAAAATGTGCACCGTCCACACTGAAATATGTTTGACCCGAACTCATGAAGTTAGGTGCGTTGCCAACTTGATAGGATGCATATGAGCCAGTGTTAGGAGAGTAAATCGAATGAACAAGTTGACCATTTGAAACAGAGTAATAGGATCTTCCTTTTACCGCATTCCAAGGAAGAAGATTACTATTCTCATGCTTGATATATAAGTTTTTGTCGGCAACATTTACTTCCACATATGTATCGGTAGAGTCTATGTAAAGTAATTCTGTGTTAGCGGGTACGTATGTCACGGCTTTCGTTAGCTGCTTGTCCGAATAAATATTCGTTAGAACACTAGACGCAGTCCCTTTTGTGACAACCAAACCACTAGGTATTTTAATAAATGCCCCATTATATTGGATTGCTTGATCCGCTTTCAAATTAGTAACAGCCTCTTCAAACTTAGCGTAAGATTTCACTAGATTAGTGGTTCCATTAGACAAAATCGAGACAATATCGTATGTACCTGATGCTGAAGAGCCAATTGTAAATTTCTTATAAGTATAAGAGGAAAGAGATTCACCTTTTTCATCTTTAATGTCTCTCGTCATATGGAGCGTATATGTCTCCGCATTAGTATAACCTTGGAGTGGAGGTGCCACTAAGACACTTTTCCGATTTGATGAAACCGTTATAGCACCGTTCTTTTTTTCCCCAGATGAATTCAATACATAAATGGAGTCAGAATTGGCACTAGCAGGATCAATTGGTTTATTGAATGTAATTGTCCAGACCTTATCAGATCTCACATTCAATGCATCATCCAAATGGCTTTCTAATTCCTCCGCACTTGCCATAGTTGGTAAAACAATAAGTAGAATAAGTGCGAAAAAAGATAGCATTACATTTCTTATCTTATGTAGTTTTGCATACAACTGTTTTTTCCTCCTTTAAACCTCACTTTCCACTATTATACTATAAGACTGTAGTCGAAAGTCCTCAGATTGAGAGAAGGAGGGACAAAAAGGGATGAAAAAAGTCGTTAAAGGGAAAACCCTATAACGACATAATGATCTATAATGTTTGTGGAATCATTTCGATTTTCCAAGCACTGAAATCAGGACTTACTTTCATGAACACTTCTTTCGAGAAAGATAAGCTGAGTGGACGTGCTTGTTTAGAAGCAATTTCGAATTCTCCAATCGGGAAACCGAGTTTACATACTAAATCTCCAGTAGCATCAAACAATTGAATTGGTAGGTTTTCAATTGTTAATGATTGAGCAAATGCATTTCGAATGATGATATATACATTAACTGCTTCTTCTGTCTCGTGGAAATGGAATCCAACAACCGAGATTTCGTTCTCCTTAATTGGTTCTAATGAAGCAACCAAATTATGCACATACCCTTTTTGATCTTCCGTCAGGCCGTTCGACCAATTTTCATCTAAGTATAGTTCGAAATCTTTTACTACTTTTTCGTAATACTCAAATGCCATTTCAAAATCCATTTCATTTTGTATTTCTTCATAAGGAACTAGCAAATCGTCCCTTTCAAATAGGAAGTTCCATGGTCTCGCAGTACATGCTTCTAACTCCCCAAACAATTCCATATCAAATTGTTTCTTCGCTAGTTCTTTTCCTTCTTTATCTTTTACTACTAAGACTACCTGCTCGAGACGTAGTTTTTTCGGTAAAGAATGTCTAATAATTGCCGTTACAACAATACCATCATTCACTGTATATAATTTAACCCCATGTACATGAAGTTGGTTGGCTTCCAAGTCTGCTAATTGTTGATGAAAGTATTGAAAAATATACTTCTCCTGTGCTGGGATTTCCCAGTCTGTTGAAAAGTCGATTTCTGTTTTATATGTTTTAGGTGAATTTGTCATAAGTTAGTTCCTTTCTTCTAAACGTTCTATTTGATAAGTATAACATAATAAGACACATAGTCCTTCTGTAACCTAAAGATCCCTGTGTAAGAAACAATTCAGAATTATTTCTTACACAGGGATAAAAAACAAGACATTGAGCGAAAAATAAGAGAATGCTATACTAATCTGGTTAGTTTTAAAATTCAGACCATAAGAGGGGAAGATTTGAAAATGAGGAAATTTAGTAAAAGTATATCACTACTTATTGCTATGGTATTGATTCTTGCATCAGGGGTTTTATTTAAGCAAACACCTGTAAATGCACAGGAGAAGGAAGAGGAGATTAATATTACGCTCCTTGCCACGTCGGATATCCATGGCCGTTTTATGCCTTGGGATTATGCGATTGATGGTCCTAATTTAACAGGGAGTTTAACTCAATTACATACAATAATACAAGGTATTCGTAAAGATAATCCGAATACTATTTTGCTGGATAATGGAGATTTGATACAAGATAATTCTGCTGAACTATTCAATGACCAACCAGAATCTCCGATGACAGTTGCTATCAATGAAATGGGCTATGAAGCTTGGACTTATGGAAACCATGAATTTAATTTCGGTTTAGATGTATTAGACAAAGTTTCTAGTCAATTCAAGGGACCTAAACTAGCTGGAAATATATATAAAGAAAATGGAGAACGCTATTTACCAGCATATACAATCATTGAGCGTGAAGGGATTAAAATTGGGATTATTGGTATGGTGACTCCTATGATCACGGAGTACGAGAAGGGGACAAATCATCTGGATGGATTAGTTGTGAAAAATCCAATAGAAGAGACGAAAAAAGCAGTTGAAGAATTAACTGGTAAAGTAGATGTAATGATCGGCCTGATGCATATGGGCTTAGAAAATGAGAACGGCAATCCGGGAACGGGAGTGAAGGAAATGGCTAACGCGATTCCAGAACTAGCCGCAATCTTTGCAGGTCATAATCATGTACTTATTAATAAAGAAGATGTTAACGGGATCCTTATAACAGAACCTAACAAATACGGAACACATATTTCAAGAATAGATTTGTCATTTACTCGTCAGGGAGACAAGCTGACATTAACAGAAAAAGAGGCATCGACTATCCCAGTAAAGAACGAAGATGGGACATTTGTAGAATCAGATAAAGAACTGGAAAAGCTATTAAAACCATATCATGAGTTTGCTCGTAAGGATGCGAATATTGAGGTAGCACAACTAAAAGGAACAAATCTTGTCCCGAAAAATGAGATAAATGGAGTTCCTGCCGTACAAGTTCAAGAAACCCCTTTGTCAGACTTCTTTCATGAGGTCATGCTACATTATAGTAAAGCAGATGTAGTAGCACATCAGATTGATAACGACAAAGCATTATTGGATAAAGGTCCTATCAAGAAAAAAGATATTGCATACAATTATCAATTTGCTGGTGGAGAAGTATCTGTATATGAAGTAACCGGAAAAGACTTAAAAGACTATATGGAATGGGCGGTTGGTTACTTTAACAGTACACGAGACGGGGACGTAACGATTAGCTTTGATAAAAAACGACGTTCCTCTAAATATAGTACGAACGACTTTTTTGGCAATGTTAAATATGAAATTGACCTAACCGAGCAACCGGGAAACAGAATAAAAAATCTCCGTAAACTAGATGGAACACCTATTGAAATGGAAGATAATCTGAAACTTGGAATGAACTCATATAGAATGGATTTTCTTCTGTCAAAAGATCAAGCACTTGAAGGGCGTAAATTTAATATGATTTGGTCCTCTAAAGAGGAAAGTGCATATGGGGAAACAGGAGGGACTATCCGTAATCTAGCAATTAGATATTTAACAGAAGAGATGAACGGTAAGTATGAACCAATAATCCAAAATAACTGGAAAATTGTTGGGGTTGATACAACATCAGATGCTCGTATGGCTGCTGTCGAACTCATCAATAAAGGTATTTTAGACATACCTACGACAGAAGATGGAAAGTTTACGAATGTCGCTTCGATCAATGTAAAAGATACAATAACCAAAAAAGAAATTGAAGAGTTAACTAAGAAAGCAAAAGTAGATACAACTAAATTTTCTCAATTAAAAACGACAGGAGAATTTTATCAAGAGCTTGTGAAAGTCTTGAATACTCCGGTAAAAGAGAAAGAAACTGAAAAACCGGCAGAAAAGCCAACGATTCCAAGTAACACAACAACAGATAAACCAAAACCAACAAATACGAAACCAGTATTATCTAAAGAGAAAGGAATTGTTACTTCCTACTTCCTAAATGTTCGTCCTAAGCCATCCAACAATAGTAAACCAATAGGAGCAATCTCTAAGAATACAGAAATAACAATTCTAGGAAAAGAAAACGGTTGGTATAAGATTTCTTATAAAGGCAAAAAAGGCTATGTTTATAGTCGATATATTAAAATAGAAAAATAAGTTAGTTCTGTCCCTGTGTACGACTCAATTCTGAATAGTGTTTTACACAGGGACAATATCGAAAGAAGTGGCCAATGCAAACTGTTGGCTACTTCTTTTTTATATACAGTTATTGTTACTGTTGTCCGCACCAGTAACAATATTGTAATATTTCCCAAAATCCTGACATAACTCTCCAACGATCGGAATATAGTAGTTTAAATTCCCAACATTTCGGTAGGACAAGCTAATCATCACACTATTTCTAGAAGTTAAATAAAAAAACAGGGGGTCATTTATTCATGAACAGGAAACGATTTGTAGTTTTTATGATGTTTATTGACTTTTTGCTAATCGTATCGGGCTGTAATCGTTCAAAGGAAACGGATGCTAATAAGGGCAAGGATCGGGAAGTTGTGGTTGGGTTAGTTTCAGAACCCGACTCTGTGGATATCCATCGTACATCTTCTACTGGTGAAGCAAATATACCGCTATATGATACATTATTAAAACTTGATAATGACGGGAACATTGTACCAAATTTAATTACAGATTATGAAGTGATTGGGGATGGGAAGGAAGTGATTTTCAATTTGAAAGAGGACGCAGTATTTCATTCGGGAAAACCGGTGAATGCGGAAGCAGTAAAGTTATCTTTTGAACGGTTAATTTCTTCTTCACCATTTAGCACGAATGCAGGGGATATTGATAGCATCGAAGTTTTAAGTGACTACTCTTTCAAAATCACATGGAAGGATCAATTTGCACCGTTCTTTATTAATGCAACGACTCCATTTTTAGCACCTTTGGATGTTTCCGTATTGAATGGAGAAGGGGAAGGATTTGAGAAAAATCCTAGTGGATCTGGTCCGCTTAAGCTAGTGAAGATTAATAGAGGAGATTCACTTGTTTATGAGCCTTATAAGGATTTTAATTGGGAAAGCCAAAAACCTGGTTTTGATAGTGTGAAATTTAGATTTATTCCAGATGAGGAAACAAGAATTTTAGAATTTAAAAAAGGAAATGTAGATGTCTTGCTAAATGTTCCTTATCAATATATAGAAGACCTTGAAAAAGATTCGGAAGTAACGATTAAGAGAGTACAAAGTGATACATTAAGTTATTTGGGATGGAACAATAAACAACCTATTTTCCAAGATGTAAAAGTGAGACAAGCACTTGCACTTGCGATTGATCGGGAGTCAATTATCGACAACACATTAAATGGTGAGGCGCAAGCAGTATTCGGCCCACTACCAAAAACAGTGTTTGGCTATAGCGAAAAAATTGAGACAATGGCTCGGGACAAATATACAAGAGATATTGATGCAGCGAAAAAGCTTTTAGCGGAAGCTGGATGGAATGAAACGAATAAAGATGGCGTCGTGATGAAAGATGGTAAGGAGTTTTCGGTGGAGTTGTGGGTGGATGATGATCCAGCCAATCAAAGAGCGGCACAAGTCATACAAAATCAGTTAATGGAGATAGGGGTGAAAATAAATATTGCAGTGAAGGAATCCGCAACGATTATTGAACAAACACCAAAAGGCGTACATGAAATGCTGTTATGGAGTTACGGTTGGCCAGATGCAGATGTACTGAACTTTTTACTTTTCGGAAAAGACAAATCGAAAAGATTACATTATGAAAATGAGAAAATATACAGCATTTTAGACAAAGCAGCTATTGAAATGGACCAAGAGGATCGCTCAAAGTTGTATGAAGAGGCGCAAGAAATGCTTGTGGAAGAGTCTCCTTTTATCCCATTGTACGTAAAGGAAAACGTCACTGCTATCCGCAACTTTGAAAGCTTTGACGTTCATCCTATAAACAATACGATCGAGTGGACTAGTGTGAAGGTAAAAGAATAAATAAGTATTTGAGTTAATTTTACAATCGTAAATTGTAACTAAAAATCAGGATATTCGTTTGGAGTTCTAATTACATTGATTGAAGCGGAAGGCGGCGACTCCAGCGGGATTAGCTTGAGCTGAAGACCCCGCAGAAGCGGACCGACGAGGAGGCTGAAGCCAAGCCCGCGGAAAGCGTCCGCCTGGAGCGGAATCACATCGTTGTAGATTTTAAATGTTTTTCCCTATGATGAAATTGATTTAATTTACAATCTAATCCGAAGCAGAGGGGGCGTTTACTTGTCATCCTATTTGTTCAAAAGAATGTTCACGATGATCATCACTATATTTGGAGTATCTGTCCTAGTTTTTATGATTATTCATTTGATACCTGGCAATCCTGTTAATCATATTTTGGGAGATTATGCTACGGAGGAATCCATTAAGGAATTGGAGATGAGATTAGGGCTGGATCGCCCTATTCTTGTCCAATATTTTTCTTATATGTTCCAGGCTATCCAAGGCGATCTTGGAACCTCTTATATAACAGGCTATACCGTGGTAGAAGAGATTTTAAATCGTATTCCTATTACTGCGCAATTAGCGTTATATAGTATTATTTTTGGCTCTATTACTGGAATTATCATTGGGGTAGTAGCTGCAGTGAAAAAAAATACTATTTACGATCAACTTGCAATGGTTCTGGCTTTAATAGGAATATCCGCTCCTGGCTTTTGGATTGCTTTGTTTTTAATACTTCTATTTTCGTACCAACTAAGCATCTTCCCGATTTCTGGGTATAGCGGATTTTACTCACTCATACTACCCTCGATTACTTTAGGGCTCGGTACTGCGGGCAGTATTGCCCGGATGACTAGGTCGAGTATGCTAGATGTTATTAAACAGGATTATATTCGCACGGCAAAAGCAAAAGGAGCGGGTTCTTATCGACTTATATTTAGACATAGTTTACAAAATGCCATCATCCCTGTAGTTACGCTGATTGGCATGCAATTTGGCTATTTAATGGCGGGAGCAGTTGTGACAGAGACCGTATTTGCACTTCCGGGTCTAGGAAGTTTAATCGTATCCGCGATTTCTACTCGAGATATTCCAACTGTACAAGGATTACTCTTATTTATGGCTGCAATGATTATCATCGTAAACTTTGTTGTAGATCTTTTATATACAAAGCTAGATCCTCGCATTCAATACGAATAATAGGAGTTAGAGGGGAGAGATTATGCTGGGAAACAATCCTACTTCACTTGTTTATCCAGATCCAATTGATATCGAAACAAAGACCCAATCTTCCGTAGCACATTTTATAAAAAAAATGAAAAAAAATAAGGGCGCTGTAGTTGGAGCCATGATTTTACTCTTTTTTATCATCACTTCTGCTTTTGCGCCATTTATAGCACCATATCCAGTCAACGAAATGAAATTTGAAGATAGTTTGCAAGGACCGAGCATGGCACATTGGTTAGGTACAGATGAATTTGGAAGGGATATTTGGACCCGCATGCTTTACGGGGGACGAGTTTCCTTACTAATGGGGCTTTTTGCTGTGACGCTTTCTGGCACAATCGGAGTTATTTTAGGTGTACTTGCTGGGTACTACCGCAAATTGGATATTTATATCATGCAGTTTATCGATATATTGATGACGTTTCCTTCATTGCTTATGGCGATTGCTATTGTAGCAGTTCTTGGTGTCGGATTAACAAATGCCATGATAGCGGTAGCAATATCAGTAGTACCATCATTTGTACGAGTTGTAAGAGGTTCTGTCCTTTCTATTCGAGAAACAGAGTATGTAGAAGCATCCAAAGCAATTGGAGTAAAGGACTGGAAAATAATCTGCAAGCATATTTTGCCTAATGTCGCTTCGCCTATCATTATTTTAGCAACTTTAGAATTTGGTAGTTCCATATTATCTGCAGCGGCACTTAGTTTTCTTGGGCTTGGTGCACAGCCACCCAACCCAGAGTGGGGAGCACTTGTCTTCGTCGGAAAGTCATTTTTGAGCCAAGCTTGGTGGATGACGTTATTTCCAGGACTAGCCATTATGTTAGTAGTATTAGGGTTTAACTTATTAGGGGATGGGCTAAGGGATGCCTTGGATCCTCGATCAAAATAAAAGGAGAGATTGTATGACACTGAAGCAGCAAATCGAATCTTATATTGAAGGCATTGATGCTAATTTTGGTATTTATATTAAACATTTGGGGACACAAGAGGAAGTAAATATTCAAGGTAATCTATTATTTCAGATGGCTAGTGTGTTTAAGGTTCCTATTTTAGCAACTTTATATGAGAAAGTGTTTAACGGAGAAATTAATTTACAGGAACGGGTTCCATTAAACGAAGAAGATTATGTGCCGGGCTCCGGTGTTTTTCAAGAAATGCAATATGGGATAGAGCCGACTATAAAAGACTTGGCAACGATGATGATCATTGTTAGTGATAATTTAGCAACTGATAAGGTGCTGAGTATAGTTGGTGGAGCAAATAACGTACAGGAAAGAATGCATCAAATGGGATTTAAGGATATTTATATTCATCACACATGTTGGGAGCTTTTGAGCTTAAGCGCCGGTATACCATCTCAGCCCTATAGTAAAGAGCTTTTTGATGAGATTATAAATCGTTTAATAGAAGGTGACTATGATTGGAATAGTATCGTTTTTCAAGATAGTACAGAAAACAATGTAAGCTCTGCTAAAGATATGAGTCTCTTATTAGAAAAGATTGCATTAGATGAATTTGTTTCACCAGATTGTTCAAGAGAGATTCGTGAAGTCCTATTCAAACAGCATTTTCAGCAGCGTATTGGTGGTTTGCTGCCGAGAAATAAAAAAGTGGCGAATAAAACAGGCAGCTTAGGAACGATGTTCAACGATACTGGTATCGTTTACTTACCAGATAACAAAGGAGAATTCGTTATTACGGTCTATTCGACAGGCAGTTCTCTAGAGTATAAAGGTGATGAGCCAATCGCACGTATCTCAGAAATTGCTTATCAGTATTTTATGAACGGTGAGTAACGACATTACCCGTTTCGTCCATTAAGTGATAGGAGGTAGACCATTGACAATCGAATTAATAAAAGTCGAGAATATCAATATTTCCTTTCAAGATGATGAAGCAGGCACAATCTCAGCTGTTAGGGATCTATCTTTTCATATAAATGAAGGAGAAACAGTAGGTCTTGTGGGAGAGTCGGGTTGTGGTAAAAGCGTGACGGCTCTTTCCCTAATGGGATTAATAGAGAAAGGCACTAGCACAACAGAAGGAGAAATAGTGTTTGAAGGGGAAGATATTAATTTATATGCCGAAAAGAAAATGCGTTCCATACGGGGAAATAAAATATCTATGATCTTTCAAGAGCCGATGACCTCTCTCAATCCAGTGCATAAAATCGGCAAGCAAATTAGTGAAGTACTTCATTTACACGGATTTGCCAATAAAACAAATAGCAAAGAAAAAACAATCGACATATTAAAAAAAGTAGGTATTCCCAGAGCAGAGAGCATTATAGATGAATATCCTCATCAGCTATCTGGAGGAATGAGACAACGAATTATGATTGCAATAGCGATGGCCTGTAATCCGAAACTGCTCATTGCGGATGAACCGACGACTGCACTAGATGTAACCATTCAAGCCCAAATACTAGATTTGATGAATGCCTTACAACAAGAATATAACACCTCCATACTATTAATAACCCATGACTTAGGAGTAATCTCTGAGATGGCTGATCGAGTGATTGTTATGTACTATGGACAAATTGTGGAGCAAGCAGATGTGCGAACTCTTTTCAAACAACCAAAACATCCGTACACGATTGGTCTGTTAAATTCCGTTCCGAACATTGATAGTGAAAGCGAGGAAAGACTAACACCTATCGATGGAAACGTACCCAGTCTAGGCGTTATAAAATCGGGATGTCCTTTTCGTTCTCGTTGTCAGCATGTCCATGAAAAATGTCATAAGAAAAATCCGCCATTATTTAAGTGTGACTCACAATTTGTCAGGTGCTGGTTGTATGAGGAGCAGGGGGTGTCGGTTTGAATCAACCGCTACTAGAAGTAAAGAATTTGAAGACCTATTTTCCAATAAAGAAAAGCCTTTTTAACAAGAAAAAACACTTTGTAAAAGCAGTTGACGGTATAAGCTTTCAAGTAAATAAAGGAGAAACACTCGGAATAGTAGGAGAAAGTGGCTGCGGTAAGTCAACAATGGGCAGAAGCATTCTACGACTAATCGAACCGACAGAAGGCTCAATCCAATTCGAAGGAAACGAAATAACAGCCTTAAACCAAACAGATTTACGAAAGCTGCGAAAGGATATGCAAATCGTCTTCCAAGACCCTTTTGCTTCACTCAATCCGAAAATGACTGTTGGAGCTATTCTTGGGGAAGCCCTTGCAACACATCAACTGGAACAAAGTGCTAAAGAAAGAAAAGAAAAAGTTAAAGAGTTATTAGCGAAAGTGGGTTTAAGCCCTAACCATATAGGACGTTATCCACATGAATTCAGTGGTGGCCAAAGACAGCGCATCGGGATAGCGAGAGCGATTGCCGTAAATCCTGCAATCATAATTGCGGACGAGCCAGTTTCCGCTTTAGATGTCTCCGTTCAAGCACAAATTTTAAATCTATTTCAAGATCTTAAAGAAACATTGGGACTAACTTATATTTTTATAGCACATGACTTGAGCGTAGTAAAACATGTAAGTGATCGAATCGGTGTAATGTATCTTGGAAAAATTGTGGAGCTCTCTGATAAAAAACAATTATTTCGACAACCGCTCCACCCATACACACAGGCACTTATGTCAGCAGTGCCTTCTCTCGACCCAGATGTAAAAAAAGAACGAATTATTTTAACCGGTGACGTTCCAAGTCCATCCAATCCACCAACTGGCTGTGCATTTCATACCAGATGTAAGTTTAGAAGGGCTGTTTGTGAACAGGTGATCCCTAGTGAAGTGGTGGTCGCACCAGGTCGGTTTGTAAACTGTCATATGTATGATGAGGATTACCGGGCGGATTTTAATTGAAAGTCCTTTTAACTGTCCCTGTGTAAGAAACAATTCAAAATTGTTTCTTACACAGGGACTTTTATTAGCGGTGTAAAAAGGTCTATATGAAATTTTACAAAAACATTACAATATTCACATTGTACCAAATATTTCTTTTGATTATCTTTAAATAGGAACGTTATTACAAAATGGGAGGGAAATCATGAAGAAGAATACAGTGAAAAAGTCGGTAGTAGCCGTTGCTCTTGCAACGTCATTATTGGCTTCTACAAATGTAGGTTTTGCAAGTAGCTCGTTGCAAGATGTGGTGGATCAGGCAAGGAAAGACATGAAAGAGGCGGCTTATGCCTACGTCGTACCAGCGCAAAAGGGGAAAATTGCAACAAGTAAGGACTTATATCCTACGCTAAATAAAGCAAAAGCAAATTACACAAAAGCAAAAAATGCAATCGTCAAATCGAATGCTAAAAACAAAAACGTACTATTAAAAGAGTTAGAGGATTTACATAACGAACGTATTACAAAAGGAATCGTTCCATATATTGATGCTTATAATTATGTGGACAAGTATTTAAATCCAATCTTGGCGGATATCAAAGTTGCGGAAGCAGAAAAAGACTGGGCGAAAGTGGAGAAATTATACCACCAATTATCAGTCCAATTGAAAAGTCGAACGGTTATTCTTTACCGTTTCACTGGAAAAGCACCAAGAGATTTGTTGTTAGATCAATATAAAGAGCCAGCGAATGCAAAACGTGACCAGTTAATGGTGCCGGTAACTATTTATATGAAAGTAGTAGAAGCGGAAAAGTTAATTGCTGCTGGTAAAACTGAAGAAGCGGCAAAAGTTGTCGAATCTATTAAACCACTACTCGATAAAGTTCCTTCTACAAGTAGTATGCCAATGATGAAAGAGTTACTAGAAAAAGTAGCAGCATTAAATGTAGCACCTGCAGATGAAAAAGATACGGTTTCTTTACGTATTTTAGGTACTTCTGATATTCACACGAACATTGTGAACTATGATTATTATAAAGATACAGAGTCTAATAGTTTAGGACTTGCGAAAACAGCTACATTGATCAAAAATGCACGAAAAGAAAATAGCAACACATTATTATTTGACAATGGAGATGCGATTCAAGGTACTCCGCTAGGTTCATATAAACAATCGGTAGACAAACTGGTTGATGGGGAAGAACATCCTTCCGTAACTGCGATGGAACTTTTAGGTTATGACGGAGCTACAATGGGTAACCATGAATTCAATTATGGTCTCGATTATTTAAATGAAGTAATGGATGACGCGAATTTCCCTTATGTGAATGCGAATGTTCGGGATGCGGCAAGTGGAAAATTATTGTACAAATCTTATGTGTTAATCGACAAAGAAGTGGTTGATTCGGAAGGTAAAAAATCAACGATTAAAGTAGGGGTTACTGGAATTGTTCCTCCTCAAATTTTGAAATGGGATAAAACGAATTTAGAAGGAAAAGTGAAAGTCGACGACTCTGTGCAAGCTGTGTCAACAGTTGTTCCGGAACTGCAAAAAGCAGGGGCAGATGTAATTGTGGTGCTTTCCCACTCTGGAATGGGTGATGCAACACATGAAGTTGGCGAAGAGGATGTAACGTATTTATTAACTAAAGTTAAAGGTGTAGATGCGATTATTACTGGACATGCACACCAAGTATTCCCAGGAAAAGTAGATGCTTCACTTACAAATGTAAACATCGAAAATGGGACGATGAATGGTGTTCCTGTTGTTATGCCTGGTAAATTCGGTAGCCATTTAGGTGTCATTGATTTGAAATTGAAGAAAGATGGAGACAAATGGAAAGTGGCTTCTTCTAAAGCAGAAGTGCGCACTATCGCAAAAGATGCGACGGATGTCGATCAATCAGTAGTGAATGCGGTTAAAGAGGCACATGAAGGAACAATCACTTATGTTCGAAAAGCAGTTGGAAAAACTACAGCGGATATTCATAGTTACTTCTCTCAAGTGCAGGATGATCCATCTATCCAAATTGTAACGGACGCTCAAACAGCATATGTAAAAGCAAAACTAAAAGGTACAGCGAATGAAAACGTCCCAGTGCTATCTGCAGGAGCACCATTTAAAGCAGGAACAAGAAGCGACCCTGAGTACTACACATACGTTCCAAAAGGCGAGCTTGCGATTAAAAACGTAGCAGATTTATATCTATACGACAACACAGTATCAACAGTGAAACTTACGGGTGCAGATGTAAAAGAATGGTTGGAAATGTCTGCAGGTCAGTTCAATCAAATCGATCCTGCTAAAACAGGTGAGCAACAACTGATCAACACAGATTTCCGCTCATACAACTATGACGTAATTGATGGCGTAACATACGAAATTGACGTTACACAACCAGCAAAATACGATGCAGACGGCAAGCTATTAAACAAAGATGCATCACGTATCGTAAACTTGCAATACAATGGAAAACCAATAGACTTAAAACAAACGTTTATCGTGGCAACAAATAACTACCGTGCAAGCGGAACATTCCCAGGTGTCCGTAATGCAACTGAAATTGAAATTCATCCAGATGAAAACCGACAAATCATCATCGACTATATTCTAGAAGAGCAAACAATCGACCCATCTGCTGATAGCAACTGGAAATTTGCTGCGTTACCAGCAAAAGCACAAGTCGTATTCGAATCTTCTAAACAAGCGGAGAAAGTACTCCCAGCAGATGGAAACATCAAATATATCGGTGAGGGTACAGATGGATTTGGTAAGTATTCAATTAAATAAAGTCCCTGTGTAAGTGACTACCATTCATACGAAAAGCAGCAACTGGAGTGAAAACTTTAGCTGTTGTTTTTTGTTTTTGCATCTCTTTGTTAGTAACGATTCAGAATTACTGTCCCTGTGTCAGACACAATTCAGAATTGTGTTTTACACAGGGATATAACACTATTATTAAAATTATTGTACAAAGCAATATTTCCACATACAATTAACTTTATAAAAAAAATACAAGGAAACATACAAGCATGAAAAAAACCTACATAAAAATCATCACTATAATCGGAATTTTACTTATAAGTGCATTTTCCCTAAATTCGATACTAGTAAAAGAAAAACCAATATCACCAAAAGCAGTGGATGGAGTTTTGGATTTACGAAATTATGAGTTAGACGGAGCAGAACCAATAGAAATGAACGGAGAATGGGAGTTTGTTCCAAACAAGCTATTAGATTCTACGGCATTTGATAGACAACAATCATATCATGTTGAAGTACCCTCCATATGGACCGATTATGACTTAAATGGTCAGAAACTGTCGAGGTATACTAGCGGCACATATCGACTTAAAATCTTATTAAATAATTCACCAGAGGTTTTAGGGATAAAAACAACTAATATTCGCATGTCTAATGCTATCTATATGGATGGAAAACTAATAGGTAGCAGTGGGATACCAGCAGAAGATGATACTTATTCAGCTCATAATATCCCGTATGTTTCTTATTTTTCTCCAGATGAGAAAGAGCTGGACATAATTGTACATGTTGCCAATTTTGATTATGCATCTGGTGGTGGAATATTAGGTTCTATTTTTATTGGAGATCAAGATAGTATAGGCAATCTTCGAGAAAGATCGCTTGCATATGATTGGGTAACCATTGCCGCTTTTTCAACCATGTTTATATACTTTTTAGGTTCATTTTTGTATGCAAGGATCGGCGTGGAGCAGCTATTCTTTTCGCTCTTTTGTTTTGCCAATGTTTTATATGCTGTTTCTCACGGAGAGAAGGTATTTTTGGAGTTGTTCCCTGCTACACCATATGCTTTTTTCGAAAGAATCCAATCAGTTTCGAGTATTTGGATAGGTTTGTTTATGTTATGTTTTTTTCAATCGTCTTTAAAGCAATTTTCGAATCAAAGGATTGTACGGTTTCTATGGATAATTGGTATTTTGTTAACAGGTACTGCACTTCTACCAGTAAAGTTGAACTCTAGCCTACAAATCTATTATTCTCTTTATATTTTTATCAGCTTAGTGTATATCATCTATTTACAAATTATTGCGGTATCCAAAAAGGCTGTGGGTGCTTCTTATTTAATCTTTAGTAGCTTTACTATTTTTATTTATTTTACTGTTGGAACTTTGAATGTTTCGGCAAACTATGCGATGAATTCATTACCCCCTTTATTTCCTTTTATTTGTTTAGCGATGCTTTCACTTTATATATCCCACCGTTTCATGGATTCCTTCTTAAAGAAAGAAGAGTTGTCCAATGCTCTATTACGTGTGGATAAGTTGAAAGATGGAGTTCTTGCGAAAGCCTCTCATGAATTTCGAACGCCTTTACATGGAATTATAGCGATCTCTCAATCAATGCTTGAAGATAGAAAATCTTCCTTGTCGGTAGAGGAAGAAGAAAAAATGGGATTAATAGTAGGGACTGCTCATCGTTTGTCTAACCTTGTAAACGATATACTAGATTTTTCGAAACTGAAAGAAGGAGAAATGCGGGTTCGGATAACCTCTGTGGATCTATTTGCTATTACACATGTCGTTGTGGAAACTTTTACGTATATGATAGACAAAGATGTGAAAATTATAAATCACATCCAAAGAGGGCAATTAGTATTGGCGGACGAGGAAAGGTTTCGTCAGATTTTATATAATTTAATAGATAATGCGGTTAAATATACGATGCGAGGGAAGGTAGAGATTAAATGCTATGAACAGGAAGAAAATTTAGTCATAACAGTTAGTGATACTGGTATTGGAATTGCTTCAGAGAATTTAAAATTTGTGTTTGAGCCTTTTCGACAATATAGCAATGCAACTGGAGGAACTGGTCTAGGTTTAAGTGTGACGAAAGAGCTTGTGCAGATTCAAGGTGGCACAATTACTGTAAATTCTGTAGTAAATAAAGGAACTACCTTTTCGGTTACGCTTCCTAAAGCAACTCAATTAAACAAACCAACAAAGCAATCTTTTTCACTTCCTATTCCTTCTGTTAACGGAAATAAGGATCGAAAAAAAATAATCATTGCAGATGATGATCATGTGAATCTGAAAGTTCTCATGGATACGCTTATATCAGAGGATTATTTTATTGTCGCAGTTGATAGCGGAAAGGCAGTTTTGGAGCAGGTGAAAAAATATCCTGATATAGATCTAGTTATTTTGGATATTATGATGCCAGAGGTTTCTGGATATGAAGTATGTCAACAATTGAGAAAATCTTATCTACCCTCCGAACTTCCTATTTTAATGTTGACAGCTGCTGTTCGACCAGAAGATATGATTGCAGCGTTCCATTCTGGTGCAAATGATTTCTTACACAAACCATTGGATACATCAGAGTTAAAAACTAGAATAAGAAATCTATTATTAATGAAGGAATCATCTGAAAATGCGGTGAAGATGGAAGTTGCTTTTTTACAAGCACAAATTAAACCGCATTTTATTTTCAATGTATTAAATTCGATTCTTTCACTAAGTTATATAGATTTGGAAAAGGCACGTACTATGATTACAGATTTTGCTAATTTTATGAGAGGAAGCTTTTCCTTTGAAAATACACATAGTTTAGTTCCATTAGAAAAGGAACTTTCCCTCATTCAATCCTATGTAAATATTCAACGGACTAGATTTCCAGAGCGACTAGTTTGGGAAGTGCAAATGCAAGATCCATTGCATTGTTTTATTCCTCCTTTAATCTTGCAGCCTATCGTGGAGAATGCTATAGTTCATGGTTTAAAAATGAAGGAAGGTCAAGGAATCGTAAAACTCACTGTTGTAAGGGAAGATGACTTCATCGTTTTCCAAATATCCGATAATGGAACAGGGATTTCTGCATATAAACTACAACAGATTTGGAATGTAGAACAAGATACAGGTCAAAGTGTAGGACTACAAAATATAAAAAAACGTTTAAAGTATTATGAAAATGCATCCATTCAAATAACTAGTGAGGAATATAAAGGAACGATCGTGGAATTAAGATTTCCATTCATACAAATTGAAAAGGAGGGAAATTAAATGTTAAAAGCCATATTAGTGGATGATGAAATCTTGGCAATCCAGTTATTAGAAGCCATGCTAGCAGAAATTGGAGGAATCGAAATAATAGGCAAGTTTATTAATCCATTAGAAGGATTGGAAAGTTTGGAAGCACATAAGCCAGATATTCTGTTTCTTGATATTGAGATGAAGGAAATGAACGGAATAAAATTCGCAGATAAATTGAATCCAGTTGCTTTTCAAACGGATATTGTTTTTGTTACAGCTTATGATGAATATGCACTGGAAGCATTTAATGTCCAGGCAGTGGATTATATCCTAAAGCCAATCGAAAAAAGTCGTTTAGAAAAAACGGTTCGACGAATTGGTCAGCGTAGAATTCAGCGTGAACTACCTCCTAATGAGACACCATACTTAAAAGGAAATTTTCTAGGAAGCTTTCGACTGCTTGACCATGACCGTGAACCGATCAAGTGGCGAACCAAAAAGGTAAAAGAATTCTGTGCATATTTAATCCATCAAGACAAACCGGTTCACAGAGAAAAGATTATGGAAGAACTATGGCCAGACCGTACATTAGATAAAGCTTCAGTAGCATTGCACACAAGTGTATACCATTTACGAAAAGAGCTAAAAAATCATGGATATCATGATTCGATCAAATATGTGGATGAACGCTATTCTTTAGAGGTAGAGTTAAAGAGTGATGTGCAAGATATAAAAAATATCTTAAATCTGTCGCAAGACACCGCTGAAGACGTTAAAAAGCTTATAGATTTATATAAAAATCATTACCTGGCCGAAGAATATTATGACTGGGCGAGAGAAGAACGAGAACAGTTGCTGAAAGGTGTTGTACAGTATTTAGAGAAGTTTATCAATACATACAACATGGAAATAAAATTAGAAAATGTATTAAAAGAAGCGATCGACAAGCTCATAGAAATAGATCCTTGGGAAGAGCGATATACTAACTATTTGGTTCAATATTATATAGAAAATGGAGACAATCGAGCAGCTATACAAGTCTATGAGAACTATAAAACGATTCTATGGCAACATTTAGGAACAAAGCCACAAGAAAAATTGGAACATCTCATGAAAATAATAAAATAGACCTTAAAACCATCTTATTTTAATCCAATATGATGGTTTTTTGTCGTATTTTGTCAGCAATGTACAGAAAATGTCTAGACTAAAGTTCTATAATACACAAAAGGAATATATCAAAAAGACTGGCACCCTAAAAGGAGAAGTACATTTAGAATGAACAAAAAAATAGTTAAACAAACTGTCGTAGCTGCCTTGCTTACATCCTCTATTTTCTCATTTACTTCCGTATCCTACGGTAAGGAGATGACTATCCAGCAATCAATAGATGCTGTGAAACTAGAGATGAAAAAAGCTCCACTCTATTATGTAGACCCTGCATTAAAAAGTATATTAGAGCCGAGCAAGGATTTATACCCGGTACTGAACAATGTAAAAAAGCACTATAAAGAGGTAAAACAACAAATCCAATCTTCGAATCTTTCTACAAAAGAAAAGAAAGAAAAGATAAAAGAATTAGACGCATTGTATGAGGAAAAAATCACAAAAGGAGTCATACCTTATATTGATGCCTATAATTATGCCGTTAAATATTTGGATCCGATTTTAAAAGAAATGTTAGATGCTCACGCTGCAGGAGATTTGGAAGGCGTGGAACAAGCATATCATAAGTTATCGTATCAATTAGGTTCCCGCACATCTATTTTATACCGCTTCACGGGAAAAGCAGCTCGGGATTTATTATTAGAAAAATATAAAAAGCCATCTGATGCAAAACGAGACGAATTAAGAATTCCTGTAACAATCTACATGAAAAATAATGAAGTCCTAAAGTTATGGAACGAAGGGAAAAAAGAAGAAGCAAGAAAAGTAATGGATGAGGTCCTTACACTTGTTGCGAAAGCTTCCATCGATGGGAAAACAAATTATTCAAATTTGTTATCTAAAGAAGTGAAGGAAGCAGAAGCACTTTTCTCTACCCTTCCGAAACCTACTCCAACACCAGAAGTTCCGAGCAATCCATCAGTAGGTGGAGGGGGCAACGAAGAACCTTCTGAAAGTTCTGCAGAACGTAAATTACGAATAGCAAAAGCAAATGCGATTGTAGAGTTAGAAGCATATGGGAAACAAGTTGAATTTAATGAAGTAGACTGGACAACTATTTTATTAATTAAAGAATCAGGAAAACGTACCATAAATAATTCAGCTTCTACAAAAGCAGTTGAGCAAGAATTATTAGCAATAAAGATATCTATAGATCAAGTAAAAACTAAAGCTGCTACTACATTAGCGCTAAATGAAGTTATCAAAGCCGCAGAGCAACTTTTAGTAGATCATGTAGAAGGAACAAATGTCGGTCAAGCAGTGGCTGTTGATCGAATCGCGTTATCTCAAGCAATCACCACTGCAAAATCTATTTTTACAGATGCAACAAATAGAACACAAGCAGATTTAGAAAACGCGATCGTTATCTTAACAACAGCGATTAACACATTTGAAACACAAGTAGTGAAAGCTGGAAACGCAACAGCATTGAAGGAAACAATAACGGTAGCAGAACAACTATTAGATAAGTATGCGGAAGGAACAGGCGTAGGACAAGTATCGACTGCAGCTCGAGAAACATTCGACCAAGCTGTAACAGCAGCAAAAGCTATTCAATCGAATGCTGCAAGTAAAACGCAAGCAGACCTAGACAACGCGAGCACTATCTTAACAACAGCGATAACTACATTTGAAGCACAAGTGGTAGAAGCAGGAGATGCCACAGAATTAAATAGAGCAATTACATCAGCAGAACAACTACTAGATAATCATGCGGAAGGAACAGGTGTAGGACAAGCATCGACCTCAGCTCGAGAAACATTAGCCCAAGCAGTAACAACAGCAAAAGCTATTCAATCGAATGCTGCAAGTAAAACGCAAGCAGACCTAGACAACGCGAGCACTATATTAACAACAGCGATAACTACATTTGAAGCACAAGTGTTAGAAGCAGGAGATGCCACAGAATTAAATAGAGCAATTACATCAGCAGAACAACTACTAGATAATCATGCGGAAGGAACAGGCGTAGGACAAGCATCGACCTCAGCTCGAGAAACATTAGCCCAAGCAGTAACAACAGCAAAAGCTATTCAATCGAATGCTGCAAGTAAAACACAAGCAGACCTAGACAACGCGAGCGCTATATTAACAACAGCGATAACTACATTTGAAGCACAAGTGGTAGAAGCAGGAGATGCCACAGAATTAAATAGAGCAATTACATCAGCAGAACAACTACTAGATAATCATGCGGAAGGAACAGGTGTAGGACAAGCATCTGCCTCAGCTAGAGAAACATTCGAACAAGCAATAACGGTAGCAAAAGCTATTCAATCGAATGCTGCAAGTAAAACACAAGCAGATCTAGACAACGCGAGCACTATCTTAACAACAGCGATTACGACATTTGAAGCACAAGTGGCAAAAGCAGGAGATCCCACTGTATTAAATGGAGCAATCACAACAGCAGAACAACTATTAGTAAATCATGCGGTAGGAACAGGTGTTGGACAAGCATCTTCTCCAGCTCGAGAAACATTAGCGCAAGCAATAACGGTAGCAAAAGCTATTCAATCGAATGCTGCAAGTAAAACGCAAGCAGACCTAGACAACGCGAGCACTATATTAACAATAGCGATAACTACATTTGAAGCACAAGTGGTAGAAGCAGGAGATGCCACAGAATTAAATAGAGCAATTACATCAGCAGAACAACTACTAGATAATCATGCGGAAGGAACAGGTGTAGGACAAGCATCGACCTCAGCTCGAGAAACATTAGCGCAAGCAATAACGGTAGCAAGAGCCACTCACTCCAATGCTGCAAGTAAAACGCAAGCAGACCTAGACAACGCGAGCACTATCTTAACAACAGCTATTGCCACATTTAAAGCTCAAGTAGTAAAAGCCGGAGATGCGACAACATTAGCAACAGCAATTAGAAATACAACTACTCTTCACACTAACGCCATAGAAGGCGCGGAAGTAAATCAGTATATAGTAGGTTCAAAAACAATTTTGCAAACAGCAATAGATGCTGCACAATTTGTGCTTGATAATGCTGCTCACAAAACAACTCAACAATTGGCAGATGCGAAGGCTTTATTAGATCACGCAATAGCAGATTTTGAAAATAGCAAAGTAATAGCTTTACCAGGATTACAAGATTTAACAATAGTTGGTACTGCAACAGATAGAAGTAATGTTGTAGCAATAAATGATGATGAGACACTTGTACTTACTTCTAGTGATGGGACTGGAGCAATTACTACCGTAGTTGAAGACCCTCTGGGGGTGATTAAAGTAACAGGAGTTGCAGTTGGGGATCCAGTTACCATCACTGTACAAGTGGTAAAAGGTGGACAAGTTATTAAAAGTGGCTCATTTATCGTGAAAGTAATATCGGACTATATACTTAGTAAGACATTAACGAATCTTGATTTTTCTACAACTTATGGAACACAAGCTAAACTTGTAAGTAAAACTATTCCGAAATCAGACTTTACAGGAGATCGAAAAGACTTTTCTATTGTTGTAGGTTCTGATGAAATTCCGATTTATGTAGACTGGAAACTCTCTACTGACTTTCCAAAAGGAGCTGCGATAGGGGGAGTTGTAGATAGTTTTATTCAAGATTTCTACTATAAAAAGTCTGGTGCAGCTGGAATATTGAATAGACCGATAGGAGCAATGGGAGGGGATGATACATTCCAAATCTATGCATTTCAACAAGGAGCTACTTCATCGTTCACATTAAAAGGCAAGGATTGGTCGTACTTCTTTGATCAATCAGTTGCTCAAGGAACCGATACCAACACATCAAAAAATCGTACATTTACAATTAGTGATGGCACTAATACGGCTACGATTCAATTAACCAAAAGCTTTACATCATTTGACGAACTATTGAATCTAATTAATAATCGCATTGCAAGTGCTAAAGTAGAAGCGATTGTTGAAAGTGTGAGCGGGATTCAATTTAAAATTATACCAACTTCTAAAAAAGTTATAACTGTTGGCGGGGTAAACAAATCAGACTTTTTTGAGTAGACTGATCGTTTTTCATAACGGACTATCGTACAGAGATCTCTGAGCAACAGATTATGAATAGGGAACCACTAGTAGACAAAGTGTAGAAACTTAAAATATACAAAAACTATAAAATTACTCTATAGAAATATTTAGGGACAAAGCCACAAGAAAAATTTGAACATCTAATGAAAATAATAAAATGGACCTTAAAACCACCTTATCTTAATCCAATAAGGTGGTTTTCTGTCGTATTTTGTCAGCAGTGTATAGAAAATGTATAGACTAAAGTTCTATAATAATCAAAAGGGGTATATCAAAAAGACTAGAACCCTAAAAGGAGAAGTACATCTAGAATGAACAAAAAAATAGTTAAACAAACTGTCGTAGCTGCCTTACTTACATCCTCTATTTTCTCATTTACTTCCACATCCTACGGTAAAGAGACGACTATCCAGCGATCAATAGATGCTGTAAAACTAGAGATGAAAAAAGCTCCACTCTATTATGTGGACCCTGCATTGAAAAGTGTATTAGAGCCGAGCAAGGAACTATATCCGGTATTAAACAGTGTAAAAAAACACTATAAAGAGGTAAAACAACAAATTCAATCATCGAATCTTTCTACGAAAGAAAAGAAAGAAAAGATAAAAGAATTAGACGCATTATTTGATGAGAAAATCACAAAAGGAGTCATACCTTATATTGATGCCTATAATTATGCCGTTAAATATTTGGATCCGATTTTAAAAGAAATGTTAGATGCCCACGCTGCTGGAGATTTAGAAGGCGTTGAACAGGCATATCATAAGTTATCGTATCAATTAGATTCCCGCACATCTATTTTATACCGCTTCACGGGAAAAGCACCCCGTGATTTATTATTAGAAAAATATAAAAAGCCATCTGATGCAAAACGAGATGAATTACGAATTCCTGTAACAATCTACATGAAAAATAATGAAGTCCTAAAGTTATGGAACGAAGGGAAAAAAGAAGAAGCAAGAAAAGTAATGGATGAGGTACTTACACTTGCTTCGAAAACTTCCATCGATGGAAAAACAAATTATTTGAATTTGTTATCTAAAGAAGTGAAGGAAGCAGAAGCACTTTTCTCTACTCTTCCAAAACCTACACCAACACCAGAAGTTCCGAGCAATCCATCAGTAGGAGGAGGGGGTAACGAAGAACCTTCTGAAAGTACGGCAGAAAGAAAGCTTCGCATAGCAAAAACTAATGCAATCGCAGTGTTATCAGATTATAAAGAAGTGCTTAAAAATGATTATAGTACAGCAAATTGGTTCACTATCTCATCATTAAAAACAACGTGGACAAGTACGATCAATGCGGCAACAACACCAGCTGCAGTTGCCCAATTCTTAAAGGATGTCAAAGCAGCTATCGATGAAGTCCCAACAAAGGAGCAAGAGGCGCTGGAAGTGGCGAAACACCAAGCACTTGCAGGTTTAACATATTATAAAGAAGACATAAAAGCTAACTATAGTACAGAGAATTGGAGCACTATTGAAACACTAATAACATCGTGGACAAACACGGTTAATGCCGCAATGACACCAGCGGAAGTGGATCAAGCACTAATTGAGGCTAAAGCAGCAATCGATGAGGTCCCAACAATGGAGCAAGAGGCGCTGGAAGTAGCGAAACACCAAGCACTTGCAGGTTTAACAAATTATAAAGAAGACGTAAAAGCTAACTATAGTACAGAGAATTGGAGCACTATTGAAACATTAATAACATCGTGGACAAACACGATTAATGCCGCAATGACACCAGCGGAAGTGGATCAAGCACTAATTGAGGCTAAAGCTGCAATCGATGAGGTCCCAACAATGGAGCAAGAGGCACTGGAAGTAGCGAAACACCAAGCAATTGCAGGTTTAACAAATTATAAAGAAGACGTAAAAGATAACTATAGTACAGAGAATTGGAGCACTATTGAAACATTAATAACATCGTGGACAAACACGATTAATGCCGCAATGACACCAGTGGAAGTGGATCAAGCACTAATTGAGGCCAAAGCTGCGATCGATGAAGTCCCAACAATGGAGCAAGAGGCGCTGGAAGTAGCGAAACACCAAGCACTTGCAGATTTAACAAATTATAAAGAAGACGTAAAAGCTAACTATAGTACAGAGAATTGGAGCACTATTGAAACATTAATAACATCGTGGACAAACACGATTAATGACGCAATGACACCAGCGGAAGTGGAACAAGCACTAATTGAGGCCAAAGCTGCAATCGATGAAGTCCCAACAATGGAGCAAGAGGCGCTGGAAGTATCGAAACACCAAGCACTTGCAGATTTAACAAATTATAAAGAAGACGTAGAAGATGACTATAGTACAGCGAATTGGGAAGCTATTCAAGCATTAAAAACCACGTGGACAAGCACGATTAATGGTGCAACGACACCAATAGAAGTTGATCAAGCATTAATTGAGGCTAAAGCTGAAATCGATCAAGTGGAAGTCAAATCGAATGTTTCCACCATTAATGGAATAACTGTTAAGAATATATCAGCAGTAGTTGATAATTCTGATTTAAATGTTTACAATGTCACTCTTCCAAGTGGAACTGTTTTGGCAGATATAACAGAAACAGATATTATTACTACGCCAACAAATTTAGATGCGGCCGTAAAAACGACAACAATTGATGGGGGAATTACGTGGCAAATAGTAGTTACCTCGGAAGATGGCAAGAGTACCAACACGTACAAACTAAATATTACAATTACTCCTCAATAAAAATAAACGAAACGTTACGCTATAAGCTGATTATTAATTAGTGAAACGCGTGGAAGAGAACAATTTCTTCTAACTGCTATGTTCAATTGGTAGGTGCAATTCCTACTCTTGTTTAACAGTCCAACAAACAAGTACCTAATCCTCCTGGGTCCAGTGAAGCACTGAAATGTGGAAAGGGCTAAGTCAGGTGAAGTCGTACCCGAAAGTATCGGGGCGGGGTTCTTTAAAAGATTTCTATGGTTAGGCAGACGAATCCATGTAAGCAGGGTAAGCAAGTGTATAGTGAGAAATGACAAGCTAGGAGTTCACTGTGCATCCATATAGTTGAAATACTATATCGGCGATTGACGAATTGACTGTTAACTCAGTTGTTCTTACACCTGGATAGTGGAAACCTAAGGAAATCAAAATAAGGGATGAACATAATGGAACGTTTGAAGTCTTGCTTAAAGAGGTGTTTCAGCATCAATGACATTAGCAAGATGGCAGCAGGTTCATAGTAGTGAAGATCGCTGACCGTTTGGACTTATATGGTAACATATGAGAAGGATAAAAACAGCAGGAGCAAAGGAACCTAGTCAGTGGTGAAAAAAACACTGATGGCACGCCGTGTGCGATGAAAGTCGCTTGCACGGTGTAGGCTCGTTATAATACCTTATTTAAAAGGGATAAGACGGGAATAGCATTTTATTACCACCAACTTTATTAACTGATTCCACTGAGGCTACTGTAGATAATATATTTGATATTACGTTTATAGATAATAGCGCATGGAGATCGGCAGTAACAGATGTGCAGGTAAATGGTGTCTCAGTAGGTGTAGGAAATTGGATCTTAAACGAAGGACACTTACTGCTCGATCCAGTAGATATACCGTCTTTACAAACGCCAGGAAATAAAGATATTACAATAATTGCAAACGAATACTCTGTTGTAAGTGTTCAGCAATATGTTGCTGTAGGAAAATTTTCGGAAGCAAACTCATCAGTCAAACCAAATGCAGGTTTAGTACCAGGACCAGGAAAGGGATTTTCTATGGTATTAACTGCCAAAGACCGATATGATAATTTGATTAAAGGTTATCAGTTTAAGCTGGATATTATTATTAATAATAACAATCCACTAAATGGAGAGTGGGTTTATTATTATAATAACAGGCATATGGTATCTATAACTGCTGATAAGTTAAACTTACCATCTCTTACGGATGGGAGTGGTGCAACATATCCCTCCTTCCAATGGGCTCCGTCCGGAGATAGGGGAGATTCAACTCAAATAGTATGGCGGGATCAAGACGGAAATCTAATTTTTACGCCAACGACTGTTACTTATTAAGTAAACTTCTTTTCAATATAATATTTAATAGAGAATTATTAAATTTTCCAGTAATAATTGAATCCTCTTGAGTCTAAAAGACTTTAGAGGATTTTTATTATCTTTATAATTATCGATAAAGGGCGAAGTAGTCACAATACCCCTTTAACAAGATAATACTTCAAACGTTATAAAAGCTACGTTAATATCTTCTTTATTTATATTCTGCAAAAATAACAGTTACTAAGGAATAGTATTAATCTTTTCCGTAACTCCAATTCCTGAATTACCTCGTTCATTTTTCAATCCATGTACTTTAGACCTATCAAATTCTTTCTTGCTTTTAAAGGATAGAAAAATATATTTAAATACGCCCAGAGAGATTCTATTAATAGTTAGAGGAAATAAATAAATTCTTGAAAGCAACCCATTCATTTACAAGTTGTGTCTAATCTAAAAAGAGGATTAGATCTATCTACCTATAATTAACTGATAATTATAAATAGTACTTTCATTCAGAAAATAATTATGTTATATTCATAATCGTTACAGTGTTACTGTAATTTAAAAGGAGTGTTTTTAGTATGGAAGATATTCACCTAAAGATTAAAGCGTTAAGGCAAGAGCTTAATATGACACTTAAAGATTTAAGTGAGGAAACAGGATTGTCTCTTAGCTTTTTATCACAAATTGAACGAGGCGCCTCCTCATTATCTATTACTTCACTAAAAAAGATCTCGGACGCCTTAAATATTCATATTAATTATTTTTTTCTTGAGGAGAATGATCATCAAAACTTTGTCGTACGTAAAGAAAACCGCCATAGCTTCAGTACTAATTTAGGCAGTCAAATGTATACGAGATTATCTGGCACATTTCCCGGAAGAAAACTAGAGCCTTTAATTGTTACACTACCTCCCCATATGAATGAGAATCATCCATATAGTCATAACGGCGAAGAATTGTATTTTATTTTAAAAGGTGAGGTTATTTTTTATTTGAATAAGGAGAAGTTTCACTTATATGAGGGAGATACTATTCACTTTCCTTCAAGCATCAGTCATCAATGGGAAAATCCTTTACCGACCGAATCAGTAGTATTAAGCGTAGTTACACCTATTATTTTTTAACTTATTCAGCAAGAAAATAGGATAAAAACAGGAGAGTGAGAGAAATGAGAGTAGCGACGGATATTGGAGGAACTTTTACAGATTTAGTGTATGTCGATGATAATGGAAATTTTGGTATTGCCAAAAGTAATACAACTCCACCACATTTCGAAAAAGGAGTATTGGATGTGATTGAAAAGAGTGGGGTAAGCGATTC
Source organism: Psychrobacillus lasiicapitis (assembly GCF_006861795.1). GTDB lineage: Bacteria > Bacillota > Bacilli > Bacillales_A > Planococcaceae > Psychrobacillus > Psychrobacillus lasiicapitis. Next base: position 53,254 of record NZ_VDGH01000003.1, on the reverse strand, counting down.
TCCACTTACGATGTTTATCCACGGAACTACTGTAATCATTAATTCTTTAACGGAAAGAAAAGGTGCAAAAACAGCATTGATAACAACAAAAGGTTTCCGAGATGTTTTAGAGATTGCTCGTGGAAATAGACCAGATTTATTTAATGTTAAATATGATAAACCAAAGCCTTTTGTTGATCGGTATTTGCGAAAAGAGGTAAGTGAACGGCTGAACTATAAAGGAGAGGTACTAACCGAACTGAATATAGAAGAGGTAAAAGATGCAGTTGCTTATTTTAAGCAAGAGGGAGTAGAGGCAATTGCCGTATCATTCTTGCATTCCTACGTAAATCCATCCCACGAACAACAAACAGTACAGTTGATAAAAGAGATTTGGCCAGAAGTGAAAGTTACCGCATCAAGTGATATCACACAGGAATGGCGAGAATATGAAAGAACGAATACAGCTGTATTAAATGCATATGTGCAGCCAACAGCTACAACGTATATTGATCGTCTGGAACAGGAATTGCAGGAACAAGTAAAAATTGATCAACGTTATATTATGCAATCTAACGGAGGCACTACAAAATTCTCTAAAGCGAAGGAATCTCCTATTAACATGGTGGAGTCAGGACCTGTAGCTGGAATTCTAGGAGCAGCAGTTTTAGGAGAAATGATTGGTGAGAAAAATATTATTGCGTTTGATATTGGAGGAACAACAGCTAAATGTTCTCTTATTGAAGACGGAGAAGTAAAGGTTTCAACTGATTATTATATAGAAAAGGATAGCCGAAATGCTGGTTATCCAATAAAAACACCAGTTGTTGATATTGTGGAAATAGGTAATGGTGGTGGATCGATTGCTTGGATAGATGAAGCCGGTTCTTTAAAGGTTGGTCCACAATCAGCGGGAGCAAGACCGGGACCTGTTGCCTATGGGCAAGGTGGTACAGAGCCGACAACAACGGATGCAAACTTGTTAACGGGCAGACTTTCTTCCAAGAACTTTGATTATAATGTCAATTTAGAAAATGTGAAGTCAGCCATTTCTACTAAAATTGGTAATCATTTTGGTATATCTGCCGAAGAAGCTGCGCTTGGCATCATACGAATAGCGAACTCTAATATGCTAAATGCACTGAAACTTATTTCTATTAGAAAAGGTCATAATCCGCAGGAATTTACATTGCTTGCATTTGGTGGCGGTGGATCCATGCACGCCCCTGCACTGGCATTAGAGCTTGGAGTGAAGAAAGTAGTTATCCCAGTTGCATCACCAGTTTTCTCTGCATGGGGAATGCTAATGACGGATCTTCGTCACGATTACATTCAAACATATATCAAGCGTATGAATGAACTGACCATCGATGAGATCAATAAACAATGGGATGAGATAGAGCGTAATGCATTTACACATTTTGAAGAAGAAGGTATGGAAGCTAGTAATGTAGTATTCCAACGTTTTGCAGATATGCGTTACCTTGGTCAAGAACATACCGTAAAAGTTCCAGTAGCAAATGGAGAATGGACAGCAGCGCAAAAACAACAAGCAATTGAGGATTTCCATAAGCTGCACGAGAAAAACTTTACATTCAACTTACCTGACGCACAGACTGAGATTGTCAATATTCACGTGACAGCCTTTGGAAAAGTGCCAAAGCCACAACTACTTAAGTTAGAGCGAAACGGAACACTTGAAGAAGCGAAAAAAGAAGTAAGAGAAGTTTACTACGAAGAAGAAGGCTGGGTAAGTACACCTATTTACGACCGAGATAAGTTACCAACAAGACAAACAATTAAAGGACCTGCAATTGTAGAAGAAAAGGCTGCAGTAACGGTTATATATAAGCAGCAAAAACTCTATTTAGATGATTACGGAAACATTATCATTGAGAAGGAGGAAAACTAAGATGACTACAATGACTAAGCTCGATCCATTTACTTTAGAGATTGTGAAAGATTCTCTCTTATCAGCTGGAGATGAAATGTTTGTAGCCCTTGCGCGTACTTCGATGAGCCCGATTATTTATGAAGTGTTAGACTATGCAAGTGGTTTGACGGATGCACATGGAAATTTATTGACGCAAGGGAACGGAGTAACAGGTTTTATAGGAATGTTAACGTTTATGGTAAAAGAAACGCTAAATAAATATCCTGGTGAAAAGTTAAAAGAAGGAGACATCATTATTATTAATGACCCTTACCAAGGAGGGGGTTCTCATCTATCAGATGTTGGACTAGTTATGCCTATTTTTTATAAAGGTGAGCTCATAGCATTTTCTGCCAACAAAGCCCATTGGACAGAAGTGGGAGGAAAAGATCCAGGTTCATTTACAAATGATTCAGTAGATATTTTCCAAGAGGGTCTTCAGTTTTCTTGCATAAAGCTCTATGACGAAGGGAAATTGAATGAAGGAATTGTAGAAATTATACGCTCGAATGTTCGTTTCCCTGACTTGTCTCTTGGAGATATGTTTGCACAGGTTGCTGCTTTACGTACAGGGGAGCGCCGCGTAAAAGAATTATGCGAGAAACATACAATGGAAACGATTTTAGCTGCTATTGAATATCATTTAAACCATGGAGAGTTGATCTCTCGCCAAGAATTAAAGAAGCTTCCAAAGGGTGATTTCTATGCGGAAGATTTTATCGACACAGATGGTATTGGCAATGGTCCTTTCCCTATAAAAGTAAAAGTGACCATCACAGATGATGAGTTTATTTGTGACTTTAGGGGGAGCTCACCTCAAGTTCCTGGCCCAATGAACTGTTCATACACAGGATTGGTGTCAGCGGTGCGTGCAATCTTTCTGGCAATTACAAATCCTGCTCAAGACGTAAACGATGGTGTGTTCCGTCCACTAAAGATTATAGTAGATTCCAAATCTATTATGTCTGCTGAACGGCCGGTACCAGTTTCCAATTATTTTGAAACGCTTTTGGGAAGCTTAGATTTAGTCTGGAAAGCGATGGCCCCACATATCCCATCTCGCTTAAATGCAGGGCAATTTTTATCTGTATGTGCGGTTACATTGTCTGGTAACCATCAAGATACAAATGAACCATTTCTTATTGTGGAGCCGTCTGTTGGTGGTTGGGGAGGCTCTATCGACAAAGACGGAGCTTCAGGCCAATTCTGTTTCTCAGATGGAGAAACATATAATGTGCCAGTCGAGGTTGCAGAAACTAGATATGGTGTACTACTAGACGAGTATAGTCTTCGACAAGATGGAAATGGAGCCGGAGCAGGAAAATTTATCGGTGGGAAAGGTGTTATTCGTTCTTATCGTGCTCTTTCAGATGGACAAGCGGTAACTGTAACTTTTGGACGGAATAAGTTTTTGCCATGGGGAATTGATAAAGGCCATGAAGGGTCTCCAAATGAATTCTATGTAAAAAAATCGACAGGAGAAGTGGATGGTCCTTATGGGGTTTACCCGAGATACAAACTAAACACAAATGATGTAGTTCAGCTAATGACAGGAACAGGCGGAGGCTATGGTGATCCGTTAGAACGTCCTGCTGTACAAGTTGCAGAAGATGTGAAAAATGGGTACTTCACTGTCGAAGAGGCTCGAGACTATTTCTTAGTTGAAGTAAATAAAGATACATTCGAATATAAAGAATTAGCTGGAAGAAATTAAGTAAAGGGGAATCACAATATGAAAAAAACAACACCACAAGTAACAAATGATATTGTTCAAAACCTATTTCACGATCAGTATCCACATGCAGAGGTGAAATTTGGATATGTAACGGTGCCAGCAGGAGAACGCCTTCCAGCAGAAGGAACCAATGCACATGAAGAGCAAGAGTATTCCTACCTATTAAAAGGTACCCTTCGCGGAGAATCCAATGGAGAATCATATGAAATTAGTGCAGGAGAGGCCTCTTTTATACCAGCTGGTGAGCAACATTGGTGTGTAAATGAAGGAAATGAACCAGTTGAATTAGTATTTGCATTAGTTAAAGCATAAAAAACGGAGGTAGAAATACCTCCGTTTATATATAAGGGGTGGAATGAATGGCCAATAATCAATCGGAAGAAAAAACATCTTTTTTAGGAAATGACCCTGCTTTATCTGCTATTCCAGAAAAAGACCGTCAGCATTGGATTACTCCGGCAATGATATTTGGAGGCTTAGAATTTACTATACCTGTATTAATGGTAGGAGCAGCTCTCACAGCAAGCTTTGGTTTAAGTAAAATATTGCTGATTCTTATCATTGCGTTATTCGTATTCCAATGGGTTGGGAACACTTTACAGGGATATATTGGCGCAAAAACTGGACGATCTTCTTCCGTAATTGCAAAAACTAGCTTCGGATCTGTTCAAGCCAAAGTACTTGTGGGTCTTACGATTTTCATCGTCTCACTAGGATGGTGGGCACTCCAAACAGCAGTAGCGGGAAATGCGATGTCCGCAATGTTTGGTATTGATTATGAAACTAACTGGATAGGTTGGGCGGTTATTACGACGATTGCGGGGATTCTTTTCGCATTACCATCCATTATAGGCTATGGCTCCATGAAATGGACTGATTATCTTGCTGTTCCTTCAGGTTTGTTATTGATAATTGGTGGTATTTATCTGGCATTGAAAAATACAGGTTGGGAAACAATTACATCATGGAATCCAGAACCTACCATGACCATTTTTGCAGCGATTAGCTTAGTGATTGGGGTCAATGTTTCCCAATGGGTAATTGCATCTGACTATACACGTTATGCAAAACCAACATGGAGAGACAATTGGATTATCCCGAGTGGAATTGTAGTTATCGGCTTTCCATTATTTATTGTAGGAGCAATCATGTCAGTTGGTGTTGGGGATGCAGACATTGTAAATGTAATGATGAACCTTGGTTTTCCAGTATGGGGTTTTCTAATCTTGTGGTTAGCTACTTGGACTTCTCAGCTTGTAAATAATTATAGTATGGGTCTAGCACTTGCAAACGTATTAAACGTTAACTCGAGTAAAGGGAGAGCGCTCCTTACATTAATAGGGACAATCATCGCCATCATTATTGCATTAATGGGTATTTTACAATATTTTGAAGACTTCTTATATTTAACTGCACTTTTATATCCAGCCATTGCAGGAGTAATGATGGGTGACTTTTTCTTCATTCGACGCCAGCAGTGGGAAGACATACCTGGATGGAATTGGATGGCGACAATTGCTGTCGTGGCGGGAATTATTGTAGGCTACATTACACAATACATTAGTCCGATGGGTTTACCAGCGGTACAATCATTATTAGTGTCGATAGCAGTTTACATTATAGCGATGAGGATTAAAAAGAAAGTCGCACCAGACCGTTTTACCGTATAACAATATAATACTTTAATTCGACTATAAATAAATATAGATTCTGTACTTATAATATTTGCGCTATAATTATAGATTAAAAATTCAAGATTTCCGTAAAGGGAGGAGTGTTCTAGCACTTCTCCCTATTTTTGTCCCTGTAAAATTAAAGCTTATGTATTTTCTCTTATAAAGAACACAATTATGTAAACGCACTCAACTTTTCAACTATTCTGAAATAAAACAAGATAATCAAGTAGAATCATGTATAATAGAATATGAAATCATTATTTCAAGAAAGTAAAAAGGGGTATGTTTATGAGGAAAAACAAATTATTTTGGCTTTTAGGAATGATTTTGGTACTAGGTATCTTTTTAGTGGCGTGCGGCGAGGGGGACAACGCCGACACTTCTGACGATACAAATGACGCGGATCAAGCAGAAGGTACAGAAAAGGCAACAGGCGACAAACTCGATAAAGAACAAGTATTAAATTTAGTAGAGAGAGCAGAAATTCCATCTGTGGACTCCGTTCTTGCGGATGATGCTGTTTCTTTCAATGTATTAAACAATATTGGGGAAGGGTTGTTCCGTTTAGACCAAGAAAATGTAGCGGTTCCTGCTATGGCTGAAAGCGAGCCTGAGGTTAGTGAAGATGGGATAACTTATACATTTAAATTACGTGATGCTAAATGGTCAGATGGTACACCTGTTACTGCACATGACTTTGTGTTTGCGTGGCAGCGTGCGGTTGACCCGGCTACCGGATCGACTTACGGACCTTATATGATGACAGGTATTATTAAAAATGCGACAGAAATTGCGAATGGCCAGCTGGATAAATCGGAGCTCGGGGTAGAGGCGAAGGATGACAAAACGTTAGTTGTGACATTAGAACGTCCAGTTCCTTATTTTATTTCTCTAATGGCTTTTGGGACATTTTATCCACAAAATGAAGCATATGTAACTGCGCAAGGAGAGAACTTCGCTACAAACTCTGAAAGTTTAATATCTAATGGACCGTTTATCCTTAAAAATTGGGATGGCACAGGTCTATCTTGGTCCTTGGAAAAGAACCCAGAGTATTGGGATGCAGAAACAGTGAAGCTTGATATGATCAATGTTGACGTTATTAAAGAACCAGGTACGGCTGTTAACCTGTATAATAATGGCGAAAAAGATCGAGTTGGACTATCTGGAGAATTTGCAATGCAGTATGCGGATGACGTGGAAGTAGAGCAAGTTTTAAAACCGACCGTCTACTATTTGAAGTTAAATCAAGAACGAAATGGTGAAAAGACACCGCTTTCCAATGTGAAGTTACGAAAAGCAATTGCTATGTCTTTCAACAAGAAGGATATGGTGGATGTTGTTCTAGCAAACGGTTCTATTCAGGCAGACTTCCTTGTGCCAACTGGGTTTGCATTCGATGAAAACAAACAGGACTTCCGTGATGTAAACGGTGATATGCTTCCATTCAATGCAGAAGAAGCCGCGAAATTATGGGAAGAAGGGTTGAAAGAGGAAGGTCTGACAGAGGTGACACTCGAGTATATATCTGGTGATACCGAGCTTTCTAAAAACTTAGATGCTTACTTAAAATCACAGATTGAGTCAAATCTTAAAGGGCTTACGCTTAATATTAAGAACCTTCCATTCAATGTTAAATTAGATTTAGATGCAGCTCAAGATTACGATATCCAAAGCACTGGATGGGCTCCTGACTTCCAGGACCCAGTTACATTCTTGGATTTATTCCAATCGGAGTCATCCCAAAATAATATGTCCTTCTCTAACGAAAAATTCGATGCACTGCTTGAAAAAGCAAAAGGTGAACTTGCACTAGATCCAGCCGCACGTTGGACAGCGTTAGCGGAAGCTGAAAAAGTAGTTGTCGAAGAAGAGGCATCGATTGTTAATTTATATCAAACAGGAACGATGTCGCTACAAAAACCTTATGTACATGGAATCGTCGCACACCCATTCACTGGTGATTATAGCTACAAATGGGCTTATATTTCTGGAAAAGAATAAAATAAAATGTTAAAAGGGTATCCGGTTCAGAAGAAAATTGAACCGGATACCTTTTTTTCTATCTTTGTGTCAGTCACTGTAAAAAAAGTTAAATCGAATCTCACATCTTGTATTCTCATTATACTTATCAATATCTGTAGAATATTGTAATCTAATGACATAATTTACGAACCTACAATAATAATATCCTAAAATAAATCCAAAAATAGGAATAAAAATGGTGTTTCAATTTTTAGAATATTTATACTATAATAATAGAAAGTAAAAATCTATTATCTTACTCCTCAGCCTATCTCATCACTCTTCCATCTAGAAAAAATCAGCATTGAACAAAATCGTGTCTTAAGTCATAGCACCATGAATTATCACATACATTAAAAACAGCATGAAATGATGGGGGTTACTTTCTATGTAATGCTCATTATTTTTCACAGAAAGGAAGCGATGATTATAAAAAAGCATTAGCATAAGGCTGGACAAACTTATAGTTTTAAAGAGTAATCATTCGGGGAAATGGGGGAATTATGATTGAAGAAAAAAACATTAAATAAGTTATTTAGCCTATTTATGGTACTAGCTATGGTCTTTACGATGTTCAGTCCAGCTATAACAGCTTCTGCGAACACAGCTGTAAAACCATTTAAGCAAAACATTCCAAGCGAAAGCACGATGCAGCTAAAGTCGGCAATCGCTGATCAATTAAATTTATTGGATGGAGCACCTAAACTACACAAAGAATTACAGAGTCTCACAGGTAACCAAGAGGTTGCGGTAATCATACATTTATCTGAAAAACCAGTTGCCCTTGAAAAGGGAATTAACCAGTTAAAGGGGAAATCATTCTCTGCCTCACAAGAAAGCCAAGTGAGAAGCAAAGTAAAAAGTCAACAAATATCCGTACAAAAAGAATTAGCGGTAAAAAATATCTCGATTAAAAAAGGCTATACATTCGATACAGTACTAAACGGTTTTGCAGCAACTGTAAAAGCGAGCGATCTTCCAAAACTACTAAATGTTCCAGGAGTGACTTTAGTAGAACCGGACACAATCGTTCATGCTTCGGCAGAACCTCAAAAAACGAAACCGACTAAACCTTCTACGATCAACAAAGATAAAGTCGTAGATGCAAAAATGAATACGAGCATATCATTCCTAGGAATTGAACAACTTTGGAATGAAGGAATACAAGGACAAGGTATCAAAGTGGCTGTTCTTGATACAGGAATCGATGCAGATCATCCAGAGTTCGCAGGCATTTATAAAGGCGGAAAGAACTTTATCCCGAATTCTTCTACCTATACAAGACCACGTGCCGATAATGACGCATCAGAAACTTCACCAGTAGAACGACCTGCTGGAACGCCAGAATTTAATGCAAATGGAAGTGCATTCTATACTTCTCATGGTACACATGTTGCAGGTACTATCGCTGCAATTGGTGCAAATCAATACGGCATTAAAGGGATCGCTCCAAAAGTAGATCTTTACGCTTATCGTGTGCTTGGAGCATATGGAAGTGGAGCTACTTCTGGTATCGTAAAAGCAATTGACACAGCTGTTATTGAAGAGATGGATGTTATTAACCTATCACTTGGTGGCGGTGCTAATACAGAAACTGACAGCGGATCATTTGCGATCAACAACGCAATGATGGCTGGAACAATTTCAGTAATCGCAACTGGTAATGACGGCCCTAATCGTGGGACGATGGGAACTCCAGGTACAGCACGTTTAGGGATCGCAGTTGGAAACACGACTAACCCTGAAACAATGTACGATGGACAAGTGAAAGTTACAGTTGGTGATTACAATCTAACTAAACAATTACAGTTAATGGGCACTACTTTTGGTCAAGACTTAGCATCACAACTGCAAGGTGAATTTGACTTAGTAGCAGTTCCTGGAAACGGAGAAGCAAAGGATTACCAAGGAATCGATGTAAATGGAAAAGTTGCATTGATCTCTCGTGGTAGCATTGCATTTGTGGATAAAATTGAATATGCGAAAGCAAATGGAGCAGTTGCAACGATAATCCATAACTTCGCAGGTGGAACGAATGCACCGAACGCTTCAGGTACATTCCTAGGTGATTCCTTTGCGTTTATTCCAACATTTGATATGTCCCAAACAGATGGAGATGCTATTCGTGCAGCGTTAAATGGAGGAACAGGAAAAGTTTCCTTTGGTAATTTCCACTCTGCAGCAACTGTTGGGGATGAGGTAAACGATTCAAGTTCACGTGGACCATCCACTCCAAACTTTGATATCAAACCAGATGTAACTGCACCTGGAACGAATATTATGTCTACCATTCCAATGTACAAAGCAGATTTCCCAGATGCTGTTTACAACGAAGCTTATGACCGCAAAACAGGAACATCGATGGCTACACCACATATCGCTGGAATTGCAGCGCTTGTAAAACAAGCAAATCCAGACTGGAATGCATTCGATGTAAAAGTGGCACTTTCTAATACCGCTAAAGTGCTTAACAAATCTAAATACGATGTATTCGCTCAAGGTGCTGGACGTGTAAATGCGTATGCAGCAGCTCATCCGACTGCACTTGCTTATGCAGTAGATACAGCAGTACTAGATGGTAGTGGAGCTATCGTTGAAAACTTAAAAGGGACAGTTACATTTGGTCCGCAATCATTAAAAGATGAAAACCTTTCCGTTACAAAAGAAATTCTAGTAAAAGATTTGAAGGGTACGGGAGGAAATTATGAAGTAACAGTTGATACTATCAAAACATTTGGCGACGCTAAAGTAACGGTAGATAAACCGACATTCACTTTAAATGGAGAGCAAGTGTTAAATGTTAAGTTGACTGCTTCTAAAGCTACAGCACCAAACGGTTCTGAAATTCTAGGATATATCCACATCAACGGTGGTGGTTCAGAAATTTCATTACCATTCGCAGCTGATTTTGGTGGAGTTGCTACTACAGAAATTAGAGATATGAAAATTTCTGGAACGGATCTTTCCTTCAACGGCGATGGTGTGAAAGATTCAGCTGTTCTTTCATTCACATTAACAGGCGATGTAACAACAAACTATATTGAGCTTTGGGACATTATGAATCCTGAAGGTGGAGAGTACGGGGATGGCTACATCGGCTATTTACATGCAGGTTCTTCACTTGGAAAAGGATCATATACACTAAACGTAGCTGGGCAATACAAGCCATGGGGCAGTGCTCCGGCAACAACGATTCCAGATGGTCTATATACAATTGACTTTACAGCACTTGCTGCTTCAGGAGTAGTTAGTGACTACGTTGGACCAGTTGTAGTAAAAACAACGAAACCAGCAGTAACAGGTTCTGTGAAAGATGGAGTAGCAACAGGCAAAGTAACAGACAAGTATATTGAATATAACGAAGAGTTATATTTATATGGTTTAGAATATGACTTAAATGACAAGCTAAACGCTTCTTATATTGTTAACGGGGATACAGCTAATGCAGTAGACTTCGATTTAGCGCAAGATGGATCGTTCACATTCCCAGTAACTGCAGCAACTAATTCTGTGAAAGTAATCATTAAAGATGCAGCAGGCAATGTAGGGGAAGCTTTAATTTATGAAAAAGAAGAAGAAAATGCAGTAGTAACGCTTTCTGTAAATCCGACATCCCTTGACTTAAAGGTAGGAGGAACAGCTCAGCTAGCTGTTACAGAAACTTCCACTCCTGCTGAAGGAACACCAACAAATACAGATGTAACTGCAGAAGCTACGTATGTGGTAGCAGATGAAAGCATCGCAACAGTTACAAATGGTTTAGTAACTGCAGTAGGAAAAGGTTCTACAACAATCACTATTACACATGGTGGAAACGAAGTAACGGTAAATGTAACGGTAAAAGATGCGGATGTAATCGTGCCAGGAGTTACATTAACTGCTAACAAAACACAAGTTGATCTTCAAAAAGGTAAAGAAGCACAACTAAAAATTACAGAAGTAACAACAACAGCAGATGGCAAAACGAAAAAACAAGATGTAACAAAAGCGGCAACATACAAAGTGGCAGATACGAAAGTTGCTTCTGTCAAAGATGGTTTAATAACAGCTAAAAACGCAGGAAGCACAACAATTACAGTTAAATACGGTAAAAATGAGCTTACTGTAAATGTAACAGTTACAGAGCCTGGCGTGACGCTAATTGCAAACAAAACAGAACTTGACTTGCTAAAAGGAAAAGAAGCACAGCTAAAAATCACAGAAGTAACAACAACTGCAGATGGCAAATCGAAAAAAGTAGATGTAACTAACTCAGCAAAATATTCTGTAGCAGACAGTAAAGTAGCTTCTGTTAAAGCTGGTTTAGTAACAGCTAAAAATGCAGGAACTACAACAATCACTGCTAAATACGGTAAAAATGAAGTGACGGTAAACGTGAAGGTTACAGAATCAGTCGTAACTTTAACGGCAAACAAAACTCAAATTGACCTAGAGGCAGGAAAAGAATTCCAACTGAAAATTACCGAAGAAACTACAACGGCTGATGGAAAAACGAAAAAGACAGATGTAACAAAAGCAGCGACGTATAAAGCGGCTAATACTAAAGTAGCTTCTGTAAGCAATGGTTTAGTAACTGCAATCGGAGCTGGAGATACAACAATTACTGCTAAATACGGCAAAAATGAAGTAACAGTAAATGTAACAGTGACAGAACCAGTCGTGACGCTAGAAGTAAATAAAACTGAGCTTAACCTTGAGCCTCAAAAAGAAGCTCAACTGAAAATTACTGAAGTGATCACTTCTGCTGGTGGCAAAACAAAAAACACGGATGTAACATCTCTTGCAACATATAAGTCAGCAAATACTAAAGTGGCAACTGTAAGCAATGGATTAGTAAAAGCAAAAGCTGCAGGAACTACAACAATCACAGCTAAATACGGCAATAAAGAAGTGACAGTAAATGTAACAGTAACAGAGCCGGAAGTATCACTAAGCGCAAACACAACAGAAATTGCCTTAGAACCTGGAAAAGAAGCTCAACTGAAAATTACAGAAACTACTACAGGAGCAGATGGAAAAACAACGCAAAAGAATGTAACAACAGCTGCCAAGTATAAAGTAGCAGATAGTAAAGTGGCTTCTGTAACTGATGGAGTAGTAAGAGCAAAAGCAGCAGGAGCTACAACAATCAACGTTAGCTACGGTAAAAACAACCTAACAGTTAACGTAACGGTTACAGCACCAGAAGTATCATTAGTTGTGGATAATACACAACTTGATTTGGAAGCAGGAAAAGAAGCTCAACTAAAAATTACAGAAGTAACAACAGCAAATGGAAAAACGACGGAAAAAAATGTGACAACATCTGCAACTTATAAAGTAGCAAATGGTCAGATTGCTTCTGTAACAAGCGGTTTAGTAAGAGCAAGAAATGCAGGAACTACAACTATAACTGTTAAATATGGCAAAAATGAAGTGCCAGTAAATGTAACAGTTTATGCAGCAGAAGTGTCACTAGTTGCAGATCAAACACAAATTGATTTAGAACTAGGAAAAGAAGTACTTCTTAACATTAAAGAAGTTACAACATTAAATGGCACAACAACTGAAAAAGACGTTACAACAGCAGCTACTTACAAAGTGGGAGACACTAAAGTAGCTAGCGTAACAAATGGTCTAGTAAGACCTAAAAAAGCGGGCAGCACAGCTATCACTGTAAAATACGGTAAAAATGAACTAACTGTCAATTTAACAGTGAAAGAAGCAGCGCTAAAATCTGTTGTACCAAACGCTGAAACTCTAGTACCAGGTCCAGAGACTGTTACACCAGATTTCGATTTGAAGCTGCCAACACCAGAGTACAACGTACCAAATATTGACACACTAATCCCAGGTGCAGGTCCAATGCCTGTAGCTGTGTGAGCTTGAAATTCTATAGAAACAGCTGGGGACCTTTCCCCGGCTGTTTCTTTTTTGAAGTTTACTGTTAAAAAATGGAGATTTTAAAGGAAGAGGTGGATTAATCGTTAATGAATTTAGATTTGACCTTAAAATGTATAGCAACTAAAAAGAAAAGGCGCATCACCTAAGTGATCACGCCTGTAAGATAGATTAATCCCAAATACGTACTCTTGGAACCCCCGCCATTCTTAAGTAATCCAGCAATTGACCGGTATGTACGGATTCATGATAAGCGACTCTTAACAACATGTCACCCAAACTTCTTATGTAACCTGAATCAGAACGATCAATTTTAATACTGTTTAAATCTACTTCAGAATATGACTTTATAGTTTCTATGAAGTCATTTCTAAATGGTTCTGCAAATTTCAATTCTGCATTTACAGTAGAAAAGGGTTGTTTTTCGAAAGGAGAATCAAAGGCTGCCAGACTGCCTTGATTTTGGATAGCTAGATGGTAGTAATGTTCACTTTCTAGAACATGCCTAACCATCTCAATACAAGTCATAGCTTCATCATCGGGTTTCCAATGTAATTTTTCTTGGGGAATAGATGTCCAAATCTTAATACTTCTTCTACGTACTTCGTTGAAATTTAAAAGAATTAAATCGATTGAGTTCATAATTTATTCTCCTTTAATTGGTATATTTTAAATATACACGAATGAACGTTCGAATAAAAGAGTGCAATTCTACTAAACACGACAAAACTACCTCCGAACACGACAAACCACACCGACCACACGGCAAACTCCCCCGCGAACGCTACAAACAAAACACAAAGCAAAGAAAAGGCCCAAAACCTATTCGGTTTTAGCCCTTTCCAATAATCTGTTAATCCAAATATCTCCGAGCACCAGCATAGTTTCGCTTATAAACGCCAGCTGAAATAGATTCAATCTTCACTTTATCCGAAGCGTTCGGTGCATGAAGCATTTTACCATCCCCTACATACAATCCCACATGATACACCTTTCCTTTTCCGCCGTTGCCAGCAAAAAAGACGAGATCGCCAGGTTCTAATTTACTTTTGGAGACAGGTGTTCCTTTCGTTGCTTGATAAAACGAGTCGCGAGGAATGAGAATCCCATGGTTTTTATATACAGAGTAAATGATGCCAGAACAGTCAAATCCAAAGGAGGATGCACCTGCCCAAAGATAAGGTAGGCCAAGGAACATTTTGGCGCTATTTACGATATCTTTTTGTGTTGGCTTTGGAACTGCTGCGTAATTTTTGTGTACTTTTGCGTCCTTTTTAGGCAAGTACTTGATGCCATTTTGAGGAGTAAGCACATGCAGCCATTCGCCTTCTTCTTTTACAACAGGAAGAATCGTTGTATAGCTGATATCTATATATTTATTCTTTTTCTTTGTATCACTATATAGAGTAGAAGATTTTGCATTTACGATAGCAATCGAACAATTGGACGTATCCGTTGTAGTTTCATATAAATGCGATGTTGGTACCCAACCAGGATAGCCTTCTTTTTGATAGGGCACGTACTGGTCTTTGATTGCAATTTTGGACCATTTGCCGCTTTTTTGTAAGACGACGACCTCATCTCCGAATAACGCTTGCGTATCCGTTTTATCTACAAGCCACCATTTTTGTTTGAGATTCATCGTTTTCATCCATTTAGAAATGTCTACTGGAGTAGAGATAGAAGGACGATCTACGGCTCTATCTATGCCTGGCTTATGCCAAAGCGATGTAACTTGAACGTTCACTTTCACTGTTTTTGTCTTGCTTGGCTTTTCACAAGAAGCAGGAACGGTTGGAGCAGGTTGAACCGGGGGAACCGCCGGTGTTTTAATTCGGAATTCGGGATTTATTGCCCGAGCAATAAATACAGCAAAATCTGCTTTTGTAATGTTTGCCAAAGGCTTAAAAGTATTGTCTGGATAACCATTTGCAATGTTCACTGCTTGCAGTGTACTAATAGACTCTGCAACCCAATAAGTCGGTGACACATCGGCAAATGGCGTCGTGGATGTCCCTTTCAGATTAAAAGACCTTACAACAAAGACAGCGGCCTCTCCTCGGGTGAAAGGGGCACCTGGATTGAATGCTCCATTCTCATCGGCTCTCATAATTCCGCTGTTTGCCAAGGTCGCCATGATTGGAAAGCTTGGGTGGTCAGCGGCCACATCCGTAAAATTCGGATCTACTGGGCTCGATGTATCAAGTCCCAGAGACTTCACAATCATTTCCGCAGCCTCTAAACGAGTAATTTCCGCATCCACTCCGAAAGTTCGTCCGGGGTCACCGGCTATGATGCCTTTCGAAGCTAAAAAATCTAGTTCTGCTTTTGCCGGATGATTATCTCCAACATCCTTATACAAAGGAGCAGCAGAGACGCTACTAAAACTTGAAAATAAAAGAACAATAAGTGCAAAGAATACGAAGAACCTTTTCATTTGGCTGCCTCTCCCTTAAGTTTGGTAGTTTCATAATAGTATAGACTATTTTTATAACCTTGTGTGCAAACTTTTCTGAATAATTGCTCTCATATAAAAGTGAACCAAAAGTTTCAAAAAATTTATTATTATTTGTAAATTATAACTATACATAGTTTCTTATATTTGATAATATGTAGAAGGAGAGGGGAATAATGGAGTAAAGAAGGGGAATAACTTGAAAAAAATGAAAAACGATTTGAAAGAGAAAGATTCTAAGTTGATTAATCGAAGAGTATTAGCAGTTGAACCGTATTTTACGAATGGCAACAAATCGAAAATCACGACAACGCACGGAATTCATTATTCAAAAGTGTCTGTACTGGAGTTACTTAACAATGCTTGCATACGCTATGCCTCTACAATAGAGGGCCGTATGAAAGCAACGAAAGAAGTCATGGATTACAATCAGAAAACACCTATCCTCATTAATCCGAATGAGTTCGGTGCATTCCCAACATTATCATACAAAGATATTGAGTGTGTTTGGATATTTAATCATCACTTCTACGTAAACGAGTTAGGTAATGGAAAATCGCAAATCGTATTTGACAACGGAATTCACCTGACCGTAAAAGCCTCCAAAAATGTATTACTAAAACAACAACAAAGATTACATACAGCGATCAGTATATTTAGCAATATGGAGCATTCAGAGTAAAAATATCTGAAAAGAAAAAGCAGTCGAAGAAAAAAACTTCGTCTGCTTTTTTGCTGCTCAATCATTTGTAGCAGTATTCTACTTTCGATACGAACAAATGAATAACTTCCTCCTCATAAACATGTAGTTTCAGCCTACATACTGTGCGTATGCCAATTCGTACGTTCACGAAAATCCATATATTCTATATCTACCTAGGAATAACTGAACCGTGCACGAGTCAAAAGGAACGCACAGTGAACACCTTTGAAGAAGTACTGCCGCAATATGAACCAATGATTTCTGCCTGCATTCGCAAATTGCATATTTACAAAAACCACGAGCTTTATAAACAAGCCGGAAGAATTGCCTTATGGAAAGCTTGGGTAAAGTTCGATGCAACAAAAGGGGATTTCGCACCGTATGCCTATAGGTGCATATACGGAGCCATGCTGGATGAGCTAAAAAAGGAAAAACATCAGGAAGAATACATCGATGTAGTAGAAGATGAAAAACTGTCCATTCTGTTGGAAAAGTCGCTCGTCACAAGCTTCGTCAACGAAGAACTAGGAACCGCTTTAGAAAATTTGACCGAAAATGAACGGAAGCTGTTGCTCTGGATTTTTGTCGAAGGAATCTCCCTTCAACAAGCTGCAACACGAGCAGGCATTACAATACCCGGTATCAAAAAAAGACGTGAACGCTTGCTATTAAAACTGAGAGAAAAACTGACCCAGTAATCGAAAAAACTCTGTAGAGAAGGAAACATCTCTGCAGAGCTTTATTCCAATAAATGGTGTAATGTAACAAAATAAGCAGTGAACGCGACCAACCAACCTCCGAACAAGACAAACCCCAAACAACCAATCAAATCAAATAAATCATTCGATCCAAATAAGTCCCCAGCATCGTTCCGGCCATAATAGTCACCAAAATCAACATCAACAAAACAAATACCAAAATATAAAGAATAAAACCGTACAAAGAATCCATGCCAGGCGCCTTTTTAGTCGCTAAAAAACTAACCAAGTATAGCGGCAAAATAAACAATGCAAATATAAAACTTACAACTAATACAAACTGCCCATATGTAAAAGATTGAATAATCATCAGCAAAAACGCCAGCCCAACACTTACTAAAACAGGAGACAGCTGTCCTCCATAAAAACCAACAATAGCCTTCACTGAGTTCGGGGAACCAAAAAAGTTATTTGCAATAAAAAGTGCAAACACCGCAATCCCACACAGCATGAATACAAGCAGCATAACCTGAAAGAAAAAAGGAAAAAAGCCTAAAGACTCTCCAAAATAATTTCGATTAACAACTAAAAACAGAGAAACGGTGTACATAATGGCAAACAAAACAATGCTAAGTAACCCGTTCGTAAAATCCTTATCTCCTTGTTCAAATGCGCGTGAAGGATTTTTTAATTGTTGCACAAAATAGGTTCTGTAGATTTTGGATTGCTTTTTAATCTTTTCTATATGGATATTCGGTTCAACCTGTTGAGCGGAAGATCTTTTTTTCACCACAACACTCGGCTCTTCTAATTTTTCACCACATATTCCACAAAAGTTTCCGATGGCTTGTTCGTGACTACAATTAGAACATACGATATGAATTTCCTCCTGGGTTCTTTTAATCCCGCTTTAACGGGTAGGAAACCCCTACTTACATGAAGTTTCACTTATATATATCGTATGAGATCGGTAGGACTAATATTCCAATTGGTATATCCTGTCTAAAACAAGCCGTCATTATCTACTCCCTGTGTTAGACACAATTCTGAATTGTTTCTTACACAGGGAAGCAAAAAAAGTTCACATAGAAAAAAGTCGGATTTTGGTGAATGTTAGAACATTAGAAGAATCGTTTGCAATACCACTAAACTAAGCGATATGATAGGTAAAAAAGGCGGGATATTAATTGGAAATGACTATAGGACGCAATAACCCATGTCCGTGCGGGAGTGGGAAAAAATATAAAAAATGCCATGGCGGCAAAGAAGTCGTATCAATTCAGCAAGTGGTCGACAAAGAATTGAGCTCCATCATCGAAAGCTTTTATAAAGAATATCCAGAACGAAAAGATATTTATGAGCTTCGTCTTCTACTCCACAAATGGAATGCAAGATTAAAAGGATTCTGGCCATCAAATAGAATTGAGCAACAACTGGTAGATTACTATTTACTATTACAAAAGCAAGAGATTTGGACAAAATACGTAGAGAAACAATTGCAAAAAACAATACGTCCATCCGTCATTCAAGTGCTAGAGAAGTGGACAAGCCCTATGATGATTATCGGGGAAGTATTAGAGACGCAGCAATCGTCTATTCAATTGAAGGAAATTGTAGATGGTAATGTGTATGAACTAGAAACATTAAGCGAAGATTCAAAAGCTGCTGTAGGAAGTTATGTAGTAGGTATCGTCCTACCGGATAGTCGCCGAGGAGCAAATGGCATTATGATTCTATCAGGCGTTGCATTCCTCCCAAGTGGGATAGCAGACAGCTTGAAACAAGTGAAGCAACTTGCCAAAGAAAGCAAACTCGATACACAAGCGTTTTATCGTGAACATATGCTAGAAAGCTTATCATTCATCCATGAAAGTGAAAAACGTGAGGATGAAACATCGAAAGTCAATCTCGAAAGTGAGATAGTCGAAAACGATAATGAGAAACAAGATTCAACCATGTCCGAAAAACAAACAGAAATGCTAGTAACGTTGGAAGACATGATGAACGAGAAGGGGATACATAACGACCAACTTATCCGTATTTTCCGTTCCTACTTAACAGAATGTGCTCCAAACCCACGAAAAGCAGGAGCTGCAGCAGCCGGTGCCGTCCGTTTTGCAAAAGAACGTTTGTGTGCAGATGAATTCCCATGGACAAATAAAGAAATAGCAGCCATGTTCGAAGTATCCACATCGACGGTTCAAAAGTATTTTGAAGAAATTGAAGAGTTTTCAGCTGTCCCTGTGTAAGACATAATTTGAGAAATAGAGCTAAATTGTTCCTTACACAGGGAACAATTTCAGCGTCTCAATTTAGGGTCCAAATATTTATGGAACACTATTTTCTTCGAATCTTCTAGTTCTTGCTTTGCTAATTTGGGAGAATAAAACATCGTAGACCCTAATGCAAGCTTGTCCGCCTCTGCTTCATAATCGATAACTGAAATATTCCGATTACCTGATCTTTTAAGAATATCGATCAAGTCACTAGTCCCCATATCGACTCCTAAAATAACATGCTCTGTCTTTCTCTTCTTACTCAGATGTTGATGCATTTATACTTCCTCTTTTCATGTGTTTTCTTGCGTATATCATATCACTTAATATTGTTCTTGTGTATGACGGAAGTTGACCTCACTTCCCTGTGTAAGAAACAACTTCGAAACAATTCAGAATTGTTCTAGATTTGTTTCTTACACAGGGAACAATAGGGAACGATACCACGCTGAACCACCACAATCTCCCCCTAGACAATTCCAACCCTCCCTATTAAAATAAAAATAAAGAGAGTAATAGCTTCACAACCCCATAATCTCAAACCAAAAATCCCATTCACCAGTAAACTTGATTCAGCGCAATATCTCATCGTCTAACAAGATAATTTCCCATAAAACAAACGAATTTATATCCTTCCCAAAACAAACAAATCCAACAACAATATTAGAAAAGTGAGGAGCACGCATTGACAAGAAAACGAAACCTAAATCCTAATTCTTATTATCATGTCACCATGAGAGGCAATAACCGCCAACCAATCTTTGGAACCCATCAAGACATATACGAACTCATACGAGCATTTCACCATACCCACAGTAAATATCCCTTTGAAATTCTTGCCTACTGCATCATGACAAACCACTACCACATTCTAATCAAATCAGACAAGGATTCACTAAGTAAAGTGATGGCTTCTATCAATAAGCGATATAGTAATTCATATGCCAAACGCTATAACCATGTAGGAAGAATCTATCAACAACGCTACTTTGCAAAAGAAGTAGATTCGCCTCTCGGTCTTCTGACAGTAAGCAAATACATTCATCGCAATCCCATAGAAACAAAGCAGCCTATGGTCGAACGATTAGAGTGGTATCCTTACAGTTCCTACCCACTATACTTCGAAGAAAATAAAGCCGCACCACCATTTCTAAACAGAGATATTTTAAAAAATCTCCTACCTACTCAATACGACAAATCAAACGCTGGTTATTGTAGCTACTGTTTAACTGTTCCCTGTGTAAAAAACAATTCTACAGTATTCTGATAATAACCGATAATGACTTGGTCAAACGAAAAATAGCCAAAGCAAAGGAGCTTTGGCTATTTTTAAACTAGTTTTACGTTGGTTTTGAACCATTCAGAATAGTGTTGGACTTGTGTATTACAAGGGGAATCAAAAAAATTGGAATAGTGCTGGAATTGTGTGCTACACAGGGAAGTAAACCAAAACCATTCAGAATAGTGGTGGATGTGTGTATTACACAGGGAACTGAAAAATTCAGAATAGTTTTGTAACTGTGTGCTACACAGGGAACCAACAAAACATGACTTGGTCAAACGAAAAATACCCAAAGCAAAGGAGCTTTGGCTATTTTTAAACTAGTTTTACGTTATTTTAAACCATTCAGAATAGTGGTGGATTTGTGTATTACACAGGGAACCGAAATATTCAAAATAGTGCTAGATCTGTGTCTTACACAGGGAACCCCAAAAAACAAACCCAAAAAAACCCCATTGTAAACACCATCATTTTCAGTGTACAGTAAAAGAAGGAATATTTTGGAGAAGGGATGTGGGATAGTGAAAAGGAAAATTTTCATCTTTTTGTCGATTAGTATTTTTCTTTTAACGTTGATAAGTATAGTGCACTCATTCCAGTTGTTAGATTCTCCTACTATTCCAACACAAAATGGAGTCTTGTCATTGCAAGAGTGGGAAGAAGAAGACGACCCAATCATAGAGCTAAACAACACATGGGAATTTTATCCGAATAATCTACTTGTTCCAAATCCTGAATATAATGTTTTTGCTGCTTATCAAAAGATAAGAGAGCAAATAACGGTACCTGGAGATTGGAGCGGTCACTTTGAAAAAGATAACGATCCTCATGGAATAGGTACATATCGCTTGCTTATCGAAGTTCCTGTAGACGGAGCATACGGGCTTAAGGTAGATTCCATTCGCAATTCTAGTAAAATATTTATCAATGGAAAAGAAGTAGGAGGCGCCGGAAATCCTACAAGTGATAAAGATGACTACATCTATGATAATAGAAAATATACAGTGTACGGTGAAAGTGTAAACAAACAGTTGGAAATTGTCGTGTTAGTAGCAAATTTGACTTATCATACAGGGGGAATTGTACACCCACTTAAGTTTGGTCCAGCTGAGAAAATAATGGTCAAACATGAACTGGATAAGCTGATCGAAATGATGATAATTTTAGGATATATTGTAATCGGTGTAATTCACTTTTTTATATTTTTACAACGAAAAAAATATATGTATGAATTGTTCTTTGGCTTATTTTGTATCGTGCTTGGGCTTTATACTTCTATGTTAAATGAGTACCTATTCTTTCTTATATTTTCGGGCTTTGATTCAACCGAGCAAACAAGAATGCAATTATTATCCATACATTCGGTCGTATTGTTTTTCTTGTTATTTGTTTTCCTGCTTTTTAAACAATATGCGAACAAAAAAATAGTAGTTGTTTTAAGTATTTTGATTAGCACACAGATATTTCTCTATAGTACGGAAAGTCCATTGCTCTTGTTAGTCAGGTCTTTTCCATTAGAGGTTAGACAAGTATGGATTGTATTCCTATTAGGTGTGTGCTTTGCTTACATATTCATCATCCTGATGAAAGCTTTTTTTAGAAAGAAAGAGGATGCCGAATATTTATTGCTAACGGTGACTACTTTCATGTGCTACGGATTACTATTGGGATTAGAATTTCTTTTAGAAATAGAAGTTCACAATATGATGGCAGTTTTGTGTTTGCTGATGATTTTCAGCTTGTCCTTACTGATGAGTCATCGTTACCAAGCGGCTTTCAAGAGAGTAGAAGGGTTAACGGAAGAACTTCTATTATACGACCGACTTAAAGATGAATTTCTAGTCAAAACATCGCATGAACTAAGTACGCCCTTACATGGAATTATTAATCTATCGAAATCTTTAATGGAAGGAATCGAAGGTCCCTTAAAACAAAAGCAGCAAGAAAGCGTTATTTTAATACACAATGTGGGAAAACGATTGGCAAGCTTAGTAGAGGATTTATTGTTTGTATCTAACATTAAAAAAGGAGAAATACCAACTATCGCACAACCGGTGAACTTTCATGTTGTAGAAGAAGTGCTTGCAGAAATGAATTATTTAATTTCACCGTCGCAAAAAGTCACGCTTATCAATAATGCTGCAAAGAATCTTCCGCTTATTTACATGGATGAACAAAAGCTCAAGCAGGTCTTTTTTAACCTAGTATATAATGCGATTAAGTTCACAAAAGAAGGAAGCATAATCATTGACGCAGAAGTAAGAGAAGGCCAGATGCATATATCAGTAACAGACACAGGCAAAGGGATAGAAAAAGAGCATTTAGATTTGATCTTTTCTTCCTTTTATCAAATCGAGAGCAGTAGATTAGGAGATGCAACAGGATTAGGATTAGGACTTAGTATAACTAAAAATATTGTAGAAAGCTTTGGGGGACGTATTTCGGTTTCCTCAGAGGTAGGGAGGGGTACCCGTTTCACTTTCACAGTTCCACTTGCAACTACACAGCAAATTGGAGAAGTTGTAGAAAAGAACAGTATAGAACGTTTGGAGCAGAAAACTTTTATTAAAAAAAGAGAAGTGGCTCAGCTTCAATCAGCGACAATATTATCTACAAAAAAGACGGATACTAAAACTTATACCATACTTGTTGTAGATGACGAACCTACAAACTTGAAAGTTCTTGTAAATATGATTCGGTCGCTGGAATATAATGTAGTCACTGCTAGCGATGCCCAAGAAGCGCTGACAATTTTAAAAAGAGAAGCGATCGATCTCATTATTACGGATTTAATCATGCCGAAGATGTCTGGATATGAATTATGTCAAGAAGTACGGAAGGAATATGGTCTGGTGGAATTGCCGGTCATTATATTGACAGCTGGTGGACAATTATCCGATTTAGTCGTTTCTTTTCAGATGGGGGCAAATGACTTTTTACAAAAACCAGTAAATTTAGCAGAGTTAAAAGCCCGTGTGGAATCGCTGCTATTGATGAAAAAATCTTCCCAAGATGCTTTAAACCTTGAGCTAAGCTACTTTTATGCACAAATAACGCCTCATTTTTTATACAATACACTTAACACCATTATTGGTTTAAGTTACGAAGATGAAGAAAAAACACGGGAGGCCCTACAGCATCTATCTATCTACTTCCGTGCAAAATTAGACTTTCAGGGCCATCATTCATTTGTACCGATAGAAGATGAGGTAGAACTAGTCCAATCCTATCTAGCAATTGAAAAAATGCGTTTTGGTGAAAGATTAACGATTGAATATGCGATTG
This sequence comes from Psychrobacillus lasiicapitis, assembly GCF_006861795.1. GTDB lineage: Bacteria > Bacillota > Bacilli > Bacillales_A > Planococcaceae > Psychrobacillus > Psychrobacillus lasiicapitis. Next base: position 29,327 of record NZ_VDGH01000003.1, on the reverse strand, counting down.
ACGAAACAATCGAAGCGTACATTCCATCGATGACCATACAACCGCTAGTGGAAAATGCGGTACAGCACGGTATTTCCAAACAAGAACAAGGTGGAACTTTACAGTTGGCTATTGAGAGGGAGTTTCCTAACATCAAAATAACCATTAAGGACAACGGTGTGGGCATCCCTCTTGAAAAACAACAAGAACTACTAGAAGGTAAAAACAACCGAATCGGTTTTACCAATCCATTGAAAAAATTAACGCTTATAAAAGGGGCAACTTTTCAACTGGAAAGTATTGAAGGGGAAGGAACAAAAATAACAATACGAATGCCTGAGGTAAAAAACAATGAGAGTATTATTAATTGATGATGAAGAAATGGCTTTAAACGTCAATGAAAATATGCTACAAGAATTGAGCGGCATCGACGTAGTTGGAAAATTTACAAACCCGTACTTAGCTTTGGAACAAATAGAAAAATTAGATGTAGAAGTAGTGTTTTTAGACATGGAAATGGGAGAAGTACATGGACTGGAACTTGCAGAAGTGATTATGAATAAATATAATCATGTAGAAATCTTATTCGTGACTGCCCACCCACAGTATGCACTAGAAGCGTTTGAAGTAAATGCAATCGATTATCTATTAAAACCTCTCAATAAAAAACGACTAAAAAAAGCGATTGACAAGACGCAGGGGAAGTTAGAACTATATAGAGAAAGTAAAAAGCGGAACACAGTTAAAGATGTACCTTATTATGCAAAAACTCTGGGCAACTTTCATCTACTAGACAATCAACAAAATATCGTCAGATGGCGTACGAAGAAAGTTAAAGAGTTGTTTCTGTTCCTTTGGCAACATCAAGGAACACCCATCCATAAAGCGGTAGTCATGGAGCAGCTATGGCCAGATACACATATAGACAAGGCTGCAACTCTCCTGCATACAACGGTGTATCAGCTTAGAAAAACATTTAAAGAAAATGGAATAGAGAACGCAATTCAGTTTATAAATGAGCGATATACATTAGGTGTATTTATAGATAGTGATTATACAAAGTTAATAGAATTATTAGACGCAAGTAAAATGGAAGCATCCAAAGTGGAGGAAATTCTTTCACTGTATGAAGGTGACTTCTTAGAGGAAGAGGATCTCAGTTGGGCGGTTTCTATTCAGCAGAATTTACGACACAGTGTATTGCAATATTTCGAACGTGTAATCTCCAATGATGAAAGGGATCTTCAGCTTGTAGAAAAATGCTTGGTGAAGATGCTGAAGATTGACTATTATAATGAAAGCTATATGTACCAACTTTTGACTTTTTATAACGAAACGAAAAGCAGTCAAAAGATGAAAGAATTTTATAAGACAGTTGAAGTTAGATTAAGAGACGATTTAGGTATTGAAATTCCACCTGAAATAGTAAGGCTATATGAGCAAAATATCCAATTTGATTAAACACTTATTTCCCATTTGTTGGGAGATAAGTGTTTTTCATTGTTCAGAATTTGTTCAGTGCTGAACAGCTATCATTTGAGACGGGTATTTCTGAGAAAAAAATTTCAAACAACTAAAGATAGATGTGCACACAAGTAAGCGGAAAACTTAGTAATACCTAGTGATGAATTGAGCGTATTAACGTGGAAAGGAGATGGAGATTTGCGATGGGTCATCAGTATTGGCTTTCTGCTTTTAGGTTTCTTCCTGCTGTTTCATCCTCAGATGGAGAAGAAGTTCTTTGATAACAAGCAAGAGCAGCTTATAGAGGCTTTTGAAAGTCTGGGAGATACTAGCTCCTATGAAGAAGCGGTTTCGCCAGTAGAAGTTCAAGCGAATACTGGTGATAAAGGGCTAGGCTTATTAGATGGAGCGAGAGGAATTATTCGAATTCCAAAAATTGATTTGGAAATGATGATTTTTGAGGGAACTACACCCAGTTCTTTAACAAAAGGAATCGGCATGATAGAACCTCACAAACAATTCGGTATAAATAATATTGGACTTGCAGGCCATCGTGCGACAACAAGTGGAAAACAATTCAATCGTTTGGATGAGCTAACACTACACGATATGGTGGAGGTTCAAACAGAAGCTGGAACAATCGAATTTGAAGTTGTTCAAACCTTTGTCGTGGATCGAACACAAATAGAGGTATTACAAGATGGGCAAGAACCACTCCTGACATTAGTAACTTGCACCCCCCTAGGCCAAAAAAATCCAACCGACCGGTTAATCGTTCAAGCAAAGTTAAAAGATACACGATAAACAGGGGGTAGCTATGAGAAAGATAAGTTTTGTCACGCTCGTATTTTTATTAGTTTTGCAAAGCTTCATGGGTCCAATCGCGGCTAGTGCTAACACCGAAACTGCGCCAAAACAAAGTTTCACATTTAGCGAAGTCACGGTCGGTGAGGATGGCAAAGCAAGCATTCCATGGATTTTTGTTGCAGGTAACGAGGAAACGGATGTTCCATACACACACCAGACGGAATTTACACTAGACCAACTGGTCACAGGTAGTTTAAATGGAATAGGTAGTTATACGATTTCGCCTGAAGGGCTTATAACAGTAACTGTTTTAGCACATCAAACACAAGATGCAAATGGAACAATAGAAGTGGTAGGGATTCAACAACCAACTACACAAAGCAACGAACAAGAGCCTGTAGAAGCTACACCTGAGAGCGACACGACAGATGAGGCGGTAAAGGACAAAGAAACAACGGAGGAAGTAGAAAAGGATTCAGAAAAAGTAGAGGAAGTAGTAGAAGAAGTTTGCGAAGAACAATCTAACGAGAATGAACAGACTAAATGTGAACCGCAACTTGAGGAAGCAGTAAAAACTACGAATGCCCCATCAGTAATTACGGAGAATTTACTGACAGGTGCAACCCTTCTCTATGAGGATAGCAATGGTAATGTAGTAGAAAAGCCAAGTGTAGATTCTATTGTTTCTGTAAAATACACATGGGCTTTGCAAAATAACCATGGTTACAAAGCTGGATCAACCTTTACGTTTAGCCTACCACCAGAACTGATTGTATATGATGCGGCGGATAATTTACCGATGAAAGATGGAAATGGGGAAATTGTTGGCCACTTTACATTCACTAAAGATGGGAAAGCTACTGTGACATTCACAGATTATATCGAAAAGCGTTCCAATATCAATGGTAATCTGGAAGTACTGACAAAGCTAAGTAAAGAAATCATTGTAACAGAAGACAAGACAATCACGATTACACCTATAGCTGGTGGAGCTTCAATAACCGTTCCACTTGATTTTACGCCTGGTGGTCCTTCTGTTACGAAAAAAGGTATACCAAATAGGGCTTACAATGCTGAAACGATAGAATGGACTATAGATTTCAACAAAACATTGGAAAATGTTGAAAAAGCAATCCTTAGTGACCCAATTCAAGACGGACAGCTATTAAATGAAGGCTCCATCAAACTTTATCACTTGAACACAAAGTTAGATGGAAATGTTACATTAGGATCAGAAGTGACATCAGGATTTGCAGTCGGCAAAACAGCAGGCGGGAAAGATTTCACTATTAACTTTGAGGGAGATATAAAGTCCGCTTACAGACTGGTCTATACAACAACTCTTACAAATGAAGACCAGACAAAATTTGAAAACAAAGCTACCTTACTATCCAATGGTCAAAATGTAGGAGAGGCAGCCGCTTCTGTTACAGTCAATCGAGGTACGGCATTAGCCAAAAAAGCAGCCAAATACGATGCGGACAGCCAAACCATTACTTGGGAAATTAAATACAATTACAATGAAAAAAATATCCCTCAAAAAGATGCTTTGTTGAAAGACTTTTTTAATGGTTCCCAAGAGCTGATTAATGATTCATTTCAAGTGCAAGAGATTACTATTAATGAAAATGGGAATGAAAGTGGATCGAAAGACGTTTCGACAGGCTATACAATAACACCCAAAACTATGGATGGTAAAAATGGATTTGAATTTCAATTTAATCAGGGTATCCAATCTGCATATAAAATCACCTATAAAACAAAAGCAACGAATCGGGTGTTTGAAACGGAAGAAATCGTGAATATTGTATCGTCGGATGATAAACAATCAACCGGAAAACAAACGATCAATCAACGAATATTGTTTAAATCCAATCAAAATGCAAATTACAAAAATAAAACAGTCGATTGGACAATTACATTCAACCATGACCGCCAAGAAATGAAAAACGTTATATTAACAGATGTATTCACCAATAAAGGACTTACGCTAGTTCCTGATACGATTATAATTACAACTGGCAGTACGACTCTCACATTAGGTGAAGATTATAAGATTATAAAAAATGAACGAGATGAGTTTGTCATTGAGTTCCTAAAAACATTAAACACACAGCATACGATCAAATACACAACAAACTTTAATTATGAACAGCGTGCGGATATTCAAAAGAATTATTTACAAAACAAGGCAACGCTAACTTGGAAAGACAAAGACGACAAAGACCGAACTAAAGAAGCAGTATCTGACTTCAAGCCAGATAATTACACACAATCCAACGGGTTTAAAAATGGTTCTTATAATGCGGTTACACAGGAGATCACTTGGAATGTCGGAGTAAACTATAACTTGAAAACTCTTGCGAATGCAGCGATAGAGGATTTCATTGTAGGCAATCAAAAAGTATTAAAAGAGTCACTAGAAGTTTATCAAATGAGTCTGACAGGCGGAGCTAACGGAACGAAAGTTGAGGAATTGATTGAAGGAGTAGATTATTCCATCAGTTGGATTAAAGATATGAATAACAATCCTGGTTTTCGAATCCAGTTCACTAAAGAAATCAATTCGCCCTATATGGTAACATACAAAACTAGCCTAAAAGATTTAAGTTTTGTAGAAAAAGAATATAAAAATACAGCAACATTTTATAATGGTTCACAAAAAGAAACAGATTTAAGTGCAACTGTATCTATTCCTAACGGTGGAACGTATACGACAAAAAATGGAGCTCAGAATAGTAAAATCCTTAATTGGTCAGTCAATATTAATTTTGCACAAGCGAAAGTGTCAAATGCAACAGTGACCGATATGCCAAGTGCTGATCAAGCAATTTTAGAAGATTCCATTCAAGTGTATGCTACTACTATTGAAACGAATGGTAATGTAAAAAAAGCAGAACCATTAGTTAAGGGTAAAGACTATGAGCTGGATTTCCAAGAAAGTCAGCGTCCCTATGGGTTCAAAATTTCATTTAATGAAGAAATCGATAAGCCCTATATTTTAGAATATCAATCCTTTATTCTAAAGGCACCAGCTAGTATTTCCAACAAAGTTCTATTTAATGGTGACCATGTGAAGGAAGATAAAAAGGAATCATCTAAAGTAGTTGAAGTGAAGAAAACTATTGGAATGGGTGACGGCACGGGAGAACTAGGCGGACTACTCATTACAAAAACGGATGCCACTACTAAGCAAGTACTGGAAGGAGCTAAGTTCGTATTAAAAGATAAGGATACCGGAACTATTATCAAAACAGGAACAACAAATGATAAAGGGATGGTCCAGTTTGATAAATTACTATTTGGTGAATATCTGTTAGTAGAAACGGAGGCACCTGTAGGATATTTAAAAAACAATGCCGAAATTCCTATCACAATCGATAAGGCATATGTAGCCGAAGATACTGTGAAAACAGGCAATGCTGTACCTGTAACAAATAAAAAACTAGTTCATGCTGTTCAGTTAGAAAAAGTGGATAGCGAGGATGCTAGTAACAAGTTAAAAGGAGCAAACTTCCTCCTCGAAAGAAAAAATGGAGACAACTATGAAACTATAGGGCTTCTTGTAACAAATGAACAAGGAATCATTTATAAAGAAGAACTAGCACCAGGCGAGTACCGATTCACTGAGCAAATAGCTCCAGCTGGTTATGTAAAAGATGACACACCGATTCCTTTTTCGATTAAAGAAAACCAATTGGCAGTTATAAAACTTGGCCCTATTAAAAACGAAATAATAAAAGGGGCAGTCGAACTCAAGAAAGTAGATAAAGACAACCAGAAAAAAACATTGGAAGGTGCAATATTTACATTACAAGATACCAATGGAAACAAGCTGAAAGAAGGCTTAACAACAGATGAAAACGGAAAACTCACTGTAAATAATCTTAAGCCTGGTAAATATCAGTTTGTTGAAACAAAAGCTCCATTTGGATATAAACTAGATACAACTCCAATTTCATTTACTATTGTGGCATCACAAAATACAACGCTTGAATTGACGGCACAAAATGAAATGATTTTAGGCTCCGTCTCGCTAACGAAAGTAGATGAAGATGATTCGAAGATTACATTAAAAGGTGCCATCTTTGAATTACAAGATAAAGAAGGTAACACGCTTCAGTCTGGGCTTTCCACAAATGCGGAAGGAAAGATTGTAGTTCCAAACTTAAAACCAGGTACTTACCAATTCGTTGAAACTGAAGCACCTGACTACTATCAACTGAACACTGCACCGATCCCATTCAATATTGAAATGGGTGAGACTACCAAAACAACTATGTTAATGGTACCAAACAAATTAATAGCGGGTTCTGTTGAATTGTCGAAAGTCGATAAAGACGACGCTAGCCAAGTGGTAGCAGGAGCGGAATTTGCATTGCAAGATGCAAACGGGAAGACGCTTCTGACAGAATTGAAAACGGACACTGACGGCAAGCTGTCAGTTACTAAACTAAAACCAGGTAGTTATCAGTTCGTAGAAACGAAAGCACCTTTCGGATACGACTTAGATCAGACACCTATTAAATTTACAATCGAGAAAAGTAAGTCAATTGCGGATGTAAAAGTAGCGAAAGTCACAGCTCAAAACGAATTATCGACTGGATCGGTGGAATTAACGAAGGTTGATAAAGAAGATCAAACCACTACTTTGGAAGGCGCGGTATTTGAATTACAAGATGCAAATGGTAATGTCATTCATACTGCATTGACTACAAACAAAGATGGTAAAATAGTTGTTTCTGATTTAAAACCTGGCAACTATCAATTTGTCGAAACGAAAGCACCATTTGGTTATGACCTTGATCCAACACCGGTTATTTTCACTATCGACAAAGGTCAATCTGAAATGCTAAAAATTTCAACCAAGAATAGCTTAACACTTGGTTCCGTAGAGCTTATCAAAGTGGATAGCGACAACAAAGAAGTAACTCTAGCAGATGCACAGTTTAAGCTATTGGATGCAAAAGGCGATTTACTGAAAGAAAATCTTTCAACAAATGCGGAAGGCAAACTAGCTGTAGATGACCTGAAGCCTGGTAACTATCAATTCGTTGAAACAAAAGCACCTTTTGGATACGAATTAAATGAAAATCCAATTGAATTTACAATCAACATAGGTCAGACAGAAGCACGCAGCATAGAATTTCCAAACACGATCACGAAAGGCTCTGTCGAATTGACCAAACAAGACAAAGACAATAACAATGCAGCGCTAGCGGATGTTGAATTTACCTTGCAAGATGAGCATGGTATTTCCATTCAAGAAGGCTTGATTACGGATAAAGACGGTAAAATCATCGTAGATAATTTAAAACCTGGTAACTATCAATTTATCGAAACGAAAGCACCATTTGGCTACAAGCTAGATCCAACACCAATTAAGTTTACAATCATTCTAGGACCTACAACTGTAAATTAGTAGAGGCCTTCAATGAACTAGCAACAGGTTCGGTTGAACTGACAAAGCTAGCAAGACATAATGGAAACCTGAAGCTTAGTGGAGCCATCTTTAAACTTCAAGATGCAGCAGGAAATACATTGCAAGAAGGATTAATTACAAGTAATGAAGGTAAAATTGTCGTAAACAATCTAAAACCAGGACATTATTACTTCATCGAAACAAAAGCACCAACTAATTATATTCTCGATACAACACCAGTGCCTTTTGAAATAGTTAAAGGGCAAACGGTTACAGTGCAGCTTTCAAAAACAAACAAGTATAACCCATATGTACCACCGACAGATCCAGGTGAACCGGAAGAACCAGGTAAGCCAGGTAAACCGGAAGAACCAGGTAAGCCAGGAGAACCAGGCAAACCGGGTGAACCAGGTAAGCCAGGAGAACCAGGTAAACCGGGAGAACCGGGTAAACCAGGCGAACCAGGTAAACCAAGTGAACCAGGCAAACCGGGAGAACCAGGTAAACCAGGAGAACCAGGCGAACCAGGCGAACCAGGCGAACCAGGAGAACCAGGTAAACCAGGCGAACCAGGTAAGCCAGGCGAACCAAGTAACCCAGCCGATCCGAGCAATCCAGAAGAACCAGGTGTTCCAAGTAACACTGGAACACCAGGAAAACCAGGGAACCCGAATAATAACGGACAACCGGATAATCCCGAAAAAGTAAAAGATCCAAAAGACTCCAGTACATTAATCGAAACCAATAGAGGAAACTATCTTCCACAAACTGGGGAAGCATATCCGATAGGCACTCTATTTGCGGGTATTGCATCCATCCTTTTTGGTCTTTGGATAGCATTTAAAAGAAGAAAAACATCTAAAGCATAACTAAAAAAAGGACTATTAGTAGTTTATGATAACACTAATAGTTCTCTTTTTTTTGTAGTCTAAAAAGGAATGAATATTATTTTTTCATTTTATATCTTAATATTCAGAATAATTTTAAGTTGTGTGCCACACAGGGAGCTGAAAAGTCGACAACACTATAAACTGAATATTATGAATAGTACTGAATTGTGTCTTACACAGGGAACCCAACAGTTTAATAAAATTCAGAATTTTGTCGACCACTAGCTGTTACTGGAAAACCAATCCATTAAATAAGTTGAATAGTTTCCAGTTAAATAGTAATATTGAAATTGTTAAAATATATTGTCAATTTGAAGGCAATCTATTACTAAAAATGAGGAGGAGAAACATGAGTAAACGTCTTATTAAGCAAACGACAGCAGCAGTATTATTAACAACATCGGTATTATCATTTTCATCCGCTGCACTAGGGGCGACGAATTCATCCGTGGATCAATCGGTGAATAAGGTGAAAGTAGAATTGAACAATGCGACGAAGCATTATGTGTATCCGTCACTAGATGGGAAACTTGCTCCAAGCAGCAAACTATACCCAGCATTAAACAGTGCAAAGAAAAACTATCAACTTACTAGAAGTGCAGTAGTATCTTCTAAACTCTCTTCTGCGCAAAAGAATGCAAAATTGAAAGAGATTGATGCGCTTTACAGCGAGAAAATTTCAGGTGGATTAGTACCATATATTGATGCATACAACTATGCAACAAAATACTTAGTGCCAATCATGGATGAAATCGCAGCAGCACAAGAAAGAAATGACTTTGCAGCTGTCGAAAAAGGTTACCACAAATTATCGTACCAACTAAAAGGCAGAACAGCGATTCTATACCGTTTCTCTGGTAAAGCAGCTCGTGAACTACTACTGGAAGAGTACAAAAAACCAGCAGATGCAAAACGTAATGAATTAATGGTGCCTGTAACAATCACGATGAAAATTACTGAAATCAACGATTTATTGAAAGCAGGCAAAAAAGCGGAAGCTAAAACAGAGTTTGCAGAAATCGAAGCACTATTACACCGTCTTCCAAATGCTTCAACAAACAAATTTGTTGCTGCATTGTTAGCGGAAGTAGCTAAAGTGAAAGCAGCTGTGGGCGATACTACACCAGTAACTCCACCTGTGACACCACCAGTAGTTACTCCAATTGATCCACCAGCAACAGGCGGTGGCGGAGATGATACACCTTCTCAACCATCCCAACAACAAGTATTAAATACGAAAGTTGCTAGTTTGGTAAAATTACTTAATGCAGAGCAATCTGATATAGCGACAGCTTCTACAACTGGTTCAAATTCTCTTACGGTTAAAGTGGTGAAAGAAGACCTTGCAGTAGCAGACTTTTTAGGGAAAGGATTCTACCAAACATTTACGAAACAATTAGGTGTAACTAAAGTAAATGGTCATAATCCTACATCTCTAGAAGCTGTAACTTATATTACAAATGCATTCCCAACAGGAGTTACTACTCTAAAAGACTTAAAAGGCCAAACAGTAACGCTTAAAATTACTGTAGACAATGGTTCTCCGTTAGACGTTAACTTTAAAATAACGTTTGAGTAAACAAAAATCTATACAAAAATCCCTTCACATCGACAACTTGTGAAGGGATTTTCTGCATTATCTGACTTTAATCTACTCTTCTCTTATTCTTCATGCTAAACTATTGATAGAATCACGGTAGACAAAGGAGAATCCTATGAAGAAACTGAAAATCTTTTTAATCGCGGCTTTAGTCATCATACTCGGTGGAGGAGGCTACTTGCTTTATATGTTCAAATTTAAAGAGTATGACATAGCAGATGAAGAAGTAAGTGAGATTGTCGCAGATCCATATAAAGTGGAACTCCCGGATGGAACCTCACTGGTCATCGATGAACAAGGGAAAGTTGTTATAGGAGAGTCAGGAGAATCTGAAAACAATACCAATACTAATACTAATGCAAATAATAATACGACAAGTCCATCAACCAACGAAGAGAAGCTAGGCGGAAAGACGGCAGGGACTAGCACGGATTCAACAACTACAGGAAACAACTCAAGCGGTACAACAACAACCTCTACCGAAAAGCCAACAGTTGCATCGATAAAGGATAAATACAGACCGGCATTCGAAGGATTAGAAGCACAGGCAGATACTAAGATTAATGCACTCATTGGACGAGCAGTAACCGAATACAACGGCAAAAAAGCAAGTGGAGAAAAAGTAGATTTCGGCTATTTTTACAATAAATACATGGCGGCAGCAGGTAATCTGGAAGCGAGCACGGATACAGTATTCAATGCAGTACTAGGTGCTGTAGAAAAAGATTTAGCTGCAAATGGCTATGATAAATCCTACGCACAAAGCTTCAAAGATGAATACGAAGCGACTAAAAAAGCGCGACGTGATGGAATTCTAAAAAAAGCAATGGGCAATTAATGCCAAACCAAAAATCCCCTCCCTACAGTTTGAAAAACGTAGGGAGGGGATTTTATTTACCGGTAAAATAATGAATTAAAGATAAAGCCCAAGCTTTCGCACCTTCACTATTGGGACTATTATCTTCTGTAAGCAAATCTTTCAATGCAGGATCATTAGTAGCTGGCCAAGCACTCCAATGATTAATATATGGATATCCTCTACGTGTAGCAAACTTCTCTAGTGAGTCAATCTGCACTAAGTAAAAATTAGCTTGAAAAATAGGATGAGATGGCTGAAGGATCACAACTGCATCTGGCACTTCCTCTAACACTTTCTGCTCAAAAGCTTGAATATGCCTATGTTCATCTTCAATGACTACGACTCCATTATTATTGAGCGTGAATGGTTCCATCAGGACAAGATCAAACCCTTTCTCCCAAGCAATTTCTGCCATACCTTCGATAAATTGTTTGGACGTACCATTGAACGGCAAAACAGTCGTTTCGACAAAATCCCCATATGTATCCGTTAAGGCATTTGTAAGTATAGTAGCGTAGCCTGGTGCTCCTTCTTCCATTGAGCTAGAACCTACGATAAGTAGCTGAACTTTTACTCCTGCATCTAATCGATTCAACAGTAATTCTTGTACTTTTTCATCTGCATTTTTTATAGAATCTTCGACAAAAGTTCTACTTAAAACAATAGATTCCTCTTTTTTAGGTAGTATTACATCCTTTTTTTCGGTAAGTTCTGTCTGGGTAGAATGGATTGTTTTTATATCGCCTTTAACATAATCGATTCTCGATTTCCACGTAAGATAACTAGAAATAAGCAAAATAATACAAATAGCGGAAATAACTATTGCTATCATACGCCCGTATTTCACTTGAATCCCTCCTTTCCTCCTATATAGGTAATCTTTCACTTGTTGTGGTTATATTATACTTCTCTATGATAGAATATTAAAGATAAAGGCGTAAAATGCCGACATATGCTATACTATATCGAAAATAGAAGAATCGAAATTAAAGGAGTTATCAGTTAATGGAAGAGACAATTAGCCTCCAGGATTTATTTAAAACACTGAAAAAAAGATTACTATTAATCATACTGACAACTATTATCGCAATAACGGTCAGTGGAGTTGTTAGCTTTCTTTATCTGACACCCATTTATCAGTCCTCTACACAAATTTTAGTCAATCAAGAAAAAGTAGATATTAGTACATTAAACTCCCAAGACATACAAACGAACTTACAACTAATAAATACATACAATGTAATCATCAAGAGTCCCGCAATTTTAAGTAAAGTAATTGAACAGCTAGATCTTAACACCACGCCATCTGCTTTAACCAATCAAATTACAGTCAAAAATGAACAAAACTCACAAGTAGTGAATATTACCGTGCAAGATGCCAATCCAAATGTAGCGGTGGATATTGCCAATACAACAGCTACTGTATTCCAAGAAGAAATTAAAAAGTTAATGAAGGTAGACAATGTTAGTATACTAACACCTGCGTTGCTTGGAGAAAATCCATCACCTGTAAAACCGGATCCAATGCTCAATATGGCGATTGCAGCTGTTATTGGATTGATGCTAGGAGTAGGAATTGCATTTCTATTAGAATATTTAGATACTACGATGAAAACAGAACAGGATATCGAAGAAATCTTAAACTTACCGATACTCGGATTAATCAGCACGATTTCAGATAAAGAGATTCAACAAACAATGGTACAAATGCCACAGAGAAGAAAGAGGTAGTTAAATGGCTAGAGCAAAAGCGAAAAAAACAAAAAAACGTGCTCTTCAAACTGTAGCGCGAAAGCTTATTACGAGTGTTAATACTAGATCCATTGTGTCGGAACAATTCCGTACGCTTCGTACAAATATTAACTTTTCTATGCCAGACAAAGAATTGAAAACCTTTCTAATTACCTCTTCAGCTCCGGGAGAAGGGAAATCGACCGTCGCAGCCAACACAGCGGTTGTCTTTGCACAAGAAGGGAAAAAAGTATTGTTAGTCGACGCAGATATGCGGAAACCTACCGTGCACTATACGTTTCATCTAACAAACACAACTGGTACATCCAATCTATTAACTCGACAAGCTACTGTAGAGGAAGTAGTGAAACAAAGTGAAATAGAAAACTTGGATATTATTACATGCGGTCCTATTCCGCCAAATCCTGCGGAGCTTTTAAGCTCTCAAACAATGGATAAAGTAATGGAAGAGATGAAGGGAATCTATGACATTATTATTTTTGATGCTCCGCCTATTTTATCAGTGGCAGATGCTCAAATACTCGCCAACAAGTGTGAAGGCTCCATCTTAATAATGAGTGCGGGAGAAACGGAAAAAGATAATGTGCTAAAAGCAAAAGAAGCACTTGTCTCCTCTCAAGCGAACATTATTGGAGTAGTCCTGAACAACTTCCAATTACAGAAGGACCATTATTACTATCAGTATTATGGAAACGCTGAATGAGTAGGTAATTTTACCTAATCATTCTTTTTTTCGTTTAACTTATAGGAAAAACGGGTAATGAAAAGTGAGTGTTATGCATGCGCATATTTTCCCTGGCGTGGATAACAAGCCACAAACGTTGTCTATCTCGTTAAGTTAATAGAACAAGCAGTAAATAGAAAAAAGGGGTAATGAAAGATGATTGACATACATGCGCATATTCTTCCAGGAGTAGATGACGGACCACAAACGTTAACAGAATCGATGGAGTTAATAGAACAAGCGGTAAAGGAGGGCATCACAGATATTATTACGACATCGCATGCAGACAATCCGCATTACGATGTCTCCAAAATAGAAGTACTTGAAAAAATTGAACTGCTAAATGCAGAGATGAGAAAAAACAATCTATCGATGAATATTCATCCTGGCCAAGAAATAAGGATAGGACAATCTACTATTGAGAGATTAACTAATGGAGAGCTCCTGACACTGGCAGATTCCAAGTATGTATTAATCGAGTTGCCGACTGGGGGAATACCTGCTTACACTATTCAAATAATTCAAGGGATTTTAAATTTAGACAAAGTACCAATTATTGCACACCCAGAAAGAAATCGAGCAATTGCAGAAAAACCAAGTAGATTACTAAAACTGATCAATCACGGGGCACTAGCTCAAATTACGGCAGGGAGTCTCGCTGGTCATTTCGGTAGAAATATTCAAAAGCAATCGCTTGAATTGGTGGATGCTAACTTAGTCCATACATACGGCTCTGATGTTCATAACGCAAAAACACGCCCGTTTCTTTTTGACGCTGGATTACGTTACTTGGAAAAGCATAAAAGGCTAGATGCAGTTGATATTTTTCTAGAGAATAATGCAAGAATAGTAGAAAATATTGAAGTAATTATATTGGAGCCAAAAGAACTACAAAAGTCTAAGTGGTGGAAAATATTTGCATGATTTAGTGTTAATTAATAGATTTATCTGATAATTAATGGCCGGATGATAAAATTGAATCATGGTCATAGATAAAAGATATATAAATAATAGTTCTTTTCATCCATTTAATTGTAAGAAGCAATAATTGCAGGAAAGAAAGTCAAGTAAGTATGATACAAAAGTGCTATAATCATTTATGGAAATGAATATACAAAAATGTATAAAGAATGGTGGGTGCTGGATGTCGTTGAGAAAAAGAATGTCGATGTTAGTAGTGGTGGATTCTTGCATCGTGTTGTTTTCAATTTATATTGGCTATTTTTTATTGCATCCGATAAACAACCCTTTTACTGACACTTTTCTATTGGTAAGTTCACTTGCAATTTTTTTAGCGCATCACGGTTTTGCGATGTTTTATGGACTCTATCGAAAGGTATGGGAATACGCATCAGTAAGAGAGTTAGTATCGATTTTTAAAGCAGTAACATTTTCAATCGTAGCTGTAGCAATTATTCAATTTATCGTAAAAGGGGACATCCTGTATCGTGCATTATCCATTACATGGATGCTTCATATCCTATTAATCGGGGGCTCTAGGCTTTCCTGGAGAATCATTCGAGACACTTATATATCAGGTGAAAAATTCACTAGTAAAAAGAAACGAACCCTTATAATAGGAGCAGGTTCCGCGGGGACGATGATCGCAAGGCAATTATTACGTAATAGCGAAGCTGAATTAGAACCAATCGCTTTTTTAGACGACGATTCCACGAAAAAAGGATTAGAAATCTTTAATATCCGTGTATTAGGTGGAACAGACATCATTGCAGATGCAGTGAAAGACTTAGATATCCAACATATTATTATAGCTATCCCATCACTCGATAAACCAACGAGTTCCATGCTTATGCAAAAATGTCTAGATACCGGTATTCATACACAAATCATGCCACTTATAGAAGATTTACTAACTGGTAAAGTTTCTATTAATGAAATAAGAGATGTGAAAATAGAAGATTTACTCGGCCGAGACGAAGTAGAACTAGATTTAGAGTCAATCTCTACGAAACTGACAAACAAAAAAATTCTCATAACTGGAGCGGGCGGCTCAATAGGTTCTGAGATTTGTCGTCAAGTAGCAAGATTCGATCCAAAACAACTCATCCTACTCGGTCACGGCGAGAATTCTATCTATACTATAGACATGGAATTACGAAATAAAGTTTCAGCAAATACAGAAATAATTCCAATAATCGCCGATATCCAAGATCGCAATCGCATCTTCGATATCGTTTCGGAATACAAACCAGATGTAATTTATCATGCAGCTGCCCACAAACACGTGCCATTAATGGAATACAATCCAATGGAAGCAGTGAAAAATAACATATTCGGCACAAAAAACGTTGCAGAGGCTGCGGACATGTTCGGAGTAGGATATTTTGTCATGATCTCCACGGACAAAGCGGTAAATCCACCGAACGTTATGGGTGCTACTAAGCGTTTTGCGGAAATGATAGTTCAGAATCTTGCGAAAGAAAGTAAGACGAAGTTTGCAGCGGTACGATTCGGTAACGTTTTAGGATCCAGAGGTAGTGTTGTACCATTATTTAAGAAACAAATAATGGCTGGTGGACCAGTGACAATAACAGATGAGCGAATGACAAGATACTTTATGACGATTCCAGAAGCTTCCAGACTAGTAATTCAAGCTGGTACGCTTGCAAGTGGTGGAGAAGTCTTCGTCCTCGATATGGGAGAACCAGTGAAAATTGTAGATTTAGCTAATAATCTAATTCGATTATCTGGTTATTCAAAAGGTGAAATTGAAGTGAAAGAAACAGGAATTAGGCCTGGAGAAAAACTATATGAAGAATTGATGAATGAAAATGAAAGACAGAGTGAAGTTATATTTCCGAAGATTTATATCGGGAAAGCGACACCGATTACTAGCAATCAATTAGATTACCTACTAGAAAAGATTCCTACACTTTCGATAGATGTATTAAAAGATACGTTAGTAGGAGTAGCTAATCAGAAGAATGTGGAAATAGAGCAAAAGGTAGTGAGTGTGTAACAGGTGATTGCATATAGATTCGATACTGAAAATTCAAATTTCTAGATCGGAGAATAGGGATGAGCACATTAACATTACAAACACACTATTTAGAGGCTTATATACAACAGGAAGAGTTACTTCTACTAAATGAGTCTGTTAAAACTATTCATGAAGAAATGCATAATAGAAGTTCAGTAGGAAGTAAGTTTTTTGGTTGGTTAGTGGTGGAAACAATTATTTAGAAAAGGTAAAGGGAAATGGCGTGATGGGATATTCCCAGCAGCAGTTTCCTATTCAACAGATCTTCATTCAATTGGACGATATATTCAGGACGGTAAACGTTTCTTATTTGAAACATTATTACATTTTTACGAAGCAGAGGAAGATTGTGAAATTCCATACGATAGTCAAAACAAAGATCAGTTGAATTATTTGAGTGATAAAACTCTAAACACCATCAATGATATTGCAATTATTTATTTTGTTATTTCAATATTCTTCCCAAGTAATTCAAGCATTCTCTGCCTATATGATTCTACAACTGGTAAGTCAAATGGATTAAGGTGGTGGCGAATGAAAAAAGTAAGAAAAGTCATTATTCCAGCTGCTGGATTGGGAACGCGTTTCCTTCCTGCTACAAAAGCTATATCGAAAGAGATGTTACCAATTCTTGATAGACCATCTATTGAATATATTGTTGAGGAAGTAATCGCATCTGGTATAGAAGATATTATTATTGATACGGGTAAAGGCAAACGTGCGATAGAAGACCATTTTGATCGGAATTTAGAGCTTGAAGAAAACTTAATGGGAAAGGGGAAGTTCGATTTATTGAAGAAAGTAAATCAATCCTCTAAAGTTGAAATTCATTACATACGACAAAAATAACCTAGAGGGTTAGGACATGCCGTATGGTGCGTACTCAATTTTATCAGTGTTGAACCATTTGCGGTATTACTAGGTGTGACTAGTTGATTGGGCTTTGTGTTTTTAAGTATTAAGAAATAAATACATATACTTATCGACTACAAAAATAAGCTATTTAAATTAGGAAGGAAGTCTTGAAAAATGCAAGGTAGAATATTCCTTTCATCACCACATATGAGTGATGAAGGTTATGAAATGCAATATGTAAAAGAAGCTTTTGATACAAACTGGATTGCACCACTTGGAGCAAACGTGAATGAATTTGAAAATGAATTAGCTTCAAAGGTTGGTTCTAAAGCTGGAGCTGCATTGAGTTCTGGAACTGGAGCAATTCATCTTGCACTTAAGGCGGCGGGAGTAGGAGAAGGGGATATCGTTTTTTGTCCAACCTTAACGTTCTCCGCTACAGCAAATCCTATTATTTATCAAAATGCTGTACCTGTTTTTATAGATAGTGATTATAAAACTTGGAATATGTGTCCAAAGGAGTTGGAAGAAGCCTTCGAAAAGTATCCTGAGGTGAAAGCAGTAATAGTTGTTCATCTTTATGGATTGTCTGCTGATATGGATAAGATTATGGAAATCTGTAGACGGCATAATGTTGCTCTAATTGAAGATGCTGCTGAATCGCTAGGAACTTATTACAAAGGTAAACATACAGGGACTTTTGGGGATTATGGTGTTTTTTCTTTTAATGGGAATAAGATTATTACCACCTCCGGTGGTGGGATGTTGGTTTCTGATAATGAAGAAAGAATCGCTAAAGCTAGATTTTGGGCTACCCAGTCTAGAGATCAAGCAAGACATTATCAACATAGTGAATTAGGGTTTAATTATCGTATGAGTAATGTTGTTGCTGGGATTGGTAGAGGGCAGCTTAAAGTATTGGACGATAGAGTTGCAAAGAAAAATTACATTTTTGAGTTTTATAAAAGAGAACTTAGCGGGCTTGATGGAGTTGAGTTCATGCCAAGTAATGGGTGGAATGAGCCTAATTATTGGTTAAGCTCAATGACTTTACATGGCAAAGTTAGACCAGTAGATGTTATGGATGTACTTAAAAAAGAGAACATTGAGTCAAGACCTGTTTGGAAGCCGATGCATATGCAGCCTTTCTTTGAAAAGTATGATTTTGTTGGGACAGACGTGTCAGAGAAGTTGTTTGAGAATGGTGTTTGTTTGCCAAGTGATACGAAGATGACTGATGGGGATTTGGAGAGAGTTTGTGAGATTATTAAGGGGTTGTGGAGATAATCAATGAGAATTTTAAATTTATTTATTAAACGTATCGTAGATTTTTTTGGAAGTTTAATAGGTGTGATTATTATTTCTCCAATTCTTATTCTTATAGCAATGTCTATTAAGTTGACTTCAAAAGGTCCAGTGTTTTTTAAACAAGAACGACTTGGAAAGAATGGTATGGTCTTTAAAATTTTCAAATTTAGAACAATGGTTGTTAATGCTGAAAATCTGGGATCAGGTTTGTTTGTTAAGACGGAAAAGGATAATCGAATTACAAAAGTTGGTAAATTGCTTCGTGCCACTAGCTTAGACGAACTTCCCCAACTTTTAAATGTGTTAATTGGAGAGATGAGTTTAGTTGGACCAAGACCTCCAGTGCCACATCACCCATATAAACATGAGGATTATAATGATTTCCAACGAAAACGATTCGAAATGAAACCAGGTATGACTGGATTGACACAGGTTACCGTTAGAAACTCTGTATCATGGGATGAGAGAATTCCAATTGATGTTGAGTATATTGAAAGATTTAACATTTGGTTAGACGTTAAGATTCTTTTTATGACAATTCTAAAAATTTTCAAACGAGAAAGTATTTATACTCATTACAATATAAAAAATTCAAAAAAATCATCTAGCATAAAATAAATTGCGAGGGGTTATAGTATGAAAATAGCTATTCGGAAATTTCAAGAAGAGGACATACCATACAAGGTAAAATGGATAAATGATGAAAGAAATAATAAATACCTGCATTATGATTTACCACTTAGAGAAGATAAGACCCTTCAATGGTTCAAATCTCTTGAAGCTAGAGATGATAGGGTTGATTACACCATTACGTATGGTGGAGAACCTGCTGGATTAATTGGATTACTGAATATTAAATTAAAAGGTATGGAAGCTGAATATTACATTTGTCTTGGTGGAGACAAATTTAAAGGTAAGGGGATAGCTAGCGTAGCAACAGACCTTCTAATTAAAACTGTTTATGAAGAACTTGGTCTTATTAACATATATCTTTATACAGAAGTAGATAATATTCGAGCTCAAAAACTTTTTGAGAAAAATGGCTTTGTAAAAGATGAATTAATAAATAATGATCTATTTTACAATGGCAAACATATAGATAGATATAAATATAACTTATGTATGGAAAACTATATTCATAATGTAGGTGGATTAGAAATTGGATCTATTTAATTTTCAAACGACACCAATTCAAAAGTTAAGTGAAAATCTTAATAACAACTTATTTTATATAAAACGAGACGATCTGCTTCCTATTTCATTTGGAGGAAATAAAGCAAGAAAAGCAGTTCTTTTTTTCGAAGATTTAATGCGAGAAAATTCTGATTGTGTAGTTACTTACGGTAGTAGCAGTTCCAACCATTGTAGAATTATCGCCAATATTGCAGCAGCAAAGGAGATTCCATGCCATATCATTTCACCAAGTGAATCTAGTTTCGGAACCTCTAATAAGAAGTTGATTGAATTGTTCGGTGCGTTAGTTACTCAGTGTCCTGTCGCCGAAGTTAGCACCACGATTGCTAGAAAAATGGAAGAATTAAGAGCAACAGGATATAAACCCTATTTTATTCAAGGGGGAGGCCATGGTGATATCGGTACGGAGGCTTATGTTAATGCATATGAAGAAATTCTGGATTATGAAGGTTTATCTGGCCTACATTTTGATTACATTTTTCATACGACTGGAACAGGAACTACACAAGCAGGACTAATATGTGGAAAAATATTGCATGGTGATGAAAGGGATATAGTTGGAATCAGCAACGCAAGAAAACATCCTAATGGAGGTCAAGTAGTTCTCGATAGTGTAAATAGTTATTTGCTGAATAAAGATAAAGAACCAATCGGCCTTGAAGCCATAGCATTCGTAGACGATTATATTCTTGATGGCTATGGTTCCTTTAACAATCAAGTATTAAAAACTATTAAGGAAGTTCTAATAAATGATGGTATACCAATGGATGCTACATATACAGGAAAAGCTTTTTGGGGTATGAAAGAGTATATTAAGAAGAATCATATTCTTGATAAGAAGATTCTTTTTATCCATACTGGTGGAACACCATTGTTTTTTGATAATTTGGAGGAACTAACAAATGAAAGATGATGTGAACATACTGATCTTAAGTTGTGGAACAAGAAATAAAATAGTGCAATATTTTAAGAGAGAGTTATTAGACAAGGGTTCAGTTATTGCTACAGACTGTAGTAATTTAGCACCAGCGCTTTATGAAGCAGATAAACATTATATAGTTCCCCGAATGGATGATGAAGGTTACATAGATGTTATTCTTTCAATTTGTAAAGAGAATAATATTAAAGCTGTTTTATCATTGATAGATCCAGAACTTAGTCTTCTAGCCCAACATAAACAATCTTTTTTAGATATTGGTACGATACCTATTGTCTCAGGTTACGAGACTATAGAATTGTGTTTTGATAAATATAAGATGTACGAATTCCTAATACGCAGTGAAATACAAACTGTTAAAAGTTATATAGAAAAAGAGAAATTTTACAGCGATGTAAAAATAGGAGTTATTAATTACCCTGTCTTTGTGAAACCTATAAAAGGCAGTGCGAGTATAAATATTAGTAAAGTTACCTCAAAAGAGGAAATTGAATTATTATTTAGTAGATTTGATAACCTAATGATACAAGAGTTTATGGATGGAACAGAGTATGGTGCGGATGTTTATATTGATATGATTTCTAGTGAACCGGTTGCGATATTTATAAAAGAGAAGATTAAGATGAGGGCTGGTGAAACTGACAAGTCGGTTTCGATTAAGGACGAGCGGCTCTTTGAATTAATTAAGAAGTTCGTAAAAGAGACTGGATTTAAAGGGATTATTGATATTGATATTTTTAATGTTAATGGTGAATATTTCATTTCTGAAGTAAACCCTCGTTTTGGTGGAGGCTATCCACATGCATATGAGAGTGGTGTGAATGTACCCAGTATGATAATTAATAATATAGATGGAAAAGTGAATACAAACATGATTGGTCAATATGATGAGGATATATATATGATGAAGTACAATGAGATAAAGATTCGTAAAGAGATGAAAAAAGTAGGAGGGGAGTTGTAGTAACTAATTATGTACTCAAAAAAAGTTTGGATTATGAACCATTATGCTACAAATAGTTTTTTTAATAAAGGTGGTCGTCATTATTGGTTTGCAGAAAATCTTATAAAAAAGGGTTATAAACCAACTATTTTTTGTGCAAATCTGAGGCATAATAGCGAGGATGTAATAAACATAAGTAATGGCAAATACACAAGTGAAAAGTCTGATGAAATACCATTTGTATTTGTAAAAACATCATCTTATTCAAGTAATGGAACAGATAGAATTAAAAACATGTTAGCTTTCTATAAAAACCTTTTTCCCGTTGCGAAAGAATATGCTAGAAAACATGGAAAACCTGATGTAATTCTTGCTTCAAGTGTTCATCCACTTACACTGATAGCAGGATTAAAAATAGCCAAGAAGTTTGGGGTCCCTTGCATTTGTGAAGTGAGAGATTTATGGCCTGAAAGTATTGTAGCGTACGGTACTTTAGAAAGAAATAGCATTATTGCGAAATTATTATATCAAGGTGAAAAATGGATTTATAAGAAAGCAGACTCTATCATCATGACATGGGAAGGTGGAAAAGAATATATTCTTGATCAGAAGTGGGAAGATAAAATTGATTTAACAAAGGTCAAGCATATAAGTAACGGGGTAGTACTTAATACATTCGATAGTAACAGTGATGAGTATAATATAGTTGACTCAGATTTAGATAATAAAGATTTTAAAAACGTAGTATATGCTGGTTCTATCAGAAGAGTGAATAATCTTGGTATGTTATTAGACGCTGCAAAAATAATTCAAAGTCAAGGGAGAGATGATATTCGATTTTTGATATATGGTTCTGGGGATGAAAGTGAAATGTTAAAAATGCGTTGCGAAGATGAAAATATAGATAATGTAATATTTAAGGGGCGTGTAGATAAAAAGTATATACCGTCAATATTGAAAAAATCCTATATAAACTTACTTCACAATTCAAGTACTTCACTTGATAAATACGGGCAAAGTCAGAATAAGTTTTTTGAGTATTTAGCAGCAGGGAAATGTATTGTTCAAACGTATTCAACAGGTTATAGTATCTGTGAAAAGTTTAATTGTGGTATAAGTGCTACTATGCAAAATGCAGAAGAGATTGCTAAAGCTATTCTTTTGGGGTGTAGTGACAAGCAGATTAATAGTTTAATGGGAAAAAATGCTCGAGAAGCAGCTATTGAATTTGATTTCACTGGTTTAACCGATAAACTTATAAAGATTATTGAAAATGAAGATTGAAGGAAGATGCACTTAGATTAAATTATTAATTCATTAATTTAGGTCATTCTAAATAATTTCTAAGTAAAACGGGTATTTAATATAAAAGCAAATAAAAAGTATAGGAGATAATCGTGAAAATTTTGCATATTAATTCTTATTACAATGGTAGTAAATTCTATAAAAATCTATATGACAAACAAATCGAAGAAGGACAAGACATTGATGTTTTCGTTCCAGTTTCCTATGCGAATAAAGAATTGAATTTTGATTTTGGTAGCTACACTACAGTCAGTAGAAATCATAATAAATTTGATAGATACATTTTTCATATAAAACATTATAAAATTTATAAGGATATTGTAAAAAAATATCAAATAAATAATTATGGTACTATTCATGCTCATTCGTTATTTTCAAATGGTTACATAGCGATGAAGATTAAGGAAAGTTACGGTATTCCATACATAGTAGCTGTAAGAAATACGGATGTAAATTTATTTTTTGCTAAGATGCCTCACCTAAGAAAAATGGGTATAAAAATACTAAAAGAAGCTAATAGAATTATTTTTTTATCAGAATCGTATAAAGATTATGTTTTCACTGAATACATACCAAAAAATCTGAGAGATGATTTACTAGCAAAAGTTTCTATTATTCCTAATGGAATTGATAATTTTTGGTTTAAAAATATTGGTAATTCCAAACAACTATTGAGCAAAGAAAAATTAAATCTACTTTTTATAGGGGATATTAATAGGAATAAGAATGTAACAACAACTATAAAAGCTATAGAAATCCTAATAAAAAAAGGCTATAGAATTGAGTTTACAGTGGTTGGTGAAATTAGAGATCAGGATATTTATAAACAGATTAGAAATATACAGTATGTTAAGTATATATCCCCAAAATCCATGAAAGAGCTTAGGAAGATATATTTGAATAATGATATTTTTGTGATGCCATCAATTAAAGAAACATTCGGTCTAGTTTATGCTGAAGCAATGAGTCAAGGATTGCCAATTGTTTATTCTAGAGGTCAAGGATTTGACAGGCAGTTTACTGAAGGAGAAGTTGGTTATTCTGTTTCTAATAACTCAGCAGAAGAAATATCTAATAGAATACAACAACTTATTGGCGATTATGAGGTAATCTCCAAGAGGTGTGTTAATAATGTAGGTAAATTTAATTGGCAAAAAATATCACAAGAATATATCCAGTTATACTATCAAATTAAAGATCATTAGATTTATTTTTAGTATTTTATATTTTACTTTTCTATAAAGAATTACTTCTCCTATAGAGGGAGTGGTTTATAAATGGAAATGCTTTAAAGTAATAAATTTAAAATAAAAAAAACTAATAATCAAAAGGGGAATTTCACCATTTTAAAAATTAGATGTGTAAGAAGATGAAGATGATGATGAAAAAAATATTAAAAAGTGATTTTAATAAAAACGTTTTAACTTTGCTGACAGGGACAACGATAGCGCAAGTCATACCTATTGCAATTTCTCCTCTTCTAACAAGGATTTACACACCTGAAGATTTCGGCACATTTGCAATTATTTTAGCGGTTACATCAATAATAAGTACTATAGCTACTGCAAGATATGAAATAGCAATTGTATTGCCTAAAAAAGACGAAGATGCTATCAATCTCGTTGCTTTGTCAATGGGGATTGCAATACTAATAAGTAGTATATCGTTGATAACCATTGTTTTTTTTGAGAATACTATAAAATCTATTTTAGGTAAAGATTTTAGTTATGTTTATTTATACTCAATTCCAACTATCGTTTTTTTTACAGGTTTTTATAACTCTCTAAAGTATTATTTTATAAGGAAAAAGCTATATAAAGATTTGTCGACAACAAATATGTTTAGAGCTAGTGTTTTAAGTACAACTCAAATAACATTTGGCTATTTGAGTCTAGGAAGTTTAGGATTAATTTTAGGGCAAGTTATATCAAGTATTTTTGCCAATTCTAGAATGTTTTTGAAATACTTCGTTGATTGGAAAGAGTCAGATGATAAAAGTTTGAAATCAGTTAAAACAGTAGCCAAAGAGTATATAAGTTTACCAAAATTCTCAGCTGCAGGTTCTTTTATTAATGCTAGTGCACAAAATGTCAACAACCTTTTATTACCAATGGTGTTTAATAATCAACTCCTTGGCTTTTATTCTTTAGTAAATAGAATTTTAGGTACACCAACTACGCTTATAGCATCCTCTATAAGCCAAGTTTATTTTCAAAGCGCTTCAGCAGAGAAAAATCAAAAAGGAAATAATATTTTATCATTTACTAGCACTTTAAAAAAGCTAATAATACTTTCTATTCCTTTGTTTGGTGTTCTTTACTTGATCATAGATAATTTTATTGTGCTTATATTCGGAAAAGATTGGGAAATGTTAGAGCCAATTAGTAAACTACTGCTACCATTATTTCTCATCAGATTTATAAGTTCGACATTAAGCACTACCTTGAACATACACCGTAAGGAAAAAGAATTTTTATTAGTTAATATAATATTATTTTTGGTATCAGTTTTAATATTAATTGTTGCGAAAGTAGTCTCTTTAAGTATTTTTGAATATTTTGGTTTTCAATCTATAATTCTATCAATTTTATATTTATTGCTATTATATCGATATTATATAATATCTAAGGGGTAGGGATAAAAATTTTATGAGAAGGTGTAAAAATGACTTTCAAGTCTCTAGGTATAATTCTTGCAAAATTCATAGGTAAAGTGTTTTACGACAAAAAATATTTAACAGGAAAATGGTTTGAAGGTAAAGATACAGGATGGAATTTCGTATTAAAAAATTTTATTTGGCAAAAAATTTTTAGGTTTAATAGTCATATTCCTTTTCCAGTGAGCCCAAGAATTGTTATTGCAAAGAATGAAAATTTAATCTTTCATCCAGATGACATAAATAATTTCCAATCATTTGGTATATATTTCCAAAATTATAATGGCAAAATTATAATAGGTAAGGGTACATACATTGCTCCTAATGTAGGATTAATAACTTCAAATCACGATCCTACTAATTTGAAACAACATTTGCCTGGAAAAAACGTAATATTAGGAGAAAAATGTTGGGTAGGAATGAATGCAGTGATTTTACCAGGGGTAGAACTAGGTGATAAGACCACTGTCGCTGCTGGAGCTGTTGTCACCAAAAGTTTTATTGAAGGTAATTGCATAATTGGTGGAGTGCCAGCTAAAGTAATTAAGAGATTGTAAACTAATTTCATTTGAAAGTAAGTTAACTTTTTTCAAGAAAGGTAGGACTAATGAATATATTATATGTTACGCCTATGTGGAGTGGTTTAAAGGATATTTTGATTGATGGTAAAGAGGAAGCAGGGGGGATGCCTGCTTTTATTAATCCTTTAAAGAAATTAATTGAAGGAGGGAATCAGGTAGATTTATTAATTGGTACTGATTCGTACAAACAGGATTTGAATATTAAAGCTTCTTGGTTAAAGAATAGTAAAATAAAGTTATTAAAATGGGATTTGTCTTCAAATAAATTGTTAACTTTTATTAGGACATATTATGAAATTAAAAAAAGAATAAAAGAAAAACAGTATGATTTTATATATTCACATGGATCTTTTGGGGTTTTAGGAGTGTTAGTTGCTCAGTCATTAGGTATACCAAATGGTCAAAGAATGTATGGCACTTTTCTTCATAAGAAAATAAATGATCCCAATTATAAAATATTTCTTAAACATCCTTTAGAGTTTTTATCTTATAGAATAAATAAGTCATTCCTAATTATGACTAATGATGGAACAAAAGGAGATATTGTTTATAAAAAAATAGCAAAAAAATCAAATGATAAATTCTATTTTTGGTTAAATGGTGTAAAGCAGTCTTATTCTAATAATGCGGATTCCAATTTACAGAGTGAGTATTTAATTTATCCTGCAAGAATCACGCCTTGGAAAAGACAACATTTAGCTTTAGAAGTATTAAAAAAACTTCATATTAAGGGATATACAAACATAAAGTTAATTTTTTTAGGTCATATCAGTGATTTGAATTATAGAGATAAATTAATTGAAATAGCAAAGGAAAACAATTTAATTGAGAGCGTTGTGATTAAATCATCAATAAATCAATCCGAATTATACACACATTACAAAGAATCATTAGCAGTATTATCTTTTTACGAGTTATCCAATTTAGGTAACGTAGTTATAGAGTCATTAATTAATGGAGGAGTTACAATTGCTTGGAATGATGGAAGTCTAAATGAAGTGATTACAAACGAAGTAAATGGATTTTTAATAGATAATGAAGATGAGGCTTCTGAAATACTAGAAAAAATAATAAAAAAAGAAATAGATATTAATCTTGTAAAAAAGAATGCAAAAAAGAAAGCTAAAACTACCTTTAGTTCATGGGATGAAAGAGCTTTAAAAGAGATAGAAATAATATATAAAGAATGTAAGTTGTCACGGGAATAGGGATGAATAAATGTTAGATAGACTAATTTATATAATTAAAAAAATATATAGTATTATTTTTTCATTTGAAATGATTTTTACTATTTTTTTGTTTGCTGGAAGATTTAAAGGCGATGATAGGTTTGATTGGATTCCTGTAGATATAACTTTATTATTTTGGATTATTAGCTTAGTAATAGGTATTTATGTATTAGTGAAAAATGAATTTAAATTTAAGGGAAATAATTTAAGATATTTTGTGTTATTTTTAATTTTTTCTATATATATTTTGGTTTCGAATTTATGGACTCCCAGTACTATTTTTGCCTTCGAAAAAACGATTATTTTTATAAGTTTTTCTCTATGGATATTTTTCTCAGTAAGCAACATTATAGCTACAGATGGAAAAAGGGTAAAACGCTTTTTTATTTGTGTAACTATTTTTGGGATTTGGATGTTAATTGAGTCTTTTCTTAATTTGATCAAAAGTCCAACGGTTTCTTTCATTAATACTCTTGGAGGAAATTATTTAGGAGTTGGGCGGATTTTAGGTTTTATGTGTTGTATCCTAATCACTTATTTACTATTTGGTGAAATAAAAAAAAACATGAAATTTTTACTATTAACTATTTTAGTTTTAACAGTTTACATAATGTTTTCTGTTGGTGGCAGAGGCCCTTTTATAGCATTATTGTTCTCTTTTCTTCCTCTATTCTACTATCTTTTTCATTTTAAGAAGAAATCAATTATAGTTAACAAAAGAATGAATATATTGCTGGGATTATTCTTAATATCAATTATTTATTTAATATATATTTTTTCAACTAACAATATTCCTTCGACAATTAGAAGGCTGATAGTTGTTTTTGAGCAGGATAATATGGGAGCTTCAGCAGGATTAAGGATGTATTACTATCAGTTAGGATTTGAACTTTGGAGAGAAAACTTCTTCTTTGGTCATGGAATTGGATCTTGGTCTCTAATAAGTAGTGGTATTGATTCAAGAGGCTACCCCCATAACATAATAATAGAGATTCTTGTTGAATTAGGAACTGTTGGTTTAATACTGTTTTTGATTATCCACATAAGAGCTTTTTATTTTATTAGAACTGCCAATAAAATACGTAATCCTATATCTTTAGCAATTACTGTATCTCTAATTTTCTTTTTTATAAATGCACTTTTTAGTGGTGATTTAAACGATAATAGGTATTATTATGCAGTGTTAGCATTGAGTGTATTTTTGCCAGTGAAAAAAATCCAGATAAATAAATAGATATATCTAAAGGAGAGACAATAATGTCTACACACTATGAAGAATTATTAGCAAAAATTGAAAACCACACAGCCGTAATCGGAGTGGTTGGATTAGGATATGTTGGTTTACCACTTGCAGTTGAAAAAGCAAAAGCTGGATACAATGTAATTGGTTTTGATGTACAAGAGTCAAAAGTAGAGCAAGTAAATAAAGGAATTAACTATATCGGCGACGTAGTAGACCATGACTTAAAAGATATGGTAGGCTCTGGTCATTTAAGAGCATCTTCTGACTACGGTTCCATCAGTTCAGTGGACGCGGTCGCTATTTGCGTTCCTACACCACTTGATATTTACCAACAACCAGATACTTCTTATGTAGAAAGCTCTGTAAATGAAATTGCAAACTACGCAAAACCAGGAACATTAGTTGTATTGGAATCGACAACTTACCCTGGTACAACAGAAGAAATTATCCGTAAAGCATTAGAAGATAAAGGATTTACTGTAGGAGAAGATATTTTCATCGCTTACTCTCCAGAACGTATCGATCCAGGTAATAAAAGCTTCAATACGAAAAACACACCAACTACTTTTGGTGTGTTT
>NZ_VDGH01000028.1 GCF_006861795.1 Psychrobacillus lasiicapitis | reverse complement strand
ATTGCTGTTGCTTATTATGTTTAGAAAATCTTTTTCTGGGATCGTAGAAGGATTATCCATTTTCTTATTTCGGATAGGATTCTCTATTTTACTGTTATTCGGTGTACATTTACTGTTAGGTTTAGCTGGGTATACAATCCCTGTTAATTTATTCACGGGTGCAGTAGTAGCAGTCTTAGGAATACCCGGGGTAGCTTCCGTTGTAGCTATTTCGATATTACTTTAAAAAACTTTAGAAAAAGTGTTGACTTATCTAAATGAAGAGAGTAATATAGTAGGAGTCGCCAAGAGGTAAACAAAACGGCAGGCAACATGAACATTGAAAACTGAACATGCAAAACGTTAAGAATATAGCTTTTCAGATTAACTTGTTAGTCTGATAGCAAAACAATTATGACATCATTTAATGATGATGCCAGCAAAACAAAATGAGCTTTTTAAGTTCTCTATTATGGAGAGTTTGATCCTGGCTCA
>NZ_VDGH01000027.1 GCF_006861795.1 Psychrobacillus lasiicapitis | reverse complement strand
TGAACTGCCCCGTAAATGTTAGACGCTAAACTAACATTTGCGGGGTGTTTTTTATGGCTAGATTTACAGCCGAAGAAAAATTCAATATGATAATGCGCTATTTAGAAGGCAATGAAAGTTATGAGGAAATAGGAAGGGAATTAAAGGTCAGTAAAAGCGTGATTCAAGGATGGGTAAGACTTTATGAACACCAAGGGGCTGAGGCATTCTGTCAACCCTATACAACTTATACACAACAGTTTAAACTAGATGTACTGAGTTATATGAACGAAATGGGTACATCCTCTCTTGAGACGGCTGCAATTTTTAATATTTCGTCATCTGGTATGATAAGAAATTGGCGAAAAGCGTTTGAAATTGGTGGAATCGATGCCCTACAACCAAAGAAAAAGGGGCGTCCATCCATGAAGAAGGAAACTAAATCTGATGTCAAAAAAACATCTCCAGTTGAAGGATCTATTGAAGCTCTACGAGCTGAAAATGAACGGTTGCGAATGGAGAATACTTATTTAAAAAAGTTGAACGCTTTAGTTCACGAACAGGAAAAATTACAAACAAGATCAAAGCGCAAGTAATTTTTGAACTAAAGGCCGAATTCGATGTCGTGGAATTAGTTAAAGTCGCAGACATTCCACGTAGTACTTATTATTACTGGGAAAAAAGATTACAGTGTGAAGATAAATACGTGAAGGTAAAAGAAGCGATTGAAGCCATTTATCATGAACATAAAGGACGTTATGGCTATCGTCGCATCGCCAAAGAATTAAAGAAAAGAAATATTTTTCATGATCCAAAGACAATCAACCGATTGATGAACGAGATGGGGATAAAATGCGAAGTGAGAATGAAGAAGTATCGTTCTTATCGTGGAAAAGTTGGCAAAATCGCACCAAATTTACTAAACCGTGATTTCCATGCAGAGAAGATGAATGAAAAATGGGTAACGGACGTAACGGAATTCCATTTATTTGGTGAGAAACGTTATCTATCACCTATACTTGATTTATGTAACGGTGAGATTATTGCTTACAAGGTAATGAGCCGCCCAATTTATCAGCTTGTTGGTGATATGTTAGAAGAGGCAATCGGGAGTTTAAATTCAAGAAGTAAAGTCATTTTACACTCTGATCAAGGGTGGCAATATCAAATGAAAAAATACCAAAAAAAGTTAGAGAAACATAATATAAGACAAAGTATGTCCCGTAAGGGAAATTGTTTGGATAACGCCGTCATTGAGAACTTCTTTGGCTTATTGAAGTCTGAGCTTCTTTATCTACAAACGTTTGAGAATATGGAACACTTTGAACGAGAATTACATGAATATATCGAGTATTACAACCATAAACGAATGAAGGCAAAATTAAAAGACCTAAGTCCAGTAGAATACCGAACTCAGGTCCTTGAAGCTTCTTAAAATATTTGTCTAACTTTATTGGGTCAGATCACAT
>NZ_VDGH01000026.1 GCF_006861795.1 Psychrobacillus lasiicapitis | reverse complement strand
GCCTCCTAGTACAATCCATAATTTAATTCTCATTTAGGCGCTGCACTTTTTTAAAAAATTATTGAGCTGCGTCCGATTTCGTATTGCCTTTTTCTATAAATCGAAGATTTTAATTTTCATGGGAGTTAAAGAAGAAAGTTAAATCTATCTATTTATATTTATTGACATACCAATGGTAAATTTTTTGAACCCAAAGGTTTCATAATATGGTTCCAACCCTTCCACACACATTAGTTGAGGAATTACCCGATTTTGCTCACAATGGTGAATTATTCGATACACCATTTCTTTGCCGATTCCTTCGGACTGATAGCTTGGTAGAACACATAATCCACAAACTACTCCAGTAATTACACCATCTGAAATAACACGTCCCATACCCACTAATTGTTTTTCATCAAATGCATAAATGGCGTACCAACTTTGATTGCACATTCGTTCCAAATCATTACATGTTAATTTAAGTGAATTCCATCCTAAAGATTCATATAGGGTTAGTAATTGGTCAAAGTTAATAGGGGGTTCTGTCGTATAATTTATATATTTCACCATATAATTACCTCCTGAATTTTTTTCTCATTGCTTATTCAACTAAACTGCCGCTTTAGTTTAAGTGTAACATTTCACAATGCATAACTGAGATCAACTTAATGTTTTGGGCATAAAAATAGACCATCGAAATGATGGCCACATTTTGTTAAAGCACCCGTTAGTTAATTATTCAATTTTTCCTTCACTCGCCAATTGTGTTCCATCAACCAAACCTAATTGACCAAAAGTATAAATATATTCTGATTGACCTCTCTTTTTAACACCTTGAATATTTACAAAGTATTCATTACCTTCTTCTAACAAATTATATATTCTTGAATCCTCAATGATTACCTTATATTTCTCTTTATTTGGACTGTTATCAATCCTTAATTCTTTTATAGTTAAATATTCACTTTTAATACTAAATATTAATGTAGATGAAAAAAATGTTATAATTTTAATATATGGAAATATATATAAATGATAGGAGGAATTTTCTTGTGAAAAAAAATATCCTATATTTTCTAATACTTATCGTAATAGCATTAACTATTGTGATCTTTATGAATTTCAATAATCTCAAGGGTGAGGAAACAGTCGAAAACTCTCGTAACAATTCCGTTGAAGCTAATACACTGAAGGGCTCATATATGAAATTAATTGACAAGAACGGGCAATTGATGAAATCCTATTCCGAGGAAGAAATTAAAAATCAATTAATCGAAACTAAACTCTATAAATCAGCAGAAGATGAAAATGGGTTGATTATCAATCCTCCCGAAGAATTCAAGGCTGAAGTAAAAGAACTTTCAAAATCAAATGAATATAAACTTTATGTTTTCCATAGTTTTTCATTTTCTAGCAATATCCCTGTCGGTAAAAATAATATCTTTTTTAGAAAACCTCATAGTATAATTATTGAACCTATAGAAAAGTTTGAATCAATGTCTATTATCTTACAAAACTCGGCAGGCAGTAAAGTCGGAATAATTGAAATCGGAAATTACATAGGGGGGTTAAATATCCCATTAGATGACTTTCAATTAGATGATTCATATACCATTCAATTAATTAACAATAAACAAGAAATACCCATTTATCTGCATGGAGGAGTAATTATTTACGATTAAAAAGTTCTTTCTTCAACTAACCCGCTGCGTTAGTTGAAGTGTAGCATTTCACAATGGATTTCTTACGTCTACTTGATTTTTGAATATAAAATAGACCATCGAAAATACTGGTCAAGTTTACTAAAGCACCCGTTAGTTGAAGAAGCACCTTTTCTTTTATTACACATTATCTAAGGACTGTTCAGTAATTAAGAACCTATTAGCTAATTTTTCAAATGTGTCGGCAGCTTCCTCTTTTAAAGACCATATTTGTTCTTTTAAACTTTCATCTTCGGTTTTATCACGCAAACCAGTTAATATTGCAATTATTATTCCTAATTCCCTCACTGCTTTATTTTCAGTAAGTGGAACTAGTGTATTACCTTCTAATTGTTTTTTATTGTCTCAACCAATTGGTCAATAACTTCCTTTAATATAGTTACTTCAATAGACATAGATTCATTCTCCTGCTCTTATTGAACTATCCAGCACCTTTAGTTTAAGTGTAAAATTTCACAATACATATCTGCGATCAACTTAATATTTTGAACATAAAAATAGACCATCGAATTGATGGCCAGATTTTGCTAAAGCAACCGTTAGTGAGTATTATCCTCTCTTTTCAAAAGCTAACAAAGTCCCTAAACCGATTAGAGTAAACCCGCTAATCTTTTTCTGCCATTGCATTGCAGTGTTATTTTTCGCTAAGACATTTTTAATTGAACCTGCAATCAGTGAATAGCCGATATCAACTATCAGTGTAAGCAAAGCAAAAACAACTCCCAGAAATATGAATTGAAAAAAAGTGTTCCCCATGTTGGGACTAATAAATTGTGGAAGAAACGTAAGGAAAAATAAAGCAACTTTCGGATTGAAAATATCTATTATTGCTCCTTGCCAAAAGGCTTTCCTTATTCCGCCTTGATTGTCTTGAATATTAATATTTAATCTCTTTTTGTCTCGAATAGTTTGTATTCCTAAATAAATTAGATACGCTGCACCTATATACTTTATGATTTGAAAGACTAGTGCAGAAGTCATCAAGAGAGCTGAAAGACCGAATGCAGCAAGTAGAATGTGGAACATAACCCCCATTTGCATTCCAAACGATGTGGCTATTCCAACCTTTTTACCTTCCGCAATACTACGGCTGACTATATATGCCATATCTGGTCCTGGGACAATTGCTATTACCAATGTAGCTACTAAAAAAGCTGTAAAA
>NZ_VDGH01000025.1 GCF_006861795.1 Psychrobacillus lasiicapitis | reverse complement strand
GGATCATTGTCCCACGCACCCGTACGTCCTACCCTGGCTACTGATATATTAAATCCTATAAAAATAAGGTCAACCAGTAAAAACTGGTTAACCTTATAATACGAAAGCACCCGTTAGTTTAAGTACAATACTTCACAATCTTTTTTACAACTTTATAAACTTAATTCCTTAAATGCGTTATCAATGCAAAAATTACGCAATCTCTTTGGGTTCTCACCAGATTTTTGTGGATTTACAACGATAAGTAATATACAAAGTCTTATGCAATAACTGAGATTGTACAGTATTGTTCAAAATGCTTCCAAACCGTCGTTGTAACTGACTTTCAAAGAACTTGCATAAAAAGCTGTATAAAGAATGTGACAAAAAAAGCGACAAACACTGAACTAACAGTGTTTGTCGCTTTTTAGTGTATGTCCAAACTTGTATTTGGGAACGTTATTAGTTTAATTTTATATGCTTTATAAATCCTTATTCAAATACAACCATTTCTCCGACATCTATAAATCCAAAGCGCTTATAGATATTTTTTCCATCATCTGATGCCTGTAAGACAACGGGTTTTTGTTTATCTTTTGTTTGTGTAAGAAGGTATTGAAACATTTCACTGCCATGTCCTTTACCTCTAAATGTTTCTTTTGTCATAACATCATAAATACCATAACTTTCTTTGCTATCTATTAATAAACCAGTAGATACAGCTATTTCACCAACACGTCCAATAAACATTTGAATTTCAGAACCTAAATTTACTTCAGAAAATTTATTAAAATATTTTTCTAACGCATCTTTTTCCGTTGTACCTTCAAATAGGCTTAAAAAAACCTCTTTATATTCATTAAGTTCTTCAAAATTTCCCACAGGAGTAATCATAAGCTGTTGAGATCCTCTTTGACCGACATTAAGCGTATTTTCAAGTTTCATCATCACATTACGTTCTGCTTCATTTAGGTCGTATTCTTGCATCAGGTCTTGCCAGCCAGCGTTCAAATACCGAGAGTCAATCCACGTACTAAAGGGATATTCTTTAAGAGACATATTTTCGATGCTACTTCTAATATTAGATGCATTTTTTATATGTGCAGACTTCGGCAAAAGTATATTGAATGTATCAGTGGGTATTTCTGTATTTGCCAAAACGAAATCTTCTTCTTCGACAAGATTTCCATTAACTGCATAAGTGAATATTCTTAATTTTTCCTCTAGATTATTTATAACTAATTGTTGATTTGCAATCATTTCTTTGCCCCTTCCAATTACATAGAGCGCGCGCTCTTTTTATTATAGGAGCAATTCAATAATAATAATACATTGTTCACAGTTTTTATATCCTCCCATAATTTTCAGAAAACTTAAGGCGCATTTGTTTATTTACTCCAAAGTCCCGTCTTGTATTAAACTTCTTCGTTGAAAAAAGTCCCCAAAGCGTCGTTTGGTAAAATTTCTTTACTTAGCGTTGTAAATCTGATGGTAGTCCTTGTTGCACTAACCTGCCTCGTTAGTTCAATAAGTGGAATAATTTTTATTGAAAGTTATTAATATTCAATTGAAACCCAAAGATATCGGGTATTATAAAGATTAAAAATAGCCCAGTAAACGAGAAGGTTATAAATCTTTTTCTATCTAAACCAACTCCTAATTCCCATAGTCCCAGACATACTAAATACAAACCTAACAATGTACCGATAATTGGTGACATTACCATATAAATACTCATTTTATTTCCCTCTTTAATAATTACTTTTTTATATGTATCTCATTGAACTGACAAAGTCCCTTTACTTTATGTTTGACATAAATATCAAAAAACAATTCAAATCTAAGCGAGATGTCTTTAATCAGATTTTATGCAACATCTTGCTCATTCCGGGCATAAAAAGACCGAAGGTCTGCTGAATTCATTTCAGAAAACCTTCGGTCTATATATATTTTATTGCAAAGTTACCAACTATAATGTCGTTAGACAAAAGCATATGTATAGGACAAATAAAGTTGGAAACACGACTTCTTATAAATTGCGGATTCAAGGGCTATGAAATTTTGCATAGATAAAAATAAAGTTGGAAACGGACAAGTAAAAAATAAAAATAGGTAAAAAAAGTAATTCAAATAAAGTTGGAAACAAAAAGGTATAAAAAAATAAAAAAAGAGACTCTTCTTGGGGGAGCATCAGGAAAACAGTGATTTAATTGGTTACATCTTCCACCACGAATTAAAGCCGAACCTTTCTTGTAATAAAAAAGTATTTTTTGTACTCATTCCAAAATCTCTTCGCATTCTAAGTGCCTAGATTATACGTGTTATTTCATAGAAAAAAAAAAACTACAAAAAAAGAGCAGGTAAATAAGAAAAAGAGATGCCAGAGCACCTCCAGATTTTAAACATAAACCCCCGTTAGCTGAATAAGAAAAGAGACTCTTCTTCAACAATCGCACCCGATTATGGAATAATTATTTTTTTATGTCCCTTCCAACAATTAGATTAAGCTATTAACTTTTTAATTTGAGTACTTTTGTAAGAAATTAAGTAATTCGTTCTCATCATCAAATGCAGGTAAATGCACTAACCTAAGTTCCTGTTGAAATTCTAAATCATGCTTGGCCCAAAAATGGGATTCCAGATTTAAGACTAATTTTTTAGTGAACTCTAATATTTCAATGATGTATTTAAGTATACTTTCACAAACTTTTAATCCTACGCTATATGTAAAAAACCCATCCCACTTTTCATCAGCAAGCTTATACCAATCCTCGAATAGTGGAATGTCATCGTTATCTATTGCTATATAAAAAGTTTGAGCTAACCTCTTTGTTTTTTTATAATATGATTTAAGTGATGTGATCTCATCATGTTCCATTTCCAAAAAGAAATCAAAATAACGACAACTACTCCAAATATTCAAAAAGGAAATAAAAGAATGAAAATATTGCTTCACCTCATTATAGGTGTTCCTCCAATTATAATCATTTAAAATTTTATTAAGTAAAATCATTAATGATAATTGTGATTCTTTCTTATCTTTTATTGACAGTTTGGTATTAGATGATATTTTAATTTGCCTAGAATTCTGTATATCAAGATATGAATATTCACGCCTTGCAGTCAATTGAGCATCGACCCAAAAAATTTCCTCTTTAGTTGTATCAACTTCAAATAAAATTACTGGCATCGAGAAACGCAACCAGTATTTTAACTTGTCAGTGCTAATACTTTTCTTATAATAATCATTTTTAAAGTGTATATTCTTATGTCCTTTGACTTGTCCTTTAAATATTGTTCCAGTTACTTCGCCATCAGTTTGAACTAGCTCAATTTCAACATCAATACCATAATCATTATTTCCGCCTTGCTCCCTTAAAATCCAGTGCTTAGGCAAAGATCGTTTTAGTATTTCAACTGCAGCTTCTCCTATTATATGTGATTCTGTTCTTATTGGACTCATACTCGAATCTCTCCCATAAAACTATTTGAATTTATACATTTCAAACTAAATGTTAATTTTACTAACATTTAAAATTATTTGATTTTTCGCCCTAGAAACTCCATGCATCACGTTTTTCATAAATCAGCTTTCGAACTAAATAAGCATTTCTTAAATTCACCATCAAGCACTACTCTTTTTATTTTATTAAACATAAATTCTAAGGTGATCATTGAGAGTGGTTTCTTCTTTCTAATCTCGGGATTTTCGTTCTTAAAAACAAAAGGTATTCACTTAAAAATTCAAGTCTTCCTCCTCTAAGTTAGGTATTAAAAAAACTACTTTTGATTGGTGGAATGGTAAATTAAATACCTCATTGAATAGCACATTAAAAGAAACAGTAATGTAAATAGACTACCTCGTCTTTCGTTATGTTTATCTAAATAATAGGTCTGGGCCATAAATATCATTAGGATAAGGGACTCGTCCTAATAAGTCTATTAAGAATGAAAGATATTTTTTAACTTGATGTCTGAACGAGTGGAAGTCATCAATGTCCCTATCCCTATATGCATGAATAGCATTTCTCTTTCCTTGAACTTCTTTAAGCCAATCATTATTATCTTTTAGTTCTGCATCGTTCCAAACGCTTTTCTCAAAGAGTAAAATCTTAAGCCATTAAACATAGTACCATCTGGCTCAACTTGTTGACCCCGTTGCATAATCGAATTATTATCAACCTTATAGCTTTCATAGTAAACAGAAAGAAAAAATTTCATGCTACCTTCAACTAAGGCTCCAAGATTTGCCCAAGCTAAAATTAAATCACCATGTTTCGCTTTTTCACTTGGATCTTCTTCCCATTTGTATAACGAGTGACTTAAAGATACCAACCAATCTAATCGCGACTTACTAAGTAGATTGGCTGCATCAATGGGTGCCCAACCTTGTGACTTAGACCAAAAACTACGAATGTGCTCATTAAGTTCTACTATTTTATCAACTGTTTCTAAATAAGATAAGTCTTCAACTGTCCTTCGGCTAAACAATTTGAACACACCTCCCAAATTAATCTCAAATATATAGAATGTTACGTATTTTAAAATGGTATCTAATGAAATTAATATTATGTTATAAGAAGAGGTCATCTCAAAACAGAGATGATCTCTACATATTCAAATAATTACTAATTGAAGCAAGCGTGGGACTTCCTTGGGGTTATTTTAAATACATTATCATGAGAGTAGTAGAAATCGTAATCTCCCATTGAGTTCTTACGAATTGAAATAATCATTTTTAAGTAGCTATTATCTCTGTTCACATCATTGCTAAAAGAATATGCAATATTATCGAGTAGTCCTCTTTCCCTAACAGATAAAGTGATTACCTTACTTTTGGGAGTCCCGTCGAGAACATGTTTGTCAATAACATTTACCGTGGGAATTTCACCACCATTCATAGTCTCTTGAGCGATAAACCAATGAATTTTTTTATTAAATGGCATTCCAAGTAAATAAAGATTCGTCCCAATATTTTCGATATCTGGTAAAGGAAAACAGGAATACTTTTCTTCATTAAGAATACTATCAAACTGGTTAATAATATCCTCATGTTTTAAAGAACTGATGTAGATTAAACTGCCATACATTAAGAAGTCACTCCTTATTCGAAAAAAATAATTTTAGATTTAATTACATAATATTACCAGGTTATTTTGAGTTAAAGCAACCTTTTATGTTCACCATCTCTCACATTCCTTAATTACTTTATTTTAACATTTATCGTTGGTAATTGGGTTCTCTATTAGTCACTCCTTATTGAACTAACCTGCGCCTTTAGTTAATAAGCAAAAAGAGCTGTTTGCCACACCCCATGATATTTAACTAAACCAGCTAATAGGATGTCAATATTTTTCTTTAAAATTTCTATTAATCTTATGATATACTATTTTGTGCATGACAAATAGCCCTCCAAAAACC
>NZ_VDGH01000024.1 GCF_006861795.1 Psychrobacillus lasiicapitis | reverse complement strand
GAAGGTTTTTGGAGGGCTATTTGTCATGCACAAAATAGTATATCATAAGATTAATAGAAATTTTAAAGAAAAATATTGACATCCTATTAGCTGGTTTACTTCAAGAAGGAGTAAAGCCTTTTTCTTATTGAACTAAAGTGGCAGGTTAGTTGAATAATGTTGTTTAACTTGTGAGAAAATCTTTTGTTTAAAAAAACAGTTTTAAGAAGGTGAAAGTTCTGGAAAGAAAAGTTGAATTAAAACACTTTTTATTAAGTGGTTATACAATCATTTTTTGTTGCTGGATGTCTAGGGGGCCTTCTATCCACTTTCAGCACCACCAAATTTACTCTTAGTTTTTTCTTTTGAAAGTATTTTTTGTATTGTTGTGGTTTTACCAATATTTTATTGGGTGTATCGCTATTCAGGAATGGTTTTCAGTGACGGAACAATGAAAATGAAGTTGTTATACTTTTTTAACCTGAATTACTTTTAAGTTAATAAATAAACTCTTAACGTAGAGGGTTATGAAAATTAAGTACGAGCCAGCTTCAATAACCTTTGATTTTTCAATCGGACGATTATTTTAAGAACGTCTCTGTTCTTCTTCAACTAACGGGTGCTTTAGAGAACAAGAGTCTGCTTTGAGAGGTAGCTTTTCTTATTGAACTAAAGCAGCAGGTTAGTTGAACAAGAGGCTTTAATTCAAATGGCAGAATATCTATGAAAAAGTATGGATTAACAAAATAGATGCATTAGCTGGGGGCGGCACTATTGAGCGAAGAAATTTATAAAACTGTAGAACAAATGATAAAGAAAACAAAAAGAAAAGAGACTGTAGTTACGATAAATAACTTACAAAAAAATAAAGATGGATTTAGTAACGACATTTCAATGTTTCATCTTACTTACTCTCAAGGTGAGGATATATTCTCCAAGGAAGTTGTCTTAAAAGAACTTAGTGAAAATGTGAAGTTTAATAAAGAATTAAATATTTTAAGGAGTAAGGATGTAAATTCGTGCATTAATATTCCAACTGTTTATTTTGAAGATAAAGAAAAGAGAATAATGTTGATGGAACTAGTAAAGGGAGTTACTCTGGACAAATATTACTTAGCAAACCCAGAGGATATACAGTCAGCATTTAGAAATTTTGGTGTCACGCTCGCACAAATTCATTCAATTTGCACTGATACGCTTCGTGACTTTTTTACGGATAACGATTTACGACAAAAAGAGTATATCAATTTCTACATAGAAAGTTTAAAAAATAGGGTTGCGAAGTTTGAAGACCCTGTATATATGAATTGCCTTCTAAATATTTCTGAAATGTTCAAGACTGTTTCATTTACTGAAGTTTTAAATCACGGAGATTATCATTTTTGGAATACAATATTAACTAATGAAGAAACATTATATATTTTGGATTGGGAAAAAGCTTTTATAGGAGACCCTCGTTATGATATAGCGAATACACTTGTCTTAGGATATTCGTGGTTCGGGACTAGCTTCAAAGAACCTATGTTAGATGCTTATCAGAACATCACAAACAAGAAAATTGAACATTTGGAGTGCTTTGAAGCCTTATCAAGTTTTGACTCATTTACTAAAACGGTTCCCTTAATACAAGGTGCTGATGATTCACACATTCGAGACAGATCGTTTGAGTGGTTAAAGAGACGTTATGAACTTTTTGTAAGACACAACGGAAAGAGAATAAAAGAAGCTGAAGAATACTTATTAGCTAAAGGTGTATTATTCAAAATTTAGTAACTTTTCTTCTTCAACTAACGGGTGCTTTACTTCAAGAAGGGGTAAAGCCTCTTTTCTTATTGAACTAAGGGGCAGGTTAGTTGAAGTAGCACCAATAAAAAATGAACATACTTTCACTTCATAAGGAAATAACTACTAATAATTAAGCCATTTTGATTTATCTTTTCAAAATGGCTTAATTCGAATAATAGTTTGCAAAGTTTTTTAACAGACTTCAATTAGAAAACGCTGAATTAAAGTTCGGCGTAAGACTTTCCTGTATTTTCGATTATTATGTAAATTGTCATTGACTTCCTAACAATTACATTAGCTTATCTTCCAATCGTTTTAAGTTTGAGTTAAGGCCCATTGCCACTAATATATCCCCAGAGTAGATGACTTCACTAGGTAAAGGAGATACATTAATATCATTTTCTCTTTTAATGGCCAAAATGGTGATATTGAATTTTGGACGAATTCTTAAATCTTGTAAAGT
The DNA here is from genome assembly GCF_006861795.1 of Psychrobacillus lasiicapitis. GTDB lineage: Bacteria > Bacillota > Bacilli > Bacillales_A > Planococcaceae > Psychrobacillus > Psychrobacillus lasiicapitis. The sequence continues at coordinate 3,399 of NZ_VDGH01000024.1, read as the reverse complement.
CCGACTATGCATCTGCTGATTGACACGAATTTCTATTACACTATACTCTTCAGATAAATTGATATAATCTAATAAATGGTCAGATGCCATGGATTGGGCGATTCGCATTCCCATATCCACTTCTGGATGGATGACACGATCTGCACCGATCTTATCTAACAACTTTTGATGGTACACATTCTGAGCTTTTGCCCAAACGGTTTGGACGCCAAATTCTTTCAGATTGAGCGTAGTGAGGACACTAGCTTGGATATCTTCTCCAATCGCGACAATAACGTGGTCGAAATTTCGAATACCGATTGATTTTAAGAACGCTTCTTCTGTAGCATTACCTTGGATTGCATGTGTGGAGTACGGCACAAATTCCTCCACCTTAACTATATCATGGTCGATTGCGAGCACTTCATGACCAAGCATATGCAATTCCCGGCAGATACTACCTCCAAATCTGCCTAATCCAATGACGGCAAACTGCTTATCCTGTTTTTTCATTTCTTCCACCCTCTCTCTAATTAACCTGTATATACTTGATCGTATGGATAGCGATAGTGAACTTTTTTAGGTTTCATTAACAAGAAAAACAAAGTCAAAGGACCAATACGTCCAACAAACATTACGATGCATAAAAGAATTTCACCTATGTCACTAAATTGTCCGGTTATCCCCATTGATAATCCAACAGTTCCGAAAGCTGAGACCACTTCAAATGCTAAAGGTAAGAAGGGCAGTTTTTCTGTGATTGATAACAAAAAGATAAATGACAGGACGATGAATAATCCTATCGTAGCAATAGCTAAAGACCGTATGACTGTATCGATACGGATTGATCTACTTAGTAATTTTGGTTCACTTTGTTGTCGCAAAAAAGCAAGAGTTGCTAGAATTATCACCATGAAAGTGGTTAGTTTAATACCCGATGCGGTAGACGCACTCCCTGCACCAATAAACATTAAGACCATAGTAAAAAGAATAGTAGAATTCTCCATATCACCATAATTCAATGTATTGAATCCTGCAGTACGAGGTGTGACTCCTTGAAAGTAGGATACTAAAATTTTCTCATCCAAAGGCATATTGCCAATTGTTGCTGGATTCTGGTATTCAAGCAAGAATACTGTGAAGACTGCAACCACATTGATAATGATAGTTCCAAGAATCATCATTTTGGTATGAAGCGACCATTCCCTTAATGACTTTTTCTGATATATATCATATATAACTGTAAAGCCAAGGCCACCTAGAATAAACAAAGCAGATAAGACTAAATTAACGATTGGATCATTGGCAAAACCAACCAAGTTATCTGGGAACAGGGCAAAACCGGCATTATTAAAAGCAGAAATTACATGGAAGACACTCAAATAAAGTGCATCCTTAAACCCGAAGGTCGGCAGCCAATGAAAGGTCATAATTATAGTTGCAAAAAGTTGAACCGATAAAACAAATGTTAAAATAATTTTTACTAATTTTATGATGCCACCAATGGAGTTTTGATTAAGTGACTCCTGCAAATAGATACGGTTTTGTAACCCAATCTTTTTCCTTAGGAGTAGAAGTATTAACACTGCAAATGTCATCAGTCCAATACCACCAAATTGAATCAGACCCATTAATACAACTTCCCCAAATACAGTCAACGTTGTACCGGGATCAAAAACACTGAGCCCGGTCACCGTTGTGGCAGATGTAGCCACGAATAATGCATCCGTCCAAGAGATTGATGTGGTAGTTGCGATGGGGAGTTTTAAACATAGTGTCCCTAAAATAATCAATAATATAAAACTTCCCGCAATTACTAAAGGGGGTGAAACTGGTTTTTTTCTCTGTTTAATTACCTGCATAAGAACACTCCTAGAGAATTTATTAATCACTTCTTAGATTGGTTGGGAAGAATAGTATGCCATCCTTTTTTAGGGATGAACTGAGAAATCAAGACAGATACACGATATTCTGGTTCATTTACTTTATACTCCACGGTACTGATACATTTGGCTATTGGCTGAGAAATGCTTCGATATTGGGAATGTAATCTGACCAACCGAATATCAGGCTGCCATTTGTTCCACTTTCTTCAAATATAGTTTCATCTATCCGTTCAAAAGCCACATATACAGCAATGAATTGGGCGAGATTAAGTTATTTGGGTAATCCATGTGATGCACAAACTATAAAAAACGACAAAAAAAGTCCACAAGGCATCGGGAAATAGCCTAGTGGACTTTATAGCATTCTCACTAGTTCAAATTCCTCTCTCATAACGCTTACGAGATTAGCTGTCGGGTTCGGGCTAAAAGAGTAGCCCTACCTACATATGTAGGATTCACCCCAAGCGGCTAGAGTTGCCACAATTACATGGGTCTCCCGTTCCAAATGGATTAAGCGATGTAGAAATATGAAACTGAGAGTTATAATACTCCTTTGTTTCCAAATTGTAAATAAAAATTTTCAGGGATTATTAAACCCAGTATCAGAGGTGTTTTATCGAGGTAAACTTCAACTTGGGAAGAAATACATAGGTTATATATTTCGCTTGGCAGTGGCTAACATGCTGTAGGCTGAGAAGATAATGAATTAAAGGTATCCACTCTCTTTTGAACTGTAAAAGTTGCACTAGTAATGATCATAGGGTTACTTAGGAAATTCTTTTTTTATTGAACTAACGTAGCATTTTGAAGATGAAAATAGGAGTTTTATGTCGCATTAGACACATATTGCGAATAAAAGTTGACGCAAAAAAACCGACAGAAGGCCGGCTAAACTTATATAAAGACGTTTCATACATTTCAAAAAAACGCAAATAAACAAGGTAAGTATCACACGTTGAAAAAAGGCTATAACCAAAATAAAATTCTTTATCCATTTTTTCGTTCCATTCTATCTATCTTTCTTGTTAATTGATCAATTTGCTTTTGCATTAATTCTAATTGACTCGATTGATTATTTTGATTTTGTGAACCTTGAGTATTTGGGTTTTCTAATCCTTGTAGCACAATCCCTGCCGCGATTGTCTGAAGACCATCGCCTAATGTGGAAAGTGCAGTTCCGATTAATGAGAGTCTAGCAGCATAAATTTCTGGTGATTCAGCATTTAGACTCCTATCATTGTTATTTTCGTAATTCATCATGTACACATCCTTGCTTGTAATATGGGATCTAAATATATTATGAAACAAGTACGAAAATAATGTGGATAATAGAAATTCAGTACTTCTACGAAGAACATTTATGAACAGTACGTAAATAACGTGTAGTAAAAGAGAAGGTGCTTTTTCAACTAACGGGTGCTTCGTATTATAAGGTTAACCAGTTTTTACTGGTTGACCTTATTTTTATAGGATTTAATATATCAGTAGCCAGGGTAGGACGTACGGGTGCGTGGGACAATGATCCCGTGAACTA